>PHFX01000013.1 GCA_007618135.1 Candidatus Brocadia sp. WS118 | reverse complement strand
TTGAGGCAATATTACGGCATAATAAACAAAAAGTACTGAAAATATAATATTGATATATAGGAAAATTCTTATATTTTTAGAGGGAATGTTGACATATAGATAAAAAAGGCGATGCCACAACTGATTATTGAAAATCACTTATAGAATCGCATAATTTATTATGCCTCTATACTATTTTCAGTTTGATCTGAGTGTGCGTCAGGCAAGCATTGAGAAGGCGTAGCGGCAATTCGGCCTCCCACATACGCCGGTTGAACCGGTAGCAGAACTCATTGAGATACTCCTGCAGATACCTGGACGATACACCGTGATAAGTGCCCAACAGAAATGCCTTGAGGTTGCCGATGGCAATATGCACCCAGGGCAGCCATTCGCCCGCCATATCAGGCGGCGACACCCGTGCGGCATGATGCTGGGTTTTGCCAATTTCCGCCAGGGAAGCCAGCGCATCGCTACGCACCAACTGACTGGGCGGGAGATGACATTGAACAAACTTTGCTACTGTTTCATGAGTAACAGCAGAGACCTGTTGCATGGCGATAAATCCGGCACACTTGCTTCGGTTCTCAATTGCCACCAGTATTGGGGTTTTACCTTCGGCACCACGACCTCGCTTTCCACTGCGGCGACCACCCACCAAGGCATCGTCAATCTCAATCAGATCGTGCAGCCGATAGATGCTATCCCTGTGTCCCATAGCAATGCGAATCTTGCGCAATATCCGGCAAGCCGTAACCCAGGAAACCTGGATTTGTTTAGAAAGACGTACGGCAGAAATGCCACCCTTGTCCGAGGCAGACAGGTAAATCGCCCAGAACCATTTAGTCAGCGACAGATTGGTGGAGTGAAACAGTGTTCCCGCCGTAAGCGAGGTTTGGTAATGACACTTGGAGCACTCGTAGGAGTGGCGTGTGCTGATGACATAACCATGATCATGCCCGCAGCGCGGGCAACGGAACCCTTCCGGCCAGCGTTGCTGCGTCAGCGCCTGCGCACAAGCTTCTTCCGTTCCATACCGTTTCTGCCAATCCAGCAAATTAGTTTCCAGTTCTCTCATGATTCAACTCCCTATATCGTTGATCTAAAAGCATTTGGCAGAAATTACTGAAAACAGTTCAGAGGCATATAAAATAAAGCATGGTGCTACACCAGTGCCACGCGATAAAAAGATATAGGCTAGAATTGCTTATCTTTTTTCAGAAATGATTCACATGTCCTGGTAATCGGGTACTACAGTAATGTAATGCGCTGATTCGTAATCAGTAGGTCAGAGGTTCGACTCCTCTCAACAGCACCATAAAATCAATTAGTTTCAGATGTGATACGTGTTGTCAAAGTCGGAGCTGAATATTTTCGAAAGAGGATACTCTGCGCCGCTGATTTTTTTGTTCATTCATGTCTCCTTATTCTTAATCATCTTCTTGAAATTTCAGCTCCGCTAGACAGATCCGTTACGACAACATCCAGGACCGGATATCTGGCTCCTGCCTCCAGTTTGAGGCGTTACCTGGATCTGGGTGCTAATCCGCTCCTTTAGGGCTGGTACGTGCGAAATAACACCGATTAGCTTACCGTCCTGCTGCAGACCCGCAAGGGTTTCCAGAGCGGTGTCGAGGGCTTCCTCGTCCAGCGTGCCGAAGCCTTCATCCAGAAATAGTGAATCCACACGGACATTCTTGCTGGCCATGTGGGACAACCCCAGTGCCAGCGATAGGCTGACGATAAAGCTCTCACCACCGGAAAGGTTCTTCGTGGACCGAATCTCACCCGCTTGGTAATTGTCAACCACGTTGAGTTCCAGCGGCTGTGCATCATCACGGACCAGCAAGTAGCGGTCGGTCATTTTCTGCAGTTGCCGGTTGGCATGGCCAATCATCATTTCGAAAGTCAGCCCTTGGGCAAAATTGCGGTATTTCTTTCCGTCTGCGGAGCCGATCAATTCGTGCAGATTTTCCCATCGATGGCACTCTTTTTTCTGGGCCTCAATAGCCGTTTGCTTTGCTTTTATCCGCTCTTTGGCTGCTGTATTTTCACTCAGCTTGTGCTTGAGACCGGCAATGATATTCCGCAGATCTTTCAGAGAATCTTCGTACTTTTTGAATTGCGGTTCCATCTCCTCAAGAGATTTGTTGGTAACCATTTTGGCAATTTCTGTGGCCAAACGTGTTTCTCTATCTTTTTGTCTGGCCTTGAGATCTGTTTGGTTGTCGTCCAGTTTCTTTGCTTTCGTAGACAGCTCATCCCTCTGCTCAGCGGTCAGTCTGGCCTCCAAAAACTGTACCTCATCTGAAAAGCCCGCAGGCGCAAGCGCTGTGGAAAATTCAATTTCCAACTTTCTCAGTTCTGGTTCTCTCTGGTCGATGCGCTTTTTCAAAGATTCAATATGGGTCTTTGCGGTGTTCCATCTTTGGTGCAGTTCATTGTGCCGATCTCTGGCTTTCTTTTCGGCATCTTCGGCATCAGAAACGGTCTTGTTCAAGCGGAGCTCCTCATTGTCGGGATTTTTATCACCGTACAATGCTTTCCGCTCGTCACTCCCGATGGTGTGATCCTTTTTCAAGGTCTCTAGGCGTTCCCGCTTTTCGGCCAGGGTGGTACTTTGGGTTTCAATGACCGCATCTAGACGCTTCATCTCACTGTCGAGATCTGCAATCTGTTTCTCGATTTCAGCTTTTTTCTTAACCTGGGCCTGCCATGCATTCAGCCGTGCTCTGAGTGACTCAAGCAGTGATGAAACTTGCATCTCGGGGATTTCCGTGATGCCAAGCAGCAGGAGTTTGGCAGAGACGGCCTGCCTGCGTGCGGTAAAATCAGCACGGAGTTTTTCCAGACCTTCCTTCACCTCGGCAAAGGATTTCTCGGCAGCCTTCTTGTCATTAGCCGCTGCTGTCTCCTGCTTTTCACCCTCCGTCAGATTCTTACGGGCCGTGACCTCAGCTTCTTCAAGTTTCTTGATAGCGGCTTCCTGATCCTCAGCCTTGCTGATCAGTTTGGTGAGTGCTTTAATCTTCTGTTCGGTTTCATCGGGAACGGGAACATTGCCTTCCGCGAATGGGTGCTCTGTCGCACCACAGAGTGGACAGGGTTTGCCATCTTCCAATTTGGCCCGGTGGTCTTCAAGCTCCGCTATTTTCGTCAGGAAGGCCATTTCACGAAGCAGAGTTTCTTTCTCGGTGCGGTATTCACGCAACAGCCGATCCCCCAGCAACTGGCTTAATGCATCTTTACCTTGCTGAAGCCTTATTGATGCGTCGTCCAGCTCCTGCTTCCGAGTGCGGCATTGCTTCTGGCAGTCATCAAGTGATTTTGTCACCCGTTCCAGAGTCGTCACGGCTTTTTCTTGATTGGCCTCTTCTTGAACGATTTCTTTTTGCTTGGAAAGCAGGCCATCCAATTGTTCTTCAACACCGGCCAGACCGCTGATCAGCCATTCATCCTGTGCATGCTCCTTGAGATAACTGTCAACAAGTTCCAGAGTTTTTTGGGCCTCGGAACGTTTTTCTTGCACTTTAAGAAGCTGTCTGGTAAAATATTAGACGCATTTTGCAAGTGTTATTTTCATCATGGCGATTCGAATCATGTTTTCGGCAGTAGCCGGCAAGATTTCGAAATCCTTGGATAAACGGCGAAAGTTACCAAGCCAGGAAAACGTGCGCTCGACCACCCACCGCTTCGGTAAAACAGCCCATTTACCTTCGATTTTCTCTGAAATGTGCAAAGCCAGGCCTAGCCCATTAACTACGAAATCAACTGCTGTACCTCGATAACCGGCATCCCCTGAGAATGCTTTGAGTGAAGGGTATTTATCGATGACACCTTCCAGCACTGTACAAGCGCTTTTGGTATCGCTCACATTGGCAGCATGAACTTTGACGTGGAGTAAATTACCGAGAATGTCTACCACGATATGCCGCTTGTGACCTTTAACTTTTTTGCCACCATCAATTCCTCGTTCTTCGCTGGCGTACTGAGTTTTCACGCTTTGTGCATCAATGATGCCATAACTGGGTACGGCACAGCGTCCAGCTTTTTGACGAGAAAAGAGCGTCAACTTATCCAGGCATTCCTCCCAGACACCACGCTTGTTCCACCGGCTAAAATGATCGTAAACAGTCTGCCAGGGAGGAAAATCGTTCGGCATCAGCCGCCACTGGATACCGCCTTTGACAACATACAGAATG
Source organism: Candidatus Brocadia sp. WS118 (assembly GCA_007618135.1). GTDB lineage: Bacteria > Planctomycetota > Brocadiia > Brocadiales > Brocadiaceae > Brocadia. Next base: position 39,551 of record PHFX01000013.1, on the reverse strand, counting down.
GCATTCACAATGGTTCTTTTGCTATGTTTGTGACTATTGCCACGTTTGCTGACAGGATCAAACTCTTTTTTATCAAGTTCCATTCCTCATTATTTATATCCGTTTTGTATGACATCTCTTAGCTTGTTATCAAAATCCTTGATTCTAATGGAAATCGTTTTGCCAGACAGCTTCTAAAGAGTAGTGGGTGACGTAGTCAACAAATTCCAGGAACACCAATTAAGCAATTTTTCTCATTTTACTGCCTCTGCTTCATATTGATTTGAGCTTTTGTATCGCAATATCGGGGTCAGGTCGCGAATCAAGAAAAATAAGAGTAACGATTGAGGTTATTGTTTGCAAGAATCCCAATCACCGCTTTTATTTTTCTTTATTCTCGACCTGATGTTTCGTTCAGTCTCGCACTGGCGCCTTCTTTGATCATCACACCACCGAAAAACTCAACCGACCATGCTGCCTTTCTTCATAGCTCATCAACACACCTCGCGCGCCTCAGGTTTCTAATTTTCTAGGCTATCCATCTGTTTTAGAAGAGGATTTAAAAAGAGAACGATCGGTATACTTTTTGCGATAAGTGTGCTAGAATGACAATCAGTAAAATATTTTTATCAGGCAGATAAGGGGAATTCATTTCCACCACCTGCGCTCATCATGGAGACTTAGCTATGATTAATTCAACCACCGACATTATCGTGAATGGACTCGACCTGAAACGGATATGGGCAGCGCTCGATTCGATCAAAGCAGATGACAAAGGCGATATCGCTAACCCTGGCTACCGGGCGACAGTTGAGTGGGACAGCGGCTTTCATAGCACCACGCACACCACCGATGGCCAAGTGGTGCTTTCCGATGAACCCAAACGCTATGGCGGGGAAGAAATGGGCGCCACACCGGAAGATTTACTGCTGGCAGCTGTGGGTGCTTGCCTGGTCAATACTTATATCGCCGCTTTATCAGCCGCCCGCATCCATGTGGAATCCCTGCGCATGAACGTTTCGGGCCGAGTCAATTTCCGGACAGCCTTTGGTCTGGAGGCAGGCACGCCTGGTTACGAAAATATCAAAATCGTTGTCGATATCCAGACCGATGCCCCGGAAGAAAAGGTCATCGCGCTAATGGAAAAAGTATTTCCAACCGCGCCCATCCCGGACACGATCATGCGACCGGTGCCGATCGATGTCGAGATTGTTCACCACGCTGAAGCAACCGCAACGCATGCTTCCTGAGTACTTCATCCGCGCATCGGGATTTATGGCAGCCAGTCGCGTGCATTTTTGAGCATGAATAACTGCATACCAAACAAGGTGAACTATGAAAAATAATGATATTCACGATGTAGCCGTGGTCGGCGCAGGCCCGGCAGGATTGTCAGCCGCCTATGAGCTGGCCAGAGCGGGCCTGGAACCGCTGGTACTGGAACGCACCGCTGCGGTGGGGGATGTCTGGCGCAATCACTATGATGGCGTACGCCTGAATTCCGGCCGCTATTTCTCGGCCTTGTCAGGCAGCAAATTTCCCCTCTCCGCCGGCTCCTGGCCTTCGCGCGAGGAAGTGGTGCGCCTGCTGGAGACCTTCCCTGAGCGGGGAGGATTTACAGTACAAACAAACATCGATATCAAACAGGTCAATTACGATCCCGACCGCGACCTGTGGATCATCACCAGCATTGATGGCAAACGTTTTGAATCACGCGCTGTGGTCATGGCCATTGGCGGGTGCCGCATTCCAGTCATACCCAAATGGGAAGGCATGGAAACTTTCCCCGGCGAGATCATTCACTCCTCGAAATTCAAGAACGCTCAAGATTTTTCCGGCAAGCATGTGCTGGTCATCGGCACCGGCAATTCTGCCGCCGAAATTGCCAGCAGGCTGACCGAACACGCCAGTCATGTCACCGTATCGGGCAGAACGCCCCCGCATATCCTGCCTAAAAGCGTTTATGGCATTCCACTGATCGGTATTGGCGTATGGACCCGCTACTGGCCCGGTACTATCGTGGATCGCATATTGAGCTTCCTGCAGCGCAGCATGATCGGCAACCTGAGCGCGCATGGTCTTCCCTATCCGACCCTGCCACTCTCCAAACAATACGCCATCAACAATGTCGTACCCATTCTCTATCGTCCTTTCGTGGACGATGTCCGGGCCGGCCGGATCAGAATCGTTGGTCCGATCCAGAAAATCACCGGGCGAACCGTACATGTCCTGCGCACGCTGACAACCGATCCCGGCAGCACCCATTCACTCACGACGCTGGAGCCCGATGTCATCATCGCGGGCACAGGTTTTCGCACCGGAATTTCCAAACTGGTTCAAGTGCCAGGCATCACCGACGAGAATGACAGATCGGTTATTTCGGGCGACCAGGAGTTCAAGGACGCCCCCCGCCTCTACTTCATCGGGCAAGTAAACCCATTAAGTGGTCTGCTACGGGAAATCCGTCTCGAGGCTGGCAGAATCGCAAAAAAAATCAAACAACAATTGGCGGCGGGACGATAATGGAAATTTTCAATCAAGCTTCGCTGCCGCTCTGAAGGCGAAGTACCCAATCGATCATTGCTATGTTAGACACCGGAACGCAGGCACGACCCAGACATCATTCACGGAAAGAAACCAATAAAAGAAAATTGCTGCAGACGGCCTGCCGCCTGTTTTGCAAGGAAGGCATACATGCCACGGGCATCGCCAGAATTATCGAAGAATCAGGCGTATCCCGCCGCACGCTGTATCTGCATTTCGGCTCGAAAGAAAACTTGCTCAAGGCAGTATTCGAGGCTGAAGCAAGTATCTGGTTTCGCTGGTTCGATCGGGATTTGCCGCAAATGCATTGCTCTCCCGTTGAGCGTATCCTGGCCTTGTTTGATCTGATGCAGAACTGGTTCAAAAGCGAGGATTTTTACGGCTGCGTGTTCATCAATGCGGTCGCCGAGCACGATAAGGGTAACAGTTGGATACAGGAAATTGCCAACCGGCACGGCGAAAAAATCAATGCCAGGCTGCAAGCAATGGTTGCGCAAAGTGGTATACAGGATCCCGAATTGGTCACGAAGAAATTGAGCCTCCTGATCGATGGCACCATCGTAACCGCGATGGTGACCGGCAATGGCGAAGTCGCCCATATCGGACGACTGACTGCAGAGGACATCCTGCGCAGCGCCCCTTGCACCAACAATCAGGCAACAAAGATGCACTCAATTTAAAAGAGGAACACCACCTTGAACTGGTCATTAAATTTGGACAAGAGGATACCCACACCTCTACGCATTTTGCTGAGGGGTGCCGGACAGGTCGTTTTCTGTAACAACGCCGTCACAGGATTGATCGTACTGGCGGCATTCTACGCAGGCGGAACGATCACAGGGCTGGCTGCAACCGTTGGCTTGATCAGCAGCACTGTGACTGCTCATGCCTGCAGATTCTGCAAAGCCGATATCGAAGCAGGATTATATGGCTTCAACGGTGTGCTGTCAGGCGCCTGCCTCTCAATATTTCTTGAACATACGCCCCAGCTCTGGCTCTATATTGTATTGGCATCCATGCTGTCGAGCCTCATGTGGGCAGTTCTGACCAGAATGCTCCAGCTCTTTAACATGCCAGCCGCAACTTCACCATTTGTCCTGGTCAGCTGGGTATTTCTGGTAACGATCTACGCCTTCGACAGCTACGCACTTGGCCCAGCGTTACCCGCAGCAAGCATGCAGTTAGCCGTCATGGATATAGGTACCCTCCCTCTGGAAACATGGTTCACTGCACTGGCAAGAGGCATAGGCCAGGTTATCTTTACCGACAATACGCTTGCCGGCGGCATGCTTCTTACCGGAATTGCCATCGCCTCCCTGCGCGGCGCGCTGATGGTGATTGGCGGCGCTTTCATCGGGGTTGTCGTACCCGCAATACTCGGCGTCCATGCAAGTGCTATCGAGGCGGGACTCTATGGATTCAATCCGGCCCTGGTCATGATTGCAATCGGCTGGGTTTTTCTCGAGCCCAGTGCCAAAAGCGCCTTGCTGGCGATCCTGGCCGGTATTCTGGCCGTGCTGTGCCAGGCAGTATTATCTAGTCTACTGACACCCATGGGCCTGCCTGTTCTGGCATCTCCCTTTATTCTTACCTTATGGGTAGTCCTGTTTATTGCGAGTAAATCCAGATACTGGTTTTCGGCAGCAATGAGTTAAGCAAATTATCCCCTTTTCGATCCCAGCAAACATTTCCAAGGAGGAGTTTATGACTGCAATCTGGCAAAATTTATCGATACATACCCGGCGTCTTATGATTGCTATCAGTACGCTAATGGTCATTATTCTGATTGGAATGCAGTTCCACGTAAGTTCTCAAGGCGACATGTCGGAAACATACCCAAAAGGGTTTCGTGGTGGTACTTGCACAATTGAGTCTGATACATTGTTAATTGGTTATTCTGCCTATTTTATTCCTAAAGACTATGAAATACCGCAGGATGCCTTAAGTGCAATGTCTGTTCCCATTTTATGTGGAAAAGTACCCAGCCCAGGCATACTCAGTATCACCATTGACTTACTGTATCCTGTTTCCGTACGTGAGCGATCGGTGGCACTCAGCCTGTTCAGGGAGGCTGATGGCAAATTGGGGAAAGCGCTTTTTTCAATTCCCGCAAAAAATTATCATTCAGGCAGTATTTCTCTTGAGATTCACGTTGATGAACCGGGAGAATACGTGCTTCATCTTTCTGGCGTAGATGAGAATCAGCTGGATTTTAGATTAGTAATTCCGATCACCGTAGGTTCGCGATGGTACGAAGGCATCGTTCAGTTCTGGCCTTTACTTCTGCTTTGCGCAGCAGCTGTCTCTTTTTATAATTTTAGACGAATAATTGATTAATCTCCTTTTGCTGCCAACTTATGTTAGCAGGGTGTGTAGAAGAAATTATTTCTTTTTTCGATTTAGCACCCTGCAAGCTTCCGTATCAATAAAACCAGCCATATACTGGTAGATCAAGCGCTGGTATTGTGCGGCATATCGATGTCTTGAGTGGGCAACAATCCAGTTCGGTCCGCCGTGACCCTGCAGTGTGGCTTATCGTTTGCAATATCGAAATCATTATTCCAGTGAAATGGCTGCAGGTTTTCCAGGGAATCTGGACTGCCTGGCTTAACATTTACGATCTTCCAACCATATTCTGACTTCACATTATTATATTGTTGCCGGTTTATCCACGCGCCACATTGGTCCTTGCGCCACTCGGATGTATCTTGCTCCAGCATCCCTCGTCCTTTTTCCCAGACTGCCTGTACCAGATTCTCATCAATGGGTAAATTCCAACAAAGGTACGTAATGCGTCATTCACTGTTTGCCTCCTTTTTTACTTTACCTCTGCTTCAAGTGCTAGTTTTGGCATTTGAATACCTACCGTATCTTGCAGTTTTTCCTCTGAGAAATCGTATACTCCCAGCAAATTAATATGTAACCAAGTAATAATAGAACCGTTTGCCAGTGCCTCTTGCAGCGCGGTTTTATACGCAGGATCATTCGTGTCAGATAGTTTCTGAATTAAGTACAGATAATTCCAGCAAATGATGCAGTTTTTAATCAACCGCTTGCAACTTTCTGCGACTTCTTGCTCTTGCTTCTCAGTCTCAATCAGCTCTCGAGGATTGCCTACCGATACTGCACGGGTGAATTTGTGAGAATGCTCGATCTTGTTCAGCTGTTTCTCAATGGCTTGGCGTAGAGCTACATCATCAATGTATCGCAAGATGAACAGCGATTTAATGATCTGACCAAATGCTTTGAGTGCTTTGTACAAGGTGTGTTGCTTGGAATAGGAATTTAGTCGTCTGAATATGTCTGATGCAGTAGTTTCTTTGAGTTTAATTGTTGTAATCATTCGTAAAATATCATCCCAATGGCGGATAATCAGATCAGTATCAATATAGCCTGATGGTTGAATCTTCCAGTTTGAACGATCAATGTGCCGATGATTTTTAAACAGATACAGCTGCTGTTTCTTCAGGTTCTTGATTCTCGGAGCATAAGAAAATTCCAGCAAATGTGTTGCGCCAAAAATAACCTCGCTGTAACCATGAGTATCAGTAGAATGAATATCACTTTTAATGACATCATTGTGCATCAAACCGTCGATAACAAAAGCACTTTCCCGCTCAGCGGCACTGAATACGGTGGAATACCATAAGATATTACGCTCATCAATAAAGCTATAGACACTGCTGGCTAGATCTTTTCCGGCATACTTGAATGAATAGCTGGCATTCAAAGAATCATTTAAAACCTCAAATTTCTGGCCATCACTGGACGTATGCAGCTGATCGGGAGTACGTCGATAACAATTGGGTAATCCCATCTGATCAATCAATGCCACAACACGATCATTGGCAGCACGAGTACCCTCAAGTGAGAAAAACCAATTAACTGTGCGCTCCAGCTCCGATTCATTGATCGCCTGTGAGATGCGGGCCATTTTCGGTGTGCCAATCTCGCAACCCAGACCGATGATACCGGCAAAAAAAGTCTGCTTTTTTGGACGCTGATGGTGATAGCGCTGTTGCCAATGTTGGAATTCGTTCAAAAAACCACTATAACGATCGACAGTAGCCATTACTTCCAGTAATGACACATATTGTCGTTCAGGAAAAAAATTGCGTAGCGGCTCTGCATCTGCACCATGTGATTCTTTTTGTGGCGTTTTTAACTGAAAACGTCCCTTAGCATCGAAACTGACCAAAGTATTGTCACCGGTTGCGATATGCTGATTAGTCACTTGGTATTGCTGCAATAGCGCTTCATCTAATTGCTTCAGTACTTGCTCAGAATCAACAAAATCTAGTAGTCCCGCTCGTTCCAGCAGAATGTATTTCTCTTGTTGCCAGCGACCCTTGCTGATCAAATAATCGTCCAGTGGACGATATTTATAAGAATGATGTAAATTTACAGTGCCGGATTTTATGCCATTTTGCACATGTAGAAACAAAAATGCTTTGTATAACGACACGCGAAAGCGCTCACCAGTTGTGACTGCTGTATATTCCTCCTCAGTCAGAAATGAAACCGGTGCAGTTTTATCAATGCGGCCGTCATTGTTTCTAAAGTGATTCAAGGCTGCCAGCAATCCTTGCGCTGCCGGTTCGCACTGAAATGTGAGCACTTTGAGAATCGGACTGACACGGTTTTGCAAACGCAGAGAACGCGCTTCAAGAATTTGGTAATAGTCATCCTCATTTAACTGTGTTACCAACTTATCCCGTAGATTTATCAAGTCTTGTTGATCTTTGGGTAATAATGCTTCGATCCGATTCACTTTTTCCGCATCGGTCAGCGCTTCATCCTGTATGACGGTCTGAATCTCTGATACTAAGCTCAGCCAATTGCTATTGATGTAGCGCAGCAATTTATTTACCACCTGATTGCGCTCTACCCGTTGTGCATAACGCTGTTCTTTATGCTCACGCTGAGCGCCGTTTTGATAGCTCTTAATGCTGTTTAGTAACACATCAACTAGATTATCTTGCAGACGATAATACTGGTGAGCAATAAACGCCAACAAATGCAAATAACGGTCTTCATCACGCCGTCGGGTGATCTGAAAGATTTCTGATTTCAACACACTATTGGCGTAATAACGGATTCCATCACGGTTTAAGTCCAGTGCTCGCAGGGTCGATTGGAACTGGCCATACAATTCTCCAATCAACACCAAGTCAACAACGCGTTCTTTGATTTTTGCTGGACGTGCTGATTGCGACAATTTTTTTAGCAGAGTCAGTCGATAAGCCGAAGTTGCTCCTGGGTGTTGTTCACCGAATACAGGGGTTTGCTCAAACAGGGCTTCCAATGCTTGTTTAGCTTCTGAGGATAGTTGTTGTTGAATGATGTTTACTAATTGATCTTTACGTCGATTGATCACTGCTGTAATTAAATCAGTCAAAGTGAAACAACCCGGCAACTGCACCTTTTCCCGTATCAGCAAATCAATGCAGCGCCAGAAGATCAAACGAGGCTTTAACTGAGAACGTACCATAATATTAATTTCTTCGTTTAAAAATGCTTTGGCTTGGCTGCTAAAAGCTTGATAACCGTAATACTTGAGTATGGTCTGTTGATGTTTCTGACGAGTACGATCATTGTATTCATGCAAATTAACCAATACATCTGGCAATCCCAGTTTTTGGGTAACATATTCAACATCAACCGCTCTAAACTCGTTAGCTGCAAAAAATTTTTTAGTCGCTAGAAAATAACCGCAGCTAATCAGAAATCCGACCTGATGTGCCGGCGATCGCAAGCCTGATACCATGTGATAAAGAGTGTCAGAGAAATAAAAGTACTTTTTACGTTGAAGGGAGTTAAATGTCGGTGGAAAATCAAAATCGTACCGTTCAACAGTATTGAGAATACGCATTCGCGGCATGATGACCTCCTTGCTGAGGTAAAGAAAACGGTGGTTTGTTTTACTTGCTCAAAAAATCATTATTTGTTTCCTAAATAGCGGGATTTTAGGTAATATACCCGGTAAAGAAATCAAGGTAAACAATAATGTGCTATATAATGAGTTTCTTTACTTATTTGCCATGCTGATCGGTTATGCACGAGTATCGACGGATGATCAAAAGTCTGATTTACAGGAAGATGCCCTCAAAGCGGCAGGGTGTGAGAAAATAATTGTAGATAAGGTTAGTGGAGTTAAAACTGAACGCTCTGGTCTGACACAGCTCAGTGAATTACTACGTAAAGGTGATACATTGGTAGTTTGGCGATTAGATCGTTTGGGTCGTTCTCTGAAAGATTTAATTGAATGGGTTAATCGTCTGGAGCAATGGGGTGTAAGCTTTCGGAGCCTTGAAGAATCAATCGATACTCGATCAAGTAGCGGAAAGTTAATCTTTCACATCTTTGGTGCTTTAGCAGAGTTTGAGCGTAATCTGATCGAAGATCGTACGCGTGCAGGGCTTGCAGCAGCTCGTGCTAGGGGCCGCAAAGGCGGTCGACCTAAATCGCTAGATACCACTAAACGCCAGTTGACGGTTGAACTGTATCAAGAAAAGAAGCTACCGATCAAAACAATCTGCGAAATGATGAATATCTCGAAACCAACACTTTATGCGTATGTGAAGGATTCTAACGAGAAAAATAAGCAATCTTAAGAACGAATGACGCATTACGTACCTTTGTTGGAATTTACCCATCTTCCATTTTTTCTGCCTAAAGGCAACATCATTACAAACTTTTGGAAACTAAATCAGTTGAACAGCATAGTGTTCCATATTGATTTAAAAGGTTTATATCACTTAACGGATATAAGGATATTCAGCGAAATGTGAATAAATAGGAAGGAATGTTGAGGGAAGTTCTACTGGATATAATCTTATGAAATTTTTTCCTTTGATGATTGAGAATATATCCTATTTTACATAATGTGAATTATCGGCAATAGATAAATTTATTTCAACCTGTTGATTAATAATATTTATAAATAAATAACCTATTCCTGATGTAACGAAATCATGGATGTTACTCATTCACGCAGGAATCCTTACGATACCCCGGTCAAAAAAGTATATAGGTAAGGAACAAACAAAACCCTCGCTCGTTCACAGACGTAAAGATTAATTTTGAACTGCATTTTAAGAATCTGAATGGCCCTGTAAAAATTAACCTGATGAACTTGCCAAGGAACTATGGCAGCTCATCAGATATTATTAATCTCTGCTAGTCTAGAGCATTATGGCCTTTCGACTGACGGAACAATTGCTGTGTCTTGAATTAGATTAAATTTAGGACCTTGATCTGAATTTAAATCATCACTTAATACAACACGCTCCCCTGTCTTTGGATTTATTCGGAAAAGGACATGATTATCTTCTGATAACTGACCAGAAGCGATTATTTTGCCAGATTTCTCTATCGCTACCCCCACGATATTTTGCGCTAAAGGGCCTTGTTTAGGATCATCGAAATTACTCAAAATAACGCGCTGACCTGTTTTTGGATTTATTCGTAAAAGAAAATTTCCTGTACCACCATTTGGTCCTGGACTTGATAAAGCTAAAATTTTTCTTGATTTCTCAATCGCTAAGCCGCCGGGGTTATATAACAAATCGGAAGAAGGTCCTTGTGCGCCATTAGTAAAATCACTCAAAATCGTGCGTTTGCCAGTTTTTGGATTAACTCTATAAATCGCTGCACCGAGACCATTCACATTGGATGTACCGGTCAAGATTTCTCCAGATGGCTCTATAATTAAATCGGAAATAAGCCAATCTTGAACAACTGTTCCCTGGTCAAGGTTAGTGAAATCACTAAGTATAATTCGCATGTCGGATTCAGGATTTATACGAACTATTGCAGGGTTAAGATTATCATTATCTGGAATTAATCTAAATATATTAGTTAGTATCTGTCCTTTTTCATTCACTGCTAGGCCAGGATATAAAGGCCCTCGAATATTGCCCTGACCGAAGTTGCTGACTAAAGTGCGATCGCCAGTGCTAGAATCGATTTTAAATATAGCACCACCTTCCCCTCCTGCAAAAATATCCGATACAAAAATCTGCAATAACTCATCCTTTGCGCATTCAGAATGTGGTTTGTTTTGAGAATTAAAATTATTATGCTTATCAGAATTACATTTAAATACCACTACGCTTGAAGCAATTAATCCAAGCTCACCTTGTGCAGTATTACCAAAGTCACTGAGTATAGTACGCTGACCAGATTTTGGATTTACTACATATAATGCACCGCGCCCATCTGACCCGCCCGCTATATCCAGGACTAAAATATCACCTGAATTAACTTCAGCTTGGACAGAATGTGCAGTAAGCAACAACCCAGTTATTAATAAAATGCAGCAGTAAAAATAAAGGAAATTAAAAAAATTAAAAGCTGATATTGATCTATTGAAAATAAAACAGGAGTGATTGAGAGGCGTTACACGATTAAAAGTACAAAAATATTTTTTCATAACATTTTCCTTCATTATTGATGAAATATTTAATAGCAATTTCAATAAAAAATAAGAGTATTTAAACTTTCCCAAGTCCTCTAAGAATAGAATAATAAAAATTTACAATAAAACTAATAATCTCAATTATTATTGCAAGGATGATTTAAGCATATAAAACCAATAGTTGATAGTGATCATATAAATTTCGCACAAGAGCCTGTAGTTATTACAGAGCTGTTTACTGTATATGTTTCCACTTTGAAATAATAAGCAAAAATGAGCTTCCCCCGAAAAATAGTCTTCCAAGGGTGACGTACAATTAACGTTACTACTGAGAGGAAGACGATGAAGAAGATACCGAAGCAGGAATACACGACCGAGTTCAAGGAGCAAGCGGTCAAGCAAGTGAGGATGGGAAAGTCGATTGTTCTGGTAGCGAAGGAACTGGGATTGGTAGAACAAACACTGCGCAACTGGGTAAAGTTGGCAGAGGCAGGCAAACTTAACGGTAAAGGTACCAAGGCTGTCACACCGGAACAAATGGATCTATCCCGGTTACGTGCTGAGAACGTAAGGCTGAAACGGGAGTGTGAGATCCTAAAAAAAGCAACTGGAGATTCAACCGGTCATTGCAACACTACTGAAATTTTCTGTGATGGCGATAAAAAATTCAACGTTTTTCTTGGCCGATCATTTAACTCTTCTGCCATCATGTCGAGTTGCTCCTGTGAATAAACGGATAGATCGATCTTTTTAGGCATATATTGACGGAGTAGTTTATTAGTATTCTCATTGGTTCCTTTTTGCCAAGGTGACTTAGGATCACAGAAATAGACTTTGATATCGGTATCAATAGTGAACAGTTTGTGCTGCGCCAATTCCATCCCTCGATCCCAGGTCAATGATTTTTTTAGTTGCTGGGGCAGCTCAAAGACTTTCTGGGTGATAGCGCTAACCACAGTATGAGTATCGTTTCCAGTTAATTTAACCAGCGGGAGCTTCGTTCGACTAAGGTTGCGATATACGACTTTTGGGTGCCGCAGATTAAATCGCCTTCCCAGTGTCCCGGGATGATTCGATCGTTATAGGATTACCTGATCAATGCCCGTTTTTGCTTGATTTCCTGCTGCTTAGGTTCAATAGGGACTTGTAACTTCAATAAGCTGTCCTGTTTAACCTGCTGAGATATTTTTTCAACAACCGTTCCAACCTGACGTTTGACTGCTTCAATACCCAGAGTGCTCTTATTCGCCAGATCATTAAAATCACTAAGTTTCAGTGACACTTGCTCATCGGGTGCAAATGTCGGAAAAACTAACCCACCATTCACCAGCTTTGCGGCTTCGATAGCTTTTTCCCGGCCTGGATTGATGCCATTAACTGATTCTTGTATGAAATCATCATCACCTGCGATTACAATGGGTTTCTGAGGGTATTTTTCATGCAAAACTTGAGCAACTTTGGACAAATTGCCAGAATCAAATGCAGCCACAACCGGACAATTTAAGGCTTGCGATAAGGTATCTGCAGTTGCATAGCCTTCTGCGATCACAATCGCCTTAACATTGTCGAGTGCAGCCAATCCCCGATATTCACTATCAACCACATGAAAATTGCTTTCTTTTTTGCTACCTGTTACAAAAAACTTGGCACCACCCGGTTGTATCGTTTGCACTGTCCAGGTTTGCCCATTGATGTCTTCTGCCGGTAGCAACAAATCACCGGCTGTTAAAACGATGCTGCCTGGGCTTTCTTCACGTAATGCCTTGGCTTCCTTCCAGTCTTTACCAATTTTAATCATAGAATCAGCGGGCAAAGCATCTGCATTCTCAGGTACGACTCTCAAATCACCTGGCCGTGCATTCTTATCCAACAGGTAAGGATGTTCAGAATCTGCAAGTGGTGCGATTGCCAGTAATTCCTTGATAGCTTCCGCAACTTTCAATTGCTGCTGGTGTTGCTCGGCTTTTCTACTTTGCTGCTTGATGGCGGCCTTTGTCACAAGCGCCGTTTTTTGCTCGTCAGTTAAGGAATATCCTTTGGCCTTCCAGCGTGTCTCAAGCCCTGACCGATTATTCTTGAAATATCCGGCAGGATGCCCATCCAGATGTGCCACATAAAACCCGGATTTTTCACCGGGCTTGTCACCGATAACCTTGACTCTGTGTTTGCTGCCATCCATTAGCGGATGATTGTCGTCAACAACGCAACCGTGAGAGCGCAGTAAGTCGGCAAATTCAGCTTCAGGCGACATAGCGGGATCCTGCTGTCCGGAAACATTCTCAGGCAGCCAACGCTGCAAGGTGCGAATATCCGCTTCTGGCCCTACATACCAGGCTTTGGCCGTGTTATCCCAGCAAGCACCGGCGGCTTTCGCCAGATCTTTTTCTGCATAAGGAACAAATAGGTATTTACGTGAGTCTGCATCATTATTCTGCTGGCTGGTCTGATCCATCGTGATTTCCTCCTGATCAACAATTTCCTGTTGCTGTGAGAATGATAGTACATAATCCTTGATTTTTTCAGCATCAGCCGCCGCTCTAAAAATCTCTTTCGGGTCTTCTTCCAATACCTTGATCCATGAACCCACATAAGCAGCATGTTGTTCTGGATCATGACCAATGCCCAATTCACCCCCTAGCAACATACTGGCAATCTCAGCGCGCAATTCTTCTTTTGCATAGCCTTCACTTCCAAATGGATGAGAGAGATCACGATTCAAACGTGTCTCTGATCCACTCCAATGTCCCAGTTCATGTAGTGCCGTTGCGTAATAGTGTTCCGGTGCTGAAAACTGGTGCTTATGCGGCAAATGAATGCTGTCCGTTGATGCCCGGTAAAATGCGCGGTCATTTTCACCATGATGGATGATGGCATTGGATTGTTGCAATATTTGTTCGGCACGATCCAGCGGCTCCCAATCGGGGGCTTTAATTTCAAGCTTGGGCAAGTTATCAATCTGTTCAGCATTGAATACGGATGCATAAAACACTCTCGGACGTTCAAGTTTTACCTGTTCTTTTATTTGCTTACCCTCGCTATCCAGAACAGGATTACCGTTGTCATCTTTTTTGATGCGCTCATCCGCAAATTTCCAATGTTGCACCAGTGTGCTTTTTTCACCTTTACGAACCTGTGCGCCAAAGTTTACTGCCTGTTTGTACGTCAGCCAGCGCGGATCAGTGCGCCCCTGACACATCAATTGCAACACATTAATGCCCTTGTAGTTTTTACCCGTTGTTGGGTTATTCGGTAATGTTAGAAGTGGATCTCCTGGCTGCCACGGCTTTTGCCAAGGTGCGGTACCTTTCTTTAGTTGCTCAATCAAATTTTCGGCTATTTGCTCATGAAAAGTCTTTTTGATTTTTTCCATCACGCATTAACCCCTATGCTTGTTGATCTATCACGCTATCCAGTGCATCTTGTTCGCTCAAAGCATCTTCCTCAAAGGCCCCAATCCTTACAGCTTCCATTGGATCAAATTCAGCTTGAAAGCCTGGTATTTCAGCGTCCTGAAGCTTCGCATCTATGATCTCGTCCATGATCTTCAGGTCTTCCACCGACATCCCATTTAACCCATTTTTTGTCTTATTCATGTCACTTACTCCTGTAAGGAATCTTCTAAGGTTAGATTTAATTGGTTATTGTCGTACCGAATAGAAACATTCTTGCCAATGATTGGTTTGGTTTTAAATGGTTTCAGTTTGTGTGTGATAAATTCTTTATCTACCTTTTGATAAACAATTTCTTTTTCTTTATCTATATAAAGAATGATTCCTTCATAAACGGTATTGTTTGCTTCAGCTTCTTTTGACAAAAATATGTTATACACACCCGCCACAATACCCTTTTCAACCTTCTTTATTGTGCCCACAGTTTCCCATCCCTGGCCATTGTGGCTTTGCAAAATTCGAAACCCATTCATTACGATCATTCTCTGTTTCATTCCTGGTCTATTCCCACAAAGGATTCATAGGATTTTGCCTGTCATTTAGGCACGGCTAAATAACATTATCGTTGCGTGACATAGGCCGGTTATTCACAGTTCTATCCACGGAATTTGTTAGTAACTTATTTTTTCTTGTTGTCCGCTGTCATGAAACGATTTTCCAGCCAATCCGCCCATTTAGCGGCTTTAGCCATCAAGTCAGCCCGATACTTTGCATTAACTTTTGGAGTACGCGAATGATAATTGGCCGCTTTTGTCCACAAATCGCCTTTATCTTGTTTGATATGCAGACGTATTCGCCAAGCTGCCAGATCATAGGGATAGCAACCGGGTTGTGCGACATCATTGGTGGTGATCCCGTATCGGGCTAAATCGCCCAGGTAGGCCGTATTGAATTGCATGGAACCCACATCATGCGTTCCATTGCGGTTACTCACCCATTGCCCCGCTTTGCCCCCTTCTTTTTCCGCAACGGCCAAAAGTATATTGGCCGGTATTTCATACTTTATGGCCGCTGTGATTGAGCACACGATTCTTTCTTGCTGATCGGGTGGCAAATCCATTATGGATTAATATGCCGGTTGTTGAATATATTGTTGCTGATCTTGGTGCTGCGGCAGTTCTTGTTGTCGCTGTTGTTGTGGTTGCGGCTCTTTCACGAAAATCTCTACACGACGATTTTTTGCCCTATTTTCAGGAGAAGTGTTGGCTGCTACCGGTTCTGATGCACCCCGACCATCAATACTGATACGATTGGATGCAATACCTTGACTTACCAGATACGCACGTGAGCTGGCAGCACGGTTCACCGATAAGGGGTTATTAATGGAATCATTGCCGGTATCATCGGTATAACCAATAATGGTCACCTGGGAGTTTGAATTACTCTTAAGTCCTGCGGCCAGGCTATCAAGTACTGGATGCATTTCAGGTTTTATGGTGGATTGCCCGGTATCAAAAGAAATATCACTGGGAACATTGAGTTTTAATTGATTGTCGGCTGTTTGAGTAACAGAAACTTTTGTGCCTTCGGTAGCCACTTCCATTTTCTTTTTTTGTTCTTCCATCCGATTAGACCAGATATAGCCACCCACTGCGCCGACACCCGCACCAATTCCTGCACCAAGAGCCGGGTCTCCTGCTATGGCACCGATAATGGCACCAACCGCAGCACCCGCGCCAGTACCCATTGCCGTGCCTTTTGCTGTGCTTTGCTGTGATTCGCTCATACTGGCACAGCCACCCAGTATAAATACAAGCACGATGGCAGAAAGAATTGATTTGTTAACCATAACAGCCTCCTCATTAAGTTTATTCATCACTTTGGTTTCCTTGTAAGATGATCATCAGGCACCTCCCACGGATCATGGGATACAGTTTGTGCGCTTCCATCCGGATTCGGTGTGGCAAATGGTGTTCCGCCGGATGTATTGATAGACTTTGCCGCATCGGCAGCAGTTGATGAAGCAGCAGCCATTTGACGCGCGCCTTCCGCTAAATAAGTCGCGCCCATACTGGCAACAGCCATCGTGGCTGCTGCAGCACCCACTACCTGACCACCGCTATAGTTTCCGACCCCTCCCGCATTAATACTACTACCCGTAATAATTCCAGCCAGCATGGGCGGTAGCTTTGAAACCAGGAAATAAAAGGCAACAGCAAAAATTAACATGACTCCCAATTCTTCAAAGTTCATGATGGTTTTACTCATTTTTCCATAATAATTGGTCAGAAAATCGCCACCAATCCCAACAATCAACGTCATGGCCAACAGCTGAATACCAATGCCTAATACTGTCTTGTAATAGTTGATCGCGAAATCAGTTGTCCAACGCGCCCCGCCGAAACCCAAAAAGAAAATGCCCGCATACAGAAGCACCCATGACGAAATCAGCAGCAATAACATGTTGACTGCGACGACCGTCAGAATGATTACAATAATGAGTGAAAGGACGAAGGCAATAAGGCTGTCAATGGGGTTCCAGACAGATGCATTCTGGAGGAATTTTTCCCATATCTGGAAGGCTATGTTCATAATATTACCGTGACCCGTACCAGTCCCTCCCGAAGCCTTATTGCCCAACATCTGCATGGATTCGATAATTGATCCGGCAATGTTTTGTCCTGAAACAGCGTTGGTTAATAACCAGAAGAAAAAACCTGTGAATATGATGAAACGGGTGAATTCAGCAAAAAAATCACCAATGTCCGCTTTGCGTAATACCATCATGCCAAACGTCCACACCATGGAAATTAACACCAGCGTCCAAAACAAACGTATAGCTGCGCCCTCTAAAATGGCGTGCCAGCCTTTGGCTTTAATTAAAAACTTTTGCGCAACCTGATCAAATATACTTTGATTGGTTACTGGATCAATATAAGCCAACTCAGCAAATGCAGCAGTTGAGAGCAGCATCAGACCCAAGGCACTAAACAAAAGACATAGATTTGATTTATTCACAGGCTTGATCCTCTAATCAATTCGATTTTGAATTGCTACTCTACTCTTTCAAGTACGATAGGATTACCTGATGCATCAACTGGGCCATTCACAGTCCAATTCATAGCAGGAGTCATTTCACTCACGGGCTTCATTGGCTCTTTAAGCTCCAAATATCCCTTGGGTTCCTGACATCCAGCCAAAGTTAAAAGTAATACCGCAGTCATCGCAATAATGATTGTTTGATTGGTTTTCATGATCGCGTCCTTTGATTTAAGTTAAAATGCGTCTCTGACATTCCAGATCTTTGCCGCTGGAAAGTTAACCGGGCTAAGCCGTTTGGTTGCGGCCTGATGTGCAGCTTGATTTATCGCTTCTCTGTCTACAAGCGCCTGATTTCTGGCATTCTCTGCGTTAAATTGTGCAATCATCATGGTTCGCAATTGTAAAAGCTGGTTTGACTGGTAAGCAGCCAGTTGATTGGCGTACTGAATCGCCTCCAACTGCCCTCCTGCTGTTTCTGCCCGTGATTGCAGCAATTGCAAATGCGCGGCATCGAGGGGCGCCCCATCTTGATGTATTTCCAAGCCCCGTAATGACGCATCATTGGCGCTTTTTTGTGCGTTTGTGCTGGTGTTCTGCCCTTGTTTTATCAAATCCCAGGCTGTATCTGTGCAGTTACCGCCCAAATTAAAACAAGGAGAACCACTGTAATAACTGGCGTTCCTGTACCTGTTTAAATAGTTCTCTACGCCGCCCTGGTCTTGATAATATTTAAGTGTATTGGATGCTTGAACTAATCGATTCATCGTATATTCCGCTTTTGCCCAGACATAAGCTGCTGGCGCTACCGTGTTGCGGAGCATGTTTTCATATTGCTGCAATTGCGTCCGATACTGATCAATCTGTTTGAGTCGCATCTCTACATTCTCATAAGCGGTAATCGAAGTCTGTTTAATATTCGCCATATCAATAACAGCCATACCCCCTGCTCTAATGTTTGATGAATGACCGGCACTCCAGATTACGAGCAGGATTGCTATCCACAGGGCGGTTAGATTTTTACTGTTTATCATGTTAGATCACTCCTTTCGTTAATAATCAAATGATTGATACGGTTTAGAAAAGACCATGTCTTTGGTAACAATGACATTGAATCTAAAACCTGGGCGTATCTCTAGTGTTGGCGCAATATTCAGATTTTTCATCATTAGTCGCGTGGTCGCTTGCCCCAGTTGCTGGCCTAGCGACTGACTCAATATGCTACCGGCATTTTGCCGCCCGAATACGCCCCCTCCCCCAGCATCACGCTGACTGTACGTGGCTCCTGCTATCACGGCTGACATCAATAATGCCGATCCGAATATTCGCAAATAATGATTATTGACTTGATCTTTGAATCCCGCTTGACCGATACCATCAGCTCCCGGCATCGCACCAATATCCATTGTCTTGCCGTCAGGAAAAATAATCCGTTGCCATGCAACCAATACACGCGATTGACCATAGGCAACATCACTGGAATAACTCCCGACCAGACGAGCGCCTTGAGGTATCAAGCGCCAACGGCCTACGGGTGTGTCATAAATGTCCTGACTGACTTGCGCCATGATTTGGCCGGGCAGTTCTGAATTAATACCGGAGATAAGCACAGCCGGTATTACAAATCCAGTAAGTAGGCTATACGGTGTTTCGGGTGCTGCTGGCTTGCTGTCCAGTTTCCAACGACTCCCCTGCCCTGTTGCATCAAAGTTTGCATAATTGTTAGCAATCCTTTTTGAATCCGGATCAATTAATTCTGGCGCTGAATCATCCAAACCATCGCGACCACCGATAAGCCCACTGTCCTTGATTTGTTGTAATCGCGCAAGATAGGCAGCAGCAGGATCATCTTTTGCTTGTGCATCGACTTGTTGTCTGACTGCTGCTATTCGTGCCAATGCTTCTTTCCTGCTGGGTGTTACGCCAGAAGGAGCATAGTTGGCGGATGGAGGTGAAGATGAACCAGCACTTCTTGGTGCTTCCATAGCCACATTGGTTTTTGCTTTTACCGCTTGCTCAAATAGTTGCAACTTCATCATACGAATATGCTCTGAAGCGGGATCTCTTTCGAGACTATTAACTGGTGGTAATGGCGGTAAATCAAGATTACTGGGGCGTGCAATCATGATTTCTGGCGGCAAGTCTAGCGCAGGTTCTGTGGGTGCCGGTCTTTCCGGCTCAATGAAGCCATCCTTGTATTCGCCCGTGATAAACGCGGCCAGCATATTGCTTGATCCAGCTTTTTTGCTTTCTTCGGCATTGCTTGAGTCTTGTGGTTCTGAGCGATTTATTGCCACCACCATCATGATTAATAAAAAAACCAGCATGATTCCGACAACAATATAAATCGGAAGGTTGTTGACCCGGCGCACGCCAGGTGACGATATGGTTTCAGGAGATGCGTCAGCAGACATACTCATAACTTACTCCTTACGAACCCAGTAACCTGCCGGGTTTATTGTGCTCTCATTGAAAATATACGCGCGAGTTAGAACATGCTGATCAACAAAGACTGTGAGACGGTATAAGCCGTCCATTTGGTCAAAAACATATCCAAGCGTCATACCATCCGATGTAGGTGTATCCGTTGACTTGTTAAGGTTTGATTTTTTATGTTCATGGATGGCATAACCGCCTGCTCGCAAATTATCTACTAAAGCATCACCAAATGAATCTACCGTTGGATGTTGCATATTAAATTGCGTGCTGGCCGGTGGATAAAGCTGTATTAGTTGCCCTGTCACATCACTGGCTATACTTTTGTTGTGAGCCTCATCGTTATGCGCCACAAAATTGCCAAATTGTGTTGTTGCACAACCAGTCAGAATGAATATCAAAACAAGCATTGATAACCGGAACATATTAATTTCCTTGTGTTTTGGTGATCGTAACCCGGCTTTGATCGCTGCCTACACCCGCAATCAGATACGCTTTATCAAAAACCGCATCCACAATGTACCGGTCATGCTGCAAGCGGTAATTAACCATTACCTCTGTGTCTTGTGAGAACAAGCCACCTTCTTTACGCACCACCATCAAAACCGGCGCTTCTTTTTGTGAAAAGGTTGTCGGCATCTGAATAATTGTTTTCTTGCCATCGTTATAGACGCGCAGTGGCTTCCAGGCTGCGGATCCAGACACGCTATACAAAAAATCCAGATCGCCTAAATACTCTCCCGTCGAGGGTATTGTTCGAGATGATTTAATCTCCATTGCGTGGTTTTCTCTCATTTTGACGGCATCCCATTTTGCCTGTGCATCTTCGGGATAAATAAAGGCGACGCGCGGCATAAATTCCTGCCGATGGGATCTGAGCCGCATGTGATAAGTGCGCCGGTCGGTAGTCACAACCAGTGAGGTTTCCAGCCCGACATCGAGGGGTTTCACAATCAAATGTTGTACTTCGAGCGCGGCACGGCCTGTTATTGCCGGTTCGACTTGCCAACGCACTTGATCGCCCAAGTGAATAGAATTCACTTGTTCGCCGGGTTGTAATTGAATATCGCAAACCTGCAACACCGCGCAGACAATGCTGGGTTGTTGCGCACCAAACAAAAACCGGATGGTGCCATCGGGTCCAGCGACCGGCTTGATTCCCGTGGCGCTGGATTGTTGCCATTTCTTAGCTATTTCAATTGAAGCCCTTTCCTGTGGTGTTAGTTGAGGATTGTCTTTTGCAAAATAGGAATCAGGAAAATTACTGCCTACCGCTAAAACAACGGAAGGAAGCAAACTAATATAGAGAGTAATAAGTGCATATCGAGCGTATTTCATTATCATTCCTTTTTATATTTGCTTTGCCCAAGAATAATCCCGCACATAAATGCCGAGCGGGTTATTACGAATTTGTTCCTCAGTTGTATTTGCAGTTGAATCAATGCTATAGATAGTCAAAAGCGCGCGCATTATGAAGGGGGGTTCTTTGGGATGCCCTTGACGGTCATAAACTAATTCTTTCCAGATCACCTGCCAGGTTTCAGGGCTTTGCGGAATAACCGAGACAATCTCAATATTCACTGTCTCATTCGCGGCGCGTTTGAATGGGCTGCTCGTATCCGTACCGTTTAGCCAAACGTTGGTTTTGGCGGTTGCCGGATCATCCGATGAGAGCATGGCGTATGCCCGAAAAATTGCGCGGCGCTGTAGGGCAATGTCAGGTGTTACCATCCGCAAATCATTAATAAACGAAGCGACCGATGCGTGAATAACCCGAGGATCAGCCGGTGCCGCCATGTCTGCCCGTGACACGGCTATCGCCTCCCCCAGGTTATCAATTCGTACCACGTAGGGAATGAACTTCGACTGGCTGCCGATATGGATAATCCCCCCAACGGCTGCTAGTGTGATCATCAGTGAAAGTATTGCCAGTATCTGCCACATATTGCGCGATGCAGCCACAGATTCCATGTGATCATTCCACGAGCGCCGCCCCGATAAATAAGGATTCTCATTTTCCCCTTCGCGGCGGCCACCCTCTATGAATTCATCAGCTAATCGTGCATTTTTAGGATTAAGATTAAGTAGTGCTTGTATTGACTTCATGACATGGCCTCATTATTTAATTTCAGTCCTTTAATATCCAGCCATTCCTTGACCCATTTGTCGCCATGTTTTGCGACCAACTGCTTGATTGTGGCAATTGATTCTTTATCTGATGAGCCGACAAAGGCTAAAGCTAGTTTGCCTAATGCCAAGTCGTAGAGCCTTCTGCCATCTTCTGATACATAATAATATTGGCGCTTAGCAACCGCCGATGCAATGATTCCAATCTGGCGGGAATTCAGTCCCATGCGTCGATATAACGCCGCAGTATCCTGATCACGCGCGTGTACGTTCGGTAGGAATATCTTCGTTGCGGTGGATTCGACAATCACATCTAGAATGCCGCTGTTGGCTGCATCGGATAAGCTTTGCGTTGCCATCAGCACGAAACAATTCGCTTTACGCATGACTTTTAGCCATTCACGGATTTTTTCACGAAACGCAGCATGACCCAACATAAGCCAAGCTTCATCCAGTATGATTGCCGCCGGTTGGCCGTGTAAGTCACGTTCAATGCGTCTAAACAGATACAAAAGGGTTGGCAATGCATATTTCTGACCCAAGTTCATTAGTTCCTCAATCTCGAACGTTGTGAATGACGACAGGGTCAAACCGTCATTTTCCGCATCCAGCAAATGACCCATCATGCCATCAATCGTGTACTGCGCCAGTACATCGCGGATGGAATCATCTTGTATCGTTACCACAAACTCAGATAAGGTTTTTGCACCACTTCTGTGCATGTTGGTGATGGCGTTACTGATTTCATTACGTTGCGCTGGTGTGATCGTACTGTTGTTCAGTTCGATGATGGTGCTAATCCATTCCAGCGCCCAAGCACGATCACCTTTTGTTTCCAGAAATTGAAGGGGGCAAAACGCCAGAGAGTCATCATCTGCGGCAACGGAAAAATGCTTTCCGCCAACTGCCTTGGTCAGCGGATACATTGACATGCCCTTATCAAAACAATAGATGGACATGCCCTCGTAGCGCCGCAGTTGCGCAGCTATGAGGGCCAAATGCGTTGATTTACCCGCGCCGGTTGGGCCAAACATGAAGGTATGACCCAAATCCCGTACATGCAGGTTTAACCGAAACGGCGTAGCCCCTTGGGTAGTACAATGCATGAGTGGCGGAGCCATGGGCGGATACATCGGACAAGGCGCTTCATTCTTTCCCGGCCATACTGTATTGCTCGGCATCAAATCAGCCAGATTCATTGTGTTTAATAGCGGGCGGCGTACATTCTCAACACCATGTCCAGGCAAACTGCCCAAGTACGCATCTATCGTGTTGATTGTTTCAATTCGAGCGGCAAATCCCAAATGATTAATTGCTTTGGCCACTTGTCGTGCGGAAGCCTCTAAATCCCCTCGGCTCTCACTCATCAACACAACCACACTGGTATAGTAACCTTGTGCCACTTCGCCGCTATTTGTCTCAGCAATTGCAGCTTGTGCGTCACTCACCATATTTATGGCGTTTTGATCAACATTACTGCTATGCGAATTAAATACTTGGTCAAAGAAGCTGCGAATCTTTTGTTTCCATTTTTTACTGAACTTCTCCAAATGGCCGACCGCCTCATGTGTATCCATGAAAATGAAGCGCGTTGACCAACGGTATAGACAAGGCAAATCAGCTAGCGAGTTAATTAGCCCTGGCGAAGATGCAAGCGGAAAACCCTCAATGGATACGACTTGTATGAAATTCTGTCCGATTTTAGGTACTACCCCACCCCAAAACTCCTGACCACTTAATAGCGCATCCAGATAAATTGGATTTTTGGGTAGAATCACTGGATGATCAAGGCCACTGATGCAAAATTGTATCCAGCGTAGAAAAGCATCATAGTTAACAGACGAATTATCTTCCTTGGTTATCGTTTTACCCTTCAACCGCTTCATTCTGAAAACACTGGATAGGTGAGATTCAATATTCGCGCATTCGCGCTTAAAATGGTTAAGCAAAGCTATTGTTCTGGTTTTGGAATCAACCGGCACACCCTCGTCATCAAACATCAGTTCAACAAACTTTTGTTGCGCCAGTAGCGGCGGTAAATAGGTGGCTGTTATCACATAATTACTTTCGTATAACGTGCCAACACGCTCAAAAAATTCACGCCGCTCTTCATCAATGGCTGCTGAGACAGGATCCGGGAAATGCGAATCATCTTTGGCGGAATAACCGGGGGCGGGTTTACGAACAGCATCAATATGGATCATCCAACCGGAACCCATACGTGATAAAGCATGGTTAATTTGTAAGGATACTTGGTCGCGTTCAGCTTCCGTGCTGCTATTCGAGTCTACGCCCTGATAGGCCCACGCCGCCATGAGCGACCCATCTTTGCCGACAATCACACCATCATCAACTACAGACGCATAAATAAGCAGGTCAACAAAACCGGGTTCTTTAGAGCGGTGCTTAACTAATTTTGATTTGCTCCCGACTACGTTAATCCGCATAAACAAAATGAATAACATCACCATCCCGCTGCCGGAGAAAAAGAAAATTACGCTCTCTATCATCGGTATTGTTTCCCTTGTGTATTGGTGTTTTCGTAGAAAGGCGTACTACGTGCCGGATAATAGGTTCTGTATTTACGGTGCCGCAAATACACCTTGCGTAACAGCGGGTCATTCTTTGCCATCAGGCGCAATGCAAATAAGGCAAAAACCCATAAGGTGGTTCCAAATACAAATGCCTTGAATTCAAATGCACTGAATATCAACGCAAAAGCCAACAATCCGGAGAACATGACAAGCTCCCTATCACCACCCATAAAAAGATTGGGGCGATTCGCGGATTGCCTGATCTGCGTTAAGCGCAAGGACATAGCTATCCCCTGCCCTCACTTGTGTTACTTTCTGGCGTAATCAATTCGTCAGTCGATTCCGGCGTGAGTTGTAATACCTCGCCGTTTGATGAAATGACAGCACCGCCAAACAGATTGGTCATGATGTTTTGTGCGCCGATCAATAGCGCCATGACCAGAACAATAAAAATCAAAGTTCTGAAAAATGCGTTTAGTTCGCCACCAAAGATCAAAATACCACCGGCAACAACAATGCCGACAATAGAGAGCGTAAAAGCTACGGGGCCGGTAACTGAGTTTCTCAAACTCACAAGCCAAGTTTCATACGGTAATGCACCGCCGCCACCCACTGATGCAAGCGCTAGCTCCGGAACGAGCAGCAGAAAAGGAATTAATACGATTAATGAGTTTTTGAGAACAGAAGCTTTCGAGTCTTCCAGTGCCATGGCATATTTCATTGAATACCTCTTTTTTTGATTTAGAATTTTTTGATGCGGAAACTACCCCGCCTGTGACCATCTACTTCTATAATTTCCTGAATACGACGACCCGTTGGGGTGCGCAATATATGCACGACCAAATGCACAACTTCTCCGATTAGTGCATCAATATCCGCAGGTGCTGATTTGTTACGTGTAATTAATGAATTTAATCTGGTTAGTCCTGAAAGTGCATCATTGGCGTGTAGTGTGGCCGCACCACCTTCATGGCCAGTATTCCAGGCATCGAGTAAATCCAGTGCTTCCTCACCCCTCACCTCCCCTACCAATATTCGATCTGGCCGCATGCGCAGCGTAGTTTTGAGTAGTTGGGTCATCGAAACATCTAATGACGTGTGGTATTGCACAAAATTCTCTGCAGCACATTGAATCTCCCCGGTATCTTCAATGATGAAAATCCGCTCAGACGGATCATGGTTGACCATTTCATTGATGATGGCATTAACCAGTGTGGTTTTACCGGAGCCGGTGCCACCCACAACAAGAATGTTGCGATGTTCTGCAACGGCAGATTTGATTTTCTGGCATTGCTTAACCGTCATCATTCTTTGCTCAACGTATTGTTCTAGCGTGAATATCGCAACTGCTTTTTTGCGGATAGCGAATGTTGGGGATGACACTACGGGAGGAAGTTGTCCGGCGAAACGAGAACCATCGAGTGGAAACTCGCCTTCAATAATGGGTTTTAGCTTGGTGACTTCTTTGCTGTGGTATCCGGCGACTGTTTTGATAATGGCTTCGGCCTGGGCTGGCCGCAGATCACCGATACACGCCATTGTCTTACCCAGTTTTTCAAGCCAGACGCGACCATCCGCGTTGACCATTAATTCAACCGTTTGGGGATCATTCAGCGCATTGATTAGTAATGGACCCATGTCTCGATCCAGCTTCCGCTTGGCTCTGTCTTTCAGCGTCGCGCAACTATCTTCAGAATCTGACATGGATATATCCCGTTTATTTGTTAAGCTTAATTAACAATATAACGAGATACTATTTAATGCAACTACTATTTTACTTTTCTTTTTTTACGGGTTAATACCTGCTTCTTATTCTCTTCATTCCAAAGGGATACCTGATATGCCTGAAAATCAGTAAGCAGCGCACTCACGTGAACATACCCTTCTGGCAATCTTGATTGGGGCTTGCCTTTCATGAGTTCATCCACGACTTCTTTATCAATATTTGTCAGCTCCAGAAGTGCTGGAAGTGGTGTTTCCAAAGCATCGGCAATGGATTCCATGATTCTAAGTGATGGATTGGCTTTATCATGCGTAAGATCAGACATAAAAGATGTTGATACACCTGATCTTTCAGACAGTTCTTTTTTATTGATGCCCAGTTCTTCGATTAGACGTAATATGTTTGTTAGAAGAATTTTATTGTACAAGTTATCGATCCATTTAATAAATGTAGTCTGTTTCTTTATCTGGTAAAGTCAACCCATTGTTTGAGAACAACTTTAAACTTAAAAATATGACCAGGTGCGACAATATGTCGCACATAAACATTAACTTACACCATGAGCCCGCCACTGTATACCAAAAAAAACTGATAATAAAGAATGTTAAATTACCGAACTGGTTATGTATAAATAAAATTACGTAATATAAATTACTTACAAAAGTCATGAAGAAAACAGCTGGAACATTAAAAACAACTCAAAAAGATAAAATCAGCACAGTAGCCTCACTAGAACTGGCCTTGGATTTAATTGAAGAAGACCCTAATCAGCCTCGTAATGAATTTGACCCCGTTACCTTACAGGAGCTTGCAGATACTATTCGTCTGCGTGGAGTAAAAACACCCATTTCTGTGCATCCCAATTTACAAAAGGATGGGTATTTCATCATTAATCATGGGGCACGTCGTTTTCGTGCCTCTATTCTTGCCGGGAAAGAATCAATCCCTGCATTCATTGATTCAGATTATACGCAATCAGATCAATTGATTGAGAACCTGCAACGAGACAATTTAACGCCAAGAGAAATAGCCGATTTTATCGGTCGGCAGGTATCCAAAGGGTTAAAGAGCGTGGAAGTTGCCAACGAAATTGGAAAATCGGAAGCGTTTGTGTCACAACATCTCAATTTACTGAATTTACCTGATCCAATCGCGAAATTATTCAATTCGGGTGAAATTCGTGATGTGATCGTTATTAACGATCTCTTAAGAGCTTACAAGCAGGATCAAGCAAGATTAACTAAATGGTTAAATAATCCAGATCAAGAGATAACTCGCAGTTCAATTAGACTTTTCCGCGAATTTATAAAAAATAAAGATACACATTATCAAGAATCAAATGATATTACTCATGAAGATGTAACTGCTGTATCCGTGAATTCTAATCCGGTGACTAAATCCATTCCTCCAATGGCTACAATGGTAAAATTGATCGATGAGTTTTATGTAATTATAAATAATAAAAACAGTGTTCTGGATAAAACACTGACGCTGTTAAGTAAAGAAGAAAAAAATCAATTAGCCTATTTACTCAACAAGCTCGTTACGTTTGGAAAAACAATTAAAGGTGATTAATTTAAGAAACAGGCACAAAAACAACCGAAATAATGGTTGTATTATTTAGCTAATATTCTTTATACTGGAATTTGGCAAAGAAGGGTTTAAGTAAAAAAACCTTCTAATCCATTTTTAGGGTTTATAAAGGGAGTTTGCTTTTAATGAAAAATGTGCCAGTTTTAATAAACACAATCAAACAAATGAAAAAGCCACCCAAAGATCCTATAAAAAGCTTACAGCTTGATTTATTTTCTCAATTTGTAACCAATGATCAAAGTCAGGTTTCTAACACGATTGAGCTTTGGGAGCGAATACCAAAGTATTTCTTTACAGCTAAACAAGTCGAAAAGCTGCGTACTATTGATGGGCTAGCAGAACCGTACGAATGGGCCTATACGGAAAATGGAAACGAATACACAGTTTCGATTCAACCGGCATTGATTAAACAAAAAGATAGAAAATACAAAGCTTTTTTTCCAGGCGTCACAGAAGAACTTGTAGAAGAGGCGCTAAAAAAGATATTTAGTGATCAGCAATATGCTATTCATGACCCTGAAAAAACAGAAAGTTGGATTAAATTCACATTAGGAATGATACAAAAAGCACTTAAAACAAAGGGACGATCAAGAAGCATTGATGAAATCAAGCAAGCTATAGAGGTCATGAACAAATGTAATATCGCCCTATATAAGAATAAAAAAGAAATATGGAGCGGCGCCATTCTACAAGATCTTGTAACCGTTGGTCGCGAGGAATACCTCGCTTCTACCGATACACATCACATCGCAAGATTACCTCTCTTCATCAGCCACAGTATAAACAACCTTGATTATAGACAATTTAACTATGATCGCTTGATGAGTTGTGATGAGCAACTAACCCGATGGCTATACAAACGACTAATCAACCGCTTTACCCAAGCCAGCCACATCACAGAATATTCATGTATGTATTCAGATATAAAACAGGCAAGTGGACTATTACAACAGAATAAAGAAGGAAACAATCGAAGCAAAATTCTATCAGCCTTTAATGAATTAAAAGAAAAAGGCGTGATTCTTAGCTGTAAAATTAACGAACGTAAAATTGGACGAGCTATAACAGATATAAAATATACAATTAAAGCAACACCACAATTCATTAAAGAACAAATAGCTTCTAACAAACGAACAACTGATATAAGAACAATAGCGCAAAAATCAGGCATACGAGTTATCAAAAAAACATAGTGGTAGGTTTAACCAGCAAATGTTATAGGTTTAACCAGCAGATAAGCTGAGAAGTTATAGGTTTAACCAGCAAATGTTATAGGTTTGACCAGCTAATAGTTATAGGTTTATCCAGCAGATAATAAATATGTTATAGGTATGACCAGCAGTTAAACTAAGAAGTTATAGGTTTAACCAGCGGAAAAGCTAAGAAGTTATAGGTTTAACCGGAAGATGATATAGGTTTAACCAGCAGATAAACTAAGAAGATATAGGTTTAACCAGCAGTTTAAAGCTGGGATATAGGTTTGACCAGCAGTTAAACCAGTTTTTTTCACACAAGTAATTGATAATATATACTATTCTACCTGTGGATAACTTTCTATTCTTTTCTTCTTTTAATCATATAAAAACATTCTGAACTTTATTGTAATATGTCTTTATAACCACCTAGATTATATTTAAAATACTTCCAAATTATACACATCAAGAACAATAGTAAAATAAAAGGTACATCAAAGAAATAAAAGCTTCATTCAACTACTTTAAGGCACATCTAAGACGATATAACAATAATACATAAGGTATTGCATCAACTTATATTTTAATAACCTGAAATCAAACTTAAATCAATTTCATTTCATTTGAACCTAAATACTATTTATTGTAAAAAACAAACTAAAAAAATTAACTCCAAGAAAAAAACAGAAAACAAAACTTTGAGTAATTGACTTAATCGCGTTTGATAATTAAAGATATTAGCAACTATGAAGAAACGTTTACTTGTAATGAACGGACAAAAATTAGTTCAAAACGATTTTACTGGCGAGTGGAAAACAGAGAAAGTAAGCAAAGCTGAGGGCATCAAACCTGGCCTATATAACTTATACAACGCTGTTAATGCAGACCAATCAAAAGACAATATTGGAGAAGTAATCCATATCGACAAAAAAGAAAATGTGCTTTATCAAAAGAATGGATCTCAATATATTAAGCATGATTTAAGCTGTTTCGACCAAATCCCCGAAACAGGCCACATGATGAATATTAAGTACGAAAACAACAAAACAAGTACAACTGAAGTTTCTAATAAACTTATTCAAAAAATCAAATTATAACCGATGATTTAAGGATAAAAATGTTACAAAGAAAAAGTATACAAGTACCTTTTATCATCCATTACGACAGTAATTTTATTGCACTCTTCTCTAATGATTAATTATTACGTTTTAACGTACAAATACTTGTACGTTAAAAGTTATAGATAATCATTTATATCCTTTCCTCGCTTTTCTAAAACCAATTTAATACCTTCGTCAATTAATGCAGTAAGACTAGAATTTTCATGGATAGCTAATAATTTCAGTTCCTTTTTTAGAATCTCGCTCTTTGGGTACCAAGGAACATTACTAACCACCCTACTCTTTGTTTTTACTTTTGGTCCTGTTTCATTGGGAATGCTACTTATTTTTTTTTCGTTTGTACGTACATGTGTTTGTACGTTCATATCTTCAGCGAGAGAAGCAAGAGCATTTATTCTTTTTTTATTAACCATTTTCAGAAACTCCTTTTTCTAAATCTATTAAAAGAGGATTTATAGCAATCTTTTTCTCTAGCCATTTAAACAAAACCTTTATTTCTTCTGCAGCCTTACTTTTAGGATCATACTCAAGAACCGAAAGACTACATATTGCAGCGTCCTTATACACCTTTAGATTCGTAGTTTGTTGCTCAGGACTACCAAAACCAAGTCCCGATAATATAATTCGAGTTTCTTTTGCTTCTTGTCCTCTTGCTTGAGCTTTCGTGATAATAAAAGCACCATTTTTCCCTAATCGTCTAATTACAGATGCAGTGGTACGTTGAGCAGGTACATCAAAACCACCAGAACCACAAGGTATAAGACAAAAATCAGAACGTGAAATCGCATCATTCACAAGAGGAGTATCAGCGCCTTGAGTATCAATAAAAACTCTATCTACCCCCTTTTCTTCTGCTAATTCTAGTAATTTAAAAAGCATATTTTGATCTGATGCTTCCATAACAAGTGGATTATTCTGATCCTCTCGTTTTTGAAACCATTCAAGGGCTGTTTTTTGTCCGGCATCCGCATCAATTAACAATGTGATTTTATTAGCCATTGCACTTGCAACTGCTAAATTTGTAGCAAGAGTTGTTTTTCCTGCCCCCCCTTTCTGCGTGGCTATAGTAATGATTTTCATGAAGCCCTTAAACGTTGTTGTATATTAACGCACAAATGTACCAATATTAAAATACATTTATATTATAACGTTAATATATCACAACGTATGTACGTTAATTGAATTTTCACAAAATATTTAACGTGAATACGTATTAATGTATTAACATGTGTACGCATGTATATTTGTACGTTCATACTAGAATCTTTGTAAGATATCCTGATCTAGTACGCAAATGAGCCATATTTTATGAGGCCCAGATAACGTCAATACATAATAACGTACAATCGTACAATCGTACAATCGTACATATACGGTGATACCTTTATATAGTTACGTTAATATATCATAACATTTGTACGTTAAATGAATTTTCACGTAATGTCTAACGTTAATACGTATTGATGTATTAACATATATACGTATGTATAGTTGTACGTTAATACTAGAATCTTTATAAGATGTCCTGATTGAGAACGCAAAAGAATCATGTTTTTATGAGGTCAATATAACGTCAGGACGTAATAACGTACATTCGTACATACAAGATGAAACTTTTGTATAGTTGCTTTAATATATCACGTACGTTTGTACGTACAATGGATTTTTCTCTAATAGTTTACGTTAAAATATATGTACGTATGTATAGTAGTACGTTAAATATTAATATAATTTAGGGTTTTAGTCTCTTACAAGTTAAATGATGTCAAGAAAATATGTCTCCAGAAAATCCTGGGGGATTAAGTAAATGATTTAAAAAATGGTAAATGCTGTTATTTTTTAACAGGTTGCGACAGCTGCTCGACCATTACGCGTTAGATAGTATCGGTAGGTTTTAGCGACACGTTTGAGGTATCGAGAGAGCTATCCGACGGAAACATAAAGAAGATAATTTTTCAGATCGGAACGACGAAGACCGCAAATATTGTATTCCGGTCGTTGGATAGCGAGTAATAAAGCATGTTCCCGAACAACAGAAAGGGCTAGGATCCTGGCTAATTCCGTCAAAAATCGACCGATATTTTTATTTTGTAGTGTAGATAACAAATAAACTGTCCCGATTATCTTTAGCGTAAGGAGGGTTGTATAAGCCCTATAGAAAAATAAACGTAGAGAAATCGGCACAACGCAGTCGCAGAAAGGAATTTGTTGATTAATATAGGGGTAGTTATTACATATTAAAACGCCTCTCGCACAGTAAGGTGGTTAAATGGCACCATGCGTTTGTGCAATACGCCGAATACAACCAATTGTTGCTCATACACAACGTAGTAAATGACATGACTTGAGCAGGGAAAACTTAATACGTTCGGTCCAACATCTGGCCTTGATTTACCGAGAGAAGGTGTTTCAGCCAGCAATCGAATCGTTTGCTGAAGTTCTGATAAATATTTTTGCGACTGCGCTTTGCTCCATTGTCTGATCGTAAAACGGCGTATTTCAATAAGGTCGGTCTGAGCATCTGGGGTTAAACGAAAACCAGGCATTAGTCGTACTGATCAGTTTCTAATGTACCAAAAAAAGAATCGCCATCAACGATGTTGCCCGCCTTGATATCCATTTGGGCTTGGACGGCTCTCGATTGCAAAAATCGAAGCTTGAGCGCCTCAATGCTTTCGTATTCATCCATCGAGATGACTACAGCAACTGGTTTCCCGTTTTTGTTAATTTGAATTGGGGCACGCTGCGCTTTTAACAGCATGTCGCCAAATTGAGTTTTTGCTTCATTGGCAGAAAGTGCATCCATTATTGTGACCTTATTAATATCGTTCGAATCGTTCATTATAATCGAATCGTGCCAATTAGGTCAAAATCTAGTCTCTTCCAATATGAAATTAGTCTGAAGGGGTTTGCGCATTTCCAAGGAAAAAATAGTCAAAACAAATTGGTCATTATGTGAGGCATGGTGATCGACATGGATGAGTAATCGTTTTATATGAGTACCAGCTTCTTTTTGCCTTGTAATCGATCTAGCCAGAACAATGCAGCTTGTCCCCGATTTCTGGTGCTCAAGGTCAGCATGCCGTCCTTTCTTACGGTGATGTCTGTCTTCATACAACGTCCGCGTAAGTAATCGGATGAAAATCGTAATTCTCCGCTGACAAAGCGTAGGCACTCGAACAAATCGCTTACTGTAAATTCGTCGCCATCGACCAAATCTTGATCTGATAAGCCCCGTGGTCGAGCATCTGCAAAAGACAAAACAGCCAGAGCGAAAATGAGTCCAAAAGACGCCCATTCAGCGATATCGGCGGATTCTTCCTCGTCAGCGACTCCCAACATCAGATCAATCTGGAGGAAGATATTTTCCCCGTCAGTACAGGTTTGAATAAGTGGTTTGCCGATTCTGAATTCGACCAGCGAGGCTGATTCCAGGAGTTGGTAACCGGCGCTGCGGTCATGATGCTTCATGATATTTCTTCAGCTTGCGATAGGGTAGAGTAGCTTCTTCTGGTGTTACCTTTTATTTTGTTAGAAAAATAGTCAAAATAATTCCAGCAGAAATTAAAGTAATAAATGAAGCAATAATATTCAATATTGCAGTTTGTCTTGAAGTTGTCATTGTTTTGCAGGCTTCATTGAATTCAGTTTGCAAATCAGCTTTCCAGCGCTCAATAATAATATGGGATTGTTCTTCCATCACTCGCGCAATTTCATTTTTGCTTGTCGTTATTGTTGTATTGAGAATTCGGTCAGAATGGTTTTTAGCTTGAAGTGATAATTCAGAAACAGTCACTTCAAGTTCACTTCGGAAATTATCCAACAATTCCTGCTGTGCAGCCTTGCTATCCGAAATGAGGCGATCATTCATGGTATGCAATATCATGATGGGATCATCTTTTGATACGGCTATGCCATGTACGGAAGCAATCTCCTGAATGGCTTCATCAATCTTTTCATCGATCGTACTCATGCTAATACGGCTTGTGCCCCTTCTAATTGCTCAAAGAGTTGGCTTTTAACTATTTTAAGCCGTTGGCGCATCATAATTGTTAATTCTGGTTTATCTATCGCATCATCAAAAGTCAGTTTAGCTTGTAACATTTCACTTAAATCACGACCGAAAGTTTCAGCCTTATAGTCTGGTATTTTGATAATAGCTGATACGCGACTTTTGTTATCCAAGTAAACTTTCATTGATTCGAAACTCTTTCCATTGGATTCTATCTTTCCCCAGAAAGGGTTAATCCACACGACAAAAGTAATATCACTCGAGAACTGTTTAATCATTAAGTCAAACCCATTTAATGTATCTGATAGTGCCTGACCGCCAGTAATTACGGTATGCACGATCAACTCATGTCCCATTTCTTTAAGCAGGGCAGGTATGTGGTTACTAATTAAATAATGGGATAAGGCCACGAAGGTGCTGGCGCCGTTATCAATCACTACATCTGATTTACTTTTGGAGATTAATTCAACCAAATTATCAAATTTACGAGGATCAATTTCATCACCTTCCATTAAATCCAGTTTTTTAACATTTAATTTCTTAAACCCAAGGAAAGTGGCATTCACCGGATCGGTATCAATACAAAGCGTATCTTTTTTCTTGGCGTAACAATGTTGTGCAATGATTGATGCGATGAAAGATTTACCAACGCCTCCCTTGCCTTGCAATACCATATGTATTTTAGCCATTATGAATAATCCTTTGAGTTAAATTATGGAGAAATAATACTTCTGACATCATTGGATGAATCTAAAACAATTTTATAGTCATCCAACAAGATCATCTAAATTGGATTCATTATTCCATTCAAAACCTTCCGCTTTACCTGCATCCTTCGCTAATTTCTGTGTTTCTTTTGCTTCAGTTTTTGGTTCTAGTTCATTTTCTTTACTTATTTTTTTACCACTTCCTTTTCTTTTAAAAGCCGTGTATTCGGTGTGTTTTTTAACCAGCCTCAAGAACACTTGATAGCTAATTAAAATCTTTTTTTCTTCATGCAATAACTGCCAGATATCCTTAACCGACCACCCAGTATTGATTGCTGAATTTATTTCATCGCGCAAAACAAAGAAAATCGCAAGATTTCGTTTTGCATGTTGAGAATCACTATGCGCTAACTTTTCAGCAAGACGCGCAGAAATATCCTTTTTCATAGCACTTATAGAGCCCAGTACAGTATTAGTAATAATTATTGACTATAAGTTGTATTGAATGAACACACAAGCATTACCATTCAATCAAGAGCATTAAGAAGTAACTCTGAAGTAATTAAGAGTAATTACTAACATACATACTATACGCGTAATTCGTTAAAATAGACTACACTTAAATAAGTTACAACAATAATGTTATACTCAATCAAGGACAATTACTACAAAATAGGGCAGGATATGTGATGTTAGCTAACAAGTAAACTTGTCATCCAACATCACAAGCTCTTATTCGCACGGTGTGCTCAACGATAATCCTGCTCTGCGAGGCAAGGGTAAAAGCAGAAGCAAAAGCAGACGCAAAGCAAATTCAAAGTCCGAAGTAGAGGCAACACCCAATAAATGAAATAAGAAACACAAAAGCAATCGAGAAAACGAAGAACCAACCAAAGCAATGAGTGAGACAAACCCAAAGAATAAAAGAAAATACAAACTCCATCTCAGGGTTCCAGTTGAACCGGAAGAAGGAAAAATCATCAGGGAGCAAGCCGAAAAATGCGGCCTGAGTATTTCAGAATATTTAAAAAAACTAGGCTTAGGTTATGAGCCAACCAGCATCATGGATAACCAAAAAGTAAATGAACTGGCAAAAATAAACGGTGATCTAGGCAGGCTAGGGGGGCTTTTAAAATTATGGTTAAGCGATGATCGGCGTGCAGCCCATTTTGACAAGAAAACAATTAATGGTCTGTTAAAAGACATTGAAGAAACCCGCACACAAATGACGGGCATCATGATGAAAATCATCAATTCAAAAAAATAAAAACCTAAGAGAACTCGATTAAATAATCATGATAGCCAAACACATCCCAATCAATTCAGTTAAGAAAAGCAACTTTGCCGGACTGGTGAATTATATTGTTGACCCACAAAACAAGACTGAGCGCATCGGCTTAATCCGAGCAGTTAATTGTTACTCGGATCGTCCGGATTGTGTGGTTGCAGAAGTGCTTAATACGCAGCAGATGAATCAACGCGCGACTTCTGACAAAACCTATCACCTGGTGGTTAGTTTTCGTGATGATGAACTATCCGAAGCTACTTTGCAGCAAATAGAGGACCAACTCTGTGATGGCCTAGGCTTTGGTGAACACCAACGACTCAGTGTGGTGCATCATGACACTGATCATCTGCATATGCATATTGCGATCAACAAAATTCATCCAGAAAGGCTTACGATCCATAACCCCCATTATGACTATAAAGTCATTGGTGAGCTCTGTGAAAAGTTGGAGCAAGAGTACGGATTAACACCGGATAATCACGAAACAATCAAACGCGGTGCGCAGGGTAGGGCGTCCAATATTGAGTTCAAGGCTGGATCGGAGAGTCTTATAGGTTGGATGCAGCAAGAATGCCTGGCGCAGATTCAAGCTGCGACAAGCTGGACTGAATTACACCAAGTATTAAAGGATCATGGCCTCGAATTGCGTGAGCGCGGTAATGGTTTTGTATTTGTTTCCGGTAATGGGATTGGTGTTAAAGCCAGTTCTATTGACAGAGCCTTATCAAAGGCCAATTTGGTTAAGAGGCTCGGTGATTATGTCGGGGTTGATGACGATACAACAACAAAAAAACAATATTCAAAGCAATATGAACCCAGGCCACTTCGTAACAAAATTGATACATCAAAACTATATGCGCAATACACAAAAGAGCAGAATGAGGCGGCAATACAGGGAAAAAACCAATGGAATAAACTGCGTGATAAAAAGAATCAGGCCATAGAAGCAGTCAAAACCAAAGCCAAGTTAAAACGACTACTGATCAAAAATGTTACTGCGGGTAGGCTGTCCAAAAAAATAATGGCTGCGTCTGTTTATAGTGAATTGAAAACAAGGATCGACGCGATTAATAAAGATTTTAAGGAAGGATATCAAGCCTCAAAAGCAAGGCATAAAAGAATGGACTGGTTGAGTTGGCTGGTGAAGGAATCCCGGCAGGGAAATCAGGAAGCACTGGACATATTGCGAGCCAGAAAAGATTATAGCGCGCAGACAAATAATGTCTCTGGTACACAGACTAATGACGATTCTCTAAAGAATAAGGATTTTATAGAGACGATTACTAGAACGGGCACGATTATTTGTAATATCGGATCAATCGCCATTCGTGATGGCGGCAATCGGTTGGTCATTAT
The DNA here is from genome assembly GCA_007618135.1 of Candidatus Brocadia sp. WS118. Taxonomy (GTDB): domain Bacteria; phylum Planctomycetota; class Brocadiia; order Brocadiales; family Brocadiaceae; genus Brocadia. The sequence goes on along the minus strand of PHFX01000013.1, from coordinate 2,091 downwards.
GGCTGGTGCGGCCAAAGATAAAATATCAGGAATATTACAAGAGGCTAAGATTAAGTACGGTAAGAAATTGACTATCAATGGGTCGGATGATTTCCGTGAAAAAGTTGTTCAAGTCGCTGTAGATACAAATCTTGATGTTACATTTGATGATGAAGCATTAGAACAACGCCGATTAGATTTAATCAATAACAGAACGGGTCAAGGATTAGAGGGTCGCGATGCGAATGGTTTAGATAAGCAAGAGAATCCATTGCAGCAGAAAGTGTCCAGAATCAGTATCAAATCACCTCGAAAAGGACGATCAAAATGAACCATTCAAACCAAAATTCGGGAAATCCTATAATAAAGAACGAAGGATTGGTTAAAACCAGGCTTACTCAGATTATGGCGATTTTCTTTATGTTGGGTGGGGTTCAGGTTGCAACGCAATATTTTGCCTATAGATTCCAATATCAACCGCAGCTTGGTGTTCACTTTAACCAGTTATACCCGCCTTGGTCGATTTTTGAGTGGGCTAATAAATGGTATGGCCAGCATCCGGATATTATTGAGCTATCCGGAAGTATGGGTGTTTTATTTGCAGGAGCGGGGCTGATTCTGACACTGATTGTAAAAATGGTTGCGGATAATTCATCGCGTCCGAACTCAAGTTTACATGGGTCAGCGCGCTGGGCGGATGAAATAGACATCCAAGCGGCAAGGCTGCTTCCTTTAAGACAATCCTTCTTCAAAAGATTAACCTCGAAAAAGATTCCACAAAATGATTATGTATATGTAGGTGCCTGGCAGGATAAAAAAGGCAAAACCCATTACCTTAAACATAACGGCCTCGAACATGTTTTATGTTATGCGCCGACTCGGTCGGGTAAAGGTGTTGGTTTGGTTATTCCAACCTTGCTTTCATGGGGGCATAGTGCGGTTATTACTGATCTGAAAGGCGAACTATGGTCTGTAACAGCCGGTTGGCGGAAGGTTCATGCCGGTAATAAAGTCATTCGCTTTGATCCTGCCTCACCCAAAGGGAGTGCTTGTTGGAATCCGTTGGATGAAATCAGGATGCATGATGGGCTTGAAGTCGGTGATGTGCAAAATCTCGCTACTTTAATTGTTGATCCAGATGGGAAGGGGCTAAGAGACCACTGGCAGAAAACCAGTCAGGCGCTTCTTGTTGGTGTGATTTTGCATGTTTTATATAAATCAGGAAATGAAGGTGCTGAAGGGACTGAGGCCACATTGCCGCTTGTTGATTCAATGCTATCCGATCCTGAACGGGATATTGGTGAACTATGGATGGAAATGGCTACCTATCCGCATGTTAATGGAGCAAACCATCCGGTGGTAGGCGCCTCCGCACGAGATATGCTGGATCGTCCCTCTGAGGAAGCAGGGTCAGTTTTATCTACAGCTAAATCATATCTATCCTTATACCGTGATCCACTGGTTGCAAAGAATATTAGCCGCTCGGATTTTGCAATTCGTGATTTGATGCACAACGCTAACCCTGTGAGTTTATACATTGTGACACAGCCTAACGATAAGACTCGTTTGCGGCCACTGGTGCGCATCATGATGAATATGATTGTGCGGACACTGGCAGACAGGCTTGATTTTAAGGATGGTCAGCCGGTTGCGAACTATAAGCACCGGCTTTTGTTGATGCTCGATGAATTTCCCAGTCTGGGTAAACTGGAAATCTTTCAGGAGTCCTTGGCGTTTATTGCTGGCTACGGTATTAAAGCCTATTTGATCTGCCAAGATATCAACCAACTTAAAAGCCGCGAGACGGGATACGGCCACGATGAGGCGATCACGTCCAATTGTCATATTCAAAATGCCTTTCCACCCAACCGGATTGAAACCGCCGAGCATTTATCCAAGCTGACCGGACAAACCACGGTCATCAAGGAGCAGATTACGACCAGTGGTAGGCGGGTAGGGGTGATGCACGGCAACGTGACGCGAACCATGCAGGAAACACAGCGTCCTTTACTAACACCTGACGAGTGTTTACGCATGACTTCACCAGAAAAAGATGCTGAAGGCAAGATTACCAAGCCGGGTGACATGATCATTTATGTGGCGGGTTATCCT
>PHFX01000135.1 GCA_007618135.1 Candidatus Brocadia sp. WS118 | reverse complement strand
GTGGAAGGGGAAGGATTCGAACCTTCAATTTCCCTATCTATCCGCCATCGGATGCAGTAGAGAACAACCGATATACAGCCATACTGACGCTCTTAGCAGAGTCGCCATAAGTTGTATGGTGCATTTCCCTTCCTAGCTGATAGTTTTAAGGTTAAAGGAAAAGCGAAGACACTGCAATTGCTCTAAAGTGGTAGAGCATCCGACCGACTGCCACATGGTATTACAGTGCCTTCTAACCTGGTTGGCTTCCAGGCTATTGGATTTTTTTGGCCCACTTAAGGGCCTTGTTTTAGTGGTTAATAATGAAGGTTTCTTCTCTCTCTTTTATAAGCAATTGTAGTACGCTGTCCAGTTCTGTGGCTATGTTTTGCCACTGCTCTAACTGAGCATACGCTCTTTGAAGTTCTGCGTGGCAATCCTGCCATCCCTCCTCTACGTGAAGGATGTATTTCTCTTGCTCCTGTTGATGTTGTTGATGTTGTTGAGTGCATCCTGCGAACAACATACAGGTCAGAATAACGATGGCAATTTGAATGAATTCATTGAGGTTGCCTTTCTCTTTGGCTTCAAGCATAATACGAAGCCTATACTTGAATAAATTCTTCATGGTATTATGGTTTTTTGTTTCCCTATCACCATAAAGGCGTAGGAAATTTCAATGATTTTTGAAAGTTTTGAAAGGGGTGAAAGATAGGATGAGGTTAGAATTTTCATTCTATCCCCCTGATAATCAATGACTTATATCAAGTTACCTGAAGTAAAAAAGTAAGGGGAAACCGAAGTCTCCCCTTGTAAGTCTCTCACGCTCTCAAACGCCTGTCAACTAGAACATGGATGCTCCAAAGGCTGCGGCTGCTTGGATACCCTGGAGTTTAGCAGGAAGTTCAAGGTCAAACTCTTTGACAATCTTCCCGTCGTCTGTGACCTCTGCTCCGGATACAAGCTTGTCTCCCTTCTTGTAGAAGCTGACGTTAATGTCTGCTCCCTTCAGGAGGCTGAAGTTGTTGGAGAGTCCACAAGCTGCTGCGATCTGCTTGGAAGTCAGGAAGATGGGCGTGGAGTCTGGTGTCATGCCTTCAGTGCGGATGATGGCAAGGACGCTGTTATCTTCGCGTACCTTGGTACGAATACTGGTGATCAGTGCCATGAGTCTTGAGTATTAAGGGTTAAAAAGGCGGTAGATTATTTACTGCGGCGCCATCTACCAGGGCGGTAACCGTATCCTTTTCTTTAGAGAGGATTGTCGTTTCCTCTGGCAACTTCCCTAAACCCCGGAGGGTACGAAGGCTGCCATAAGATAGGGAGGGGTGAGCGGTGAGATCCCGACTTAAATCGCACCTTTTCTCAATTTTTAGTTTTACCAAGGCGTTATTTAGCAGAGGTTGGTAGGGGAGGGGGTTTATATAAAAGTACCTAATCAAAAGTGGCAAAAAGTTCCAGTAGAATTTTCTATATATGAGGACTTAACTTGTTGTAGTTCAATGAGTTATGATGAGAAAACCTGATTCATTAAATTGTATATAGATACCCCTACAAATTTATCATTTCATTTTTACAAGCAGAACTCCTTGGTTTACAAGGAATTAAGGCATCATATATGATTTTTACTACTGGAAAAAATTACCAAAAATCCTTCAAATCACTAGTAAAAAGTACTAACTTTGGCAAAAATTACCAAGGATGCAGAAGTACGAAAACCCTTTAAAGGGAGTAACAGATGAGGATATGGGAAAAAATCCCTGTGCTACTAGTATGAAAATCCCCATACGCCTGGTGACTCCAGACAGTCAGTATTATATAGATGAAGACGGGGATAAGCTACCAGTAGAAATTGACCTTGAATACACGCCCTACTCTAAACTGTATACAGTGGCAGATGCCAGAAAGTATATAGCGAAGCTTACGCCTGCTTCCAAATCTTTATGGCTGTGGATCATGTACGAAGTGCCGCATGGCAAGGACTATTTGTGGGTAAATAAGGAAAGATATATGGAAGAAAACTCCGTAAGCTATAAGACTTATAAGAAAGCAGCAGACGAACTTCACAAATTCGCACTGATAAGCCCTACGACCTACAAGGATGTTTATTGGATAAACCCGCAATTCTTTTTTAAAGGCAATAGGATAGAGAAATATAGAGATAAGGTATTTGAGTATATTCCGAAGGCTAGGAAAAAGCGTAATAATCTATACGGAAAAAACTATGGCTGATTATCCACCTCTTAGGCTTGATTCCAGGATGCCCTTTGGTAAGTACAAGGGTTTTACTCTTCGTGAAATAGGCCGAAATGATAAATCTTATGTTATTTGGATACATGAGAAGACTACCGCTAAACTGGATTTTAACCCTTATACTGCGGATTATTCCGAAGAAGAAGACTTACTGCTGGACTATTTAAAGAAGCATCCTAATCCTTATAATCTGGAATTTGATGAGTTGAAAAAAGCAGTGATGGTTTCACTTACTATAGTGAAGAAGAAAGGAGAACCAGGCTTGGATGATTGGGATGATACGCAGTATGCCAAGCCTGATCACTCTTCTTATTATGGTTCAGTTTACTAGTACATGATTACTCGTATTTCATGCCCACACTTGGAACATAAAGGTAATTTATCATCTCCTCTGTAGATAAATCTATCTAAAGGATGTTCTTCACACGGTTAACCTAAACTTACATCTTCCAACCCACTTGTCTGTAGTTTTAGAAGTTTTACAAGCTCTGTTGTAGGTATGTAATGAGTAACTTCATGCAGTTGTGTCGAATCGTCTTCACATCCTATAATACCTCCTTCATTGTACAGGTATCCTACCAGGATGTC
>PHFX01000282.1 GCA_007618135.1 Candidatus Brocadia sp. WS118 | reverse complement strand
TGCGAGGGAGTCAGTCATTAATTCTCTCTGGCATCATTCTTCGCCGAATATTCGACCGAAATCAACAAGAGTTCACTGCTGCAGATTCAAAAACAATTCCTACCCTTGCTGTAGTTGAAGAGGCTCAAGCAGTATTGAATGAGAGAGCAACTGGATCGGATCCCTATATCGCGTGGGTAAAGGAGGGCCGAAAATATGATCTGGGAGCTGTTTTGGTTACTCAACAACCCGGAAGCATACCCAATGAGATTCTAAGCCAGGGCGATAATTGGTTCATATTTCACTTATTATCAGCGGGGGATTTAAATAGCATTCGTAATGCGAACGCCCACTTCAGTCAGGATATTTTAAGTGCGCTTCTAAATGAACCAATACCAGGACAGGGTATTTTTTGGAGTTCATCAAGTGGTTCACCATTCCCTATAGCGATAAGAGTCTTATCCTTTGAAAAAATGTATAAGTTACGAGATCCTAATTATAACAAACCATCAATAGCGACTTTTGCCCAGGAACTTAAAAAGAAGTTTTCAGAGACCTTAGAAGCAGCAGGCTTAAATAGCGCAGACGGTCAAATAGATATGTTTGTAGACCAAGAAAATGATTCCCAAATAGATAAGATTACTAAGGAGAGTGAGGTTGACTTTGAACCACCCGATCCATTAGAAGTGTATGAAGCGAATGCCATAAAGGCACTCCGAAAGAATTCGGATTTTATGGAAAAAATCAAGACCGAAAAAGGAGTTCATTGGAGAGGAATAATGGAAATTCTAAAACTGTATCTTCCATCAAGTCTTGAAGACATCGATGATTTTGCCTATAAATTAGTTCCCAGAGCTCTCGATGAAATTCTTGGGGGCCAACAAGATGAGAAATGGGAAACCTACAAAAATGAAAGAGGAACAGTATACGCCAGAAAGATATAATGATCATGTTCCAAGTGAATAGAGAATTAAAGAAAAGAATTAAATTAAATGGTATATGCCCTTATTATACGATGTTTCCTCTTGAATTCCCTTATTCAATTCTTCGTAGATACGCCTTGAAGGGTGAGTGGGTTTTCGATCCATTTTGTGGACGAGGTACAACAAATTATGCAAGCCAAATTCTTGGGTTACCTTCACTTGGAATAGATAGCAGTCCGGTAGCCGTAGCTATTTCTGAGGCTAAATTAACTAATACTTCTCCTAATCTAATTCTTAAAGCTGCAAAAGAGATTTTAGAAAATTTTCAGGAACCTAAAGATGTGCCAATCGGTGAATTTTGGAATTGGGCGTATGATGCAAATGTTTTAAGAATAATTTGTAGATTAAGAGAAGGGTTGATTAAAGATTGCCACTCTGACGATAGAAAAGCACTACGTGGGATTTTACTTGGCGCATTACATGGCCCTAAGGTTAAATCATATCCTTCATATCTTTCTAATCAGTCTTTGCGAACCTATGCTCCAAAGCCCAACTACGCTGTTAATTTTTGGAAAAAACGTAATCTACATCCAGAGTCTGTTGATGTTTTAAAACTTATACAAATTCGTGCTGATAGATATTTCTCAGAGGAAAAAGAAATAGCTGAAGGAAAAATTATTAAAGGAGATAGTAGAGATACAAATACATATTATAATATTAATCAAAAATTCAGATGGGTAATTACTTCTCCACCATATTATGGTATGAAGACTTATATCCCCGACCAGTGGCTAAGAATGTGGTTTTTAGGCGGTAAATCAACAGTTGATTATTCAATGGAAGGACAATTGGAACATCCAAGTCCCGAATTATTTGCAATGCAATTGAATCAGGTCTGGAAAAATGTTGCTATGGTGTGTGTACCCGATTCTACTCTCATTATAAGATTCGGCAGCATAAATGATAGAAAAGTTGACCCGTTACAAATTTTATATAATTCTTTGGAAAATTCCGGGTGGAAAGTAAAAAAAGTAGAATCAGCAGGTTGTGCTTCAGCGGGAAAGCGACAAGCTTTATATGTTACAACTTCTGTTGACGAAGCACTGGAAGAATACGATGTTTGGGCAGAATGGAATGGCTAAATACAAATATCAAAACTGTTATAAAGTTACGCAAACTTGCGTCATTAAAAGACAATGCCGCAAATTTGCTTCTCTCCCTCAAAAGTGTTCAAGTAATAAGGTTGCGCTCGCTGCAAAAAACGCAGCCAGCGCGTTAATTATAGAAATCGGTGCATAAAATAAGGCAAGTGCAAGGGTGGCCACATAACAATCGCCTGGAGCGCGACGCGAGGATTTATAGTGTTTGAAAAAGTATGGAGAAGTTGTTAGCTTTCGGCATGTTAAAAATGTTTTAGTGGCCGTCGCCTCGCGCGGCTCAGGCGTGGCGTTATGTGTGTAAAAAAGGAATTGTTGGGAACCCTAATTTCTATATTCCCCATTCTTTTACAAAAAAGTAATTTCCCCAAAAATTTCTCTTGACAAAAATTCGTTAAAGTGATAAACTCTTCTCGCTATTATTCGATTCCAGCATCTCCTATTTGATCATAGCATAGTTGTTATAAGTAAAAACGGCTTTAGAAAACCCTCAGTCTTTTATATACACTATCTGAATTAACGGTTTTTAAGACCTGTTTTACACCTGATTCGCGGTATTTATAAGCCTAAATGATCGTTACCCACGCCGGTAAGGGGTGGGGAATAATCATTTTTTAAGGAATAGTGTCTTAAAAAATAGCGGGGTCAGATTAATGATAGGAGCCGGGTTGCAGGCGGCCGTCGATCTTAATTCCAGAATTGCTATCCTTTTGTTTTGCTGAGGAGCTTATGGCGGAAGAAAATAAAGAGGGGAAACCACA
>PHFX01000134.1 GCA_007618135.1 Candidatus Brocadia sp. WS118 | reverse complement strand
ATTTGCCAATATTAGAACGCTGTTTTGATTGCGCCGTACGATATGTAGCTTTTTAATAACAATGCAAAATGAATGTTATCCAGTTAGCAAATTGCAAACTTCACGATAGTTAAGGAGATTGAAACGATATGCCTGATATGCTGGTCAAGTTGTATGAGCTTCCTGAAGCGGCGCCCCTGGTGAAGGGTCTCGCGGATCAGGGCATTGTGATTCGACAGGCTATGCCTTATGAGAAACATGCTGTCGTCGATTGGGTGCGCGAGAGATTCAGCGATGATTGGGCGAGCGAGTGTGACGTTGCCTTCGCCAATCATCCCGTTTCCTGCTTCATCGCCACAGAGAAAGGCGGCATCATCGGTTTTGCCTGCTATGAAAGCACTTGCCGGAATTTCTTCGGCCCCACCGGCGTTGTGGAGGAGAAACGCGGTTTCGGAATCGGCAAAGCGCTATTGCTGTCCTGTCTGCACGCGATGGCTGCCCTGGGGTACGCCTACGCCATCATCGGCGGGGTGGGCCCCGCCGCGTTCTATGCCGACGCTGCCGGGGCAGTGATTATCGAAGGTTCCAGACCGGGGATATATCGTGATCAACTGAAGAAGAAGGATGCGAACAAACCGGCTGGAGGCGGCGCGTAAGAGTGTGCCTCAGCCGCGGCGTTAGTATAGACAAAACATTGTATGGTTCATTTTTGTTGTCGATATTAATTGTGTTAAAAGTGTTTTTAAAACAGGATGATTTCGGGTGGTAAAAAAGATTTTATCCTCACCAATTTTAATATCAACTATTGTATTCCTTTTCTGTGCGATATTGGTTGTTAGTCTTACCAGTTACTATTTTCAATATGACCCGGAGTTTTTAAAAAATGTTTTGGTTGAAGCCCACGGAATGTTGTTTGATATTTTAGTAATAGGTATCTTAATTTTGTGGTTAAATAGGCGAGGCGAGAAAGAATTTGAGAGAAAAAGAAATATTCAGAGGTATCAGGAAGAAATTGAAGATTATTTAGGCTGGGACGAAAAAGAGGCAATGTATCGGATAGTAGGCAATATTAGACGATTAAATAGACTTGAGGTTGGTGATATAAACCTTCAAGGGGCCTATTTAGAGGGAGCCGATCTTTGGGGAGTTTATCTCCGGCAGGCCAATCTCCAAGAGGCCAATCTCCGGGAAGCTGCCCTCCAAAAAGCGGATATCCAGGAAGCTGTTCTTGAGGGAGCCACTCTCGTGGAAGCCAACCTCAGAAGAACCAACCTTGCAGAAGCCAATCTATATAACGCAAATCTATACGGAGCCCACCTCAAGGGAGCAAATCTCAGAGGGGCTAATCTCGAAATAGCAGACCTCACTAAAGCTGACTTCTCAGGGACCAACCTCAAAAGCGCCTATTTTTGGGGAACCGAACTCCAGGAAACTTTAAATTTAACACTTGAACAACTCTCTGAAGTAGAAACACTTTACCAAGCCAAATTAGACCCCGAATTAGAGGCACAAGTCAAAGAGAAATATCCACATTTGCTGGAAGAACCAAAGGAGGAAGAATAGACCGATGTCTGTAATCTACTTGCTGGTATGCCTCTACCCCCCTATAACAGCATAACCATATTCCTCATAAAAGCGCCTGATATTACACCAAAAGCACTTTATAGCTTATCAGTGGGATACAAAAGACCATTTAACGCTTATTCTCTTTTGCATGTTTAGCAAGTGTTTCCTTAATTGTTGCGCTATACACTAACATATATTGATAACCTTGTTCCGACATACCCCCGGCCTCTAACACCCCCCTTTTTTTACAGAAGGGCAATAAATACCAGGGGAATAAGTGTGATTAATAAATTCAAATGATTGAATAAAGAGAAAAGTAACAAAGGCGATAATATAAAAATATCGAAAGGTTAGATATATACATAAGAATTTAGAGATGAATACAGATAGCCTATACTCTTTTCTGAAATATTTTGCTTCAGGTATCATCATTCTTTTATTATATACTTTAATCAAAACCATCTACAACCGAATTCGATGGTATAGGTACTATAATGTTCTAAAAAATCAATTTAAAGCAAAATGGGAAATCCTGAGCATTGATGAAAAAATTGAGTTTTTATATGCCATTCATGGCAGAAAGCTCAAAGAATGTTGGGATCAAGGGAAAGAAATTTATCAAGATAAAGAAAGATATAAGGATGATCATGATTTTGGAATTAGATCGACTATGTTGGATGGTGTCTATGACCAGATGCAAAGTATTTTTGATGAATGTCATAAATACGAAGATTTTTCCACTATAGAGTTAGAAATTGCTTTCAATAAATTATTTGAAGAAACATTCAATCCCCAATGGATTCCTAATATGTTCAACATTTATGAGCTTGAAGTAGATAAAAACAGATTTGAATATATTTTTTCAAACCGATCAAATTTATTCAAATTCTTCAAGAACAACCAAAAATAACAGCACACATTTAAAAATCGATTGTATCAACATAAACGGTTATGACCAAAAGCGGGGAGATGGGGTAGCCCAGTTCAACGCCACAGGATCAAATATTCAACGCTTCTTTAAATTTTTGGAAAAAGTTTTTTCCTTTTTGGGGCGGGATGATGTTTTCCGCTTTTGCCAATTCCTTCAGTAACTTTTTCTCTTGCTGGCTGAGTTTTGTGGGAACCCATACTTTAACCTGGATCAGCAAATCACCTTTATGGTAGGATTGAAGCTCCGGAAGCCCCTTCCCGCGGAGCCGGAAAACCTTGCCCGGCTGGGTTCCCGGGGGTATATCGATTTTTACCTTGCGGTAGCGGTCGGGTTCTTCTTCCGGCAGTTCCTTGCCGCTC
>PHFX01000281.1 GCA_007618135.1 Candidatus Brocadia sp. WS118 | reverse complement strand
GCTATCCACTCGAGCCAGAACGTCTGTGGGAACATGTCATCCTTTTGAATACGATTGATAAGGAAATGCAATGCTTTAAGTTAAGTTTGGAAATTGATTGTTAGCCCAATGCGATAAATGAAGTGTACCCCAATGAGTGGACAAAATAGATTGTATCGAATGTATCTCATTGATCAAATGCCTCATTATTGCTACAATAATAGTGCTTTTACTTGTTGTGCAGGGTAGGGCAACGTTGAGGAACGACCCGAGCGGCCTACAAGGTTTTGTAAAGTGACGGGGCGACGATTTTTGTCGCCTTTGTCTTTTGGTCTTTCTCGTCACTTCGGAAAACAAAAGCGTTAAACCTCGGGGGTGCGGGGGCAGAGCCCCTGCAGTGCTAAAATCTCAGGATACTCCCCTATCGTAACATAATTCCAATACTCATTAGGTGATAATTTCGCCAGTTCCCACTGGAGACGGTCGTTGTTGTAGTAATCCATCCAGTCTTCAATTTTTTCTATGATTTCCGTATGATTATTTCCATCAAAATTAATATCCTCCTTCATATGCCCAAAGAAGCTCTCTTGCGGGGCGTTGTCCCAACAATTACCACGTCGCGACATCGATTGCCTTAGGTTATAATTATTGACTATTTCGATGAATTTATAGCTTGTATAGTGCGTGCCTTGATCCGAGTGGATGATCGTACCCTCGACAATTTCAGAGCCATGTTTTTCTATCAGCATGTTGACGGTCTCAAGTACAAAATCCACTTTCAATGACGTTGCGCAAGCCCATGCCAGTGCTTGTTTTGTATACGCATCAATAATTACTGAAAGATAAGAAAATTCACCATCAAATCTTTTTATGTATGTTATATCCGTTAGTAAAATTCGCCTTACACCGTGTTTTTTGAATTCCCTCATCACTAAATTCGGTGCGACGTAACTTGTTGCCATGGCCTTCGCCATACGTCTATACGGATTTGCTGCACGTATTGGACAAATCACATTATACTTAGTCATTAAACGACGGATTTTCTTTATGTTCATACGAACGTTTTTGCGAAGCAACCGCATATATATGCTTCGTGCGCCTTTTTTATAACCGCGATAATTGTACGCCCAAAGTATCAAATCCAAATCCGCCTGGTCGGATTCCTCCAGCGCTTGCCGATTGGACTTGTTCGCTCGCCAATCATAAAATCCACTTCTCGAAACACCTGCAATATCGCATAAAAGCTGAATGTTTAGAATATTGTCATCGCGCTTTATCATGTTTTCAATTATCTCATACTTCACTCTCGGCCTCGCTTTAATAAGCATTTCAACTCTGCCTCCTTGTCCGCTGAGATAATTTTTTTTATAAACTCCAATTCTTGCTTAAGATAAAGGACTTCATGTTCCAGCATACGTATTTTTACGATCTGCTCCCTGCTTGACGCCGGTTTGTTGACTAAAGCAGCCTCGGGGATGCGGACACGTTTTTCATCGGTAAAAGGTAGTCCGGCTGCTACTTGTTCATTGAGATGTGCGTATATACCCTTAATTCGGCGTTCTCCTAAAACCTCAGGCTTAAGTCCAAATGCTCTGACTATTTCGGCGAGGGGCTCTCCTGCCTTGGCCCTTTTCCAGAAGGACTCTTTAAACTCAGTTGTAAAGCTCAGCTTGTTTTCGGTAGCATTTTTTACAAATGGGTTATGGCGTAGTTCCGCCAACTCCTCAGACGAGAATTTCCTGTTTGCCATAATTCATACCCCCTTAAATAATAGCTTCAAAACCCAGATTATGAAAGATACTTCCCCGGATACGTTTGCTGTCCGTTTCAGATACTTTTGACTGTCCGATTTTGAATCGCCATATTTTCTTGTGTCCGATTTTTGGGGTATATTTCAAAATTTGGAACCCCCTCCCGTAGCCGTTTCATTGTATTATCTTTGGTTGTTTTAGACACGTAATCCCACCGAAGTAGATACAATTTCGGTGGGGTTTTTCTTTGCCTGATAATGCAAAAAACGCCCTAATTGGGCGCTTTTTGGGAAGTTTCGTTTTTGCGAAGGAATTCTCAGACGCTTTCTCAGTGCAAAAAAATCATTTTTAGGCATTCTTAGCTCAAAAATTGGAACCCCCTAGGGGAAGCGTTTCAGAGTGTTAAATAGCTTGATATGGTGAGTAGTTTACTTCACGGCGGTTACCATAATTGCGGCATCATTGTTTTCCGATGTCAAGCTCTTACATATAGTAAATGCACAATTCGTTTTGATAAGCAGCGCTTTCCTTTACGACGAATGATATAGTGTGTGTCCCGTATTGAAACTGATCGAAACTAAACAACCGCTCATACAAACCTCCCATTCCATTATCCGGCGTAAGCCTTGCCGTACTAATCTTTCATTCGTTAAGGTATAACGTTACATCGGAATAGCCGTCGGCTGGCGCGGTATAATAAGCGATGTTGGATGAAAGCCGTGCAGCGACTGTTGCATTGGTTTTTCTATTCTTGACGTTTTCATCAGAAATATAAGACTGATAATTAAATCATCTAAAAGCTTCAAGACTTCGCAAAATAACCGGCATCACCTAATTCACAAGAATCTGAATACCTTCTCTTCAAATATCCTTACAATCTCTTCATCGAATTGCGTACCAACGCACTTTTTTAATTCTAATAATGCATCTTCCTTTGCCATCGCCTTACGATATGCTCGATCTGCCGTCATAGCCTCGTACGCATCGGCAACGCAAATAATTCTCGCAATCAGCGATATTTCCTCACCCTTGAGCCGCCTTGGATATCCGTTGCCGTCCCAGCGCTCATGATGAGACAGCACGTCCTCTGCCAATCCGGCATATGCATTGATGGACTTCAATATTTGATAACTGCTTTCAG
>PHFX01000280.1 GCA_007618135.1 Candidatus Brocadia sp. WS118 | reverse complement strand
GACCCCGGAGGGGTCGCACCTTTGTAGTGAAATGATCACAGTAACACCCGACCCCGGAGGGGTCGCACCTTTGTAGTGAAATGATCACAGTAACACCCGACCCCGGAGGGGTCGCACCTTTGTAACAGCAAATTTGGTTCACTAAATGAGGATAACAATAATTACCCATTCATGTAAACACAAAATAATTTCATTTGAAATTGCACTCAATTGAGCTAGGAAAGATATATTTTTCATTATATTCGGCATCATATTTTTTCAACAAGTCCAAATACTCCTGCCGGAAGCTCCTTCTTTTATGATGTTATTTTTGATTTAAAATATATTTGATTACTGAATCAATACGAGAACGACTGTGTGAGAATGCCCCAAAGCCCTCCTGCCAGCTAAATCCACTTTTGCACAAATGCTCCTGCTTGATAAATTTGTTGGAAGATTTCTTTATTTCTCTAACCAAGTCCGACAAACAACAATCGGGAGTCATCCCAATCATTAAATGCAAATGATCAGGCATCCCGTTTATTGCAAGCATTTTTTGACCATACTTTTGAACGATGCCTGTAATGTATTTGTGCAACGCGACTTCCCACGTTGAATCTATTAATCCTGCTTTGCTATGCACTGAAAATACTACATGAATATAGATTTGTGAAAATGTGGACACGGAAGGGCATTTAAATTTATTTCCAAATGGACTTTTCTAAATTCGAATCATTGTCACGCTCTTTATTGGGGTGCATTGCGCGCTTAAAGCCCCCCCCATTCCGGGAATCTAAAAGTCACAATTTGATTGCCAATTCCGTAAATTGGCAATTGGCAAAGATGCTAAACTCTGAGGCTCATAAGGTTAACTTTTGTTAGGAAAAGCACGTGAATTAAAGTTATGACTTGATGTGCTTATCTTTCAACTACAAAGTTGCAACAAATTTGTTGGAAGAATCAATTTGTGTGCACCTCATTATTCGAGCCGACGATTGTTTTATTCATCCTGGGATATTTTTGATTTGAACATAGCAATGCGATCAACACGATCACGAGGCCAAAACCCACCCAAGGGGCCAATGAGCCTTTGAGGCTGGAGGAAAGGGGAATTTTAACGACTTTTCAACCAATGTTCTCTTTTTGGTGTTTTACCATAAATCACGACGCATGGTACTCAAGTCTTCGATTCTGACAAGCTCATTGGTTTTGCTCTTATTATTCGGCCATAATGTTTCTGTGGCACAGCTCGGTTTTGATGTTGAAGGAGGGTGGGTTACAACTGGGTACAACGACGTTGCCATTCCCGGTTCTGGGGGAACGCGCATTTCACTGAACGAAGAGCTCAATGCGGAGAGCATACCCTATCTGCGTTTGAGGGCGGAAGTTCAGTTGTCGGAGAGGCATCTGCTTAGTCTTTTATATGCTCCCCTGAGTCTTAATTCGGAAGGATCGCTTAAAAAGGACATTTTGTTTGCAGGGACACAATTTGCTGCCGGTGCCCCTTTGTCGGCAAAATACGTTTTTAATTCCTATCGCCTCACGTACCGCTATGAATGGATTCGAAGAGCGAAATTTTTATTTGGAATCGGATTCACCGCAAAGATACGCGATGCACTGGTGCGTGTGGAAAGTGGAAGCACCATTGGGGAAAAGGCCAACGTCGGCTTTGTGCCCATTGTCAATTTTCACCTCGAGTACCGGCCCTTGGAACGATGGAGCCTTATGCTTTCAGGAGATGCATTGGCGGCGCCACAGGGTCGTGCCGAAGACGTTTTGCTTGCCGTCAACTATAAAATCAATGATCGGCTCTCGGCAAGGGTGGGGTACCGGTTGCTGGAAGGTGGAGCCGACAACGACGAAGTGTACAGCTTTGCATTGTTTCATTATGCTTCCATTGGCTTTAATTATAAGTTAGCATACTTGCCATGAAAGCTTCGATGACCGTTAAGGCTACCCTATCGCTCGTGTTACCCCTGATACTGGGTGCTGTTGCAGGTGCAATAACGGGTCCGGCCATCGATGGCTGGTATGTTCATCTGACGAAACCGTCTTTTAGTCCACCCAATTGGATTTTCGGTCCCGTGTGGACACTGCTCTACCTGCTGATGGGGTACTCCTTGTTTCGCATTTGGCGCCTTCCCGCAACGGATATGAGGAACCGGGCCCTTTTGCTTTTTGCCTTACAACTCGCACTAAACATTGCCTGGTCTTTCCTGTTCTTTGGTCTGCGCAATCCGGCCTTGGCATTGGGGGAGATCCTGGTGCTATGGGTGGCCGTTGCTTATATGTTGCAC
This sequence comes from Candidatus Brocadia sp. WS118, assembly GCA_007618135.1. Lineage (GTDB taxonomy): Bacteria > Planctomycetota > Brocadiia > Brocadiales > Brocadiaceae > Brocadia. Next base: position 609 of record PHFX01000280.1, on the reverse strand, counting down.
TTCTTTTACCGGATCGACCCGCCTGCTGCCTGGATTAACCTGCCCTATTTCGGATGGCTCAGCTTTGCCGTTGTGCTCAACGCTGCTTATGCCTGGTTGAACGTTTGGGGAGCTTAAAGCAAGGAGTTGCATATACTCTGCCCGTTCCTGGTATGTCTTTGCCTGAGGTCGTTAATAGAATGCTTTACACATGGACGGATCTAACGAATGTTAGTTTGTTTTTGCATGGGTAATTAAATTCATTTATATGGTTACTCTAAGGGGAGCTAACGGAGGCTTCAGGTTTAAAATGTGTGCTGGCGAGGCCGGTGGGCTGAGGATTTGGGGCTAGGGTCATTGCAGCCAATGTCGAACCCATGTCATCCGGTTGGGGGGGCATTATTTATTTAACATGTTGAAATACAATATATTGTTGTAATAGTTCGAATTGGGCAGCCCTGGGCAAAATTTTAGATACCGGACAGACAGTGACACAGTGTATACAACTTTTGGTTAAATTTCTTGCTTTTTTGGTGGAATTGTTATAACTTAGTATATTATTTAACCTCTTAAAACCTTTGTTATGACCACTTTTTGCCCCCCCCCCTAAAAAATCTACGAATTGCTACC
>PHFX01000279.1 GCA_007618135.1 Candidatus Brocadia sp. WS118 | reverse complement strand
GGTGTACTTCTTCAATCCGTGGCATCCGGCGCAGACGTGTTGTCCCATGATTGAGAAGAGAAGCGCATAAAAGGGCCACCGCGCCGTTTTTACTGGTGTTGGTCACGACGGTGCCTTTTAGTTTTGTGCCACCTTCGATGGATAAATTAACGGTCCCCGGTGAAAGAGTTACCAAATTTTTTTTCAACGCCACGCCAATTTTTTGCAACATGTCAGCGCTGATATTTTGTTTACCAGTCTCAATTCTAGCGACCGCGCTTTGGGTGGTTTTCAGTCTTTTAGCAAGGTCAGTTTGGGTTAGGCCTTGAGCGTCTCGTAAATCAGCAATCAGCGCCCCGATATGTTGTGAGATTTTATCCATAAAAAGTAGTATAGCAAATCCGCTATATACCCAATCCTAGGCAATGTGGAGAAAAACCGTTACAATTTGTCGATGTTTTCAAAGCTCACACCGAAAGTTGGTATTGATCTTGGTACCACCAGCGTGCTTGTTTTTATCCCGGGGCAGGGGGTAGTTTTAAATGAACCGTCAGTGGTAGCAGTGTCTGACAACAGTGAAGTTTTGGCTGTAGGAGCCGAAGCCAAAGAAATGATTGGCCGAACACCGGAAAATATTCGCGCTTATCGACCAATGCGCGACGGAGTAATTGCCGACTATCGAGTAACAGAGATCATGCTTCGATATTTTTTGCGCAAAGTACTTGGTCGTTTCCAGATATTTCGTCCGGAAGTAATGGTATCGGTACCAGCCGGAGTATCCTCAACCGAAAAACGCGCGGTAGTGGAAGCGGCCATGAACGCCGGAGCGCGTTATGCTTATGTAGTGAAGGAACCAATCTTGGCGGCCATTGGCGCACAAGTACCAATTTACGAACCGCAAGGACACATGATTGTTGACTGTGGTGGAGGGACTATCGACGTGGCGGTGATTTCGCTTGGTGGTATTGTCGCTTCCCGTTCGGTCAAGTGTGCCGGTAATCGCATTGATTCGGCTATTATCGAGTACATCAAAAAAAATTATAATCTCAGTATCGGTGAAAAAACAGCTGAAGACGTAAAAATAAAGATCGGCTCTGCCTTACCACTCGAAGAAGAATTGGTCATGGATATCAATGGTCGCGATCTACTTTCCGGTCTACCGCGGACCGTCACCATTCGCACCAATGAAATCGTTCGCGCTATTGCCCGGGAATTGCGCGACATGGTACAGACCATTAAAGATGTTTTTCAAGATACACCACCAGAGCTGGCTTCCGATATTATCGATGGAGGCATTATTATGACGGGGGGGACGTCACAGCTACGTAATTTCCCTGAACTTATTAAACGTAGGACGGGGGTAAAGGCTCAATTGGCTGACCAAGCGCTTTTTTGTGTGGCGAAAGGTACTGGTGAAGCTCTGGAACATCTAGACGCTTACAAAAGAGCGATAGAGGCTAAGTATTAGCTGTCCCAAACCGTGAGTAAGTAGGACTTTTAGAGGCGCTTTCGCGGTAACATATATTTATATGGAGAGGCCGCAAGAACAATTTGGTTCTCCCGAGGAGGAGATTGCTTTTTTGCGTGGGCAAATTGCTTTACAGGAACGAGAGCTTTTGGAGCGCAATTTGGAAGCGGACAAATCCGACGTGGAAACTATCGGCAAACAGGAGCTTCGCGATTATGTTACCTTCACACCACAATCGGTTTTGCAAAAAGATTTTGAAAAACCAGACGAAATAGTGGCTGAGTCTTTAGCTCAAATTGAAGGCGCTCGGGATAAAGTGGAGGAGGTGATAGACATAGCTCTGGAGAAAGGAGTGCACCACGCTCTCACTCTACTGGAGTCTCAGAAAGATGCTTATTTAACTGATGAAGTCCATCGCCGGTTAGTGGAGTATATTCGCTCCGGAAAAGAACTGCAGGATTTTAAAGAAGGAGTACCACCGTGGCAGGTGCTCCATATGACACTTTTTGAAGTGGCTCTTCCCAGTCAAAATAAAAACGATGTCTCCTCCAAACACACCCTTTTGGAGTTGGTCGGCACCATGCAACAATTTCTGGCTGGTATGCGTACGGTTGGGAGTGCTGGAAAGTCTCACTACGTGATGGAGTTGGCAGTCGCCGAAGGCAGTAATGATATTGTGCTGTACGTGGCGGTGCCAACCGAATACATTGATCTGTTTGAAAAACAAATTCTCTCACTATTTCCTGGCGTCAGACTGACAGAACAGGTTCATGATTACAATATTTTTGTTGAGGGTGGAGAATCCGCCGTTGCCTTGGTGGATTTAAAAAAACATCCTATCTATCCAATTCGTCAGAGCGATGAATTTCAATCAGATCCATTTTTGGTTTTGATTAACGCTTTCTCCAAGATTGAAAAAGAAGGTGGGGGAGCCGCAGTGCAGATTGTAGTTAAACCGGAAGATCATCTCTACACTAAAAGTTACGAAAAAATTATTGAAAGGATTGAAGGCGGAATGCCGGTGAAGGATTCGATTGCTAAAAGCACGTTAGGTGGTGAAATGATGCTGACCATGAAAGAAATGTTCAAAAGCGCTGCCAAAAATAAAAAAGGGGAGGAAGATCGTCCCAAAGAGATTAATACTAGAGCGGTTGAACTTTTCCGCACCAAAATTCGCTACCCAGTTTTTGATACCAACATTCGTTTGGTAGTATCAGCAACCACCGGTAACCGCGCCAAACAAATCCTTTCCGAAATGGAAGCCACCTTTAATCAGTATCAGAATATGGAAGGCAATGCTTTTATTTTTAATCGCATTACTGGCGCTAAACCATTAAGTAAAGCCATCAAAGCTTTTTCATTCAGAGAATTTGATAAAAAAACTGCAATGGCGTTATCGGAACACGAGTTAGCCACCGTCTTTCACTGGCCCGAGAGTGGGGTGGGC
>PHFX01000133.1 GCA_007618135.1 Candidatus Brocadia sp. WS118 | reverse complement strand
ATCTAAATTGACCTGAATGTCTTTGGCAAGAAACCTTGCCAGTTTTTTTGCTAACTCGTTAATACTTCTCTGATTGGGATCAGTTGAGACACTTCGCAGGTTCTCAAGGTTGAATTGAGACATCGTCTATGCCGCACACAAATAAACGATTATGGAAATATTGGGAGCGTCTGCGTTTTGAACATGACTTATTTTGTCCGCGTCTGGTAGGACAGTTCTTAGAAATATGTTATCGTTGGCCGTATCCCCTGAATCGAAGATCCCTGCCTCTGCGATGTCGCCTGTTACCGTTGACTTGGGAAAAAAGCCATTGAAGTAGAGTGTCGCTTTATTGGCCGTTGCCGAACCACCCTCGTTTCTCATGTTTATCCTTGCTATTTCGGTTGCTAGCGCAAGGTCCGAAGCACTTGCCGTGGTCGTTCCCGTTCCACAGGCCATATACAGAAATCCAGAAGATTCGGAAGATCCTCCCAAAATTCGAGGCGCTACAACTTCTAATCCTTGATTTGTTACCTTATCCAATTTTAAGCGAGGTTTGACATCAGGTTCTAAATGATGACCATCACCAAGATAGACTGTCTGATCGTTGTAAAGCCTTTGAAGTTTTCTATACCATGAATCCGGCCCTATCAGTCCGGCGTTTATGTAACCCATTTCCTTTCTTGCGTAGTCCAGCGAATAGGAATCTGACCAAGTCGTAAAGAAAGAAGCATCAAAGGCTATGCCGATATTTCCCCTATTTTTTGGAAAATATTCTGCTAACGCGGAAACAAAACACTGCTTTACGGCATCAGCATTCAGTAAATCAAAAGACATAAAGAAAAAGCACTACGAAAAAAAAGAGAGAACTAAAGGTCGCAGGTAAACGATGATAGTGTCGGGTTTTGCTGGCCTGCTAAAGTTATCTCACATGTCATCGTTCCAAGTCCGGCATTGTCGCCGGGCATTGCCGAAAGAACATAACGAGCGCGCTGTATCTCAAGATCCTGTGTGAATCCTGAAAGGCCATCTGCTACGGTAACGTATCGATAGGGCCGGTACAAAAAGGAATCAGGTATTGAGACGGGATACGAAAACAGGGCAAGACGGGCCTTTGATGCAAGTTCCAGCGTATTCGTTAGCAAAAGGTCGATAGATGCAGGATCTGAAAGATACGATGAATCGATGACGGCCTCCTTGAGCCTGTATGTGTTTTTCGCTGCCACGTTTGTCTTGGATTGCAGGCGGCGGATATTGGAAAAAATACCGTAGGAATAGGTAGGGCCGTTCTGCGATAGTATCCAGTTGAAGTTATCAAATTGCTCCCGATCCCCTCCTCCAGCAAGGCCTGACTTGTATGTCTGCGCCGTATTGAATTGATTGTTATGATGCCATCTGATAGTATTGGCGTTATCGGTATTAGGATCTCCGTCAGTGCCTGAACGTTGGAAAAGGATAAGCCATAACTTTGTGGCCGCCGATGTCGATAAAAAGCGCTGTCGGATATCTAAGTCGTTTACAAATATCGTAGTGGGCGCAGGTTCTATTGACGATAGAGGTATCTCAAAGTTGCAAACGGTGACGGCCTTGTGCGGACTGTCGTTAGCGTCTAGCACCAATCTGCCGTTTACCCTGCTCTTTGGACTTTCTGGTTCGCCCACCTTTGACAGCACTAGCGAAAGGTCGGTAATACGGCGGGTGTCTGATGATATCTGGAATTGCTGGGCGATTGCCTTGTTTGATAGCGTTGTCGAACCTGTTGCACCGAATGAAGATGATACTGATGTTTGGTCTATTGTCGTTGTCGTCAGAAGTCGGTTAGCGTTTCCGGCCTCTATCGATAGATCATATTCGATTGCAAATGAACCTGTCGTGTAGCCGGTTCGTGTTGGATCGTCACTTGTTACGTTCTTTAAATCACCGGACTTTATCGTTATGCCCGTATGCAACTGCTGAGGTTGTACGAGATAGAATATTTCCGCACCCGTTGAATAATCGATAAACCATTGATAGCCACCAATACGAGTGAGTTCGTTAAGAAAATCGGCCATCAATGTGGTGGGTGGAAAATTCAGACGGGCCACGTTTACTTTACAGTCAGCACTTATTCCGGCAGTAGTCCACGCTGTAAGATCTGTTATAATGCTTTCCCTTTTCAGTGGCCGGTATGTTTTGTCCGTTAACACCCTTTCAACGATATTATTGATGTTAAAGGCCACATCGGCATTGGATTGCGAGTTTTCAACGTCTGAAATGCTAGAGGCCTCCCTTACTGAAACGTAAAGCTCTGTCGATCTAATTTTCGTACCAAAGCCGGAAATATTGTATTGAATACGGTTTGATTGTGGCCTTGAAACGATAACCCTATCCGGATATCCTATCAGAAAATGCGATAAAGTCGCTGAAGATTTGCCAAGTTCGATATAGACCTTTGAGGTTTGTAAGGAAGATAACGAGATTGTGTTGGTATAGTCTTCGATAACGATGTTAAAGTTGCCTGATTCTGATTTTGCGTCTTCAACGTCAAGGTAAGACAGGATAATGTTAGAACCGGCAAGATCAAAAGCGTCAGAAGTATATACCGTAGCACCTGCACTGTTCTTAAATTTGACACGATGCCGTAACGGTAAGAAATACGAATCAGCAATAACCATACAAGAAAAACAAAGGAAAGGAAAAAAGCGAACTAATTAACTAGGTATGCCTTGAAGTATTGCGGCCCGTAACGTCTCTTATTAACCTGACGATTTTCCTTGACTCGATAATGTCGTTGCCGTTAATGTTTAGTGTTATCTGAATTGGACCGTTGCTTCCACCTCCTACTACGCCGTTCTGAGATCGGATCTTTGACTTTGGAGTAATAGATACATATTCATCTTCACCATGTTCGGCAACCATAAACATTTGGCCACTACCGCCGCGC
>PHFX01000278.1 GCA_007618135.1 Candidatus Brocadia sp. WS118 | reverse complement strand
AGGAGACCCAAACAGGGGTAAGTTAAAGAGGAGACAGACCACCTCTTTCTCTTTTAAGGATATACCCTTTATCCAGGTTTACGCATCAGACGGCAGTTACCGGTTTGGGGCCTCTAATAGTAATGGCAGCATCGGCACCTGTCTAACCTCTTTCAGTAACAAACTGGAGGAGGAAGGGATCAATGGATGGACAACCAAAACGGTTACCTCCTGGAAACCGAATACGAAATGGTCGGTCGGTGCGACCCTCTACATAAAATAGGAAGGGATCCAATGGAAATTGTCAGTGCCTTACAAAGGGGCTGTTCCAAAAGGGCAGCTCCTTTTTCAATTCTTTATGCAGCAGTTTTCTGATTGTAGTTAGGGTCTGCTGAATAATAGATATTTATTCTGAAAATCAGCAAATTAAACGATATAAAATTTGCATAACTGCAAGAAATTGAGTATTTTTACTTCATAAACCTTGCATTTCATGATACGATACAAGAGCTCCAGACAGCTTTCAATATCCGAGTTCAAGATGCCTTTTGAGGCAAAACTGGATGAGAATAACCGGTGGGTTGTTCTTTCAAAAATAGTTCCCTGGGAAGAGTTCGCCCGGCTTTACTACAAGAACTTCAAGAGCAACCGTGGTGCCCCCACCAAGGATGCCAGGCTTGTGCTGGGAGTGATCATCATCAAGCACATCATGAAGACGGACGATCGCGGTGTGATAGAGATGATCCAGGAGAATCCCTACATGCAGTATTTTCTTGGACTCGAAGCTTTCACTTATGAACAGGTAATGACGCCCTCGCTGCTGGTTTCCATCAGGAAACGCATTGATCTGGATGTCTTTGAATCATTGACAGACGATTTAATAAGAAAAGGGTTGAAGCTGAAAGCCGGGACAAAACAAGAAAAGGCTGACACGGTTACGAAGGATGAAGAATATGATAATGATGACGACCCTGATCCACATCCCGGGAACAAGGGGAAGCTTCAATTGGATGCAACGGTCTGTGATGCGGATATCAAGTATCCCACCGATCTGGATCTGCTGAACGAGAGTCGTCAAAAGGCCGAGGAGTTGATTGATGAGTTGTGTTTAAAACTGGGTATTAAAGATAAACCCCGTACATACAGAAGGGTTGCACGCAAGGATTTTTTGAATGTATCGAAGATGAAGAGAAAACCTGCCAACGTTTTACGAAAGGCGATACGCAAGCAAATCAACTATCTGAAACGGGATGTACGGACTATCAATGAGATGCTGGACACCATAAAGGATGAACCGGTTCCTTTTGACAGGCGGCAACTGAAATATTTTTTTGTTATCCAGCATCTGCTGGAACAACAGGAGAGCATGTACAAGAAGAAGAGCCATCAAGTAGAAGATCGCATCGTGAGCATTCATCAGCCGCATGTACGTCCCATCGTGCGTGGCAAGGCCAAGGCCAAGACGGAGTTTGGCGCCAAGATCAACATCAGCCTGCTGGATGGATATGCCAGGGTGGATCATTTTGACTGGGATGCCTTTAACGAGGGGCAGGATCTTCAGGCACAGGTCGAACGCTTTAGGGAACTGACAGGGAAATACCCGGAGCTGGTTCAGGTGGACAAGATATATCTTACCCGGGAGAACAGACGGTTTTTGAAAGAGAAAGGAATCCGCTACACCGGGGAGCCACTGGGACGAAAACCGGTAAAAGAGATAAAGAGCAGATACCAAAAACGTAAAGAGCGACGAGAAGCGGCGGAACGCAATCAGGTTGAAGGGAAGTTTGGTCAGGGGAAACGTGGATATGGTTTAAATGATATCCGCGCCAGATTGGCCACGACATCAAACAGTTGGATAGGGGCTATCATTTTTGTGATGAACCTGATCCGACATATGAGGGATATTCCCCTGTCTTATTTTGTCTCGTTTCTATCGAAACTGATGAAAGTGAGAAATATAAACATTTATCCACTCGGGCCACAAATGAAATTGTGTGCCTGATTGGGATTTAATAAGCAGACCCTAAAATAAAAACCAATCTGGCGCAGGCACGTACGGACTTTGATGCCAATGTTTTCAAGATTGTGAAGCAGTTTAATCTGCAGTCGGATAAAATCCGCATTGCCCGGATGACTGCCGATCGTGCCGTTCGCCGGAATGAAGTTGCCTACAGACTGTATTTGCTGGGGAAGTCTACTGTGCTTGATCTGAATGCCTCAATCTCCGAAAAAGATAGTTCTCAACGTGCCTATATCAACGAACTTAAAATTTATTGGAGTCTTTATTATGGGCTACGCAGTATTACCGGGTACGATTTTGCCGCAAACGTTCCCATTTATCTGCCCGAAGTGCAATTCAATAACTAAGAAAACCAACTAAAAGCAAAATGGATAATCAGAATAAGTCAGCTTCCTTCCATGAATCGACAGATACATCGATGGATAAACCCCTCCCAAAGAGATCTGTCTGGGTGCGGTACAGATTGTATCTGTGGGCGATAACCGCTTTCTGTGCTTTTATAGTGTTTGTAATTTATAATTTGTCGGGTGTAAAGAAACTGCGGATCGATGCCAATAAACTTGGTATTGCAAAAGTAGAACAGGCAAAGTTTCTGGATTATGTGGATGCAGAGGGGATTGTGCAACCCATTCTTACAATCAAACTCAATGTATTGGAAGCGGGTATGGTACAGCAGTTGGTTGCCGAAGAGGGAGCCATGTTACGAAAAGGAGATACCATTTTAGTGATGAATAATCCGGAACTGACCCGCATAATTGAAGAGCAGGAAGACGAATGGCAGAAACAACGCATCCTTTATCAGGAGAGAAGGCTGGAAATGGATCAAAAAACAATACTTTTGAAGCAGCAGACCTTGCAAGCCGAATTTGAACTGAACCGGTTTGCTAAGGATTTCCAGTTAGGCGAAGAGGAA
>PHFX01000277.1 GCA_007618135.1 Candidatus Brocadia sp. WS118 | reverse complement strand
ATAAAACACTTTAATAATTGCTTTTTTTCCTCATTTGAAGCAGCATCTAAAATTTTGTCAATATCCGTCAGGTGCTTTAAATATTCTTGAATCCCCATCTCCATGTTAGAGGATTCGTTTAATTTGATCGATTTTTTGTGCTCCAGTTTACGTAACTGCTCAACTTTTCTCTGCCGTTCGGAAAGTTTATTTTTTAGAGCGGGCGTTAAACCAATGACGGCTATTGTATCAAGGAGATTGTTAATTTCTCCCTCTATTTGTTTGATTTCTATCGTTATTTGTTCTTGCCGGTTTGTATCTGTGTGAGCCTGCTCCAATTTCTCTTTTAATCTTGCTTTAAGTTTTTCCTGCCAAAATTGTGAATCAAGCCGTTCCTTTGTCTTTATGAGGGCAAAATCATCAAGTAAATTACGTGGAATTCTCTTTCCATCACAGACCTTTTTACCTTTATACATAAAACCGCCATCATAATAATAGAGATATTTCCGATCACCCCGAACGGACGAATGACCAACAAACTTATGATTGCAGTTTTCGCAAAAGATCAAGCCGGTTAAAAGATACCGGGAACCATAGGGATTACCATCTGAGGCAGCAGTAAACGTATTTTTGCTCTTTCTTATCTGCTCAACCTTTCGAAATAATTCCTTGCTTATCAATGGCTCATGAGCATCTTGAGTGATAACAATATTTTCCGGATCGTGAAGGGTCTTTAAGCCGATTTTGTCATTCCAGGTGTTTTCATCAGTCGAGAATTTGCCTTTTTTTGATTTTCCATAAACCATGCACCCCATATAAATTTTATCTGTAAGTATATGAAAAACCATTGAAATTCCCCACTCACCCGGATTTACTTTCTTAACCCAATTCCCACGATGATCCTTCACGTTAATCGTTTTTCCTTTACCAGGCGAAGGGATTTTCCTTTCATTCAAATAATTGGCAATCCGCCTCATTCCCAAACCCTTATTAGCATAGAGATCAAAAATAGTTTGCACGACTTCAATCTCTAAAGGATCACCGGGAATAAGTTTTACTTTTTGATTTTTTATACCCTTTCGTTCTCCCTTCTTTAAAACTCGAATTGGTGTGCCGTCTTCTTCGCACAACAAACGCCTATAACCATAAGGTGCAGGGCCTCCATTCCAATATCCTTTCTCAGCCGCCGACTTAGAACCCCTGGTAGAAAGCTTACTCAAATTACGGGAAAATTCCCCTGCGGAGTTTCGTTTAAGGCTTTTGAGTAACGAGTTAGCCAACCTATTTTCAGTTAGTAAATCTTCATTTGTAAAAATCACTTCCACACCGAAGCGTTTACAATGTTGTTCCCAATATGCAGCCTCATCAGCGTCAGGAAATCTTCCCCATCGAGAAATATCGTAAACCAGTATATAATCAAAATCCCGGTTGCCACTCTCAATTATTTTGACCATATTATTAAAAGCATCACGTTTTTCGATTCCAGTGCCGCTAATTCCTTCATCAATGAACCACTCTATAATTTCAAAGTCTTTTGAATTTGCAAATACTTGAACCGCTTTTCTTTGGTCTGAAGTTGACTGATCCTGCAACTTGGTTGAACATCTTAAATAACCGACTGCCTTTTTCATGACATTCCTCCCCTATCGTTTATGTTGTTTTTTTAATAATTCTTCAATTCTATCAAGGGCAAAATTGCTAACAATACTTATTTGTGTTTTGCCACTTATCCAATCAGATACCCTGGCTTGTTGGATGTTAGTAAGTCTCTGAAAATCATGTTGATTCAAATTAAACCGCTCTAAAAGGCTTCTAACATCTTCGCCTGTCCATCGTTTTCGAGTTAATTTCATCTAACTTCCTTCAAATCTTGAACTGCTATAAGTTAATAAATAATAATTAAAAAAGCAATGCTAAAAAGCATCAATTGAAAAAATAATTTGACGCATATTTGGCTTTTTAGTAACATATTTGAGGTTTATATTTAGTTATGAAAGAATTCAAGGATGACTGGATTTGCAAGAAGTGTGAATTCTGGCGACGGTCGCGGAAGGGTTTTGGTATTTGCATGCTGTACCGGTCGGATATTTTTACCGAAGATGGGCTGCGGCGGCGAATAAGGACATTCGAGTCTGACGGCTGCGAACAATGGATGGCGAAGCAGCATAAAAGAATAGAGCGAGTGACGGCAGAAGTGAGGGTGGCGAAGGTTTAGCAGGGCGATTATTTGAGCAAGAAGCGCCTGCTTGCAGAGGTCTTGGTGTATCTTTCCCAAAATTCGGGGTAGTCTTCCTGGAATCTCTTGGAATCAAAACGGGTAGAAATAACGGTTTTGAGAGTAGCCAGCAGAATGCCCCTATAATAGATTTCTTCCCCATCTTCCCGAAATTCGGCTTCGACTTCTGCACGCAGGGCTTTTATTTGAGCCTGGATAGATTCGGCTTTCTTTTGCAATGCACGGAGGCGGCGACATTTGGTGGCCGTTTCCTTATCGACTTCGATTTGCGGCGAAAGTGTTTGCATAGCAACTCCTTTTTATAGATGAAACTGTTATGCGGAAACTTTATCCCGGCACTGACAAACAGGGCAAAAGCGGGAAGTATTTTTCTGGTTTTTTAACTGACGCTCAAATTTCTTGTCGGCTTCGGGCCAAACCCTGGCAATCTCAATTTCGATTCCCGCCTGAACAACCGCCCGGATGAGCGGCTGTTCGGTTCTGGATACATGCCTTTCGAGGCGGGCTGCGGGGTCTGTGGAAAATCCGATGTAGTGCCGGGCGTGGTGATACTTCTCCGAGAAGTGCAGGATATACACGGCCATGATTCCCCCTAATACATTTGAATGAGCTTTTCCACCGCTTCTTGAATTTCCAGCAGGTGGTTACAATCCGGGGGCAAACCTTCCCCGAGTTCCATGTCAATTTGCCCGGTGCGGTCAAGAATCCGG
>PHFX01000276.1 GCA_007618135.1 Candidatus Brocadia sp. WS118 | reverse complement strand
TTTTATTGGTGCGACTGTACTTGGTTTAATTTGAATGAATTGAATGATATTTGGACAGATCTGCACGATATCCATAACAGCGGTTCGCCCTTACCTTGGTTCGGTGACCAAGGCAGTGGCGCCACAGTACCCGGCAATTTCGGGAACAACAGTTTCAGCCCTTCAGAGATCGAGGATCTGCTGGAATGCATCTATGGCCTGAGTGGCAGCAATGGGGAAGGAACTGGGGATTATTTTGAGGGGTATCTCGGTTTTACTACCCAGGATCTTTATCCTGAGGATTTTGAGTTTCTTTCGAAGCATCAGGATGTAATTGGCTCTTTGAAAAGTTTGTGTGATGAATTTGGTGCAAATGAAGCATTACTAGCCTTTATACAAGAAACACTAGCGGAGTTAATGAACTCAGATGACCCTCATGAGGAGAACATACGAGGTTCTTTCATTTTAAAAATATTTAAAAACAAGGTAGATCTTACGGTTGAAGAAGAAGCCTGGTGGGAAAACAATCTTGAAGACTTAGAATCTCCACCTTTATTTGGCCCTTGGATAAGTTGTGAATCATTTAACTTTAATGATGTGATCACCCCAGGTGGTGACTTAATAAGCACTTCATCCATTAGGTTAGATTTAAAATGGAAGGAAAACAATCAGGTGATTAGAGCCGTCCCTTTAGTTTTGGAATTTACTGTACCCTACAGTATGGATGATGATCTTGCTGCTGCTTGCGCCTCGGATGCTGTAAATTGGGCGGCTGATTTGTTTTATTATTTTTGGGGAGGAAACCCTCCGTCTGCAACAGACGATTTAATTAGAACTTCATATTTAACTATGGTTGATAGGGTAGTCAGTGAGTCGGGGTGTGCTGGAAACATGGAAGTAGAACTTGGAATTGACCCTATAGACCCAGCTGTTCCTGGTCCTGTATACCGGGCCAATTTCTTTTCCTATTATTGGCGTTGTGGTGGGTTTTAAAAAGCATATAGAAAATATTGAGTTTTTCTACTAAATTCGGTTTCACCTGGTTCTGGTTTTTACCAAAGTGAAACCGAATTTAACAACCCAACAACTAATATTTATGCATAAGAAATTTTCCTCCAGAGCCCTGCCGGTCTTAATTGCGACATTTTATTTTGTCATCAATGTAAACGCTCAAGTGAATAATAAAGACGTTGCCCCGCTGATCCTTGTAAACAACTGGGTGAATACCCCACAAGCGCCTGACATAACCGCAGGCGACTACATCTTCTTTTACTACTGGAATATCTGGCTGGAACCGGCTTATCAGATTCTGCCTGTGTTGGATGAGTTGGCGGTGACTACCGATGGGATGGTTTTCATTGCTATGTTCCAGTCAATGAGCGAAGCCGATAACCGGGCGGCCGCCAAGCTGGGCCGCCAATGTCTCATCGCTACGGATTACCAGGGAATAACCAAAGGGCTCTTTGATATCGATGATACCTACCGCACGGCTTTTCTCATTGCGCCGGATGGTAAGGTTATCTGGAAAGGGGGCTCTGAGCAGATTACCAGGCAGGAACTGGCGGAAATAATGAACACGAGGCGGGGGGAAGAGACGGCCAATCAAAGAGTTGTCACCGTATCAACAGACAATTCTTTTATTCCTTTATCCGTAGAATACAGTTCTGTATTATCCATCCGGGAAATTTCCAAAAAGAATAAGGTAGAATCTCATTCTTTTTCCAATGATTTCAACTATCATGTATTTGTCGGCAAACTGGGCGATATAGTGCCCACATTGCTCGGCATTTCTCCTCATCAGTTCGATTCCGGTGCGCTCTGGGGTAACCCCATGTTGAAAATTGAAGTTAAAGGCTTTCCCTATAACCCCAACCTCATTTTGAACAACCTGCAGGAGATCTATTCATTCCATATCGAAGAAGAAACCATCATCAAGGAAGTATGGTCAATTGAAATATTGGAGGAAGAAAAGCTGAAACCAAAATTATCAGCAGGAAAACACCTCAGGGTTGACCCCGATACCAATATATGGATCGGCGAAGGGGCCACTTTAGAAGATTTGGCGTATTTCCTGGAAAAGCAAATGAACGAAAGAGTGGTCGTGGACAGCCCTGTCCAGGGCGCATATAATTGGGAAATGAAATCCGGCGAACCCTCTGATTATTACCAAAAAACGCTTTCTGGCGAGTATGGTGTTTTGTTAAAAAGGTCAACGATCCCGATACAAATGAAAATTGCCAGGCCGAAGCCTTAGGGGTTGCGCAAAAATAAGTTACTCAAAAATTATTGCTTGGTGTAATGTAATAATTCAATTCGCCATGAAAACTTTCTTTGTCCAGTTTTACTGTTGCTAACTCCTGATCGGGAACCTTAATTCCAGTCTCATACTCGTTTTCATCTAAAACAGCCTTAATTGTTAAGCCTGTTTTAGTAGTCAATGGTTCGTGGCGAAATTGGAAGAAAAGGTTATAGCCTTTTTGTTTGAGGAGTAGTGAATCAATCCAGTTTTCAGGCTTTAAAACTGCAAAAGGATGCATATCAACAACATCTATACAGCAACTACCCCTTGGGGACATACCTATCAGATATGTGCCTTGTCTTTGGAGGAAGCAAAAAAGCTGATTGCTCAATACGAAGGCAGGGAGTTAGAGCAATATTCGAAAATATTGAAATATGGACAGGTATTTCAGTTGAACAATGGGCAAGTAATCATTCCTTCCTATTCTGATGCCTTGCTTTACGATACCCTTCAGGACTTTTTTTCCAATTTACAGACATCGGGAATGTTCATTCAAAAGCACATATCTTCTGAATACCCTATTCCCCTGATCGCCTATGGCTTGGATGGCAAAAGGATCATTTTTTATCAGGTATCTCCGGAACAAGGCGCAGTGGCGACAGAAATTGCTCAACGGCTATATCCCGAAGATTCCACCGTGTTTATTACACATGATCAGGAAATT
>PHFX01000162.1 GCA_007618135.1 Candidatus Brocadia sp. WS118 | reverse complement strand
CCATATCGTCCCAAGGCACCAACTCCGCCATCCTCGCCCAGCGGTTGTTGGCGTCCAGCCCTCCCTCAAAGGAAGTCCGGAAAAGGGATAATTTTCGTTCGCTTGCAGGGGTATACTTGATCATCGAAGTGCAGGGATTTTTGCACAAGGTACGTATTTTATGTGCACTTAGGCCTTCGATCCATAATGTTTTTTTACGTGCAATACCTTATTCAAAAAGGCTTTTAGCAAAGTAGTATCTTTTTTGAGGATGCCCTGGGTAGTCCGCCCGGAAGCAGAATGGCCGGAGCAGGCCAGCTTGCTGCCCGGCCGCTGCCGGTACAGGCGGATGCCTTCACACAAACGGGCAAGCGCCTGATCGGATAGTTGATTATTGGGAGGTAGGGTGGGGGAGATGCTGTGCCCTCCGCCAAGCACCAGGATATGAGGCGCCTGCATGCTGTCGGGAACCTGGTGGAGGACGGGGTAGCGGCTTTCCCGCTGAAAGGCCAGCCAGGTGGGCAGGGGCGAGACGGAGATCAGGAAAAGCCAGGAAACGGCGTAGGCAAAAAGGATGTGCGCGGCCTTTTTCCTTTTCCGCCAAAATAAAAAAAGCCCGACGAGAAGGACGAGCCAGAAGTGGGTGAAGGGGTTGAGGAGGAAGTGGGCGAGGGGACGCAAGACCTAAATTTCTTTGGCGGGGACTCCTACAACCTTTACATTGGCTTTAATATTTTGAATGACCATACTTTGACCGCCTACGACCGCATTATCACCAATGGTAATAAACTGTTTGGTTGCCGCTCCGATTCCGATATCAGCAGCTCTCCCGATCACAGTGTGCCCCCCCAAGTTAACACCCGGCGCAAAACTGGAAAAGTCGCTCAGCTGGCAGTCATGGCCGATGGCGCAATTCATATTCATGACCACGAAATTTCCTACCCGGGAGCCATAGTTTATAGAGCAACCCGGATAAATGATTGTGCCTTCCCCTACATTCGTTTGTTTGGAGACCCAAGCTTTGGGTGAGACAATTGTAGGATATTCTAAAGTTTTATTCCGGCTGATATTTGCAATGATCTTTTCTTTAATTCTAGGGAAAGCAATGCCGATGACAACGGCCAGGTTTTTCATTTCCAGAATATCGGAGACCGGGCCTAACACCGGAAGTCCAAATACCTCTTTCCCTATTTTGTTGGGGTCATCATCCAGAAATCCTATCAGGGAATAGGGGAGGCCATATTCTTTGTAGTTGACAGCGATGTGCCCTCCCACACTGCCGGCTCCGATGATGACCAACTCTTTCATAAATACTTCTCCAGTTCGGTCTTCAATCCTTTTTTTACGGGTAGCTGCCAGAGCAATTTGCACCAGTTGTGGTTGCCTTCGATCAGTTCCGGGCCTTCTGAAGTAATGGCCACATCCCAGCCTATAGAACGGTTTTCCGGGTGTAACAGGGCGGCCTCCCTGACCATCTGCAAGGCCTTCTGCCAATATGGAACCTGAAAACCTACTATAGGGGCTTTGGTTATTGGATGATTCCCTACTTCTTTTTTGGTTATATCACTATAAACTGCGGCCCCGGAAACCTTACCGGTGGCTATATCAATGGGCGCGGCCAAATTGCCGGCGGCCATGTTGTCTACTTCGGAGTTGACGGTTATCCGTAGCCGGGCGCCCAGCCAGACGACTTCATTGTTTTTGTCGAGTTGGCTGAATATGCGAATAGTATTTAATCCGGTGTCAGATAGCTGCATCAGGCTCGGATGTTGAAGAACGAATTCTTCAGCCAGGTCGAAATGGTTCGTTTCCATAAAGGAAATAAGGCTATCCGTGGTAAAAGCACTTGTTTTTACCACTTTCACCTCCGCGCCTACTTGCCCGGTGGCGCCTTTCAGCACCAGCTTCCCGCTTGGGTTTTCCAGTAATTTATTCGCTGTAGTTTCATCAGCCTGCATAGCAGAAAGAGGAAAGGTTATTCGCCGGATGAATTGCCGATACGCTTGGTTGAACAATATCTTGTTTTCGAGGATGTTTCGACAGAAAGGTGGATTCATCTTGAGTTGGTACTCATACATAAACCCGGTACCGGCATAGGTGGCTCGATCTGCCTTGTCCCTTTCGAAAAACCTGAAGTAAAAATAGTCCAATATCGATATATTGTATTTCAGGCTGGATTGTACCACATCTGCAATAATACCAAATGCACCTTTCCTCGAAATAGCCCGGGCATGCTGAAAAAAGTGAAGAAACTTTGCCCTGTCTAACTGCCTCAGGTAGTATCCCAAATAGATAAGGCGCTTCAATGGAATCCTTTTTTAATTCCGGCCATTAAATGGTTGCATGGGGCGCTCGGGGCTTTGGTTGATACCTTCTCGCCGGAGTACTTTCAGGACGGTCATCCAGAGAATTTTAATATCAAAGGCAAAGGATTGGTGATCTACATAGTACACATCGTATTCCAGCTTTTTAGTCCAGCTGATACTGTTCCTGCCATTGACCTGGGCCCAGCCGGTGATGCCGGGCTTGACGTCGTGCCTTCTGCGCTGGTTTTCTGAATAGAGTGGAAGATATTTAAAGAGTAAAGGGCGGGGGCCTACGATGCTCATTTCTCCTTTCAACACATTGTATAATTGAGGTAATTCATCAATTGAGGTTTTCCGGAGGAATATTCCGAATTTGGTCATCCGTTCGTTATCTGGTAAGAGGTTGCCAGCGACATCTCTTTTATCAGCCATGGATTTAAATTTGATCACTAAAAAGGGGCGTTCCAGATAACCGGGACGCTCCTGCCTGAAAAAGGGTTGGCCTGAATTCTGGCAATATAAGATGGCTGTGATCAAAATTAATAAAGGAAATAAGAAAAGCAGGATTATGAAAGCCGCTAAAATATCCAAAACAGATTTTACTGTTTTATACATGCTTCTCTTCAATAATAATTTTCGCTAATTCCCCTGCCGAAATGAACTCAATAGCCGGCCAACGCCGGACAATCTTTTTAAGCAATGTTTTAAGGGTAGACAACCCTTCCTCCCGGTTCCTTGGATCAATATGCCCACAGTAGTTTACGCGGTGAGAACTGATGATGGCCGGGCGATTCCAGCGGAATGCAGCTTCGATTTGTTCTAGGGTATAGTTTACCCAATCTATTCCTCGCGCATCAGTCGGCTCAAATACAACATTTCGGACTATTGTGGCAGTCTGTGTGTTTTTTTGAAATCTAGTAGAGTTCAATTCCCTTCGGTATTTACCATAACCTAGGTGTCGGTTAATCGTAAAGGGTTTATCAATTGCTTGTACACCATTATTCCATAAAACGCCTTCTAAAGAAGAATGAAATTGCCGTGCAGGAGGAGTAAAAACCTTAGCTTGGTAGCCATAGACCTTTTTAAAGGCAGCTAGTCCGGTTATTAAGATTTCTTCGAAGCGGCTGAGTTCGTCGGGTGACCAAAAGGAAAAAGCAGCAGTGTAACCAATAGAAGAATAGCCGGTATCGGAGATACTGGCGTAAGAGCGGTTTTCAAGAGCGGACATCAGTTCCTGGTTTTTTTTTGCCAGTTTTTCCTCGAATACTTTAATGTTTAAATGCTCTCTGCCGTGAAATTGAGGGCGAAGTAATCCTTTCTCAATTCCTTCTTTCCAAAGTTGCCATGCGCCGTCGTATGCTTTGGCGTCTATCGCGCTCAGTTTCTTGTAGGTAGTTGGTAATAGTTCGTATTGATAACAGCTATAGTTTTCCTGTGCAATTCGCTCAAAGTCGATGTTGCAGGGTAAGGCGAAAGGCGTGAATACAGCAGCTCTGCCATTTTTGTCTTTTACCGAATGTAAGGTTTCATAGAGAGCCTCAAGGTCTTCTCTGGTTTCCAGGGTGTCGTGAGCATCAAACCGGTTCCAAACTTTGAGCCCCAGGCGGTCCATATTTTGTCGTGCAACCTTTGAGCCCAAGCGGACATTCCCGTAGTCGTCTACTGCAAATACGACTAATTTCTGTTTAGCACGCCAGCCAAATAGATTCTTGAGGTTATCGATTAAAACCTTACGCATCCTCAAGAACTTTGGGGTTTATCACTTGCTCATTTATCCACTTAAATGTTTTCACCATACCCATTTTTATCGGTAGGCTTCGTCAAAGCCATCGGAGGCTTCTTTTGCATGCATGATCTATTCAACTTTCCGAGAATCTCTCAGATCTGCCTGAATGTATTCATCGCAAATTTCTTCATGCTTCCAAAATTCATGCTCTGGCTTTATGTCAACAACCCGAACATAGAAACCTTCTTCCTTCAGCCGCTTGCCTAGGTGGCCGCCAATAAAGCCACCACCGCCGAGAACTAATGCTGTCTTCATGAATCGAATTTATTTATTGATGCAAAATTCATCTTCCACAAAGTCGGCCACATATTTTTTTGCGTTCTCTGTTGTAAACTCTTGCGAAGCAGAACGCGAATTGTTGGATAACCATTCATATCGAGGCTTATCCTTTGATAAATCCAAAATAAAAGTGCACACATCACTTATCTCGTTCTCTTTGAAGCAAGCCCCATTTTGGTATTTATTGATGTGATTTCTTAATTCAGAGTCTTCCGGAGCGAAACAAAGCAAGGGTACCCCTACTTTTTGTAAGTTGTATATTTTGCTGGGTAAACTGACATGGGCTATCTTTTCATCTAATAAGATCACGCCCAGGTGCGCAGCAGCCAGTGACTGATTCAGTACCTCATCTGGTTGAAAAGGTAAAACCGAACAGTTGCCCAACTTTTCCTCTTCTACTTTTTCCTTTATTAGATCATATCTTTCTCCCCGTCCGATAATTTGAAAATGGGCGTTTTTATTTTCAGCCATTTGTTTTGCCAGGTCGATCAGTATTTCTACGTTATGAGTGTATCCAATATTTCCGGAATATTGAACGACAAATTTATTTTGTATACCCTGGCTAATGGCCCATTCGTTATGCTCGCGGGGGACACTTTTCAGATTTAAAAGCCCTGACCAAAGCGGAATGACTTTTATTTTGTCCTCGGGCGTGTAAGCCAGGAGCAATTCCTTCATTTTGCCACTGATCGTATAAATTCTCGAGGCTTTTTTAAAAATAAATTTGTTTAGATAGGTCCATATTTTATAAATGATGTGTCCTTCGCTCATATTGTACAGCTTTAGTGCGTTGGGATAAACATCGAGGACCTGAATGCTAAACTTTTTTCTGGTAATTAAACCCAGAAAATAGGCAAAAGGAGGTTTGGTTGTAAAAAAAATATCGTGCTCATTATTTCGAATGAAGATATGATAGGCGATTTGAGCAAATCCGAGCAACCAGGTAATAAACTTAAGTAAAAAACTTTGTCGGTTATAGCGGGCTATTTTGACCCGCTGTACTATTGGTGACAGTTCTGCATCTTGTAATCTGATGCTTCCCGCCAACAAAGTAATCTCATCGTACTGTTTGGCAAACTCATTCATCAGATCGATGCTCAGATAGCCTGTGGCTTGATCGACGAAGATTAGTTTTTTCACATCTGTTTTTTTTCTTAATCTTGCCTTTCCAACGCAAATCGTTGGCAAAGGTCCAAGTACTTTCGAGTCCGTTGTTCAGGAGAATCGAATGCTTTTAATCTTTTCTTGCCTCTAATTACAAGTTTTTTATACAGTGTAGAATCTTTCAGCAATTTTTCTATTGCATCTGCTGCAGAACTAGCTTGCTGCGGTTTGAAATATATGGCTGCATCCCCGCAGATGCTCCTTGAAAACCCTAAATCAGTTGTTATGATCGGCTTTCCCATAACCATTGCTTCTGGATAAGAAGCAGAAAAACACTCGGCAAGGGTAGGCAAAAACATCACATCGCATTCTCTGTATAGTGAAGGGCATTCCTGTGGCGGTAAAGGGCCTACATTGATGATTCCAGGAAAACCCTTAACATTCCTAGTGAAATCTTGTTCTTTGAGTGTTAAAATGAAACGAATGTTTTCCAGCCCTCTATTTCTCAGTTCCTTCAAAACTTTTGGAATGATCTCTAAGTTTTTGTGTGGATAATATGAACTGACTGTCAACAAACGGATTTCTCCTTCTTTTTTCTCCCCAAGTCGATTTGGATATTGCAAGTTCTCAGTATAAAAATTGCTGTGGGTATTGGTAATAGTATAAACATTTTCGATCCCGAGCGCCCTACGTACGCGCTGATTGACATCATCAGTTTGCGTTACATAAGCTGATCCATCCCTTTTAAAATAATAAAAGTGCACTTGTTTTTTCAACCACAATTTAAGCCTTTTTCTCCATCGCAAGTTTTGGATAAACGGCGACTCCGGATAAATGTACAAGGGTAAATTAAAACCTATGATTTGTGGCGCTTTGGAGTGAAAGTAGGTAGGTCCTGATGTAGAAATAATGACATCAGGCTTTATTTGTTTCTCCAATGGACCTAGTGTGGCTTGAATATTTTTTATAATATTAAAACTAATGATCCCAAAATCAAAGTCGTAAAAAAAGAAGTTATTTGGGAAATCCTGTTTTTTTAGAAATTCACTCACGCCTTGCCCCAGCAAAACGTGATATTCATGTTCAGGGAAATTTCGACATTCGTAAATGAAGGATAGGGCGACTTGTATGGCACCACCGAAGCGTTGGTGAGCAGTATTAATTATTATTTTCACCTTTTGTTGTGATGAAATTTAAAAAGCGATTGGATATTTGCTTTGCGGAAAACTTTTCTATGCTTTTGGGAGCATATTTTGCCATGCGTTCTAGAAGAACATCATCTGTCATAAGCTGTTCCAGCCTCTTTTGAAATTTTTTGAAATCGAGGATGGGAACCAAAAAACCATTTTTCCCTTCTTCGATCATTTCTTTAGGGCCAGCTACACAATCGAATGAGACTACCGGCAATCCTGCGGATAAGGCTTCTCCAACTACGTTGGGAAAACCTTCAGAACTAGATGTGAGGGCAAAAATCGAGCTTTTTTGGTAGTAACTGGCGACATCTGGTTGAGTTCCTTCTAAAAAAACTCTGTGTTCAGCTTTATATTCAACTATTAGCTGCTTAAGCTTCTCTAGGTTCTTTTGTTTTTTCGCATTTCCTCCGACAATGATCAGCTTCCATTCAGGATGGTCCAAGGCAACAAATAATTTTATTAACTCATCATAGTGCTTTGTGTTTATCAATCTTCCAACAGAAAGCACTATTTTTTCTTTCCTCCTTTCGCTATTTGATTGAAATGGCAATATGGGATTGCCAATAACTGCAATATTGCCATTCCATTTTTTCTTCAGAGCCAAATCAGCTGCTATCTGGGTTTGAGCAATGTATCCAGACGCAGTTGGGTATAAAATTTTTCTTAAAAGATTATGGGGCCCTCCCAGGTTCTTTCCAGGAGTACTTCGATCCGACACAAAAACGGGTATTTCAAGGCCCAATAGCGCGAGTAGGGCTAAGTTATTCCACATTTCACCAAAAACCAGAACAGTATCAGGTTTTAGTGCCAGGACTTTTTCCCTCAGAAAAACAAGCGTTTTGATGGTATGCCATATTCGATACTTATTATTAAAAACAAAGGAGGGATAATGTGCCTGAATATTTTCATGTAACTTGTAAAATACATCGCGGTTCCGGCCACAAAGGGCTATGTCTACAGTTGTATTTGCCTTATTAATAAACTGATTGGCTAAGGTGACCATCACCCGCTCCATGCCACCCGGCCCTAGTGAATGAATGATTAAGCAGATTTTAGTGTGCTGGCTGGTCAAGGTTTAAAAGTTGTACTAATGTACTAAGTTAGATACTCATAAATGTTTTAAGAGTTTCTTCATATCTATTCCTGCAATCTTCTTTGCCGGGACTCCACCGTATAGACAATTCTCCTCAGAAATACTTTTTGAAACTGCTGCATTTGCTGCAAAGGCTACATTATTACAAATTGTGATTTCACCATAAATCTTAACACCTGGAGCAATGTAAACATTATCGCCAATAATGGGTGCTACAGCACTACCTGTTGAGGTGCCAATATTTGTGCAAACGTGAATTCGGCAATTAGCTCCTATTCTCGCCTGCGGGTTGATAACGATAGTACCTATATGCACAATAGCCAAACCTGGCCCAAACACATTTAACGGGATTGAAAATCCCAATCGAAGCCCCTCTCGCTTGTACCGGATAAAGTAATAAGCATAAAAGGGAAGCGTCAATAGTGTTTTCCTTTTATTATGATAATACTCGGCATGCCGTAATGTACGCTGAAACCTGTAAATGTGATCAGGGAAAAAAAAACTGATCAACCTGGACTTAAGAGTAGGTTTCTTCCTTTTCAATGCAATTCTGTCTTGCTCCAAATAATACCTCAATTGCGGCTTGGTCTTTATCACGATATTATTTGCTTCCCATGATGCGGCCCAATTCGTCGGAACTCATAAATTCCGTGGAGGGCCACTTCTTTAAAATTGTGCTAAAAATTTTCTCAAACTCTTTGAAATTATATACCTGATTTCTTTCCTCTAAAGAACCTAGGAAGTTAACCCGGTGAGAGCTGATGATCGCTGGTTTATTTAATTTGAAAGCTTGTTCAACACTTTTTAAGCAGTAGTCCGCTCCCCAATTTTTGTTATGGCTCGCTTCCATAAAAGCATTGCGCATTAAGTAATGTTGACCATACTTGTTTTTTTTCCCCATATAATTATAAACTGTCCTGTACCTACTTGACTTATTACCCTTAGGTACTTTTCTTTTTACAATTCCTTGGACAGACTCAACCCCTAATTCGGCCATTTTTTTTTCGACGCTGTTGCTCCATGTATAACAAGGTGCAATAAAAGTCTTTGAAGCGTAGCCATGAATATTTTTGAACAACCTCATGCCCTCTTCTACTATAGCCAGCACCTCTTGTTCATGCAGTTTATCATAAAAGTCAAAAGCGGCCATATAGTTGTCTCTATTACCTAGCGTTTCATCGCTATTGACAGCAAACATGTTTAGCTCAAAGGTATCAAGGGCAGGTTTTAACCCCATCTTCAGCGCTTTCATCCATAACCTGACATTTAAATGCTCTCTACCATGGAATTGGGGATGAAATAAACCCTCTGCTCTCCCCTTCTGCCATAGTTCAAAGGAGCGCTCGCAATTCGGATAGGATTTAAGCGTTTCGGTGAAGAGTTCATAGCTATACCGTTCGAACTCGTCGGCTCTAATCTGGGCGAAATTGGGGTTTGCTACAACCGCATTAGCTGTTATGATGGGATGATTTCCATTTGCATCTTTATATTTTAACAAGAGTTCAAACAACCTTGTCAGGTCTTTCTCTGTGGCTAAGGTATCATAAAGACAATAAGCATCGCTATCTATGTCATAGCCCTTCTTCTTCAGGATAGCAAAGGCGCTTTTCGACGGCATGCGCACGGACCCCCAATCATCCGATTCTAGAACCACAATGCGCCGGTTTGTGGTAAACCCGGGAATGTTTTTTAAATAGCCTAAGGTAGAACGAATTGCTGCTTTGATCATGGCTGGGGTGAATTCCCCGTCAGGTGCTTATTTTGCAGGTATAGTACAGATAGCCCCAGGAAAGCCAATAAAATGATAAAGGGGTCTATCGGAAGCCGATAGCGTTCAAAAGCATTGTTTGCTAGGATTACGTGAATAATACAGTGTATAAAAATTATTGCAGATAGAAATAGGGCAACCCGATCCATCCTTTTCATCCCTACATATACACCCAATACTAAAAAGGGCAATAAAACCCCATATTGCAACACGCTAAAGATCCATCTATCCGGATTCCATTTCTCAAAATACCGAAACCCATGGCCATAAAAGCCCGACTGGAATCTTGCCGGGCGCCAGAATTCGGTAAAATAAGACCACTTTTCCTCTAGCGGAGAATAAGCTTTTGGATAGTTTCCTTCGGATATGCCTTTTTTCAGGTACATAAGCACATAGCCGTTTGCTCTTGGATGAGTAGGCTGCAAACCGTTGGCTATAGAGTCTGCAGCACTCAAGTAATATGCATTGCCTTCCGGCGTTCCAGGCTGAAATAAAAGCCATCTGTTTCTATACGGATTGGGAGGAGCTTCATATCCCAACAGCTTATCTGTAAACTTGGCCGTGCGTTCAGTTAAAATGACAGGGCGTTTAAAAACTAAATAGTTGCGATAAGTCCACGGTACCATCAACAAAAAAATAGCTACAGTTAACCAGCTCGCCTTTTTGAAGTTTGTTTGCCAGGTGCTTTTGCCCCAAAGGAGGAAAATCAAAAAGAAGGGTAGGTAAAAGAAATACCGCTCATCACTATGTATCAGGTAAAAATAAGAAATCGAAAACACCAATATCCACTTCCAATCTATCCTTTTTGCTTGGTCAAGTATGATCAGCGCATAAATACACAAGGTAAAAAGCCCAAATACTATGTTTTCCTTTCCTAAGAATTGGACCTGCCATATCTGCGGTACGTACACCAAGTACCAAAGCGTGGCAAGAAATGCCCATTCATGTTTTAAAAACTTTCTTCCAATGAAATATACAATTGGAACTGCAATAGAACTGAATATGATATTCAATAATAATGCGAACCAATAAGAGTTGTCTCCTGCAATAATAAAATTTAATGCCACAAGAAGTGGATACCCTGGGCCAGCATGAGCTCTGAGCCCCTCTATATTTAACACGAATACTCCCTGGTCTAAAATATACTGAGCATACTGGATGTAATCTGCAGGGTCTGCTATTGTCAATACGCCTCGGGTGTGGATTAAAAAGATACAAGCGATAGCTCTTATAAATATAGCAGCTCCAAAAATTAACCAAAACTGCCTCAAAGTGGAATAGCTTAAAAAAGCACTGCTATGCCTTTTTATCTTTCTCATTGTCAAAATTTACGTATTAGCTTTGCGGGTACTCCTGCTACCAAAGTGTATGGTTCAACATCTTTCGTCACTAAAGCGCCTGCGGCGACTACCGCTCCATCACCAATTGTAATCCCACCGAGAATGATCGCCCCGATACCAATCGTAGCCCCTCTCCCCACGTAGGTGTCTGTAATAATATATCCCAAATCGTTAACATTATCTCCTTCTTTGTAATCAGAAAAATCTCTCTTATGCACAATAATTTGTACACCATTGGCGATTATACACCCATCTGCTAAGTGGATTTTTTCTGGGTAGACGCTATCAAAAATGACTTCTTGGTCTATGGATACATTTCTACCCACCTTCACCCCCCGCCAACGATGAAGCATGGGCCTTAAGACCCTGACAGCCAAAGGAGCCGGGATAATGATTACACTACTCTTTGCCAGCATTTGCAGTATCTCATTTTTCCAAAGCCTGATTGCCTTGCCGAGCAATTCAAATGGGTTTATTTCTCCATATTTAACAGGCGACAGATGTATACCCAGTTTTTTTAGTATCTTATAGGTGATGCTAAGTTTTGGCATAATCGATGAAAAACTTATTTGGTGGGCAATAAATCCCGGCAGGCACAAAAATTTCCCTTGAAGGCTGCAAGGAATTTCTCCAGTTGCCTTAAAGTATAATCTCCTTTATTGACCCAATAAAATGGCCTGTGCCGAAAATTAGACATTGGGAACTTTTCATTTGAAAGGTCAAGGGAGTGAATATAAAAAACGCCGTCACCCTGCTTCAGATGGCTTGTAAGCATTTTGATAAAATACCTGGCGCCAAACAGCCTGAAAAAGAAAGCGCCACCGCCCGGTAGATGATAAGGGCCAACTTTACAGCTCACCCAGGGGATCTCAAAAATGGAATTTTCTTTTGCTTCTGTTTCTTCAAAATCGGCATTCAGATAAAATGGCGTTTTGGGAAAATGGCTTAATGGGCGATTAGACTTATTGTATACAGAGTTGCTTACAAGAGAGGAGTCATATTCAAATCCGTTGCGGATCAATACCGGAACCATCCAATCCGCGAAATAAGCTCCCGGAGCGCGATAGCCAACAATTTCTCTGGCGAAATGTGTTTCTAATATTTGTTTTGCCTTGACAAGTTCAGTCTCCCATTCCTGGGTACTCTGGGTTTGTTCCTTGGTCTTGGTATTGTACGGTATGGTGTGGTGCAGGCTGTGGTGTGCTATTTCATGCCCGGAGTCTTTAAGGGCTTGCATTAATTCAGGGTACCGGTCTACCATGTCAGCAATGATAAAAAAGGTAGCTTTGACATTATAATTTTTCAACAATTCAAATAAACGAAAACTTGGTGTTGTAACGTAATCAAAACGTTGATTCCAATTGGCAAAAAAAGCTTCTACGGTGGGGTAATGGGAGAAATTAGCGCCGGCTATGAGTGGTGTGTAATACCAGTCATCCAGATCAATTGTAAAGGCAATTTTATTCATGCTTAAGAGATAGAGATAGCCTAAAGTCGTTCAACAGGAAACCAATTAAAAAAAATGTCGATTCCCCGAATAAAAACCACATTCTTTGGACTGCCGAAATCATTACGCTCACCTCTAAAGACATCCCTGACATGCTTAGAAAAGAAGTGATAACACCCTCCCTTATCCCTAGTCCTCCAGGAGCTATGATAGCCAGTATCCCTAAGCAGCTTGCCAATGGGAAAATAAAACCCACTATTAAGCCAGGATTTTCAGGAGCTATCGATACCACCAATAGGTAAAATCCGACGATCCAGCTTATCCAAGTAATAAAAAAAAGCGGTAAGATTTTTGCAATTTGAAAGAAAGACAAAAAAGGGATAACTATTTTCTTTTTTAGAATAGCACTTAAAGTATTAGCGGTTAAGGTATTCAAATATTTGGAAAATGTAACAAATGAAAGACATGTCCAAAGTAGGAATATTATCCAACCCCAACTGATTTTCCCTCCCATTAGTAGTACACCAATAATACCTAAAAGTAATCCAGCCCATAGGGTGACAAACTGAGATTGTAAAGAAATTAGAGAAAGTTGGCTGATTGAAAACTTCGTGGCTTGTGCAACGTAGGTTGCTCTACCTACAATCATCCACAGCTTGCCGGGAATGTATTTTCCAAAAATGGTTAGCCCAAAACTGATTAAAGATTTTTTTATGCAAAGCTGGCACCCATTTAATAGTAATAATGCTTGCCATTGAAGTACGCTAAATAGAAAACCAATGATGAGAAAAACAATTGAAAACGAAAGAATTGTTAAGGAAGAAACCGTTGGATATTGAAGAAAATTCTTTTTGTAAAGATAATAAATCAGAAAAGCGAGAGAAACGTAAATAAATATTTTTCCTGCGTTTTTCATTTGGATTTATCAAATATTTAGTTATTCTTGACTTGGCATAAAACTAAGGTCCATGGTATCGGAGAACTTGTTTCTATGATGTCGAATTTGCTTTTAACAAACTTTTGGAAATGCTTTTTGCTCCAATGATTTTTATGATCAGGAGTATTACCAAATTGGGAGAGGTACTTAAAACGCACCATATTTAAAATACGCCATAAGGGCTCTCTAGGTACAGAAAGGATTACGTATTTGGCAGAAATTCGTTTTAATTCGCAAAGAGCTTCCTCCGGGTGATGCAAATGTTCAAGAACTTCTGTACAAATTACAATATCGAAACTTTTATCTGGAAACGGAAGATTGTAAATTGAAGCTACTTGCAAATGACAAAAAGAGATGTTTGATTTTGCCATTTCAATTTCTTGAGGGTTAAAGTCAATTCCATGGCATTCCTTAGGGATTTTTGTTCTTTGATTCAAATAATTCAAAATAGCTCCTTCTCCGCAACCTGCATCAAGCAAAGTGTTTCCATCTGTTTTATTGAAAAGGTAAAAAAATTTATTAAGGAAACCATTTACAAAAAAGCCATGGAGCTTTTTTGTGTACTTGTTTTTGTCAGTTATGAGAGCAGCCATTTTTTATTTGTTTAATCTTTCATTATCCTGAATATCCATCCACATGGCAAAAAGTAATGATTGAAAAGCACTTGTAAATAGAAACATAAAGGCAAGGATTGTAGCATCATCCACTTCCCGGATATTCCAAAGCTTCAAATACGCTATTTTCCCTCCATACATTAATGCCAGTATACCAAGCAAAAAACTTAGGTTATACAATATAAACAGCGGATGAAAATCGCGAAACAAGTATTTAATCCACAGCCGCTTAAAAAAAGATTTGATCAACAACCATGATACTCGTGGTACGACTTTTAAAATTTTCATTTTGGAGTTTTCACCTACATTATACACTGGTTTGATTTCTACCTCCCTCAGGGTACAAAAAGCAATATTGAGTTTCACCAGCATATCGTTCGGCATGCCGTAACTGCGGTAAATATCATACAAACAAATAGCATTAAGGGCACTTTGGGATATGGCGGTATAACCGGTCTGTGTATCCGACACGTGCCAGTAGCCCGAGGCAATTTTGGTGAGGATAGAAAGGATCGAGTTGCCGAAATAGCGTACCCGAGGGATCACCAGCCAGGAGCTGCGGTGGATGAGCCGGTTACCTTTAACGTAGTCGATCCCTTCTTCGACTACCGGTCGACAAATACTTTCCAGTTCGGCGGGATCCATCTGGCCATCGCCAGCCATGACGGCAGTGCAGTCGATGCCATGGTCTTTGCACCATTTGTAACCGGTGGCAATGGAGGCGCCTACCCCTCCGTTTCGAGTGTGGTTGATGAGGATGATGCGGTCCTGCTCCTGTCTGGAATTAAAAATTTCAGCGGGCGTGAACCTTTTTCGTTCTGCGAGGTTCTGCTCATAAACGATGATCTCTGCCGGGTTGTAAATAGTGGGAGTCGGCTTTTTTTTCAGTTGGTCCTTGATCACTACCACTTCCTCCACCGGAGAACGAATAATGTACTCTTTTACTTTGTCGGCCGTTGTATCCGTTGAGCAATCATTGACGATCACGATGCGGTCGACAAATTCCGGCATAGTCTCAATGACCATACCAATTTGGGATTCCTCGTTATAAGCTGGGACGACGACGGCAATGGTTTTGTTATTTATCATAGAAAACTTTCTTGGGAAGAAAAAAGGGATACTATCGGAAAATTACTTTCGTAAACGTGGATGTGGGATTACTTTCTGTTTCGCCAGTGGATAATAATTTCCTTTCAAATCTAAGGCTTGTACATATCGCATTTGATGACCATCAAACCCGGAATATAAAACGTAGCAGCTCTTTTACAGAATAATTCACACTCGATTCGACCCAAACGACTGGTGGGAGCATAAGTGCATATACACTTAGATTATCCAGATTAGTTGATAGCTTAGCTATAATAAAGGGTATCCAGAGTATCACGCAACTTCCACAAGCAAATCGCAATAATGGCATTTTACGCCAGTAGTCAATATTGAACCTTTCCGTTTGCAGCAGGAGTACAAATGCTGCGAGTACAAACAACATACCTATTTCCTGAGACCTACCACTCAGGGCCGAATTGAACCAGGTTAAATTAGCAAGGGTAAGGAGCGAAAGGCCAACTGAAAATAACTGACGCTGGATTAAACTCATAATTCCAGGGAATATGTTGAATAACACCAATATACAAATAAAGAGGGTTAAAGTGTAATTCTGTATTCCAAGGCCTAAATAGTCCTTGTACCATCTATTTTCATATTTTGACTGAGTTTGTGCTTCTATCCTATCCTGAAACCCTCTTTTTTCTTCTAGTTCGTAGCCCTTCGACCATTTATTCGTAAATTCGGTTGTAGTAGTTATTTTTTCTTTAAGAGTATTGCTTATATTCCCAGTATTAACTATAAAGGACAGGATAAAAACAATGGCCATAATTCGGGTATTCAGGACCCGGAAAAGTAAAACAGGAATAACCGCAGGAAGAATAGCTAGAAAGCTTAAATGCATAAAAGGTGCACCGAGCGTTAAGAGTAAATACTTCCAATCTTTTGTTTCCACATATCTAAAGGTGGCGTAAAATAAAATCCACATGCCGGTCCACATTCTTACCGCTTGTAGCCCTTCAATATTACGGATTAGCAAAAACACCAAAGTGAATCCCCAAAAAATCCAGATTTTTTTAAAGAGATTGGTGTGATGCAGAACAAGAAACACTGATTTTGAAAAAAAGTAGCCGTATACAGCGGATACGATAACAAAATACAGCCCCGTTAGATGAAATACAGATCCTAATAAATAGGACAAAATATGAATAAAGGGCTCTTTGTAACCACTTGAACTTCCTTGCAATTGGAAAATAGAAACTAAATCTTCCCAAAACAACTCGAAGGGCATATTTCTATAGGAAAAGTCCATGTGCTGAAGGTGGGCGTAACTGTCATTGGATTTATTTATATAAAGTGTCGACCCATAAATTATTATTAAAAAGAATAAAATAAACCAGCTCCTTTGCTTACGCTTCAAAAAAGCCCAGAAAGTAATACCGGGTATAAAAAAGCCTGAAATAATCAAATGAGCCGTTTTCGTTCTAGGCAATGACAATGATTTTTATATTATATTTAATAATTTGTACAGCCCAGTGAATGGGTATTATGACTCAATTACCTGAGCTTAATTCTGAGAACAACTGTATCCATTGATAGGTAATATCCTTTACATTGAACTTATTTACATGTTCAAGGCCATCCTGCATCATCTTATTTCTGACCGACTCTTCGGCGATGAGGTAATTTACTGCTCGGAGATAATGATCTTCATCAAAGTTATCAATAATAAAACCTGTTTTATTGTGTAAAATAACTTCGTCGATTGCAGAAAAACACCTAAACGATATTGGTATTGCACCGAAGGCTTGGGCTTCCATCAAAACCATTCCATAACCTTCAAAATCAGAGGTCAACGTGAAAATTTGAGCGTGCTTTAAATAGGGTACCGGGTCTTGCCTTCCATGCACATGTATGCGATGCAGGCTATTTTTTTCTAAGTATTCCTTAACTGATGTTAAATAAGAACCCTCACCCACTATATCGAAACTGTAATCCAAATACTTATCGTGTAAAATATGCCATACTCTTAAAAGCCTGTCAATTCTCTTTTGCGTTAAAACAATCCTGCCAACATAAACTATTTGCTTCTTCTTGTGCTGTAAAGATGTTTTATCAGCATCAAATGAAGATGGGTTAGCTATTGTTCGAACTTTACTTGCATCAAAGGTATTTCCTGTTAAAGATGCTAATTCTTCTACAAACTCTTGAAAATAAAGAACAACAATGTCCGACTTTTCAATCGCGGACAAAAATAGCCTTCGATACTTTTGCCTACTCAGGGAACTCAATACTCCCCAAATAGGCAGCGGATTTAAAATATTCCAGAGGAAAGAATCTTTTCGATTGGACATCACAATGTCTTTGTACATTTTGTGCAGACAAGCAATACAATTGTGATGAACGGTTATAAGTTGGACTTTTAAGTTTTTTACTTCACGCACTAAATCTATAACATCGGCGTAAACGCCGGCTTGATTAACGAATATATCAATATCAAACTTCTTGACAAACGCTACTAAGGCATTTTTATTTTCACGGCTATTTACGGTTTCATCTGGTAAATAAAACTGCTTTTCTTTCTGGCCGCTTACCGTGCTTTTGGAGTTGTTTATTGATAAAAAAACAACAGAATGCTTAAGAGAGGATAATTCAGCGCCAAGTACATGCGTTATCCGCTGAACGCCTCCTTTGGTGGGTTCCACTGGCTTTCCTAAGAAGAAGCATATATTCATGCTACTGTTCTTTTGAGATTCTATCTACATTTTTCCAATAAACACCCAAATCATCAAAAATTGACCTCGGCTTCTTAACAATCAAATCATAAAAGGACAAAGCAGTATGTCCGTATATAGAAGCATAAAACAACACAGAAGACACACAACCTATCGTTATGCAAGCTGTGCTTTGGATCAATAGAGGTTCAATCATTATATCTTCATTTAGAATGGTATGTTTTTGACCTTGCTTATGTAATACTTTAAGCATAGCTGAAGTTTCCTTTAGCTGTTTAGGCCTTAATTTAACATAGTGTTTATAAGAAGGGTACAATTCCTGTAGATAAGTAACAGATTTTACTAATGCCTGCTCATAGTCCGCTTTTTCAACCCCGTATACTTGGGGATAAGACTCTTCAACCCAAATAACAGCATGATTAATCTGTAGCCCATTGGTCATTTTCCCAATTCCCTGATCTGCCGAGTCAAACCTTACAACGGATTTTTTTTCCTTAGCGACTCCCGGGTAGCAAAATTCGGAAAAAGTATAAAATTTTATATTGTTGAAATGTGCATATGCGTGAGCTTGGTAGGGCAAACTCAAAACTCTAAGACTGTGGCCTCGCAGCACACGCATCAAACTTTTGAAAAATGAAGAAGTGTTTTTATGTCTGAACTCAGAATCTGCTGCCATATAACTCAATGTTTCAAAGGTTGTACCCAATACATAGCTCGCAGTCCCCTCCTCTATAAAATGAAACTGTTTGCAGTTAGGATGTGTAACCAAAATCCGTTGATAAGCGTGCATTAAATCAATATAGGCAATAAAGCATTCTCCTTTTGTCAGGTAGCTTATGTATTGATCATAAGCATTAGGCACATTCCAGTTGACTATTTTACTCCAAATGCTCCGTTGAGTATCCTGAAAGGCTGGCACGACCCGGCCAATTTCAAATGGCACTTTGTAACCGGAAGCAAGGATAATTACTTTTTCTTCTGGTATCTGCTCTTTTTGAATGACTCCGTAAGCACATAAAAAAGTAATAGGAGAATGAACGGTGAAGAGATGCTTCATTTAATTTTCCAGCAACACTTTTGCCAAAGCCCAATCAAACTGACTATCAATATCATGCGAACTCCTCTCATCCATTACATATTTACGCACTTTTGCCATTTGGTGAGGAGGCGTCTTTTTCAAAGTGGCAATATTTATAATGTATATGGCGCCATTTACCTCCCAAACTTTAGGGCAATCCTGGCGCCGAGTAAAGTTCCCTTCTTTGGACTTAACCAACCAACCATCCTCATCCTCCTCTCTAAGCACATAGTATGGATTGGATTTGGTTTCCTTAACAGAAACGACCATTTCGCAATCCTTATCGAAAAGATCTAGTGCCTCTTTAATATGCCGTTTCGTTCTGAAAGGGCTCGTCACTTGCAGAAGGATAAGGGTATCAGGATAATTATTTTTTTCTTTCTCGTAAAAATCAACTGCATGCAATAGGACTTCATAAGTACCCGCATCATCGGTTGCCAGTTCTGCTGGCCGAAGGAAAGGCACAACAAGCCCTAGAGTTTCTACGACTTCTTTTATCTCCGGGTCATCGGTAGATACACATATCAGTTCATCATCAAATACCTGCCGGGCCGCTTCAATCGTATATTGAATTAGAGGTTTTTCACCTAATTTTTTAATGTTTTTGCGTGGTATGCCTTTAGACCCACCTCTTGCCGGAATGACCACTAAAGGTTTCATAAGTCTAAATGCCTGATATCTTCCTGCGCCTTTTCAAAATCCTCTGGCTTCCCGATATCCAACCAGTACTGCCGCATAGGGTAGGAGATGAGCCGTTTTCCGGATTCCAGGAGGCGTTGCATCAGGTCGGTGCTATCGAAGCAGGTATTTCGGGGGATATGCTCCAGCAATTCTCGTTTGATCAGGTAGATACCGGCATTGGAATAGTAGGTGTACGTTGGCTTTTCTTTAAACGACAGCACATGATGATTGGACGTCTCCAAAACCGCGTAGGGTATATCTACAGCATAGGGGATAGTGGCTACTGCCATATCTGCGTCCTTTTCCAGGAAATCCAGGAAGAAATCCTCGTAATCCAGTGTGGTCAGTATATCCGAGTTGGTCACTAACACATAATCGTGCTGTAAGTTTTCAATTTTGCTGACGGCGCCTATAGTCCCGAGCGGCTCATCTTCCCAGATGTATTGAATCTGTACTCCTTTGGCGCGGCCGTCGCCCAGATAGGTTTCTACCTGTTCGCCCAGGTGGCGCAGCGAAATCCAGAAATCATCCACGCCAAACTGGGCAAGCCGGTCGATATTGTGTTCGATTATAGGCTTGTCGCCAATTTTTAGGAGTGGTTTAGGCACAGTATCGGTCATAGGGCGCAAGCGGGAACCTCGCCCGCCTGCCATGATGATGGCGTCAAGCGGCAGATAGGAACGCAGGTAGCGGAAGTTGATGACGTTGATAATGCGGTTATCCCCATCAAGTACGGGGATGATCCTGAACTGCCGGCGCCTCAGTTCGATGATGTCTTCAATACAGTATTGGCCTTTCCGGATGTATTTGGGGTCAGGTTGTATAAAATCATCGACCGGGTTTTCAGTGCTCAGGTTCCGGATCAACCCGCGCCGGACATCTCCGTCCGTAAGGCTGCCGACGAGCCGGCCTGCTTCATCCACCACGAAGAGGATGGCATCCGCAGCCAGGGTGTTGAGCTGGGATAAGGCCTGTTTGATTGGCGCTCCACTGGGTATCAGATGTTCTTTATAATTCCTCAAGGCGTAGGGATTTCAGGACTTGGAAGGCTTCAGCATACTTTACTCCTGCAGTAGCTCCTCTGAAAGTTGCAAGTGCCTCAATATTTTTTTCAGACCTGGGGAAGGGATGTTCACCTAATTCTGAACTGTAAATGCGCATGAGTTCTAATTTTTTCTCAAGCTGTTCAGATATGTCAACAAAACAATTGGGTATAAAGGCTTTCTCAGGCAAGGCAGGGGCAAACTCTGTTTCTGAAATGCACTCATACATCAAAACTTCCCTGATATAGGGATAGCGAAAGGACTTCGTACAAGCCATTACTGCATCAAATAGAATGCGATGGTCGGAGTGGGAATCAGAGCGGTTTACACAATAAATTCGTTCGGGTTTAAAATCATGGAATATTTCAGCTATTTTTGGAATTAACTTTTGCAAATCTCTTGTATCAAGTGTCATTGTGGGATACCCAAGTTGATAGGTTCTGATTATTTTTAAGGCTGATTCTACTTTTTCAATTTCTTCTTGCCTTTTTATACAACGCTCCTTTGAAAAGCCTTGTTGCTCAGTGATCTTTGTGGCTATAAGCCAACCTATTTCATCTCCTGCCAAGTAATGTCGAACTAAAGTACCCCCCGCACCGAGTATTTCGTCATCGGGGTGGGCGGATATGATTATTATTTTTTTACTCATTCGAAATAATCTCCTTCGTTTATTGTGACATCAATTTCATGGTTGAGTAGATATATACTGCTATCTGCAGTTTTAACTAATATTCCTTTTTCTGAAACCTCTAATACTTTGCCAGGTTCCAAATTAGGAGCAAAATTTGGTCCGATCTCACAGGACCAAACTTTAAATTCTTTAGATTGGAAAATTACATGTGCCCCAACATAAGGCTTTGTCAATGCTCTTGTTAAGTTGTAAATTGTCTGAGTGCTCATTCTGAAATCGATTTCGCCGTCTTTTTTGCCCCTTTTTCTCCAATAATTAGTATTTGAGTTATCTTGTGGAGTTAAGTTCAGCTTATTTTGTGCCATTAAAGGAATCCATTCTTTAGACTGCTGTTGGGCGGTGGCAATTAATTTATTATATAAAGTTTGCGCATTATCGGAGGGCTCGATGTTCACATCCTTTTGGGAAACTATATCACCTGAATCTGCACCTTCATCCATTTTAAAAAAGGTAGACGCCGTTTTGTCGAGCCCTAACGCCAGAGCCCAGATAACCGGGTGTCTCCCTCGATTTTTGGGAAGTTTGGCAGGGTGATATCCGATCACTCCCTTTCTTGCTAGTTTCAATAGGGGGGCTTTAATTAAAGAAGACCAACCAAAGCAAAATATTACGTCAGGCTTCAGGGAGGCTATCCATTCAGTGATGTGGGGCGCATTTATGTCATTTATATACTTGTAAGGAATACCATTTGCAATTGCCAAATCAGACAAGTCTGAATGGTCAGTATTAAATGTGGATTTTGATTTAGTCCCTATTCCTACTATTTCTACCTCCCCTAATTCCAAAGTAGTCAAAAGTAGGTTTTTAGAAAAATCGACTGTACCTATAAAAAATGCCCTCATTAGTTTAGGTCGTGGAAAGATTTTTTGAGAATATCTTCAAGATTAAAACTCTTTATAATATTTTTGATTTTCCAGGATGCTCCCCCCTCCCCATAAGGATTCATTACAGAGGGTAGGATTTGTTGAAAGCTTTCACTGAGTGCCTTGTTGATAGCTTCAACTATTTCTAACTGT
This sequence comes from Candidatus Brocadia sp. WS118, assembly GCA_007618135.1. Classification (GTDB taxonomy): domain Bacteria; phylum Planctomycetota; class Brocadiia; order Brocadiales; family Brocadiaceae; genus Brocadia. Next base: position 22,041 of record PHFX01000162.1, on the reverse strand, counting down.
TTAGGGTTTGCATCAATTACAGAAGCTGCTTTTATTCGACCTCTCTGTCGATCCCCGATATTAATTGTTGGCACTTTAAAGGTGGGGGCTTCGGTAAGTCCGCTAGAGGAATTCCCGATAACAATATCTACATGGGATAATGCAGATAAATACCTAAGTTGGCCCAAGGAAATGAATTCAACAGCCTTTTCAGGATTTTGCTTTACATAGTTATCAATCAAAGTAATAATGCTTCGTCCAAAGGTGTCCGCATTAGGTTTGGTGAAAATAACTTTTGCGGCCGGAAAATGATCAATAGCAGCTAGAAGCTCTTCGAATTGAGAGGAAGCAGTATCTGCTTCCAAGGTTACTGGGTGGAATGTTACCAAAAAGGTTGGGGATCCAAGTTTAAAGTTGAGGGACTGTTCCAGTTCCTGCCGATTCAGTAGCTGCAGTTTGGTAATATTGTCCAATCCAGGAGTTCCTGTATTAAAAACGCGTTCAGGAGATTCCCCTAACTGAATGACTCTTTTTCTATAAGTTTCGGTAGCCGTAAAGTGCAAATGAGCCATCTTAGATATCGAATGGCGGATAGGTTCATCAATTAGTCCTTCCGTGGCCTCTCCGCCATGAATGTGAGCAATCGGAATTTGGGATATCATAGCTGCAGCGGCTGCAGAAAAAATTTCGAATCGGTCTCCCAGAACCACGACAATATCAGGGTTAAGTCGTTCAAATGCTTCACTAAAAGAAATCATTCCCAAACCCATAGATTTGGAAATGCCAACTGCCGTATCCGAGGATAGAACTACTTCGATTTTTGCTGCAATAGGGATTGCAGCGTTCTCGATTTCGCGATAGGTGAGTCCAAACTCGGGCGAAAGGTGCATTCCTGTGACAATAAGTTGAAGTTCTAGTTCAGGATCCTCTTGAATTTCTTTAATTAGCCAATACATAAGACCGAACTCTGCCCTAGTTCCTGTGATTACTCCAATTTTTCTAATATGCCGTTTTAAAGTAGGTCCAGCCATTGAAGTTTCTGTGATTTATTCAGGTTATGCGCTGCTTTCCGCCCTACTATTTCATTCCATTGCATGGGAGAAATCCCATCACCAGGTCTTAAAGCAATAAGGTCTTCTTCGTTGATCACTTGACCAGATTCAATTGGGTTTTTAATGTGAATTGATTTTCGTATGACTTCTTTATTTTTTTTCTCACTTTTACTAGGTTCCTTCCGCCCATGCCCGCCAATCGCTTTTTCTATATTCCTTATTGCTGCGACCATCGCTTTCAGTTCATCCGGCTCCAGGGAGGCTTTATGATCGGGGCCAGGCAGGTTGCGGTCCAGGGTAAAGTGCTTTTCAATGACGGAAGCGCCAAGGGCGACTGCGGCAATTGGCACCTCAATGCCCAGGGTATGGTCGGAATAGCCGACCTCTACTTGAAAGGCCCGCTGTATGGCCAGCATGGCTTTAAGGTTGACCTCCTCCATCGGGGTAGGATACTCTGTGTTGCAGTGCAGGACAGTGATCTGCCGGCGATCTAGCCCTTCCAAAGTAAGGATATTCAACGCTGCTTCTATTTCGCCGAGGGTAGCCATGCCGGTTGAAAGGATTACAGGTTTTTTAAACCTGCCAAGTTTCTTCAGATAGGGGTAATTGGTGATTTCTCCGCTGGGGACTTTGAACTGATTGAAGCCCAGGTTGTGAAGAAAGTCCAATCCCTGCGGGTCAAATGCGGTAGAGAAGAAACCAATTCCTTTTTGTCGGCAGTAGCTGATTAATTCGTGATGCATAGCTTCTGATAATTCCAGCCGCTTTAGCATATTGTACTGAGAGGTATCATCCTCTCCGATATTGACTTGCTGATAATTGGCTTTCTGTGCAGTGGGGCTTACAATGCGGTCTGCTGAAAAGGTCTGGAATTTAACAAGGTCAGCGTCGGCCTCCGCAGCGGCATCAATCAATTCTTTGGCAGTTTCGATATTGCCATTGTGATTTACACCAGCTTCTGCTATAATGAGAACCTTTTTACCCACGGCTTAATGCTTTTGCGGGGTTACCTACTACGGTACTGTTGTTGGGGATATCTTGCAATACTACCGTACCTGCTCCAATGGTAGCGTAGTCTCCAATTCGCACTCCTTGCTTAACCACTGCATTGGCTCCTACAAAAGCAAACTTGCCAACTTTGACATTGCCTGCCAGAACGGCACCGGGAGCGATGTGCGCCATATCGGCAATCTGGCATTCATGTTCAATGACGGCACTTGTATTGATTATTGTACCCACTCCCAATTTTACAAGGGAATTAACGCAAGCACCACGACCGATAAAAGCACCTGCTCCGATTTCTATTTCTATAGCAATATGGGCTTGGGGATGTACCACGGATAACAAGGTGGCGTTTTTGTCTTTTATTTTTTGAGCAATCCTCGCTCTGGCCTGATTATCGCCTACGCCCAAGGCAAAAGCGTTAAATTGGCTCCAATCGAAACTTGCCTCTTGTTCGAAGCCAACGTAAGATAAGCCAAAGGGATTGCTCAACTGTTCTTGTTCTTCTGCATAATACAATGAGGTATATCCGAGACTTTTTAATGCTTCCGCAACAACAAAACCATGACCGGAAAAGCCTAGCAAGCATATTTTAGAGGATAGCGGGAGCATTGTGTGGAGTATTTACGATTCTCTCTTCCAGATATACTGCATTCTCCTGCTTTCCGCATAGGCAATGCTAATCATAATAGGCAGGCGGTGCATCAACTGCGATATGGGGTGGGTCATAATCCCGTTTTTTTTTAGTGGTCCAGCAAGCTATGATATGGCTTGCGGATAAAAGTTTGAGGCCTTGCGATTCAATTCAGATGTTATAGATATCGGCTTTGTATCTCCCTAAGTTTTCTTTGTTGCTAAACCATTGGATGGTCTCGGCTATACCCTGGCCAAGGTCATACTTTGGAGCCCAATCCGTATGTTTTTTTATCTTTTCCGCCGAGCCATAGAGCCGGAAGACTTCACTTTTAGGGGGACGTAGCCGGGCTTCGTCCTGTATGATCCGGGCTGCCGGATTGATTTGTCGGATTATCTCTTCCGCGAGCCGGCCGATAGAGATTTCAGATTGGGTTGCGATGTTGCAATCCTCGCCGATCAGGGTGTCGGATTGTGCGATAGCCAGGAAGCCTTGTACCGTATCCTTTACATAAACGAAGTCACGAGTAGGGGAGAGGTCGCCTAATTGTATTTCCGTCTTTCCATTGAGCAGTTGGGTGATCAAGGTGGGGATCACCGCTCGCGACGATTGCCGGGGCCCATAAGTATTAAAGGGCCGGACGATCGTTATCGGCAAATCAAAGCTACGATAAAAAGACTCGGCAATGCAATCAGCGGCAATCTTGGAAGCTGAATAGGGCGACTGTGGTTGCCGGGGGTGTTTTTCGTCAATGGGGATATACTGCGCTGTGCCATAAACTTCAGATGTGGAAGTGACTAATATCCGCTTCGTACCCAAATCGCGGGCTGCCTGAATGACATTCAACGTACCTTTTACATTTGTATCTATATAAACATCCGGTGAATGGTAGCTAAAGGGAATAGCAATCAGGGCAGCCAAATGAAAGACCATATCTACGTCTTTCATCGCTGTGCGCACACCATTGGGATCTCGTATATCGCCTGTAAAGACTTCCGCCTTCTCCAGCTTTTCCTTAGGCAGGCTGTCAAGCCATCCCCAGGAATTAAAGGAATTATAGTAACAGAAGGCTTTGACCTTGACCCCTTCTTTCAACAAAGCTTCTACAAGGTGGGAACCGATGAAGCCATCGGCTCCGGTGACGAGTATTTTTTTTGAATGGAGTTTCACCCTTGCTTCCTCATTTTCCGGTTAGTTCTTGTCGCCATCTAAGAGCATGTTTGGAGGTGGTGCTTTGGAGGCGAAAATGGCTGATTTTGGGTTCTCATGAGGCTCATTTTCTCGCCCATAGCAGCGCTACGGGCGAGAAAATAGCCGAAATGAGGTTCCAAAAGCGGTCATTTGCAGCCCAAATGACTACCTCCAAACATGCTCTAAATATACCGGATATAAGGACTCCAATTTGGCGGCATATTCTTCCAGGCTGAGCCTGAGCACATTTGATAATCTTTGATCCGCTTTTATATAACCTCCGTCAAACAACTTCTTCATAAATAAGAACTGGGTAAAAATATCATGAACCGTAAAATTCATAGTGATGCCTTTCAGCGAATCAGGAGGTTTGTTTCCATAGGAACTAGAATAATTAAAGCTCAGATACAGATCAACTCCATAGACCTTCACCTCAGCAGGGTCAAATAAAAGCAGATCAGAAAGGGTGATTTCCATCATGGAAAAGGTGCCGTTCCAGGTGAGGCTATTCGATTGAGGCGTCACCCGGCAAGGGGTGAATTCATTTAATTTATTAAGAAATCGGTCATTTTTTATGACGAAATAAGAAGCGCCTTGAACTACATCGCTGAAATCGCCTTTGGCATTTCCTGCATTCCGGCTATTGTTGTAATAAACTATGTCGGGGCGGCCGTGATACTTCATCTTTGCTGCTTCTCGGGCCGATTCCAAACCATTCAATTCAATTACGAGATCGGTCTGGGCGATTTCATCGCTATAATCCTGGTCAAACTCAAGGGGGCCGATAACTGCAATACGTTTCCCTTTGATATGATGGTAGTAGTCTTCATGCAATGATTGGCCAACCGCTTTCTCATTCAGAAAAAACTTTCGATAGAATGGGTTGTTCCTGTGAAGCAGTAGTTGGCGCTCAACAATTTTTGCACCGTTTTCCCAAAGCCCTTGATCGAAAAGCGATGCTAATTTGAGTATAGGGAAGATAACACCATAGACAAACTTAGAGGATGTCGTATCTAACGCTCGATGAGAATGATGCCTGCAGGTAACAGCCTCCCGGAACAAGCCGAAGCTAAGCAAGTACATCCCCAGCTCATTCCACTCGCCAGGCGTCAAGTCCTTTGAATCCAGATTTGCGAGTGATTTGAGGACTAAGGGCGACCTCTTTTTTTGGATGATCGTTTCTGTAAACGCTTCCCAGAATTCTTCCCCTAGCTTGCCATGCCTCAATCCTATATTGTCTAAGTGCTCAAACAGGAAATGCAGGCTTGTACTATCAGTTTCTATATCCTTCTTAAGGCAAGCATGCGCTCTCGTAGCATTGGGCCTTCTATTTTTAAAAAATTTAAGCAACAAGGCATGCCGCTTGCTTGTCCGGCTGATCAAAACATTATAAGCACCTAGTATCATCTGGTTTTTTTATCTCTTGTTAAATTTGAATTCCCCCAACTGAGGCAATCATTTTCATCAGAATGCTGATTTATTGCTCTTATTATTTGGAAAGCTTCCGCCATAGATATCCCATTGGCAACTCCCCACATTTTTGCTCTGATTTCCAAAGCTTCAGGAGACCGCGGGTGGGGATAGGCTCGGCGCTCAAATTCATAAGCTTCCATAGCTTTAATTTTTGCTTCCAAGTCTTTTTCTGTGATTTCTATAAAAAGATTGGGAATAAAATGCCGAGGATCGGAAGAAGCCCGCCATTCAGTACCCGACATTGTCTCGAATGCAATGATCGTCTTTACAATTTCGTGCTGCATCGGACGGCAAGCAGTGATTACTGCCTCAAACGTTCGTTGATGGTCAATATTTACGTCTCCACCATGGTGGGTGAAAATGACTTCAGGTTGAAATTGCTCTTTTTCTTTTTCAACAACTTTTATTATATCCAGCAAGGCGACAATATCGAATCGGTTGTCCGGGAAATCATAAATCCCAACCGATCCATAGCCGATAGCCTCACGAGCGGATTCAATATTGGCGCGATGTTGGGAGAGTTCTTTTTTCCATTTCTCTGTATCGCGCTCGTCGGAACGAGAAGTTATGCCTTCCCCTAAGATCAATGCTCTCGTAGTACAATTATATTCGTTAATGATACGGTGCATACTTCCGCCGGGACCCAAAACCTCATCATCAGGATGAGCCACCACCAGCATTATTTTCTTATTTCTTAGTGATTCTAACATCAGCAATTATAGATTGATCTGCCTTAAGTGATGCCCGTGAAAATTCAAACCGGAAAGTTTCTGTTTCCAGAAAGGCAGAAGGATAGCCATTGCAATCAAGCATACGGATATAGTCATAGGCTTGCTCAAGGCTTTCAAGTTTGCTTATATCTCCTTCCTCCGCTTTACGTCTCTTAAAATTTACTACATCCCCCTTTTGTTCTTGCGGTTCTGGATTCGTTTCTATAATTTTTGCGATCATCCTTTGGATCACCTCTGAACTTCGCAGGAATATCTCTTCGGCAGTCCCAAGTAAAGAAAGAGGGGCTTTTAAGTAGATTTTGCCCGTATCAATTCCTTGATTTATGCGGATTGCGGAAATCTTTGTTTCTTGATGCCCCCGAACAATTAGGTTTTGTAGAGGACTCCCACCTCTTCCGTATGGCAGGTCGGTCATGTGGAAGACAATGCACTCATATCGTTCATATATTTCAGCGGGAATGATATGAGACCAGTGGGGGATAAATATTTTTTCTGGATTAGTTTTGTTAAGTTCACTTAAGTTGAAATTTTCTTTTTGGGTTATCCGAAACCAGTCTTCTTCCTTTCTGTTTAAAAGATGGTCGAAGAGTTTATCGTGCCATGTTTTTTCGGTTAAAAGAATATACCTCATATCAAATATTTTCCCAAGTTAAAGGGGTGCCGCGTTCGAAGTCTGAGGAGGCGGCCTTTCCAAGAATCCTATCATAATATTTAGGTTCTAACCCATCCCCGGGTCGAATGATTCGGACGTTTTTTGAAGTGAATTTTTCCCCTTTCCGAATATCCTGAACTACGTAAATGGATCGCTTGAAGCGCAAACTCGCTTCTTCGTCCTTTAAAATGTCATAGCGTATACTACCTAAAGCTTTAAATGCTCGTTCACTTTCTACTACTAAGGCTCTTAGTTCATCCGGTTCAATCGAAAAGGCAGAATCTACCCCCCCCTCAGTGCGAGAAATTGTAAAATGCTTTTCGATTACTCTTGCGCCCAGTGCTACCGAAGCCACAGCCGCTCCTATTCCTCCTGTGTGATCCGATAAGCCGATATGGCAATTGAACATTTCTCTCATGTGAGGAATAGTCAATAAGTTCGTGTTCTCCGGGCTGGCAGGATAGGTGCTTGTACATTTTAATAAGATAAGTTGATCACATCCAGCTTCGCTGAGGATGGCTACCGATTCAGCAATATCACTTAAGTTAGAGGCTCCCGTAGACATAATAATCGGTTTGCCGGTCGAAGCGACCTTTTTTAATAATGGCCAATCCTTATTTTCGAATGAAGCAATTTTATATACGGGTATATCCAGGCCTTCCAAGAAATCAACTGAACTGCTATCGAATGGAGTACTGAAAGGAATTAGCCCTTTTTTCCTAGCACGTTCAAATATCGGCTGGTGCCATTCCCAGGGAGTATATGCTATTTGATAAAGGTCAAATAAAGTTTTTCCATGCCACAAAGATTTCGGATCATCAATGTAAAACAAACCTTTATTGTGAGGTATAGTCATAGTGTCAGCTGTGTAGGTCTGAATCTTCAGACCACTAGCTCCAGCTTCCGCTGCTGCATCTACGATTTCCAAAGCTTTTTCAAGCGATTGATTATGGTTGCCGGACATTTCGGCAACAATAAACGGCTTGTATTTATCGCTTACTGTAAAGCCTTCGATTTTTATTTCATTCAACACCATGGTATATTTTGATTATGTATTTTCTGTCATTTCGAATAAAGAAAGCCGGATAGCGCTCATTATCACATACTCTAAGCAGATTGAATTGTTCTTCAATGGTTTTGTGTATATCAAGTTGATTGTCTTTCCGTTTTCGCCTTGGATAAAACGAAGAAATACCCTTCTGAGGGACACCTTTTATATTGGGATATTGAATGATAAAATCGAGAATGAGTTGTATGGTTTTTTCCCCTTGTTGATGTTTTATTTCTGGAAGTAGTTCATGGCCATTGAGTTCAATGAATAATTGGCTGTAAATTTCTCCTGCGTCAATTTCTTCTATTGCCTCGAAGAGGGTTACTGGTATGGTAGATTTACCTTCCAATACTTGCCAGGTTACCGGCGACCATCCCTTTCCTTTGGGCAGGGCACTTTCGTGAACAACAAGATTATGACGATTTAGGGTTAAATTTTTGAAGGCTCGCTCACAGGAGAGTAAGCATAAAATATCTCCTTTTATCACCTCTTCATGTTCATGAATTAGATTAGCTTGGCAGCCTTTTTGCTGGAGCAACAAAACTAATTTCTCAGCGTATGGGATAATCCAAGAAGTTGGATTATCGACTAGTATTTGCACCTTTAGCATAAAGCAGAAAAAATTTGCTGAAGCCGTATATAAGATCGCCCGTCAATCGTAGTAACCTGATTCTCGTTTTTGCTTCTGAAAACTGCTTTTAAAGCCATAGATAGATTGCTTGGACTGAAATCGATGGCGTCAAAAAAAATATTCAATTTTCGAAAACCTTCATATATTTTTAATTGGTTTTCCGTATAAGTGCCACTAATAACCAGTAAACGAGCTGCAAGGCATTCAAACAAAATTCCACTTGCCGGAACAATAGCCAGCTCAGCTTCCAGCATAGCATGTAGCATTTGTGGCTCGCCTAAGCTATGGCGATGGTCGATGCGTTGGTCAAGTGCTACAAGGTACGTGAAACCTTCGGTAAATTGATAAGCAGCCCCGGTTACAACGATGATTTTTTTAAACCCTTTGAATTCAAGAGCTACCTCAAGGGTGCTTTGAGTCAGGTTTTTAAAATCGGAACCGCCAAAGCAAATGAACAGAGTTTCAATTTTATCAAAGCTGCGTACTTTCCTGGCTTGTTCAAGAAAAGCCGGCCGGAGCAAGGCGTATTCAAGACCAAGGGCAAATTGCGTATAAGGTTGCGCATAATAAGCCTGTGGCATAATACCAGGAGCATGATTGATGATTAAATCGGCCCAATAGCACCCCTTGCCGTCATCTTCTATAATGGCAATTTTAACGGGATATTTACGCAGTGCTTGTTGATAGGCGGGGCCAAACCAATAGCCATCTAATACGACAATGTCTATTTTATCAAGTTGATTGCCTAAATCAAAAGACAGTTCTTGTGTTCCTCGCTCATCCGGCACGGTATATTCCTGAGCCGGCAACGCTATGGCTTCAAAGCCCTTTTCAGAAAGCGCAGAAAGAGTTGCAGCCTCCGGAGCGGCCATGGCAAAGCAAATGTCGAAATCCTTTTGCAACATCTGAGCTAGTGCCAGGCACCGATAAAAATGACCCCAGCCAATCTGAGCATTGGCGTCTACCCGGAATAATATACGTGATGTATCTGCTAAGGGATTCAATTATCTGATCGGGTTATCCTTCATCGACTAGTGTGGCGACCACTTCATTGAAATAGCGGCCTTGTTCTTCTTTGGTTAGTGGTTTGTTTTGCCGCAGATGATAAATTTGCTCATTGCGCCATTGCATGATAATATGTCGATCTTCATAGCGTATAGGTACTATGGAAAATAGGCTATTGCTAAAGATTTGCTGCGAAAGGCACTGGTATTGATAGGGAAATGGCATTAAAACACATTGTTGGACTGCATAACTAATGATTTCTCTTTTCCAATAAAAACCAGGTAATGTCGTCAAGTGGGAATTTTACATCTCTCTTGTATATAAATCCATAATCAACTAATTTTAAATCAGAATAGGTGTCTAACATTTCTCCCGCAAAATCCCTTTTAAATAAACGATCTGTATGCCCTCTGTAATTTATGGTGACAGGTGATGGATTATAATATTCTGCTATCAAAACATATCGGCTGCTGGCATAGTATAATTTTTCATATACAACAGGCAACATATCTGGATTGATATGAATCAGTACACCTTTAATTAAAGATAAATCCACTTTTTCAATTGGCTCAAAATCAAGTATAGATTGATTGTAGACGTTGTCCATTCCAATTACGGCTTTAAGTTGTTTGGCTGCTGTTTCATTGATTTCTACTCCTTTTATCTTTAAGCCAGGCTGTAACAACTTCAAAGCCTTGAGATTCATTCCAATGTTTGCTCCAAACTCGATGCATGAGTTGATTTTATCTGCTTGACGCAGTGCTTTCGTAAAAAAATTCAGATTAGAAGCTAATAGCATTTCACCTTGGTTGCGTTTGATATATTCATTGCCGAAATCACCTGCCCAAAAGTTTTCTTGTTCGGTTTTAAAATTCATACTTGTTTATTTAACACGTTTAAAAAGCGAAAAGCTTGCTTAGTAATGCAAAATTGCGTCCTGTACAAAAACTATGATATTTTTGTAACTATATTAAGTGTATTAATTAAATCTGAATCCGTTTTGTATTTTAACCCAATATGCCCATTGATTTCTGCAACTGTTTTATGCGCGTCTAAAAAGCTAAACAACTCTTCCGTGGTACCCTCCATCTTATGTTCATCAAAGTAGTCCTGAAGTTTGTTCATCATATCCAGGTCCTCCTGATAATCCACGGTCAACCTGTAATCTCTTACAAGACGAGCAGGCAACTCCACTATATTTACCCTGAAATGCTCTTTGTTATTTTGGAAATACCAGGTCATGTATTCGGAGTAGTCTGCGCTTGGAAAATGTTCCTTAACTGTTTGTAATGCCTGTGTATTGATGATTTCGGGAGCTGTTCCGACAGAAAACGCTTTAGCTGCGGTGTAGTCTGCACCCGATTCAAAATGGGACTTCAGAAGAATTTCAGCAATTTCCGGTGATACATAAGGCATATCGGCTGTCACCCTGATTACCACGTCAATATTGTATTTATCGGTAACGTCCAGGTAGCGTTGAATAACATCTTCAGGATGGCCGCGATGAAAGTGGACAGCAGATGAATAAGTGTACTGCTCCAGCTCTGCATCCTCTTCCACAGTTGACGTTGCAAGTACCGTATAATTGGTGTCTTTGATTCTTAAACAGCTCTGAATACATTTTTCAATAGAAGGCAAATCTCCGATTTTCAGGATTGCCTTTCGCTTTAACCTTGAAGACTTTAATCGCCCCGCAATAATTGTAGCTATGGTAGCTTTTTTAAAGTATTCTTTTTTAAATGAACTTCCTTCGTCCACTGAAACTGCCAGAATATTTTTTTCATTGATTAATTTTTTTAATTCTGTGACGCTTAATCCTTTTTGCCCGCTCCTCTTGAAATTAAGGTCTGAAGAAACGGATATCCCATGCCCTTTAGGCAGGCCGGTGCCGGCTAAGGGTATTTGTATACTATTGCTCAGGTACCGCTTCTCCTTATCGTTTATGAATGGTTTATGAGGGAGTTCAGCATACTGGTTGATTTTTGTCACCAACTTTTCATACACATCATGTTTTATTGCTGAAAAATGATCGTATTTGGTCTCGAACTTACTGTGCATTACATGCTTTTCAATGATATCCGCCCCCATCGTACTCGCAATTAAGGGTAAAGTTATGGCATCTTCTGATGTTCCTTCGACGTGGTCTGCAAAAACCAAGCTGTTCTCAAATTGAGAACGCAAAGCATGCAGTTTATTGAGCCCGCTATCTTCTAACAAGGTGGGATAAGACTGAAAGCCTACTTCCAATAATATTTCTTTGGGGGCAATGCCCGCTTCAAGGCTCTCTAACCTTTCCCGGATTTCATCTATGCTTAGCGCGCTTACGTTTATTATTAGGCGAAGATTTGAGCAGTCCGTGACTTTAAGGGCATTAATTACCTGTTCGTTATACAAAATTGAAGCTTGCAGCTTAATGCCCGAAATCAAAGACAAATTTTCATTCAATATCTGTACCCCGTAGGTGTCAAACAGGTCTAGCCAAATCTTTTTTGTTTGAGCAGCCTTTGAAATTATTTCTGACCACTCTGAAGCGTTGAATAATAACTTTTGATATACAGGGTACCATTCAAAGTCTTTGGTAGCTATTTGGTCAGGATGCAAAGGCTGAAACTTCATACCATGTCCGTCGAAACGTTCAAATTCCTCTATTAAAGAAAATAGATAGTTCTTGTCGCCGCCATGGCAGTTAGCCACTTCGATAATAAACGTTGTCATAAATTCTTAATAAAAGTTTGTTGTTGTGTCAATGACCAGGAGTTGCTCATCCTCAGTCAATGCCGGATACATCGGCAGACTAATACACCCCCTATAATACGCTTCCGCATTCGCCAAATCCCCTTCTTTCCATCCTTGCTTCCGATAGTAAGGCATTAAATGGCAGGGGATGTAATGGATTTGGGTATATATTTTGTGCTCCCGCAGGTAGTTGTATAACCCTAAGCGGCCTTGTGCTTCGATTACGTAGAGGTGGTGGGCGTGGGGGTTGAGGGTTGGCTGTCGGCTGTTGACTGATTCGTGGTTGCGGTCGGTGATTTGAGGTATGTTTTTGAATGCTTCATAGTATCTTGCTGCGATTTCATGGCGGCGCTTCAGCCCTTCCTCTGCCCGGTTGAGTTGGCTGAGGCCGAGGGCTGCCTGGAAGTCGGTCAGGCGGTAGTTGTAGCCGAGGGTTTGCATTTCCATGTACCAGCCTGGCCATTGGCTGTTAGCGGTTGGCGGTTGGCCGAGGGCAAATTCAAGGCCGTTTTGAAACTGGCTGCTGTCTTTAGTGATGCCATGAGTGCGGAGCACCTGGAGCTTTTCGTACAGCTCTTTATTATTCGTAGTGATCATTCCCCCTTCGCCCGTGGCGATGTGCTTGACCGGGTGGAAGGAGAAGATGGCCAGGTCGGCGAAATTGCCGTTGCCGCACAGCTGTTGCTGCCCTTGGCTATCGATGAAGTATCCGCCGGGAGCGTGGCAGGCGTCTTCGACGATCCAAAGGTCGTGTTCATCTGCCAGTTGCCGAAAAGCTTCCATATCCACCGCCCGCCCGGCAAAGTCTACCGGGATAATCCCCTGATAGGCGCCTTTGGGAGCGGCTTCCAGCAATTCGCGGACTTTATCAATATCCAGGAGGTACGTCTCCGGATCGATATCGGCAAAGGCCACTTCGCCTCCGCAGTAGCGCACGCAGTTGGCGGAAGCGGCAAAGGTGATCGGGGTAGTGATGACTTTATCGCCGGCCTTGACGCCTAGCGCCAGGGTGCAAAGGTGGAGGGCAGCGGTGCCGTTGGCTACGGCTACGGCATACTCGCTGCCTATGTATTCCGCGAAGGCTTCCTCAAATTGGGGGATGCGGGGCCCTTGTGTGAGGTAGTCGGAGCGCAGGGTATCAACGACGGCCTGGATGTCTTCGTCGGTGATGTGTTGGCGGCCGTAGGGGATGGGGTCCACAGATTTTCTCAGATTACTCACAGATTTTCTCAGATTTTTATTGGGGGCTACAATTTTTTTTGTTTTCCACAGATTTTCTCAGATTACGCACTGATTAGCACAGATTTTGAGGGGGGTACAATTTTTTTCGGACAATGCACAGATTGGCTTAGAGGATGACTCTTTTGTATTGGAGGCTTGGCGTGCCGAAATTCAAAATAAGGCCAAGGCGCAGGTTGGTAGCTTTGAGGTAGTTCAAAACCTGAGCCAGGTGATCATCATGTATGCCATCCATCGCCTTAAGTTCTATGATGATTTGATCAAAGCAAAGGAAGTCTGTAAAATACTTTTTCCTGAGCGGCCTGCCTTTGTATTGGACTTCCAGTGGCTTTTCTTGTTCAAACGGAATGTGCTTTTCCAAAAACTCTAAAGCCAGCGCTTCCTGATAAACCGCTTCCAGAAAACCATGACCTAGCTCTCGGTGCACAGCCATCGCCGCCCCAATAATCTGATAAGTTTCCTCACCCAGTAGAAATTCTTCCTCTGCAAAGTTCAGCTCATCCAAATCCACCCCAATCTTGCGAAAATCTGTGATCTAAATTTGTGTAAATCTGTGTCCCAATCAGTGTAAATCCGTGGATCAAACATAAACATCATTTGTGTAAATCTGTGTCCCAATCAGTGTAAATCCGTGGATCAAACATAAACATCAAACGTCGGATCCACATGCTCCTGAATGAGCATTCTAAGGCTTTCCACCGTCTCCCATTCCGTGTTCTTTCCGGAATTATAAGAAAACTCAGGAGATACTTTCTGAGCGCCAAAAGCTTCAATGAAATCAGCTAACTTCCACTTATGCGTTGAAGGCAAAATAACGTAGTATTTACCTAAGTCGTAGGTATAATAAGAATCGGAAGAAGTGATCATCTCCTCGTGGATCTTTTCTCCCGGCCGGATGCCGACGACCGGCTTTTCACAGTCCGGCCCTATGGCTTCTGCTACATCCAAAATGCGGTAGGAAGGAATCTTGGGCACAAAAATCTCTCCTCCCCAGGCATGTTCCAGCGCGTGCATCACCATATCCACGCCCCCTTGCAGGCTGATGTTAAATCGCGTCATCTTCGGCTCAGTGATCGGCAGCACGCCCTCTTTGCGCTTTTTCAGGAAGAAGGGGATGACAGAACCGTTGGAGCCCATGACGTTCCCATAGCGCACCACGCTGAACCGGATCGGGTTCCAGCCGGTGATGTTGTTGGCGGCTACGAACAGCTTATCGGAAGCCAGCTTCGTGGCGCCGTACAGGTTGATCGGCGCGGCCGCCTTGTCGGTAGAAAGCGCTACTACGCGCTCCACTTCTGTTTCAAGGCAGGCATTGATGAGATTTTCTGCTCCAAGGATATTTGTCTTCACGCATTCCATCGGGTTGTACTCCGCGATGGGGACGTGTTTCATGGCCGCAGCGTGGATGACGTAATGAATGCCCTTCAGGGCCCGCTTGAGGCGGTCATAATCCCGGATATCACCGATGAAATACCGGACTTGGGGGAATTGGTTGGTTGGGAACTCCTGCGCCATCTGATACTGCTTCTGTTCGTCACGGGAGAAGATGACCAGGCGTTTGATATCCGGGTTAGATTTCAGGATATGTGATGTCAAGGCCTTTCCGAGAGAGCCGGTGCCGCCGGTGATGAGCAGGGCTTTGTTAGTTAGGTTCATTTAAAGGGATAAGGGGAAAGTTTAAGAGGGGGTATTTGGGTTTCTTCGTAATTTGCACCTGTTTTTACAAGTTGATACTTGATAACATAACGCTAAAGTTTAAGGGCTTTCTCATAAAAATCCGTTTCAGCAATTTTCAACCTTTTTTGCCCCGGCCCTAAAGGGAGAAAGGTTGAAAATCGCTGAAACTCCCTTTAGGGCTGGGGCAAATTTCAGCGATTTTTGACCTTTCGGGTCGTTTTTTAGCGCAAATATTTTTTATGAGAAAACCCTTCGCTACAGTTCTTGCAGTTCCACCATACGTTTAAATGCACTTGATTGTATAATCAACTCCCGATAGGAGCCGATCCGTTCAATCTCGCCTTTACTTAACACCACTACCCGGTCTGCATTCTTTATAGTCGACAAGCGGTGCGCAATAATCAGGATGGTATAATGCCCTTTCAGTTGATCGATATTTTCCTGTATGGCTCGTTCCGTCTCAGAATCCAAGGCAGAGGTCGCTTCATCCATAAACAAGAAATCTACTTCTTTGTACAATTCACGGGCAATAGAGATGCGTTGCTTTTGCCCTCCGCTAAGGTTGATCCCATTATTTCCCAGTCGGGCATCTTCTTGTTCCGGCTGCTCCATCACAAAATTGAGGATGCTGGCTTTCCACAAGGCTTCCGTGAATCGCTGCTGGTTTTCCGGTGTTTTTTTCGCCCAGAAGGTGACATTATTAAAGATGGTATCATCAAAGATCACGGGTTCCTGGGTGATATAGCCGATGCGTTTTTGAAAGCCGGGCATATAAATCTCCCGGCTATCCACATTATCAATCAGCATTCGCCCTTCTGTGGGGGCCAGCAATCCGCTCAGAATATTCATCAGGGTCGTTTTTCCTGAGCCGCTTTCACCAACGAGGGCCAGGGTTTCGTTCCGGTGCACAGACACATTGATATCCCGTACAATCCATTCGTCACCGACATAGCTGAAGGACATATTTTCTAATACAATCTGGCTTGAGCCAGAAGCTTTTAAACTGCCGGTTTTTTCCTTATGTGCCCTGAGTCCGGTAACAAAATCGGTCATGTTGATCAAAGAACCGGAAAAACTCAAAAATTTATTATAGGACGTTTGCAGCGTCATTACTGAATTCAAACCGCGATAAAAGAAAAGCAAGCTGAGGATAATGGTAGCGAGGCTCCCTCCGAACACTTTTACCTGTATCAGTATCACGGCAACCACAATGCCAATCATTAGCGGTTCGCGCACCCCTGCCATAATACTGTTGAGTATGCCAATTTTTCTTACAGCATCTTCTATCTCATATACCTTTTCTTTTAAATTTCGGGCATATTGCCGGATACTTCCGGTGGCTTTCAGGTATTTAAAAAAAGCCACTTTCTGGATTAGTAAGCCTTGGAAAGAGTGGTTGCTGATGACCAATTGTTTTGATAATTGTTTTGTCTTTTTATACAGGGCACTAAACAAAAAATTTGATACAGTTCCGCCGACAACTACAAGTGCAGCAAATTCCGGGTTGGCTATAAAAGCTAAGGCCGCATAGGTGACGACCATAACGAGCTGCTGCATTATTTGGCTATAATTCCTGTACGCTTGCACAACGCGCTCTACTTCCCCGCTCAGCGTGTTTTGAATGGCGCCGGCATCGGCCGTCGCAAAAGCATGGTAGCTATAATTCGTGAGGGCATCGATGTTCTCAACTCGTACTTTACTGATGAAATATTGTTGGTAAACGACCCCTAAATAGGTTTCGAGCCACTTTGCTGCTCCCTTCAGGACAAAAAAGAAAAGCATGGTGAATAAAACTACTGAAAGATTGAGTTCCCACCCCAACCCTTTCAAACCATCCAGGATAAAAGCCAGGTTCCCCATCTGCTCTGAAGTGGCGGTAGCATCTTTATCGGCCACCAGTTCCAACAAGGGGAGGAACATAGCCAGGCCCAGACCGTCCAGCAACCCCACCAGGATGCTGACGGCCAGCAACAGCAACAACCGATAGCGGAGGTGGCTATAGAAGTAGGCGAGGTGAGGGAGCGTGCTTTTAAGGAGCCTTTTCAGTGGCTTCAAGATTTTTTGCGCATCAATTTACGAATCCAGCTTTTTTTGCCATCCTCTTCATAATACCCATACCCATATCCATATCCATACCCATACCCATACCCATACCCATATCCATACCCATACCCCTTTCCCTTCTTCACCCCATTCAGCACGATGGCCGGGTTTTTCAGTTTCCCATCCCGCCGCATTTCCTCCAGCCCTTTAATCATCTCCTTTGGCGTATTAGCGTAGCGCACCGCAAAGAGGGAGATATCGGTATAAGGCTCCAGCAAAAAGGCATCCGCCACCAGCCCCACCGGCGCCGTATCGATGACGATGTAGTCAAACTGCTCCCTGAGGTATTCAAATAAAATATTCAACTTGGGCGTGCTCAGCAATTCCGCCGGGTTGGGCGGCACCGGCCCGCTGGGCATAAAGTAAAGCTCATCATTGATGCCGGTCGGGTAAATAATCTCCTGCGGGATCATTTCGCTTACCAGATAATTGGTTAGCCCCACATTTTCGTAATCCGATTGCTCCATCAGATACTTACTGAGTTTGGGCTTGCGCAGGTCCATGCCCAGGATGACCACCTTTTTCTTTGCCAGCGAAAGGCTGATGCCCAGATTAATAGCGATAAAGGTTTTCCCGTCGCCACCCATGCCCGAAGTGATCAATATGCTCTGTTGTGCATTCCCTCCGGAGAGGTAGTTTAGGTTGGTGCGCAGCAAGCGGAACATCTCCGCAATGGCGGTACGGCTGTTGGCTTTAACAACAATAGGATTATCAGTTTTATTCTGCGCGATGGCGCCCAATACCGGAGTTGCGGTCAGCCCCTTGATGTCGGCTTCGCTGTAGATTTTATCATCGAGCATTTCTCTCAGGAAAATGAGCCCAACCGGCAGCGTAAAGCCAAGCATTAGAAATATTGCATATATTTGCATGGGCTTGGGCGAGATCGGCGCACCGCTTGCTATCGCCGGATCGATCACCCGCGCATTCGGCACTGTAATCGCCGCCGAAAGCGCAGTTTCTTCTTTCTTCTGCAGCAAAAACAGGTAAAGCGCTTCCTTGATATTCTGCTGCCGCTTGATTTCCAGCAGTTCCCGCTCCTGCCGGGGAACCTGGTCGATGCGGTTTTGCAGTTGGCTGAGCTTTTGCTGTGTCTCCCGGGCCGACAGTTGCAGGTTCTGCCGCAGCGCCCGTACGCTTTGCACAATATTTTGCCGCATGCCGGCCAGTTGTTGGTTGAGGCTCTGCAATTGCGGGTTGCCCGTCCCGGCGGAGCGCTTGAAGCGCTCGCGCTCGAGCAGCAATCCGTTGTAGCTCGCAATCTGCTGGTCGAGCCCGGCGGCATCGCCCAGCACAATATTGGCGGGGATGAGCTCGTATTGCTCCACATCTCCGCTCAACATCTCTTCCACCGAGCGCAGCAGTTCGAGCTTGATTTGTTGCTGCGTTAGTTCGTTGTCGTACCGCGCAACTTCACCTAGCACAAAACTAACGGCTGTACTGGTTTCACCGGGGATATTATTGCGTTCTTTATAGCTTTCCAACCCGCCCTCTACGCTACCGAGCTCATCCGTCAGCAATCGCAGCCGCTCGTCGATAAATTCCAGCGTCTTTTTGGCCACCTGGTTTTTATCGTCGATAGCCGCCTGATTGTACTCTTCGATCAGTGTATTCAAGATGTCGGCGGCTTTTTGGGGTACGGGATCTTGCATTTCGAGCGCAAGCACATTTGAATAATCGCCTACGGTATTGATCTTCAGTTTTTGCAGGTATCTCCCTGGCCCCTGCCCAATTTTGATCTGCAGGCGGATATTCCTTTCCGCGCTGGGGTTCCGGCTTAGCCAGAAGGTATCCTTTTTGATGATAAGCGCTTGTCCAAAATTGTGGGTGCTCTTCTCCTCCTCTTCCCCAAAGTAGGTGTAGTCCAATTCCCCCTGCATATCTACTTCAAGCGTTGCGCTTTGCTTTTCATCCCCCCAGTGTACGGAATCCACTACAATGGGAGAGTTGCCATACAGCTCGCTATCCTTTATCCGCCCCTGCCCGACGTACTGCACGTCCAGCCCCAGCTTGTTGACGACTTCCTGCATCAGGGTGCGCGATTTCAGGATTTGTATCTCATTCACCAACTTATTGCCGGATTTGAGGATGCCGATTTCCTGCAGCACGGCTTCTTCCGAGAGCGCGCCTCCGCTATTGGCGTCTTCTTTGATGAGAATCTGCCCGCTGGCCTGGTACAAGGGCACGGAGTAGCGCAGGTAAAACCGCGCCGCAAAGAAAGCAATGCCCACGCAAAGCCCAATCCAGTACCAGTTGCGCAGGATGCTCATGACGAGCTCCCGCACATCGATGGGGTCGTCCTGCTGCTCCGGGGGGGAGGGTAGGTTGTTGTTGTTTAAGGTATTATTATTCAAGGTGTTGTTTGTGGTAGTTGAGGGGCTGTGTCAGGGCTTGTTTAGTTGAGGAGTTTAGGGGCTATGTGTAGGGCTTGGGTAGTTGAGGAGTTGAGGTCTCACTCAGCCCTCGAAACTGTTCAAAAAACGTAACTATTTAGGTCAGCGGCAGAAAATGCCCGGCTTTGCCCCAGCCCTGTCGCCTATGCGCCAAAGCCGCTTCGGCGACGGCGCAAAGGGAGGCCAGGCATTTTCTGCCTTTGCACCCTTCAGGGTTGGGGCGAACAAAGGCAGAAAATGCCGTTCGGAAGCCAACCTAAATAGTTACCATATTTTCAAAGTTTTTGATCCCCATCTAACCCCTCAACTCCTCAACTCCTGAACTCCTCAACTCCTCAACTCCTCAACTTCTAAACTCATATCCCCCCTACAGCCTACTCAGCGTAATCACCAGCGTCGTCAAGGCCGTAATCGCCGACAACCAGGGCAGTATCCGCTGCGACTGGTCCCGAATAGAAGCAGTTCGTATCTCCAGCGGCTCCACGTACACCACATCATTCTGCTGCAGGTAAAAATAAGGAGATTTAAAGATATCCCGGTCCTGCAGGTTGACCCGCCCGAAGGTGCGTTGCCCGTTGTGTTCGCGGATAACCAGTACGTTGCTGCGGTTGCCGTAGGGCGTGATGTCGCCGGCCTGGCCGATCATATCGAGGATGGTGACGCGTTCGTTGGCCACGAAATAGGTTCCTGGCCCTCCCACTTCCCCTAATACTGTGATCCGAAAATTCAGGAAGCGCACCATCACCACCGGGTCTTTCAGGAAAGGCGCCAGTTTTTCCAGCAGGAGCAGCCGCACCTCATCGGTGCTCAACCCCGCTACTGTCAAAGAACCCAGCATGGGGAAGTCGATGGTGCCGTCGCGGGCCACCAGGTAGCCGATGAGGGGGCGCATGCCGCCGCCTGCCTGCAGATTCGCCATGCCCGGCGGGTCCACATTAAACGGCTCTGCCGCCACCGGGTCGAGCGACTTGATGCGGATGGAGAGCAGGTCGTCCGGCTGTATAGCCAGTTGGGGCAGGTTGTCGATGTCGACGGGCACGTCGGAGAATTCGGCGCCCTGGGAGAAGTTGAGCAGGTCGCCGTGGGAGACGCAGGAGCTTAGGGATATTATCAGTAATAGTATGTAGAGGAGGTATTTGAGCATGTTTTTAGGGGTGAAGGAGGCAGTGATGTGGTGATGTGGTGATGAAGTGATGAAGCCCTGTGAGGCGACAACTTTAGTATGTGTTTAGTGCTCAGCCAGGTGACATCTTTCGCCTATTCACTGAACCTTAGCTGATAGCGCTATCGCTTAAAGGCGAAAGGTGTCATCTGGCAACGAGATGCTCCTGGTAATAGCGCATCGCATTGGTAATATCCTCGGCAGTTAATCCTTGAAAAGATTGCAGCAATTCGATATTTCGCTAACTCACTGGTTTACAGGAACTCGGAAACTCAGGAACCCAGGAACTTTGAACACTCCCACTATTCTGGACTGCAATAACAGCATGCCGAAATTCATCTTCGGTATTTGGTGACGATTTTTACGCAGCGGCGAAGCCCGTATACTGGCGGTATTCCGGCGGATGAAACCCCAGGACGATATCGGAGGCCGGTACATCGCGCCGGAGCAGCTCATCCGTAATCGGGATATCCGTATTATTTTGCAGCAGCCAGATCTTGCCGTTTGGATCGATGTGAAAATGAAAAACGATGGTATATACAAAGCGTTGATTGTCCTCCCACCCGGTTCTGATCAGTTGGTAGTGGTGCGCTCTGTTATCAGTAATAATAATGTCTTCTACTGTAGAATGGGGGCGTTCTATGACCTCATTCTGAAGTATTTCCAGTATTATTTTTTCGTAGTGCTTTATTTTCTTCATTATCGAGCCGCAATTCATAGGGGTCATGTGTAATTTCCCAACCATCTTTTTCAAGAGCAGCTTTTACTATATGGTGAAAAAAATCGTGCGCCATTGGTTGTGAAGCCTTTTACTATTAAGAGGCAGGCTACTGAGGCTACTGCTGAAAGTTGTCTTGGGGGTTCATTCAAATTTACGGTAATTTTTCCCCTTTATCAACAGGTGTATGGAATATAAGATCAGGGCGCTTGTTTTTTCCAGCCCTTCTCATTGCTATAAGTCTCTATGGGGTAGGACGGACTATAGTCATAAGGCTTACCCGTTTTTTGTTCATAGGCGGCCGAGGGTACATACAGCAGATAACCCTCTCCGGCTGCCGTAGCTTGTAGCGAAGGCATGCAAGTTGTCAGTTGACAACAGCTTTCATCCCGGCCGAAGAATACGAGCCAGCCAATTTTTTCGCCGAGCTTGTCCATGTATTCGCCCAATTGCGTTGGGGGGAGACCACCATTTTGCCGCCCCTTATAGCCCACTCCCCTTCCTTCGGAGAGCCTGTCCCGTACCCAACGGGTCGGGAGGGTTGGGGGAAGGCGCATCAGGTTGATATGTTAATGTGGGGAAGGCTACCTGCTTATGGGGGGGAACTCCAGGAAC
>PHFX01000132.1 GCA_007618135.1 Candidatus Brocadia sp. WS118 | reverse complement strand
ACCTAAGTAAATTTGAGCGGGACAATTGTTAAATGTTGTTGGAACATTTAATCTTGCTAAATTATTAGAAAAAATACGTCTTTTGTATGCAACCTCTGTATCGCTAGAGTCTTTTGCGCCAAAAAAGAATTCAAGTCGTCCTTTTTGTGCAAATTTGATTATAAAGCTTACGGAGTACCACTTTCTCAAGACCTCAGATTTATCAACAGTCTGCTTCCACACATCGACCTTGCAGATGCTTCGGGATGGTGCGGTTCCTGATCTCGGTGACTCCATCTTGCACCGATCTTTTGGGAATCCCTGAGGCACATCTTCTTCAAATAGCTTCAGGCCAAGAATAAAATCGACTTTTTGGGGGTCTGCTGGATTTAGTTGTACATGCAAACCTGGCGATGGCGCACTTCCAGCATAATAGGCACCACAGATTTTTTGTCCTATCTGACCACCCTGATGAAACTGTGCAATTGTCGCTGATTTCGCCAGATTCTCCTCAAGAATTGATAAGTCAAACAGGCGAAAATCGAATGAGTAGCGAAGCGTATTATTTGGTTTTTGATAGTAGTCGCCCGCTAGATCCCATCCTTCAAGCAACGACTTGCCTGGCAGGGGCGTATTGAATTTAAAGCTTGTCTTTGCGCGAGTCTCAGAGCCACCTTTCCCTAAATCAACCGTTTTTACAAGGTCCACTTTCAAGGCGTCGCGACGGTCAAATGGGTGCGTAATAAATCGTAAAAAAGAATTGTTGGTGGCTTTATCATAGCGAAGGTCGCAAAACCCGGGCCGCGAGGTCTGTCCCAGCGTTGGATATTTTCCATCGGTGCTTTTGTGCGGCACTTGACGGCATGATGTCCCCGTCAAATTCCAAATCGAATTAGTTCTCGTGCGATTTTCAAAGTTATCAAATACATAGGAAGAGCCTACAGGTTTAATGTAGCTATTCGTTGTGGTAAAGTTTTGGAATAAAAAAACCAAAGCTACTGTTCCAAGTGCTGTCCCCAGTATGCCCAAGACTCGAATATTTTTGAATTTCATTTATTTTCCCCTAGCGATTGACTTGTAGTCGTTTCGGTACTTGAACGTTTTTCCATAAACGTATCCCTTTGAGACAGATCTTTCGAGTTTTATTAGAGTTACTCCGTTGAACCCGACTATCCGTGAGGTTCTACAAGTAGAACCTCACTTGGTGGTTTCCTCATCATCGTTCCTATCCGGTAAATCAGCCTCTAGTGGGCTACCGAACCTACTCAGGCACCGATGTGCGTAAGCAGTCTCATCTCAAAGATCTATTTCTATTTTATCACTGCTGTCCGGTTCATTTCATAGCCTGAAGGCGAGTTGAAAACCAATAGGATGGCGAGTTACGCGTGGAAGATTCCCCAAGATCCTTGTCAGTGGCTCTTTTAACAAAAGCAATGTCCCGACGACAGCCATAGCATCCACAATTGAGATGCTGGTGTTAATCTGAAATCTCAAAATCTGAATGAGTAGATAGGCAATGAGTGCGACAAGAATCTGCGCTTTGACAGCATTGGCGCTGGTTCCAAGGAATTTTTTGATTCTCAAGTTCTGCTTCAAAGTTTTGAAGAAAAGTTCCACTTTCCAGCGGGCCTTGTAGAGATCACAAATTGTCTGAGTGGCCAGATCAAATCGATTTGTCAGAAATGTCAGCCTCTTGCCTGTGTCCGGGTCGCGGTAGGTGATCCTGCGCAACTTCCCATGATACAGCTTTCCCTTTTGAGTCTTCAGATAGATCACTTGATCACAGATGTGGCCTCGTGTCCGGTCCGTTGCTTTGCTCTCGACAACTTTAAACCGGGTATTAGATTTAGTTCTGGTGACAAACCAAACCCCAGATTGGTTGAGTTCATTGAGCCAGGCATAATCAACGTAGCCGCGGTCGCAGACAACGGTTGTGCCCTTGGTGAAAGTGATTTCTTCCCTGGCCGCCCTGATGTCATGGGTTCTGCCGTCGGTGATAACGGCAAACTGTGGCAAGTCGCCAGCAATATCAATGGCAGTATGAAGTTTGGTGGCGCCCTTGTCGTGATGGAACTTTGCCCAGGGGCAGAGCGACAGACAAAGTTCAATTGTTGTTGAATCCAGCGCCAACACTTGCCCGGCAAAACGAAATCCATTTTTCTTTGGAGCAAATCTTTGGGCTTGGGCCAGAGTAAGCTGGAAAAGATCCTCCAGCAAAGCAATAGGGCGATTTTGGTTGGCATCAGCCAGGGTACTTTTGCGAACGGGGCCGAAGCCAAGCTTGAACATCTTTGAATCTGAATGGGCGAAGACCCGTTCTATAGATCGGATGGAGTCATGTCCTGTCAATTGGCCGAAGAGCAGAGCTCCGAACCAAGTCCACGAGTCCATGGTGCGTGTAAACTTATCTGCATCGTGACGAGCCACGATGGATTGGAATTGGGTTCGGGGAATCAGCTTGATTATTTGCTCAAAAACAGTAGATTGCGCCATGGCTCTCAGGATCCTTTGGGAAAAGATTTTCGTGGTTGAAAACCTTATCTCTGGCTTCTGTAGGGCCTTTCAAGTTTTTACGCTAAACACCGAACCGGACAGCAGTGAATGTAAATAAATTAGGAAAATAGCCTGAAAATTAGATTATTTATTTTTAGTTTAATTTTTTTTAATTCGATCAATGGTTTAGCTGTACCAAGAAAATCTTTTTTAAAAGAATATTTAAGCTGGGAGATAAGATTAAATTCTTTGACCTCTTTTCTAAGCCAAAACTATTACAACCATGAAACTAACTATCTTAATACGTCTTTAAAAAAATCGAATCTTGAAGTAAAACAAGAACTTCAGCCTGAGTTTAATTTCAGCTTGAAGCGCACTCCCGTTCGATGGAAGGTCAAACCAAAACTAAAGTATAAGTATGCACAGTATATCTATGATGATCCTCAGCCAGGATTTCAAAATAGAAATGAAAC
>PHFX01000131.1 GCA_007618135.1 Candidatus Brocadia sp. WS118 | reverse complement strand
ATGTCTTCAGTCGTAAACCTTAACCGCGCCTGGCAAGATTTGGGGGACACGCAGATAAATGTAGATAGAACGGCTTTAAAAATGAGCAAAACGCAGGAAGCCGTAACAAAGGCGCAAGACAAACTAAACGAATTAACAAATGAGGGCAAAAAAGGCACTGTCGAATATGAGCAGGCCGTAACAGATCTACAGCAGGCCGAAGAAGCCGCCGCCTTAGCCGTTACGATGCACGGCGAAGCCCTTGAAGATCAACAAAGAACTTATGAAAATTTCTACATGAATATATTTACAACTGCCATTTCATCGGTAGGAACGCTTGGAACAGCGATTCAGGCTTTAAGCAGTAGTGGCGTAATATCACTTACCAAATTAGCAGGCGCGGTCAAAGGATTAGGACTTTCGATGAACATGCTCACGACGGGGGGAATTGTTGGCTTAGTGATCACAGGTATTGCGTTATTTGGAAAAGCACTGTATGATCTGAAAGTAAACATCGATAATTTGCGGGATTCGGCCTCAAAATTAGAGACTGAGGTGGTTATGCCCGTCAAAGATTTTATTTTTGGTGGTGCAATTCAGACGGCAGACCTTAAAACAATCGATGATTATCTGACAAAAGTAAAAGCAGCCATCAAAGAAAAAGAAGATCTAAAGAATAAGTCAGACATATTTGGAAAAAGCAGCCTTTTCAGCGATCAGGATCTGCCCGAACTACGTGATGCTGAAAAAATCTTAACAGCAATTAAAAACGGATTCGGTGGCGTGGTGGAAGTTACTGATCTGGCAAACCATTCCACTTTCCGATACAACGGAACAGCAAAGCAACTCAATGCAATAATGGGAACAGGCGAGATGCTAATTTCTGGATATACCTCAGCATATCAAAACATGGCCGTAGTTCAGGCGCAATCAAAAAGAACGTTATCCGAACTCATCGCCGAGCAAGAAAGAAACGTACAGGCACAAGAAGCATCCAACACCGCATTAAGTCTGATCAACCGTCAGGTAATTGAAACAGAGTCCAACATGCCCGGATATACCAAACAGATAGAAGATAACGCAAAAGCAACAGAGGAATGGAAAAAAACAATAGCAGATATAGAGGCCGCATGGGAGTCTTGGAACGATGAAATGGATCGTATGTTCGCTGACGACAAAAAAGACTTTAAGAAATACCTTAAAAAACTTGGGTTTGGTAAAGAGGGCCGTTCTCTTATTTCTGAATTTTTCGGAGATCGTCAAACAGTACAGGAAGTTTCGACATGGCTTGAAGATTCTTTACGTTTCATACTTTCCACCGACATGCCAACGGAATCGATAGGCAAGTGGGCCGATAACTTTGTCGAAACTGTAAAAGATGAAATCGGTAAAAGTGGAAAGGATAAAGATATCCTACAACCACTAATTGACGTAATTGAAGCCAACCGTTCAAATCCCGCCGGCATTCCTGCGGCCCTTGCAAATCTCTTCACAAACAATCCAGAAATTTTGCAGAAATTAAAGGACATGGGCGTGGATGTTGAAACACTGATGGGGGTTATAGGTGTAAACGCATCAACCGAGTTTGGGAGCAAGTTTTCCAGCAACCTTGCCAGCAATATGGATAAGTTTGTCAAAATCGGTGATGATGGAAAGACAACAACCGTAGGCAACCCACTAACAGGCCTGATTAACGTAATGACAAAATCCATAGATCAGACAATTACTTATATTACTTCATCATTTTCGTCTATCAAACTAGCAATTCCTGCTGTTGATATGTCTACATATGCCGGAAACCTCAACGATGCAGTAAGTGCGGCTAAATCTACGGCCAAATCCATCACAAAAAATCTAAAAGTCAAATTTCCTGCTATCGATATGGATACCTATGCAGGCAACCTAAAGTAACGGCAGCAAAAGACACCCGTAAAAAAATAGAAAAAGCATTGCAATCTGAAATCAAAATAAAAGTATCTTTTGACGTTGACGACTTGCCCGAATACAAAACCAAGACCACATCGTCAGGCGTTAAACTTGTCAAAGCTGCTACTGGGTATCGGGGTTGGGTGCGCAACCCTCAAATGTTCCTAGCTGGTGAGGGGGGTGAAGAGGAATACATATCCATAACCCCCAAATCCCAAATGACAAACAGGGCGGCAATAACCGAGGGCGGAGGAATTGGAGAACAACAAATACAAGTGATAGTCAATATTAACGGAAATGATATTATCGATTCAAGAAAAATAACCAAATTGATACGCGATGTCGCTGGAAGAAATATATCTCGTATGCTTTAATAATATTTTTTGTTGGCACAAGAATGACATAAAAACCCGTCTTTTTCACTTCCCCTCCATCGCATCCTGCCTTTAGGATCAATGTATGTTTTTGCTGTTAAACATTCTTTGCATACTCTGCCAGAAAAATCTCTGAGATTATGGTGGATACGATGTTCCGTTGCAGTCATAACCTGTAAGTTTTCAATCCTGTTGTCCGTCTTTATTCCGTTGATATGGTGAACAAACTCGTCTTTTCGTAAATAACGCCCAAGATGTTTTTCCACAACTAAACGATGTTCAAAAACATAATGATGATGATCCGCAAAAGGATGATCAGGACTGAACAACTGAACATATCCTTTTCGTGTTATGTTTCTTCCCCCTCTCCAGCTAGGTAACTTTTCGATAGGAAGACTCCTTATATTATGCCCCATCTTAAAATTTCTCAATCTCCCCTTTGAATCCATCTTGTGTATTAAAAGACCACAACCGCATGCACAAGGTTTTAAATTACTGTTTAAACTACTTTCCTCTGTCATCGTAAACAATGACAGGATAACATCAGAAAGCTAAAAACTTTTTGGTGTTACCCTTTCTTATTAGTTCGTTTTTTCTCTTGACGTTTTTGTTTCCACATGGTTATTTCTGACAGTTATTATCTCCCACTACGTCATAGAGTTAAATTCAAAAATGCGGCAGGTGCCACCGTGTATACTTCAAATGCGTTTGATCTGAACGGATCAAATCTTAATATCTCATATCTTGATGTAGAGGCCGCGAAAGGCGAAACAGGCAACTTCAACATCGTTATCGAAGACTATACAAATACCGTATCTTTATCAAGTTTGCAGACTTCAAAGGTATTTATCGAACTTGGCAAAAGTTCGGCAACCTTGGAGCACTTTTTAATCGGTTTTCCTGACAGGGTTATCGTTTCACGCCCTCAATCAAACCGTATCCAATACAATGTTACCGGTTTTGGAACGCAAATACAGGCCTCAGAATTGCATGTATCGGTAAGGGAAGCATCAACGATTGCCGCAGTTGACGATGCAACGTCACAGAACGATGTAAAATTTAACGTCAATCAAATAATAGAAAGGGTACTAACTGACAAAACATATAGACCATTGAAAAGGGAAAGTATTATCACCGATCTGACTGATTGGACTACGGCAGGGATAAACGCTGACTGTAATGTGAATGTATCACGCCTTAACTTTCCACCTACTACCGTTCTCGCCGATTTTCTAAACGAATTAACGCGGGTGGGCGGCTATCAATGGTTTATCGATTATTCGACAGGCGCAGAAGTTTTCTATCTGATAACGCCGCAGCAACTTCATTCAGGTATCGTCATAAAGTCAGGAGATTTAAAGAACGTAACAAGTGACGATCCGACACGGACCGGTTACGTAAATGGTTCTTTTTCGATGGAATACGATCTTTCAATAGAGGCCGGAAACGCGAATCGACTTTTAGCCTCTACAATCATAGACCAGACATCTATCTCATCAAGTTTCAGTGCAACAGGTTCGACAACTCTAAGCAATAAGGCAATCGCTCAACAGTTTCAAGTATCCTCTGATACCCGAAGAATTACCGATCTGGCTTTGGTATTATCAAAGGTTGGAGAACCCGAATCGCCTAAATCCCGTGTTAATGGTCGAATTGTTTTAGATACTGGCGACAGTCCGCACAAAGGTGTAACCGTCTGCAATTTTGAGATTCCTTTATCTGCGATAGAACCAGCGCCGGCTACCATCTTTGTAAATGATCTTGATATACGACAGCGTTTTCTTTCAACTTCGGCGAATACGAAATTATGGCTTATCCTGTTCCAAAGGTCTGGAACTGATGGGGATCCTAATACCGATAACGCCAATACTATCAGATGGCATCATAACAATCAGTTCAGCACAGCACAAACGTTCAAATCCGGTCTAGCAGGTGGCGGTGATCGAGAACAATTTGATAACTTCAATTGGATACTTTCAACGAATGGTCCGACCTACGCTTTTGGTATCTTTGCCAACATTCGCCGTCTGCAATCCAAAACAAACATCGCCGCGAAAAATACATACAGACTAAAGGAAACCGTTGTCGATGCCTCTTACTTGTCAGATCCTGCCTCAATTGATTTATTGCTAACCAACACCCTTGAACTATCATCAAAGGCCCGCCTTGCTCTCTTTTCCTATCCTGTCACAATACCGGACTCTTTCCTTTATAGGCCTTATCGATACGTAACCGTCAGCGATGGATTGTCTGGCTTTACACAGGATCTGGAAATTCAAAGGGCGAGGTACTCTCTTTCATCACTGTCTGGCGATAATGCAGGATTAGGAACGATGACCTGTGAGATAACTCTTGCAAGTCAGCAGAACCCTGTCTTATCTTCGTTTACCTGTGACCTTTAGTTCTCTCTTTTTTTTCACAATGCTTTTTCTATATGTCTTTTGATTTACTAGATGCTAGTGCTGTAAAGCAATGTTTTGTTTCTGCATTATCTGAATATTTTCCAAAAAATAGGGGAAATATCGGTGTAGCATTTGATGCTTCTTTCTTTACAAC
>PHFX01000130.1 GCA_007618135.1 Candidatus Brocadia sp. WS118 | reverse complement strand
GAGGCAATGTCGTTAATGGAACGCGAGAAAAAGAATGGCGATCTATATATTGATTCTGTGTTTAATGATGCACAAAGTTGGATTTGGACTGCGGATAAAGAATCTGTGAGCATGGCATGGAGTGTCGGCTTTCGCACTGGATGTTGCGGCGCCGGCAGTGTCATCAACTACTCCTACGTCCGTGCAGTGCGCTCATGGCAATCTTGAGCATTTGATCAGTTGAATTTTTTCTATTGATTTTGAATTTAATTTTGCTAAAATGCCGTGTCGCTTGACGCAGGACATGGCAAAAAACCAAGAAAGAATCAACATGTGAAAGAAAAAGGCTGGCTGAAGCGCGTGTCGCTCACACCCCAGGCGAACACGCTCTGACCCGGTGAGGCCGGCCACTTGCAATAAAAAAAGGGCGTGACATGACGGCAATCATGCCACGCCCTAAAAACTTCCACCGAAGAAAGATAGTCATTCCTGCGCTTTTTGTCAAGCAGGAAGCAGGCCTGAACTCAACACGAACTGCACCTATGACGATACGGCCACAACTTCGGTATTCTCATTGCTGGAGTTGTGGCCGTTTGTTTTTCCCGGTGCAGTCTTAAAAATAGATAACCGAAACCGGCAGGCAAAGGCAACAAGCCTGCCGGTGAGGTTGATGGGTGGCTAAAAGGACGAAATACCGGGAAAACAGGGCATGATGGCAAAAAACAAAGGATTTGCAGCAGTACAAGACGGATTCGTGCCAAATTCATTTCAGGTGCCGAATGCGTTTATTGACAAATACATGCCATATCTTTCGGGGGATGAAATTATTGTTTGGCTGTTTATGTGCCGGCATATTTTGGGGTGGCGTCATATCATCAAGGAGCGGCGGCGCAAACTGAGCTTGCGCATGATCAGTGATGGTTTTGGAGGGTTCCAGGGTTGCGGTCTTTCTGTGCCGACGATAGCGAAGTCCCTGGTAAGTTTGACAAAATTCGGACTTCTGCTAAAAGTTGATGAGCCGGACAATGATGGACAAATGTGGGAAATTCCATCAAAGGAAGATGAAATTGACTTGGCCGCGCTAAAGCAACGAAAAGCTGAGGCGCGAGTAGCTGCGCAAGTAAAGATGGGAAAAGTCAGAAAGCCGACAAAGAAAAATGAAGATTCAATAGACGAACCGCCGGCAGAAGCCTTGCTAAATACCGAAAAAGATGGCGTAACTCTTCCGAATGCAGAAATTTTGATCAAACAAAAGAATTGGCTGGCGGTGGCAGAACAATGGTGGAACGAGGTGGGCAGCAAAATGTGGCAGGAAATGGCTGCGCCAAAGTTGGGATTGAACGGGAATGCAATGCCGGGGCGATTAAATCTTGACTGGGAGCATCGAAAATTTGCTAGTTTGCTTGAATCGAATCTCAGAGACGGGACAATAAGCTTGGCAGAGATCACCGCGCGGTACCACAATTTTTTGCAATCCGAGAATTCATATTATGTCGAGAGAAGCTATGCTTTGGCAGTTTTTGTTGATGATTTTAGAAACTTGCTGAGGGCAAACCATGCAACAAGGAATGGCTTCAATGGCGCGCACAGAAGCGGGATTCTTAAGCCTGGCCCAAATTCTCGAGTCAGTGCGGGATCCACAATTGGCGGCATCATTGCAAAGAATACAAGACCTCCCATCCAGAAATGTGTCAGCGAAGGAAGCGCTACCGGAAGAGCAGACATCGAAAAAGACCTCCCCTTTTAATTGGCAAGAAGTTTTGGAGTTTTATGGTTTCGGGAAAGTTTTTGCAGAGGTAAAGCTTGCGAATATTCTGGCAAAACATGAACATCTACGTACCACAATTGCAGATTATTTGCGTGAAATCGATATTTACCTTGATCGTGGAGTTGGGATGATTTTGTGGGGGCCGCCGGGGACATATAAATCATCCATGCTTGTCATTATTTGCAAGGCAATCATTTGGAAATATAGCAAAATTGGGAAGTCAACACCGCGAATGCGTTATGTGAAATATGGGCCAATGATGAAAGAGATTTTGGCTGAACGCTATAGCGGATGGGGCGATTGCGGGTTGAGTACGTATCTTTGCCGCCTTCCTGTTTTGCTTATTGATGAAATTGCGCCATTGGGGATTCAGCAAAATGCAGCAGAAGAGTTGTTTACGATTATAAATGAACGGCAACAAAGCCAGTTACCGACTTTCGCAACAACGAATATGACGGCAGAATGGTTTGCGGAAAATCTTCCGCAAGTTTATGATCGTTGGCAAACTTCTTTGTTTTTGAATTTTAATGGTGAGTCGGAGAGGCGGTTACCGGAGGATGTAAAGGAAAGGCTGCACTTGTGAGCATCTTTACATGTGCGAAAGGATGCCGGCGTATTCCAATAGCCTGGCGTGATGGTATTGGACTGTGCCGGGAATGCGCAATAAAAGCAAACTGGAATATTGTTGTGATTGTTGAAGGTGAAAAACCGCGAGAAACAGTAGCCCAAAGAATAGCTGCGTTGCAGCAGGAATATCTTATTGAAATCGCAGGGCTGTCAGAGTATGAAGTAATAGGCGCTACGCCTTTTGATAACAAAACAAGCTGGATCGTAAACGGACAAACAAGCGAAGTACCATTCTAATGTACGAAGACAAAAATCCGGTACAATTTTCTGACAAGAAAAAAGTCGGAAGACCGCCAAAGGGCACAAGCAGTTCAAGTTCTTGGAAGCACAGTAGTGATTCTTATATCGAGCGGCTGCGTCGAGAATTTAATCATATGAGCAAAGACATGGGCAGATATATGAATCATTACCTCATTTGGGATACTCGCAAGTTAATGCCGGCAAGATTATTTAATCCGCTTTTGCAGGCACGCCCGATTATTCCTTATGCGGATGTACCGTTTTATGAGATTGTGCTCATGTGTTCCAAACAAAACATTCCTTATGAAGACGTAAAAGCGTTATTTGTCGCTATGAT
>PHFX01000129.1 GCA_007618135.1 Candidatus Brocadia sp. WS118 | reverse complement strand
CCGACCGCCGGGGCGACGCTTTCAGGTCCAGCTTCGAGGTGTGGCCGATCCGCAATATCCCCTGCGGAAACAGATTAGTTCTTGTTATCGTTTGAACTATTTTTCGGTCATCGTCACTGGATTCAATAGCGGCGGTTAACGGCATGGCAGCAAGGCCGGCCGCCGTAGCTTCCAGCCAAATCCTTTCCAGTATCTGCCCGGCTTTAATCCACGCTTCTTTGTTATCGTTATGGGTAACCACAACGGCAATAGCAGACGCTTGGTTAGCTTCCTTCTCAACTTTTGGCGCCTCCTGCTTATGAATCGGCGCAATTCTAACCATAGTACTGGCCAAAAGCGATAATGGCGCTGGAATACCCATAGCATATCCGGGCATGCCATCCGGCTTTCTGGTCCAGTTATTGCGTACCCACTTAGACAACTCTCTTTTAAAATCGCTCCTTCCCAAAGTTTTATAAGTTCCCTTGCCGGATACCTTTGCTATCTCCTCAATCCGTTCGTGGTCTTCAATCAGCACAACTGACTGATCGTTTACGCTCGGCAACTTTGCTCTTTCTTCAGGAGTCAACGGCTTTCCATCGTAATCCAGTCTGTTCGTTCTCCGGGCAGTAATAGCTTCAAATAAATCTTGCCCGCCGGAGGTGTCGGATTTCGAAAAAACCATCCGTACAGCCGGCTGATCTTTATTATCACCTTCCGGAAAATACATTACCTGAACGCCGCGGCTAAAATGTCGGCCGGCTACGACGCCATTTTCAACTGTGCAGCCGATACTTACATACAATTCCCGCAAGGTCGGGTCGGAAACCTCCAAATGTCGGCTCCAATCAACATATACGTCGATCACATTGTCAGACACCTTAAAGCTCCATGGCTGCGTGTTGTGGGCCGATGGGGCTAAAACCATGGCTGGTAAAATATTCTTTATTATTTCGTCGGCCGTCATAATTGAAACCTAGGTACCAATAATAGTTCTGGCAAGTTGATTAGTTAATCTGCTGCGCAATTTGCCCAAGCATAAAGGAATACAGAAAAAATAACCCAATAATTCCAAGAATAATTAAACCAATACTTTGCACAATGGCAATTCCAAAATTCTTAAGACTCAATTTCCTTTTTTTAAGCCAGAGCCAAAAGAAGGGAAAGATGAAAAGAACAATAAAAAAGACCGGGATGCTGTAAAAAAGCATATCTGCAAAAATAACAGGCCATTTATCATCGAGTTGGGGGTAAGCAGCTGGATTATTACCAAGCCAGCGAAGCAGGTAATTAGCAATACTCTCATTTGTCATACCCAGCCAGCATCCTGAAGTCTAGTCCTAAATTCAATCAATATTTTCATTGCTCTTTCGCTAAGATTACCATGTTCTATTTGATTATTTAGCTCTTGAGAATAACGCTTGTATTCGTTTTGAGTTTTAGATAACCATTGATTTATTTTACCCCTTTTAGGTTTTTTCTCGTTGTTTTCTTTCTGCCAGTTTTTAGCGTAAGAACATGTGCGGGTGACAATACCATGAAGTTTATAAGCCTCTGGCTCTAATTGTTCGTCTAACATTAGATGTCTTATCGAATCTGGAAGTTGGCATATCAGGCCCACAATATCATCCACTGGAGGCGTAAATGAATCAGGCAATATTGTTACCTTATATTGTTCTGCTTTTTCTAACTCTGCTGTTCCTTCCCGAACTGTTGATATGGTTTCATCGTTATCAGAATAGGTTGTTATAACATGATACTTGCCCGATCCAGTGCCTTTAAGCTTAATGCTACACTCCCCTTCCGGGGGATTT
The DNA here is from genome assembly GCA_007618135.1 of Candidatus Brocadia sp. WS118. Classification (GTDB taxonomy): domain Bacteria; phylum Planctomycetota; class Brocadiia; order Brocadiales; family Brocadiaceae; genus Brocadia. The sequence continues at coordinate 1,159 of PHFX01000129.1, read as the reverse complement.
CCAATCGTGAGAACCTTTGGAGAATCGGTGTTCGATGAATCAAAAATATATTCGGCATTTTCAAAAGTATTTTGATTTTTTGAGAGAATATCTTCCCCGCATGCTATTTCTGGCTCGACTGGAGAAAGGACTACGAGGCCTAACAGACTATCAATGTCAGGTGGCTCATAGCTAAATGCTTCCGGCTGTATACCAAGATTCTCAAGCACTTCCTCTCGAGCAATATGCGGCAAATCGTCATGATTAGCACTAGGAATCGATATTATATTATTTCCTAAACTGGCGCTATCCAATAATACGCGCTGATCACCAGCGCTAGAGTCAGGTACAATCGGTTCGGAGAAGGGGTGCCCGTCTCGCCAACGTTCTAGAACCTGATCTTCAACAGTGCGGCTGTTCGTAAGCAATATCCGATCAAGAGTGTTGACGTTTGTACCAACAATAGATGTCACATTAATACCTCTACTTTCCATATTTGAAATATCCTGTTCTAAACTTTGAAGGAATTGGTTTTGTTCAGTAAGAAAGTTTGGCTCAATGTCAACTTCTTCCCTAGTAATATACTGGCTGATAGGCAATAAATCTTTTAGTGATGGAAAGAATATTCGAAAGGAAATAGGAGGATCAAGATTGACGTCTTTTGCTATGTTCAATGACCTTGCAATGTTCCTAACATAAAATTTGATTGCCTCAGACCAAGTTGCCGGAAAATCCCCACCCTCCCAAGCCACATACGCATCCGCTGCTCCTTCATGGGGTGTGCCAAGCGTGATTAGCTGGTCCACATCGTTCTCATAGTTGTCGCCTTGTATGTAGCTTCGTGCCAGCAGGCCACCCATGCTGTGAGCCACGATATCAACCTTGTCTGATCCAGATACTTCCTTTGCCTTATCAATGACAGGTTTCAAATACGTATCAACGTTGCTGTTTACTGGTTTTCGCCAGTCATAATGGGCAACAAAAACATCTTCATCTTCAAACATACCTGCCAGCTCAAATTGTTTGATAAGGCTGGAGTAAACACCTCTAGCTCCCAAAGTAAACGTCCAATAGTTACTCGGCTGATCCAAAAAAGTTGTCAGCGGACTTATTGAAACTAACATACCGGGCACTATTACAACCGGTTCGGGTTCATCGGGCTCGGGTGGAGCAATTGTAC
>PHFX01000128.1 GCA_007618135.1 Candidatus Brocadia sp. WS118 | reverse complement strand
GATCCGCTGATTGTGGGCGACACGTTTTTGATGAAGCTGGATCCCGAGACATCTCTATCCGGCGCGACATCGCCGAAGGTGAATTATAAGAAACCAGACGGCACGATTGGAAGCTGGACCGGCACAATCAGCAATGACCAAATACAATATCAGCTTGAAAATGGTGATATAAATACTCCGGGAGATTGGACGTTCTGGCCGACGTGGATTGATTCCAACAGCCGGAATAAGAAGGGGAGGGCGATGAAGGTGGCGTTTCGGATGGAGGGGACGGCATAATATTGCAAAATGAAAATTGCAAAGTGAAAAATTATATACAACCCCCTAACCCCCTTTGTTAAGGGGGAATACTCGGTGGATGCCGGGGAAGGATTGCCGGATGGCGAGACCGAAGTTTGAGGCAACTAAGGCACAAATAGAAGGCGCTTATGAGGCGGCGAAGAAGGGTTTGACGGATGAGGAGATCGCAAGGGCGATTAAGGTGCGTCTGGGGACGTTTAAGAAACATAAAGATCAGTTTATAGACGTCTTAAAAAAGGGGCGCGAAGAAGGTCTGCCGGTCATAATAGACGATCTTCAAAACGCTTTGCTTAAAAAAGCGTGTGGATATGAATACACGGAAGTTCATAAAAAGAAGAATGAGAAAGGTAAGGTCATTGAGAGACGCGAGATCAAAAAGTATTATCCACCGGATACTTTGTCTCTTATTTTCACTTTATGTAACCTGGAACCTATGCGCTATCGTTCGGTCAACCGGGTGCCAACTGCGGGAAGCAATGAAAACGAGCCAACAGTCGAAGAACTTTTCTCCGAGATGGCAGAAACTACGCCCACACCTTACGCAATCCCACCTGCTAACAACACCGATCAGGTTTAAGCTTGTTCCATCCGGGAGGCGGAGTGGGAAGACGGAGCTTGCGAAGCGGTTTTTGTGCATCATGGCGCGCACGGAGGCGAAATTTTATCAGCCACGACGCTATTTTGCGGCTGCTCCGACGCGGGACCAGGCGAAGAAGATATACTGGGATGACCTGAAGGAGCTAACGCGGCCATGGTGGCGGGATCAGCCGCGGGAAACCGATCTGATTATCTACATCCGGGGCGCTTATGCACGCACAGATGCGGAAATCCACGTTTTGGGCATGGATAAGCCGGAGCGGATCGAGGGGCAACCGTGGGACGGGGGTATCTTAGATGAATACGGCAACATGAAAGAGAAAGCCTGGTTTGAGCACGTGAGGCCGGCATTATCAGACCGTCAGGGCTGGTGCTGGCTGATCGGGGTACCGGAAGGACGGAACCACTATTATGATCTTGCCTTAGACGCCGCTGGGGGCGTTATCCCGAAGACTATATCTGGGGAGGGAATATCGAGGCTGAATGAAGCTGAACAGTTCGGTTATTTCCACTGGTTCAGCGCGGATATTCTACCGGAACACGAGATCGAGAATGCCCGGAGACACCTTGATGAACGCACTTTCCGGCAGGAATACGAGGGGAGTTTTGAGGCGTATTACGGGCTGGCTTACTGGGCGTTCGGAGAGCACAATCTTGCGCGGGTGGAATATGATGCGAATGATTACGTTCATGTGGGAATGGATTTCAACGTGAATCCGATGACGGCGACGTTGGGACATATCGAAAAAAACCAGATTTACCAGCAATTCGGTGAAGTGTACCTGCCGAACTCGAACACCTATGAAATGCGTGATCATCTATTAGAACGCTTTCAGCGGCGGCAGGTGATTATTTACCCGGATAGCACAGGAAAGCGCGAAACATCGAACGCGCGGCAATCGGATTTGGCGATATTGCAGGGCGCAGGATTTACGATCAGAGCGAAAGAAAGCAATCCGTTGCAGAAGGACCGCGTGGCAACGGTGAATTCAATGTGCCGGGCGGCGGCGGGAAATGTGCGCTATTTCGTGAATCCGGGGACTTGCCAATATACGATCCGGGATTTGCAGATACGGGAACGATACGATGACGGGCGATTGGATAAGGATCAGGAGGAGAGGGGGATCGGGCATATTGACGCGGCGTTGGGGTATTTGATGTATTATAACTGGCCGGTGACGGGGGGGACGGCGGGGGGTGCGGTGTCGATGTTTGGGAAGAGAAGTAAAAAGTGAGAAGTAATAAGGGATTGATTTGCAACTCCCTACCCCGGATTAAGGTCTGTTCGTTCTTTTTGTCAGCACAAAAAGAACCAAAAATGCCCTGGCGAAATAAACTCGGCATCCCTGCCTCAAACAGTATTTCGCCAACCCATCCTTGGGGGAAGAAAAAGATTGGGTTAATTGACTAAAGTGAGCTAAGGGGAACTAAAGTGACTAAAGTTGAAAGATTTACAACCCCCTTAATCCCCCTTTTTTAAGGGGGAAATTGGAGGAATTATGTCATTTTTTAGCAGGTTTAATGTGTTTACGGAGACGGAGGTGATTGAAGGGCTGATCACGCGGTCGATTAATGATGCGCGGAAGATTGGGGCGCAGCAGCGGAATACGCTGCGGCAGACGATGATTGACTTTTTCGAGAATAATCAGCACGCGGAAGATTATTACCTGAAGCAATACGGATTCGAGAAACGAAAATCACTGCCGTTTGTCAGCGAACCATTGACGCAAAGAGTGATCCAGGAGAACAGCCTGGTCTATGACTTTGTTCCTGAGCGCCGCGTCGTAAACAGCCAGGGGAAAGCGTCAAAGCGGGAGGGATTGGTGGAGTTTTACGCGGAGAATCCGCAGATTGATTTCGGCATCCAGGCGCTGGAACAATACCAAAACCTGCTTCATAATGTGCTGCTGAGGGTGGAATATGACCCTTATTTCAGCAAGATCATGGTGTATATCGAGACGGCGTTTCTGCCGCACTTCATGGAACATAACCCGCTTTATCCTGTAGGATATTCTATCCCGGTGAAGGTGGATACCACCAAAAAGGCAAACAAAATG
>PHFX01000127.1 GCA_007618135.1 Candidatus Brocadia sp. WS118 | reverse complement strand
TGCGCAGACCCATGATGTGGGGACGGGTCGTGTAGGGGTGAAGGGGTTCAGGTCAACGCCGGGTAAGGTATATAACCTGCAGGCATTGGAGGCCGGTGAGGATCCATACGGTGAGGAGAGCAATACGCCGATCATCGGGTTGGACCTGGTGAAGGAGTTTGACACGCCGACGCTGAGGGACATCTATGCATCGGGTACGTATTTCCATGACGGGAGCGCCAGGCTGTTGATAGACACGATCAACAACACGGTGAATGACAAGGACATGCATGGAAGGACGTCACATTTGACTCAGCAGGAGATGCAGGATTTGGTGGAGTTCATGAAGGCGCTGTAAGGATTTGTGGAGGGGTGAACCGGGTGTTCGCCCTGAGGAGAATTGAAGAAATATTTGAGTATTCCAAAAATCGTGAAAGGAGAAGGCCAACAGATGAGTAAGAGGAAAATAGGAGGAGTAATAGCATCTGCGATCATGGCAGGTGCGTTGGTCTGTGGGAGCGTCTTTGCATCGGGCAACCAGGTAATGGTAGGTGGTTCGAAGCAGGGAAAGGCCTTATGGACTGATTATAGCGGGATGTCAAAAGAGGTGCAGGGTCCGGTGGATACGATCTTATTTACGCAGTCACCGAGGACGGCAAAGGGAGATCCGTATCAGAGCTATCCGCACTATGTGCCTGAGGGCAGCCGGATTGTATTGTATAATTTAAAGACGAAGGAATTGAAGGTGTTGACGAATGATTTTGCGACGGCCTTTGATCCCAGTACGTATTGGGACGGCAAGAAGTTTGCGTTTGCCGGTGTGCACAAGAGGGGCGGCGGATGCCAGATATGGGAAATGAACGTAGATGGCAGTGGTCTGAGGCAGATGACGGATTACAAGGGTACCTGCCGTGCGCCGATCTATTATGCGGCTGGCAGTATCGAGGAAGGACAGGGACGCATCATATGGCGTGACCGGTATTTTGAAGGAGACTGGAAGGAGAGGGGCACGGTAGAGAAGACGGGGTTCATCATCTTTGCAGGTTCTCCGGACGGTGTCATGGATGAGTTCCACAATCCGTATGCGTACAACCTCTTCCGGTTGGATACGCAGGGCGGTCATGTGACGGAGAGGATTACGGGTCACGTGCTGTCGGGTATAGAGTTTCCGAGCATAAACACGTCAATCGATCAGATTACCTACAACATCAGTTCGAACTTTGATCCGACGACGACGCCGGACGGGAACATCCTGTTCTCCAGCACCCAGGCTAATGGCAGCAGGGCAGGCGGAAAGGGCAGGGTAATGCTGTGTGTGGATAACTGGGACGGCGCTTATCCGAGGCCGATCTACGGAAACTGTGATGATGAGATTGGCGGTACAAGTGGCAAGTCGCAGGCCAAGATCACGTTTGGGGACAGGAAGTTGGTGTATGTGGAGTCGCCGTATATGAACTGGGGAGTAGGTCAGCTGGCATCGGTCAGTTGGGATGCCCCGTATAACAAGACCTATGAGAGGTTAACGAAGGATGACGGTGGATTGTACCGGAGTCCGTATCCGCTTCCTGACGACAGGATGTTGGTATCGTATGCAGAGAGAGGTGATTTTGGTATCTATTGGTTTGATTGCAAGAACGGCAAGGCAGGGGAATTAGTGCATAATGATCCTGAGTGGAACGATCATCAGCCGGCCCCGATCTATATTAAGTACCGTCCAAGGTGGATCAACACCTTTACGGCGGGGAAGAACTTTGGGGTAACGACGGTGACGTATCAGCCGTTTGATCAGGTGAAGGTGGAAGGGTATCCGCATTCCTGGGCTACGTGGATTTGTTTTGATACGACCCTGACGGATCTGCCGGTAGGACCTTATCCGCATCAGAAGTCGAAGGACACGAAGCCGGGTGATGTGAAGGCGGTGAGGATTGTGGAGGGTGTGCAGTGCGTGGAGCCGGATGGGAGCAGGTTCAAGTCTGGTGCAGGAAGTCATCTGTTGGGCGGATGCCGTTCAAGCAGCAACTCAGGTACGGCGTTCCAGCAGAGGCGGATCATCGGATATCAGTATGTAGAGGATGATGGTTCCGTGGTAACGTCTCAGACGGCAGACACGCCATACTACATCCAGAATCTGGATGAGAGGGGTATGGCGGTGCAGACCGCTTTGGCATGGGCGTATTTGAGGCCGTATCATGGCAGGATATGCAGTGGATGTCATGATGGTTCATACCGTGGCAGGGCGTTCCAGAATCAGCACACGAAGGCGTTGTACAACTGGTGGTATGATGACCGGAGCCACTATGATTCACCCTTTGCGTTTGGATACCTGAAGTTTGACAGGAGTGGTATCTATCAGGGGGTAAAGCATGGGGATGATGTGGTGGTGCCGTCAGACGTGTATTATGGAGGTCCTTCGGGAACGACATCTCAGCCGGTGGAAGGGTTAACGGATGAGAAGAGGAGGACGGTGGATTTCCGGAGGGATATTCAGCCGATCATCGATGTGAAGTGTGCAAATTGCCATAATGCGAACAATCCGCCGGATTTGTCGGGTGGATCGGAGTTAGTGAGCGTTGATGGCGTGTCGGCATTCAGCCGTGCATACAGCAGCTTGCTTGAGCCACAGAGGGGTAAGGATACGAATCTTGGCGGCAAGTATGTCAATCCATCGGCGGCCATCAACAGCCTGGTGATCTGGAGGCTGTATGAGACAGCGCTGAGTCAGTTTAGTCCGCGAGACAGTGTATTCCCGGTTGAGGGAAGGGTAATGCATGACAAGTTCCTCACGCAGGATGAGAGGTACTCGTTTGTTGAGTGGATTGATATTGGTGCACAGTGGGATAATATCCAGGGTCCTGACTTATATCCCGGGTATCACGCAAGATAATACCTGAGATACGTCTCTGAGCTTGTCGGTGCGAGAGCAGAGGGAACTCTGGAGTTAACACCAATGAAGAGCTGGGCTTTCCGTGGGGTATTTCCCCACGACCCAGCTCTTCGTGTTT
>PHFX01000275.1 GCA_007618135.1 Candidatus Brocadia sp. WS118 | reverse complement strand
TCCAAAGGATTTGACAGCTACTACGGCGAGTACAAAACCACCGATCCGGCAAAGGAAGGGATTCTGAGAACCTATCATGAATCAGCCCTGATCCCCTATCCCAAAAAACCGGTTCTATTTCTCATTGAAATCCGCGATCGCGAGGACAACATCCTCTACCCGCTTTTCTCTCAAAAAATTGACCCCGCATCCATCGACATCATCAAAGAAACTCCGATGGCGGGCGATAAAATTTTCCCGGTGGTTAAAAATGGGGATTCGCATCGGAAGGTAGATATCGTTTTGCTTGCGGAAGGTTATACCGCGGGCGAAGAAGCGAAATTCAAAACGGATTTGGAACGCTACGTAAAAGTGTTTTTCAATTGGGAACCTTACAAAAGCCGCCAGAAGAAATTTAACCTCACCGGCATCTTCCGCCCTTCCCCGGAAAGCGGGATGGATGAGCCGCGCAAAGGGGTTTACAAAAATACCGCTTTGAATGCTACGTTTAATTCCCTCAACTCCCAGCGCTATTTGCTGACCGAGGATAACAAAACCTGGCGGGATGTGGCCGCGCAGGTGCCTTACGATGCGATCTTCATCCTGGTGAACAGCGATCGCTACGGCGGTGGGGGTATTTACAACGATTTTTGCATCACCACGGTGGATGATGCCTGGAGTGAGTTTGTGTTTCAGCACGAATTCGGGCATACCTTTGCCGGCTTAGCTGATGAGTATTACGCCAGCACCGAAGCGTATAACGAATTTTTTCCACCCGGGGTAGAGCCGACCGAAGCCAATATTACCGCCCTGCTGGATCCTCCCAATATTAAATGGAAAAACCTGGTTTCTCCTGGCATGGCCCTTCCCACCGATTGGGGAAAAGATAAGTTCGACAGCCTTTATGTGGTGGATCAACAAATTCGCAGTGAGAAGGGGGACACCCTTTTGGCGATGGTTCGCCGGGGCTATTCCAAAGAAGCGGTCGGAAAGGTGGAAGCTAATTACGACAGCCTCTCCCGCGACCTCAACCGCCAGATCGAAGTTTTTCTGAAAAATCATCCGCTGAAAGACAAGGTTGGAGCATTTGAAGGCGCCGGTTACGTTTCCGAAGGGCTTTACCGCCCAATGCTCAACTGCCTGATGTTGAAATTCGATAAAGAGAAGCCTGGCTTTTGCAAGGTTTGCGAAGACGCAGTGGTGAAGGTGATTGAGTATTATAGTGAGTGATAAGTTTTATCCGCAATCGATACGCCTGGCATGAATCGGCAGGGCTGGCTTGTATGAAACAGTTTGGTGGAAATGGGGAGTTGAAAGGGGATTGCGTATAAAACTTATGCGTTATGTTTAAAAAATGGAAAACCAATAATGAGCCTTCCAGATTTCCTTTACAAGTATATGCCTTTCAATAATTACACTATTACAAACTTAAAAAATCAACAACTATATTTTAATAAACCTTCTAATTTTAATGATCCTTTTGACTGTGCAATGTCACTCAATCAAGAACCAATATCAGAAGAGGAATATTTAAAATTATATTTTCAATATTTGAACGATGAAAGAATAAAAGACAAAGCGAATTTCAAAAATAAATATATGATACATGGGAAAGTAAATAGCTTATTTAAAGAAGAAGTAAATCAAGGTATTGGAAATGCTTTTAATCAGAGAATGAAGGTAAACAGAAATGAACGTGGTATTTGTTGTTTTAGTGAAAAGAATTCCGACATTTTGATGTGGTCCCACTATGCAAATGGGCATAAAGGATTCAGTCTAGAATTCAGAACTGATTTCAAACTATTTAAAAGTGCAATAAAAGTTGAATATAGCACTGCTATTCCAACCGTAAGTCCAGCAAAAGTATTATTAAATGAAGAAAACAACGAGACATTTATAAAAATGATAAGTACAAAATTTAGTTGTTGGAAATATGAGATAGAATGGCGGTTAATGCATGTTGATGGAGGGGATATTCTTTACACCTATCCTAAAGAATCACTTGTAGGGATATATTTTGGATCAGAAATGTTGTTTGCACATAAAGAAATAATTGCACTAATAATTCAGGGTCAAAATCCTGACGTAAAACTTTATGAAACTGTACGAAGTGAAGAAAAATTTGAATTATCGACCTATGAAGTTAAATACACCAGGTTCATTGACAAGAATAGTTGAAACTTTAAACATAACACGGGTATTAAGGTGAACCTTTACGCAGACCGTGCTTTCGGTCAGTGAAGGTTCGCACAGCGTTCGGTTACCTTATACCCAAACCGTTAGGCGTTTAGAAAAATATAGAAGGGAGATATCATGAAATTTAATTTAAAAATTTTCATTATTTGTCTTATCATTCTTTATGGTAATTTATTTTCACAAGATACAATTATTAAGTCTTTCTCAGGAACGGGAGTCCAAAATACAAGACCTTTCCTTGTTGAAAATGGTTGGGAAATTCAATGGGACGCTAAGGGAGATATTTTTCAACTATTTTTATATACATCAAAAGGTGAATTGGTTGGGGTAGCAGCAAATCAACAAGGCCCAGGGAAAGGAGCTTCATTCCAAGCAAAAAAAGGACACTATTACCTACAAGTAAATGCAATTGACAAATGGACAATAAATATTGTTCAAACAAATGAGCTAATTTCAAATTCAAGTAACGCTAAAGGGCAAACTAAAATAAATTACTCTGAGGTATTTATTGTCGCAGGGAAAGGTTGGGGAAAAGTCTCACTGGGGATTGAAAAAAAAATCATTGAAAGTGATATTGGCGAAGGTCAGGAACGAAGCCAGTTTGAAGAAGTGTATTTTATTGATTATCCGGCTGTTGGTATTCAATGTTCCTACAATACTAAAGACAACACCTTGCGTGCTATCTTTTTCTACAATAGACAGCATGGATATGAGAATTTTGAAACTTTCCAAGGGAAAACAGATCATGGGATAGATTGGAGTTCGACGCCAGAACAAGTGATTAAAGCCTATGGTAAGCCGAAGGAAGAATACATTAGAGTGGGTTGGCGACG
>PHFX01000274.1 GCA_007618135.1 Candidatus Brocadia sp. WS118 | reverse complement strand
TTTGTTGACCATAGCTAAAACAAATCCTTAATGCATCAATTATTGCCGTTTTCCCAGAATTGTTTTCTCCAATAAGGATATTCAATCCTGCATTCAAATTGAGCGTCGCTTGTTTAATACACCTGAAATTTTTTATCTCAAACTTTTTCAGAAACATGATCTGCCGCCTCTTTTCTACATTCTTTTAAATCGAAAATGATATACTTCAATGCAAAATATCGTGTTATTTCAAAGTATCTTTAGATTATGTCAAAAATGGAAGGAAAAGACTTAAACTGTGCTTTTAGATCGCACTTTTATTCTTACTTACTATTTTGGCTGCTAACGTGGCACTCACCTGTTGCGGCACTTTCACACAGAACATTGTAAACACTACCGAACTGAACTTACCACTTAACTTCAATAAAGGCAACACGCTGCCGCAATCAGGTGCAGTGAAAGTTAGCTGCCGCCCCCGTGCCCCGAACTTATGGATTGGCAACAGTAATGATTTCAAGATCATCTACAGCTTTGAAATGATCAGGATTATGAGTAACCAGAGGAAGACTATGCTGCCGAGCCGTTGCTGCGATCCAGGCATCTTGTGCTGAAATAGGTTGACCAACTTTGATACACTTTGCTCTTATCTCTCCCCATAATCGACACGTATTGATATCAAAAGGAAATACAATATATTTTTTAAGCTCATTTTCCATTCGCTGTTTTCTTTTTTCACCCCAATTACGAACCATTGCCCATTGAAATAGTTCTGCGACGGTCATAAAAGAAGTCGTCAGTATTTTACCCTTGAGATGTGGTTCGTAAGACTTTGCTCTGCTATCTTTCTTAAAAATAAAAGAGATAATATTCGTATCAAGTAAAACAGCGTTCATTAATTTCTCAATCGATCTTCGTGGCGTTGTTGGCTAATGTATTTGTTAAAATCATCAATAGATTCTTCTTCCGGCCAGAAATCTGCTGCAAAATCAAATATATTGTCAACTGTCCGAACCTGTCGTTCTTTAAGATATTGTTCAAGTGTTTTAGGTTCCCAAAAATCAGTGTTTGTTTGTAATAATTTATAGGTACCTTGCAACAATTGAGAAATAGCAGTAATTAACTCCACTTGTTCTAAGGGGGTTAATGTCTGCGCTTCATTTATTATAGTATTTAATTGCGAACTCATCATGCTTCCTATCTTTATTATTGCCTGTTCATTATTATGGCTAACATAATTATGTAATTCAAATTATGCAACACCAAAATGTCTCGCGAAATCTCATCAGAATTTCTATCTTTCAACGTGTATTCTACCTCTCTTGTATCTTGGCAGCTAACGAACTTGCATCACCTGTGCCGCGTCTTTTGCGGCATCAGGTGCATGCGTAGTTAGACCGCCAGAGGGTGAAAAATTAAAGAGAAACAGATGGAACCGTTTTTCAGGGATGACTTAGCAACCATATACCACGGCGATTGCCGGGAAGTGATGAAAACCTTTCCCGAAAATTCAATAGATACCATTCTCACCGATCCGCCCTATGGCCTGAAATTCATGGGGAAGGATTGGGATCACGGCGTTCCGGGTGTTCATTATTGGGCGGAAGCGTTCCGGGTGGCAAAGCCGGGCGCGTTTCTTTTGGCCTTTGGCGGGACGCGCACTTTCCACCGCCTGACTTGCGCCATTGAAGATGCCGGATGGGAAATCCGGGATGATATTGCTTTCCTTTCTTCTTTGGATGAAAAAGAGCGCAACTTCTTTTGTAACCTTGACCCGGAGCAACAGGCAGCCTTCTTAGATTTGTTTGCCAGCCAGCGCCTGCTGCTATGGGTTTATGGCTCCGGCTTTCCGAAAAGCCATGATATTAGCAAGGCGATTGATAAGGCGGCGGGGGCGGAGAGGGAAGTGGTGGCAATTGACGAAAAGCAGAAAAGGCCGAATTTGGTTAATATGAAAAGCATGGGAGGTGGATGGGATAAAACAATTAATGGAGCGATTATTACCGCTCCCGCCACTCCCGAAGCCCAAACCTGGCACGGCTGGGGCACCGCCTTAAAACCCGCCTGGGAACCAATTGTTGTGGCAATGAAGCCGCTGGATAAAACCTTTGCAAACAACGCCCTTACCTGGGGCGTGGCGGGGTTAAATATTGATGGTTGCAGGGTGGGAACAGAAGACATGAGCCCGGAATGGGATAGGGAGTGGAACAATAATACCGGGGAAATGGGGCAGAGATATAAGCAAGAGAGCCGGATTAAAGGCAAGCAGGTTCCTCCTGGCCGCTGGCCTGCCAATGTTATCCATGATGGGAGCGAGGAAGTGGTGGGGTTGTTTCCGGCCAATCTCGAATCAGGCTATAGAGAAAATCGTCATAATCATAATCATGGACGGGGGCCGTATGGGGGGAATGCTCTATTAAAATCCTCTACAGAATATACAAAAAATCAATGTGCCTATGATGATGGCGGAGGCTCTGCTTCCCGTTTCTTCTACACCGCCAAAGCCGCCCCAAGTGAACGCGGGGAAAATAACAACCACCCAACGGTTAAGCCCCTGGATTTAATGAAATACCTTTGCAAGTTGACCGCAACCCCTTCCGGCGGGGTGATTCTCGATCCGTTCATGGGATCGGGAACCACTTTGCTGGCGGCGCGGGAAATGGGGCGGAAATCCATCGGAATTGAGATTGATCCTAAAAGTTGCAAGATTGCAAAAAACAGGATGAAACAGGGAATGCTTAATTTTGCGGGATAGGCGCGAGCGGTCTAACGTGAGCATCAGGCGTGCCGCCATCTCACTACAAAACTTTGTAAACACACCGAACTTGACTCCACCACCCAACTGTTTAAAAGGCATTTACTGGCGGCATCGGCTGGATGCAAAGTTATGCTTTGTTGCCCGAACAACGAAGCAATTAAATTATCTCATGCCCAACTCTGTCTTATCCAATTTAATAATCTTTTTTCTCTCTCCTCAATACTTTTAATATTCCAATCACGTTTGGATAAAACTTCATTTATCAGTTTTAGATTATTATGTT
>PHFX01000126.1 GCA_007618135.1 Candidatus Brocadia sp. WS118 | reverse complement strand
TGACGATGCATTGCTGAAATTATTTTACCTGGCGTTGATCAACATCAGCAAAAAGTGGACAATGCCGGTCAAGGATTGGAAGGCTGCGCTAAACCGGTTTACTATTCAGTTCGAAGACCGGATGCCGCAGCAGTAGAGAAACCCCGTTTACACAAAATCCGGGACATCCTCGACATAAATAAAAGTTTTTATTTTGTAATTGTTTGCGGAACTCTTTTTCCACTCTTACAGATGTTCATTCTGGTAATTTGTCGAATGGGATTCGGTGACCAGCTAACATGTATTGGTTTGTCTGCTCCATAAAAATATACTCTATCAGCACAAATATTTTCAAATATCCAAGTGACCACATCCCACATGTCTTCATCTTCAATAAGAAAATCACAAGCAGCTCCTAGTCGTTCACATATAAATTTACCATTTCGTTTTCTTTCATGAGCAGCATGTTGATCTAAATTTGGCGAAATTCTTCCAGATATCTTTTTTGCAAGCTCTGCCGAACAAAAGCCATAAGTTAGTTTAATCATTCCATAATAATCTATAACTGGATCAAGAATATTTTGTAGCAAGTTCATATATGGCTGTATAAGAATCTGCTTCTTTCGGTAAATTAGAAATGCCTGTTCTAGCTTGCATTTCGCCACATTCAATGAGGTCGCGATAAGTAAAATACTTACCACATGGAGTGTCAAGATTGGGAATAGATTGACTCCGAATTAAGCGTATTCCATCAATTTGCCAACGTGCAAGATTAAGGTTGTGAATGAATTCTGAAGGATTTGGTCCATAGCCTGATAGATCAAAGAGCCTTAAGGCTTCTAGTTGATTATCAAATGCAACCTGTTCCGCATAACTATCCATTTCCTCATTCATAAATCGCGATTTCAGATAAAGGTAAGGAGGAACAAATTCTTCCCCATATTCAAAAAGATGAAATTCTTGCTTATAAAATAATATTTTTACGCGATGTATCATTCTGGGAAGTGGTTCCCCACAGAAATCATCAAACCGCATCAGGGTAAGTTTCCCTGATCGTATGTGAATTTTGACTAGATCAGCCGATGTAATATCACCATACAGTGCTGCACCACAACCAATATATATACGAAGAATGGGGGTAAGTCGTTCGACAAGACTTGAATGAAGTTGTAATGACTCGCCTTCGATATACCAACCGAGACCTTTTGATGCCGCGTCACGACAGGCCGCGTCGATGCGCTCAGGTTGTGAAATTTGAAACAGTAGTTCCCTTGCCTCTAGCTGGGCAGATCCATAATCAGCAAAGTGAGCTTTAATGTCGCGTTGCAATTGAGGATCAAGATGACGATAGGGTTTACGCTTTTCAAACATTCCAAGCGCAAAATAAACTAATAAATCATCTTGCCGGATCTTGCGAGCAGTTTCCAGAATGACATCATCTTTTTGGCTTCGCAAGAAACGAAGTGCTCTAGTAAAACTGCCAAAAATTTCAAGTACTTGAGGTAAGTTTATGACTTCACTTTTATCCGGTTCGCGTCCGTTTTCTAACCATTGAAGCCAAATTGAATCGAGCAGAGCCTGATGTTTGGTATAGCGTGCGAGATCCTTCTCAACTTTACTTGGCTTACGATCTACCTGACTATTAGCAGCACGCAATAGATTAGAACGTGAACGGCTTCTGTCAACCAAGAAACGTTGTTCCGCATCTTTGTCCTTAAAAACGAAAAATATACCCGGAGCTACGGGGATTGATTCTTCATATAAATTTTGTTCGATAAAGATTTTTAGTTCACTTGGTGTATAAAATTTTTGAAAGGTACCGCGAGTTGTCAGAATTCCATCATAAAGCGGCTTACCTTTAACTGCGTATTGGTTTGTTAACATCACCGCCACCACTAGTAGCTCTTGGGCTAATGAATAGGCTCCTTGAAGTGCTTCGATACGCTCATTGACATCCTCGATAACATTGATGACAAAACCTAGATTAACAATATTAGATAACTTCTTTTGATTCTCTGGTGCATAGTGTGGATCCCAACCTGATGCTCGAATACCATTTTCTTGTAAACCTCGTAAATCATCTCCACGGCCACAACCATAATCAAAGACACTATGTGATCCATCGAGGAAGCCAAATCTTGCGAGCATTTGTATAGGAGCGGAAAAACCATATCGTACAAGAGCCGTCAAATGTCTCGGCACTTCACCAACAGTGGCTGTATAACTTTCACTAATGCTGTCTATTTCTGAAAAGTCGTTGCCAAGAGGAACAAATTCATTATCTATCAAACAATAGCCTCTTTCGGCGATCAATTTCTCCCACTGATTCTGAAAACCAATTCTAGAAAGATCATCGAAAAGTCCTAATGTCTCAGCAGTACTGGTTAGTGCTTGAAATTTTGAAATTTCTTTATGATCAGAGGGAAGTAGAAGTTCTTTACGATGAAGGATGGGCGGGTTTAGTGAATCAGCGTAGGAACAATTATGGATTCGTCCAGATCCATGGAGTTCAACACGCCAACTTGCATTTAGTTTGGGAAAAGGTTGATCAAAAAAAACCAGGATAATGGAGAAAGGAAATGGATTCTTTATTTTCAGAGATTCGAACCACATTGTAATTAATGCCTTTAGTAACTTGCGCAAGTTTTTCTGCATCTGCTATTAATTCTAAATCCGTTAGACTAAGTAAATCGAATGCTTCTATATGCAGATAACGAGATGAGTGAACAAATTTTCCAGTATTGTCAGAAACCATGATTATACGAATTGCTAGGTAAAGAGCTGTTGGGTCTAAGTCGGCAACATTATTATGTTCGATAACGTAACTTGATATAATTTCTTATAATGTTATTTGAAAATAAAGACGGATACATGATGGTTTTATTGGAAAAATTGGCGGCGAGGGTGTCCCGGATTTTGTGTAAACAGGGTTTCTCTACTGCTGCGGCATCCGGTCTTCGAACTGAATAGTAAACCGGTTTAGCGCAGCCTTCCAATCCTTGACCGGCATTGTCCACTTTTTGCTGATGTTGATCAACGCCAGGTAAAATAATTTCAGCAATGCATCGTCA
>PHFX01000273.1 GCA_007618135.1 Candidatus Brocadia sp. WS118 | reverse complement strand
GGGAAATTCTTTCCGATACGCTTTTTTTCAGGTAATAACCGTATGCACAGGAACCGGTCATGCTTCCACCGATTTTGATTTATGGCCAAATGCATGTCGTTTTCTCTTGGTTTTATTAATGTTTATAGGGGCATGTGCAGGATCAACGGGTGGCGCCATAAAATGCGTGCGGATATTATTATTGCTGAAATCGAGCTTGAGAGAATTAACACGCATATTGCGTCCACGCATGGTAAAACATGTGAAACTCAACGGAGAATCGGTAAGTGAAGAGATTGTTACCGAGAGTTCGGTATTTTTTGTTGTCTATTTAGGATGCTTTGGCATCTCTTCCCTGGCATTAATGGCCATGAACACAGACATAGTTACCGCCTTTTCAGCCGTAGCTACCTGTATGGCCAACTGCGGGCCTGGCCTGGCAAAGGTTGGTCCCATGGCCAACTTTAGTGATGTGGCTTATGCTGGTAAGTGGGTCTTGAGTTTCTCTATGCTCTTGGGTAGATTGGAAATTTATAGTTTAATCCTGATCTTTTTGCCGATAACGTGGAAACGTTAGAAGTCATACGTTAGAATTTTATTGACTCATAAAAAATGAGATGCTATACTTAAGAGTCTTATATGGGCGATTAGCTCAATTGGCTAGAGCACTTGCCTTACAAGCAAGGGGTCATAGGTTCGAGTCCTATATCGCCCACCATATCCTATAATGACTTATGACTTGTAGTATCAGATTCGACTCCCGAAAATGTGAACAAATTGTGAAGTCTTTTCTCAGATTGGCTACCAGTCAATACCTTATCCAGCATTTCAACTGCTTTTCTTTTATGTCCCGGCGCCAGGTGTGAATACCTAAGGGCCATGGTTAAGGATTTATGCCCTAGCAATTCTTTAACACTTGTTAAGTCAACTCCGGTCATTACCGAATGAGAGGCGAAGGTATGCCTTAGATCGTGGAAGTGAAAATCCCGAATTTCAGCCATTCTTAACGCTGTACTAAAACTACGCTTGATGTTTCCGTAAGGCTTTCCTTCTTTATCTACAAAAACATATTCACTTTCAAGACTCCTTGGCATACTCGCAAATAGTTCTGTAAGCGTACCGTTAATTGGTATTTCCCTACGTTCCCCGTTTTTGGTCTTATCAAGCAAGATAAAGTTATTCCTGAGATCCACTTGATCCCATTTTAAATTAAGAATTTCTCCCTTTCGCATTCCTGTATGGACGGCTACGAGGATAATAGATTTCAAATGTTGACGGCAACAATCCAGAAGCCGTTGTAATTCCTCTATGGTTAAGTACCGGAGCCGTTTATTTTCTCCCTTTAATTGTTTGACCTTTCTCACAGATTTCAAGGTTTCCTCAGATGTCATTCCCCATTCAACGCCCTTGTTTACCATGTGTTTTAGGCAGGTAGTAAGCCGGTTTACGGTAGAGGGTTTATTTTTCTTCAATCGTTCGCCTTGCCATTGCTCAATAATCTTCGGGTTTAAATCGCTTACATTCAAATTACCAAATGCCTCCATAAGCTGAGGTATCCAATATTTCTTGGTTTTATGCACCCGTTGCCGTTCTGACCATTTTAGATAATCCTGTGCAAGTTCAACAAGTTTGCAGTTTTTGATCTTTTTCAAATCCGGAAGCTTTCCTTCCCGTACCGCCTTTTTCCTGCAATTCAAAATGTATTCTGCTTCTCGCTGCAAAGTGGTACCTGCACTTTCACGGATCGTTCTTCCGTGTCCATCGCTGTACATTATCCACCATAATCTCTTACGCTTATATAATCCTTTATGCCTTCTCATAACCCCCATCTTCTCCTTTCACCTTTGATACGGTTTCGAAATATTGAGACTTGGAGCATAAGGATTTTTTATCCATTGGTCAATGTCCTTCTTTTTAAAAAGCAGGAACCTGCCAGTTCCGGCTTTCTGGAAAGGAATCTTTTTTGTATGTACCTTCTCGTATATCCATGACCTTTTTACTTTGAGGTATTGAGCAAGTTCTTTTACATTCATCAACTCATCACTCTTGGTTTGGTGAATGTTAACGAGATCAACCAGGATAGGTTTAAACACTTCAACCATTCTCTGGACTATCGCTTCAATGTCTTTTTGTTCAAGCTCAGTTTTCAATGAATATCCTCACCGATTTATGAAAATGATTTTTTGTTACCCAAAACGCTATAAGATCGGTATCCTGCAAAGCCTTGATTTTACTGTACTCATTTTTTCATTTGGGTAATAAAAGACACTCTTATATTACCCGACATTTGACACCTTCTTACGTTTGTGTTCTCTGACGATCTCACGAACCCAAGACGAAGTAACTCCATATTTCCTGGCAAGCTCTCCGTAATTACCACCCTTACACTCTTCGATGATCTTCCGCCTTTTTACCCTGGCCAAGCAAGTATCCAACTTTGGCAGATAGAATGGTTCGCCACCGAATTCTTTCCCAAGCTTTACGGTATTCTCAATACCTATTACCCTGGCAATTTGTTGATAGACGGGAGGCAGGTCATTCGGACGGATATCATTTTCCATCAATCTTTTCCTCCATCTTCAAATAGGGTTTCGTCTCTTTCACAGAGACGTATTCCAGGATAGCTGCTTTTACCTTTTCCGGTGCTTCGATTCCCAGGGCGTGGTCTGATTCCATGAACTTCTTAAAGTCCGTGGTAGCTTTATAGTCGACCTTCTTTTCAAAGAATCTCTCAAATAATGGCCCCAAAGGAACCTTGATTTCTCCAATCTCATTTTTCACGGTATAGGACTCTCTGAAGGTGATAACAGCTATGGCGGTTATACTATCAAGCGTTACCGTTGTGGTTCCTTCCCGTCGATTTCTGGCAATCTCAATAATGCGATCCTGAATAACTTCAAGTTCGCCTTCAAGTTCTTTGATCTTTCCCTTAAGTGACAACGTTCAGGACATCGTTCACAAAAATAACGTTCAGGACATCGTTCAGTAAAACCGCTGAAACCCAGGAAATATCACAATGTCGTGACCAAAAGATACTGTTTCATCACAATGGGTAATTAAATTCTTCAAGCTG
>PHFX01000161.1 GCA_007618135.1 Candidatus Brocadia sp. WS118 | reverse complement strand
GCTCAGTGTAGCATATAACTTTTGCTTAACCCGATCCAAATGCAGGTGGGGCTTGTTTTTCAAGGCTTTTCGTAGGTTCAAATCAATCGTGTTTTTGTAGTTTTGTGGTCGGTGCATTTGGCCGGGTTAGCATCGCGTTATGTGTATTACTGGTTTGATACAGTTGAGGATTTACCAATAAAATAGAGATTGGTCAATACACAATAGTTTTTAGAAAGAAGAAAAAGTTTACCTAATTATCAAATGAGCATGATTAATCATGACGAAGAAGGTAAAATATAGAGAATTAGTTTTTGGAAATACGATTCCAATTCAACAGATAGAAGACAGTAGTATCGAACCGTTTAGATGGCTGGCTGAATCTATACAAGAAGGTAAGGTAAATCTTAAAGTTAATACAGTAGATTTTATCGTCTTAAAGATATTAACTAAAAAGAAGAAAATTTATAAATTGAATAGATTACAATCTTTTGATGTTTATGTAATTGGAACATTTAGAAAGTTTTTTAAGCCAACATATAAAGTCGCAGAAGCCTTTGCGGAATTCTATCTGGAAATGAACATTTTACCTAACATAATTGCCGTCCCTAAACATGTATTGATGAATAATGCTAAACAATTTGCAAACAAACTAAGAGATGGGGTATTGATATATGAACGAAGATGAGGCATATTTAGATGTTGCTCAACGTTATATAGAGAGTTGCCAGCAACATTTGACCAACGGAATAAATATACAGGAAGTTCTTGGCTTCAAAAGTTATCATGCATTTGAGAGTATCGGTGGAGCTTATAATTCTCATTATGGTCATCGGGTGCCAAGAAGTCATGCAATGAAACTTAATATGTTTGTAGCAAACTCAAGACGTGATCATCAGGTAAATGGAAGAGCAGTTGCAATTTTAGCGATGACTCTAAATAGTATGCGAAACAAATATCTTTATCCAGAACGAAATGGTAGAACTTTCACTTGTCCTAAAGATCAAATTTCAATTACAAATGCAAGAGATCTTATTAGGAGAGTAAATGGTATAATTAGGCAAATAAGTAGAATAATCTAAAACCAGGTAAAATATAAAGCCAAATAGTGTTGGTCTAAAAATATACACATAACAATTGCATGGAGTGCGATTCGGCCAAAAAACGGCCTCACGCCTCATGCAGGTCGTTATGCCCTGAGACAAACTGCGATATAAATAAAAAAAAGTAGCGGGGGAAACTATCGTTTGGTTCCTCTATTTATCCAATCAGGATCTCAATTACAATTAATCGTTACAACCACGAGAGACCAATGCTCTCTCAGAAAAAATTTATTGATATAAGGGGTCATTATTGTTTACATTGAATCGCGATTGTAAAATTTTGATGATGAATTTATGGGAGAATTACCATGAACGTTAACGAAATAGGAATCAAAATAAGAAAACTTCCCGACCATTTGATACCGGAGGTTCTTGATTATATTGAGTTTTTACTGAACAAGCATGGAAGTAAAGAAACAGCTAAAAGCAAAACTGGGAATAAATTTAAATTTGATTGGGAAGGTGGATTGTCAAAATTAAAAGATCAATATACTTCGGTGGAATTACAACATAAAGCTACGGATTGGCGATAATGTATTTGGTTGATACCAATATATTTCTGGAGATTCTTCTAAAACAGGCAAAGAGTCAAAAGTGTAAAGACTTTCTTGATCAAAATGTCAGTGATCTTAGTATTACGGATTTCTCTCTCCATTCTATTGGGGTAATTCTATTCAAGCAGAATGAAGATGACTTATTTTTGAAGTTTTTGAATGATACGTTGCCAAAAGTTGATCTCACTTCATTACCAAAAGAACAGTATAAAGAGGTTCTAACAAACAGGAAAAAACAGAAGTTAGATTTCGATGATGCTTATCAATATACAGTTTGCAAGCACTATGGATTTAAACTGGCAACAATGGATCAGGATTTTAAAAATATCAAAGAGGTAGATATTCTGTTTCTTTAAAAATGGGTCAGCGAAGACTGGAGTCGGCGGTCGCACAAATAAGCGCACCATCGCTTTAGTAAGTTTAGTAAAATCAGTGCTTGCCATAAAGCAGGCATAACAATGCATCAACCCGAACGCCTTACTTTTGGTGCTCGGATAAAGGCTTGCGTGTTTGTAAAGTTTTGTCTTGCATAATCATTTGTAGTGTTTAAATCGGCGTCGGGTTATGCTGGTGTTATGTGTAAAGTTTGTAATTGATATTATAAAATTTTAATAAAAAATCAATATTTTCTTAGATATTGAGAATATTACTATTAGAGAACTGAAATGGAGGAACTTAAATTCTAATGGCTACTCGAGGAAACTTAATAAAACTAAGCCCATTATTTCTACCTGTTTTTGGTGGCATAGGCTTTATATTAATCTTCTTTCAAGCAGATATAACAGGTTCAACATTTTGGGCAGCATTTCTACCCACGGGTGTAGTGATAATCTATGCCCTCTTAATCTATTATTTTATTTTGAAAAATGATGATTTGAATCTAGGGGAACATTATACAGAAACAATCTACTTTCTTGGTTTTTTATTTACTCTTTTAGCCATTTTTTCACTTCTTTACAAATACAATTTTAGTGAATTGTCAGACATAGACAAAAATCCTCAACGATTGAATGAGGTGATTAATTATGTTGGCATAGCAGTTCTAACAACTATAGCTGGTATTGTGCTCAGAAATATTGGAAAATCAATTTATTTGAGCAAACACGAGGGAACAGATTATGATGAACTATTAAAAAAAATGGATGAACACAAACAATACTCTCAGCAATTTTTAGAAAGATATGAAGAAATTTTTAATTTTATAAAAGCATCTTTTACCGAGAGAAAAGAAGCAATAGAGGAATTAAATAAAAAAGAGCAACAATATCTTTCTAATCTTGGAAAGCTTAATGAAACAATTGACTCATTCTGCACTTCATTAAATAAAGGAGGAAAAACCTACAATGAATCCTTGAACAATCAGCAAAACATAATAAAAGGAATGATTGAGGCTTTGAAAGAAGCGATCAACAAACAGGAGGCATCATTCAAAAACTCGAATGAAAAATTAAGCGAATTTGATAAAAGTGTTAAAGAAGTCGCTGACAATTTGCGGAGTTCCATCAATCCCATGTATCTGGAAAACGTCTCTATGACAATTAGTACATTTAACAAAGAAGTCACTGAATTAGAAGTAGTATTGGATAAATTTATTAAGATTATTGAAGAGAAAGTAAACAGTCTTACAGTTTAAGAAAATATGACCTATGCCCAATAAGAGTTCAGAATCATTATATTTTTCATTGGCTGAATTCGCGCATTTGTTGCTGATCATCGCGATTCTTGGGGTAGTTATATTAACATACGCATTCAATAACAAGAAGAATGAATTGTTGGAAACTGAAAATGAATTAACAGATGTCAAAAATAGACTGAAAATTGAACAAGATAAACTGAAAATTAAACAAGATAGTTTAAACTTAGTAAAAAAGAAACTAGCTGAATTTGAGGATAAAAAACCCCGCAGAAGATATTGCTATGAAATTGATAGTTTATCCGTGAAATATTATGTTTCAACAATTATCGTTATTGGAGCTAACTCTTTTGTTGTAGACGGGGAAACTTTGACCTACAAAGGAATTAGAAAAAAGTTTAGAAATGAAATAAATTTCTCAGAACAACATAATTGTCGTCTTCAGGTGAAAGTCGTAAACGGTATAAAACAAGATTATGATAGTTATCTGGAAGGTGAAGCTCTCTTAAATAAAATATTTTACCTCTGGCGAGAATAACATGAAGATTTTCAAACATGATTTCTCATTAAAAAAAACACATTTTTTATTATTCTCTTATTATCCAACTATTTTTTTTCAAAAGCTAAAGAATAAATTTATTACCTTTAAATATTATATAATTTTAAACTTTTTAATAATGTTGTACGAATTTGGGATTCGAGCTTTTCTAAATGAGGCTCAAAGACTGTATCCCAAGATTAAACTTAAAAAATTTAAAAGCATAAGTTTTGAGTTTGATTTATCGTCTGATTCTCCCGAAGCGCAAAATAATCAAACTGGAAATGTTAAAAAAAGAAATCCCTTTAAGAATTTTAAAGTCAAAACAGAACATCATTATGTTGAATCCCAAAAAGTTCGTACAGTTCAATCAAAAATTATGAAATATGTTTTTGCTTACTTTTTCCTAATTGACTTAAATGCTAATGAGAGTTATACACTCTCTTGTTATTCTGATGCTTCTATGGTCTGTTTTTTATTTCTGAAGTTTAATAAACTTTCGACTAGGGTTTATTTAGAACACGAAGATTATGACAAGCTTCGTTTCTTTTATAAGCATTTTATTGAAATAGTAAAAATCAGAGAGGCGTTAAAAGATTATCAATTTGAGGTTCCTAAAATTCCTTTTAAATCATCAATTCATTATATTAGATTAGTTTACTATTTTATTAGTAAAGGTATTAATTTAGGTTATTTATTGAGTTTGAAAGATATTTTATCTAGCGATTTTCCAACACTCGATTTGCGAAGGTTCGAATTAGAAAAACTTAGGTACAAATTGGAAGAGTTTAAAGGAGATATTCAAAGAAAAAACAGTAATGTAGAAAGAAATAAAGAGATAATTTCTGATGACTTATATCTGCAAACTCTGACCGAATTAGGCATTCAAAATGAGAATGTTCTTAAGGAATTGGAACGTCGTGATTTAGATTTTAACGAGGACAAATACAGTGAATTGGATTCGTTATTTAATAAATATCGCAATTTGATTAAAGATATTCACTGTAATCAAATTGACATTTTCTTATTAAGAAATATTTATTTTAAAACAAGATGGAGGAAGCTATGGCTGACAAAGACAACAAACTGAAGAAAATTGAAGCCGAAGATTATGAACAGGAAGGTACAACTGATTCCCCCGAGACGGGAATCACAACTTCGGCTGTAGTGGAACTTGAAGCAGTTGAGACTAACTTCTGGGATAATGGTAAGCTTAAGAAATACGCCTTACAGAAATTCATGGAAAGCCAAGAAATGGCGTGGGATAATAGATTAGATGTTTTTAAAAAAGGTCTACTTATCAAAAAAGATGTAGAAATAAAAGCTTTATTATTGAAAGCTGAAGAAGCTGTTGAAAATTTAGAGAGAATACACACCAACTTTATGCAAGAAGTCGTAGTCAAGGTGAAAGATGATGTATTTAAATTGATGACAGATTTTGCAAAAATGGCAACTAGAAGATGGAATGAAGCATCTGCTGCTGATATGAGGGAGAAGTATAAAAAGAAAGTATTGGATGATATAGATGAAGTATGGGAAAGAACTCATTTAAGAATTAAAAATGGGCTTGCTCAATATATGGACGATCTTGAAGCCAACGAGGAAAAAAGAAAGGAAAAAGAGGAACAAAAAAAAAGTAAGAGTAAGTAATGCCCTCATATAACTACGAAATCGTTTAGGGTGTGTTTAAATGAGCCAAAATTCAAAAAGAAATTTAGAGGCTCCTTCAAAGCGTTCCATCTGGAAGAAGATATTCAATCTTCGAATGGTCAATCAAATACTTTTTTTCAGTGACGCACTATTGACATTAGTTTTGGCTCATTCTTATCTACCTACATTAGCAAGTGATTTTCTCAATATTGTTGCATTATTTATTATTGTATTCCAAATTAAAAAAATTTCAGCCCATAAAAATCTTACAATCGTTTTGTCTTTTCTTTTAATTCTTTCTTTAAGCATAATATTTTTGTCAAATAATGATCAAATTCAAAAAAACGAGACTGCGAAACTTTATCAATTGACTATTTATGTCAATCCACATAATGCTGCTGTATATATTAATGGTAAACCTAAAGGAAGTGCGAGGACATTCAAATTACCCGCTGGTGCATACACAATTAGAGTAGAAAAAGAAGGTTATCGTGAAGTTGAAAAAGTTGTGAATGTACCTGAGAAAAATTTAGTGACTTTTCGCTTGAAACAATAGCATTACATTAAATAACAATCATAAAATAAACATTATTGGGGATTTCTATATGCGTTTTCTGATCACGTGCCTTCTTTCCTTGATTTTATCCATTGTCGCTACGTGGATAATTATAACTCTTGTTAACATAGAAGTTTCTATTCATGTTTTATTTCTAGCCTTTGCCCTTTTTTATATTATCTTTTACCTTTTTGTTTTTTTCTTACCTGACTTTAATCAAATCATTTCTTTAGATGAATTTGTGCGTTCATGGAAAGGAATACTTTTTTTATTAATTGCAATTTCTACTGTAGGTCTCATGATTCATTTTTCACCTAAAAAAACAAATGGTGCTCATAATTCCACCATTTTTGA
Source organism: Candidatus Brocadia sp. WS118 (assembly GCA_007618135.1). Classification (GTDB taxonomy): domain Bacteria; phylum Planctomycetota; class Brocadiia; order Brocadiales; family Brocadiaceae; genus Brocadia. The sequence goes on along the minus strand of PHFX01000161.1, from coordinate 39,433 downwards.
ACCTACTCCTACCAAAAATATAAAAGGAATTGTATTAGATACTGAGAGTGAAAGCCCTATCGACAGTGCTACCGTTATTCTTGGAAATGATACAGTTTTTACTGACATTGATGGAAATTTCAGTTTCTTATCAGTAGAAGTTCCTTATCAAGATTTACTCCTCATAGTAAATAAAGAAGAATTTCTCGAGTGGAGTAAAACATTTGAAAGAAATCAAATAGATAAAGAACCTTTAAAAGTAGAATTAATTTCAAAAAAATCGACTCAAAAAAAAAAGAAAGAAAATTTAAAAGTTGAAGAAACAGTTTTTACAACCATAAGAGGTATTGTAAAAAACTTTAGAAATAACGATCCTATTGGAAAGGCAAGTGTGATTGTTGAAGGTGATACAACCTATACTTTAAGTAGTGGAAAATTTAGACTATCATCAATTGAAATTCCAACAACAGGATTACCAATAAAAGTAGAGAAAGATGGTTTTTTTGAGGTAAGTGATTTTTTTGAAATTGATCAACTTTCCGAAGAATTAGATATAAGATTGAAACCAAAATTAAGAATTCTTTTTGCAGATTTTGTTTTAGAGAAAGAAAATTCTTCCTTAGAGAAGTACATAAGAGAAGTTCCACAAATGATGAAAAACGCTTTTGTTGATTGTGGTGAAATGGAAGTATTAGCAAGGGGGGAGAATCTAACCCAGATTTTAGAAGAGATCGAATATGAAAAGGATATGGAAGGAATTTTTGATCCTAATGAAATCGTTGAAACTGGAAAAATGATCGGAGCTAATTATATAGTTACTGGAAAAATCTCTGAAACAACAGATGGAGTCAGATTGCAAATAGATATGAATAATATGAAGAAAGGCACCACCGAATTAGCAAGGAATATATCAATAAAAACTCAAGAGATTATACAGTACGCTAGATTTTTATCTTTAGAAATGGTAGGTAAAATTGTTGAGATAAAAATTACGGATCTCCGTTTTGATCCAAATGACCCTCGGCGAGTTGAAATCAAAGGTACAAACACCTGTATACCTGAAGGTTGGCATATTTGGATAAGTGTGTTACCATCAGGAGTCGAGAATCATTATCCTCAGGTAAAAGCAGAAATTAATGGTAATGAATGGGTGGTTCCAATTGTTTATCTTGGAGCTGATAATGGAGCAGATGCCGGAAGATTATTTCATATCTATGCTATACTAACAGATCCAGAAGCTAACAGAATATTCAGTGAGTATAAAGAGAACAAAGTAAATTCAGGTATAAAGTTACCTAGAGGAGCAAGAATATGTGACAAAGTTGAGACAAAACAGGGAGGCAAGAAAACCTAATAATAAAATTAAAAAATCAAAAAGTACAAATTGGGTGCACAGTCAACACATAACAATGCGCTCAACCCGAAAACGTCACAGGTAGTAATCGCATATGCGACGTTGCGCTACTCAAATTCAGTGGTCAAAATAAGTTTTGTGGGTTGGTGTGGCGTTTCGGGTTAGCGCAAACGTTATGTGTGAAAAAAGGAATTGTTGGGAACCCTAATTTCTATATTCCCCATTCTTTTACAAAAAAGTAATTTCCCCCAAAATTTCTCTTGACAAAAATCCGTTAAAGTGATAAACTTTTCTCGCTATTATTCGATTCCAGCGTCTCTTATTCGATTCTATCATAGTTGTTATAAGAAAAACGGCTTTAGAAAACCCTCAGTCTTTTATATACACTATCTGAATTAACAGTTTTTAAGACCTGTTTTACACCTGATTCGCAGTATTTATAAGTCTAAATGATTGTAACCCACGCCGGTAAGGGGCAGAGAACAATCATTTTTAAGGAATAATGTCTTAAAAAATAGCGAGCCAGGTTGTTAATGGGAGCCTGGTTGCAAGCAGCCGGTGATCTTAATTCAGAATTGCTATGCCTTCGTTTTGCTGGGGAACTTATGGCGGAGGAAAATAAAGAGAGGAAACCACAGGGCGAAGAACCGGGTTCTCCGGTTCCTTCTATTTCTCTGTCCAAACGCGGTGGCGCGGTTAAGGGTATTAGAGAGACGTTCAAGCCAAATCTCTTTACGCCGGCTTTTATGGCAGAATCTCTCAAATGTCCCGCCAGCGTGCATATTTGGCCCACCAGCGTTAGCGAAAACCGGCCTCCGTTTGCTACGTTGGATTCGATGAAGGAGATAGCGGAATTTACAGCGGTGAGGAATGACGCACTTAAAATGAGGCATAAAACAACCATTTTAACGGAGAGACAAACATGAAAAAAATTCTTTATCTGCTAATAGCATTTGCAGGCGTGCTTTCCTCTTTGAAGGCACAAGTACCTGCACATTTTGATTTGAATGTCCAACTCAGAGAAAATAATGATCCTAACAATGAACCATTAAGAGATGCCAGGTTGGATGTAGAAATTACCATACTGCAAGGCAATACCGAGGTGTATAAGGAAACTCACCAACAGGTTTGGACAAACTACGATGGTTATCTCTCAATACAAGTAGGAAAAGGTAATCCCACTCAGTGGAATAATATTGACTGGAATGCTCTCACGAAAAAAATCAGAATTAAAGGCCGAGCAAATGGAACCAATACGCCATATAATCAATTGCTTTACAATGATGATTTACCGGTTGCAGCCTACGCTCAATTTGTCAAACCTGTTTATAGCAAGCCTGGTGTTGGGTCTATTAGTCTTTTTTCAGATATAAATCGCCCGAATATTGAACTTTTGGGAAATGATCCGACGAACAATCCCCCATTCTTGGATTTTGCAACAAATACATCAGATGCTGATAGGAATTATGTAGCAAGGATTAGTATTGACTCTGATAAAAATCTATTTTTTCATAGTAGATCAGGTAGGTCTGTTTTTAAAGGAGCTGGTCAGGTAGAGGTACGACCAGAGAGTAATGCCAGTATCATCTTAAAAGGTGGAACACCATTCATTGATTTTTATCCTTCCATAACTGGCAGTCGTGTGGGAAGAATTATATCATCGAGATTAAAAATCAGAGATGATTTGGAGGTAAATTCAATAGAATATGAGGCTAGTGCACATCATTTTGTGGGAGGTCCGTTGAGATTATCTGGAAGCATTCAATGGGGTAACCAATCATACACTTTATTCGTTCTTAACAGTCCTCATATACTAACACCAAGCCAGGGTTCTAATGCCCCTATTTCTCTTCGCGCTACAAATAGAATTGCTGCAGATGGTTTCATGGCGTTTTCAGACTTAAGGATAAAGAACGTAAGAAGCCTGTGCAACCCGAGCGAAGACCTTGAATTACTAAAGAAACTTAGAAGTGTAGATTATATTTATAAAGATGCACTCAGGATGGGCTTTCATCCAAAGAGAGGATTTATAGCCCAAGAAGTCGAAGAAATAATGCCTGAAGCAGTTTCTCAAACTGTTGATATCACTCCGGATATTTTTCAAGTTGGGCAAAATGTCATCTACGATAATGACAACAAGACTTTAACGGTTACCGTTGATAGCCTTTCCGATTTGAAAACGGGTGAAAAAGTACGGTTACTTGGAGAACAACAGCATTTGGTGGAAGTCGTAGAAGTAAATGGGACAACCTTCAAGGTAAAAGATTGGCCGGAGGAAAATACCCGGGAAGTATTTGTGTACGGCAGAGAAGTAGATGATTTTCGTACCTTGGACTACGATCAAATTTTTACCCTGAACGTTTCCGCTACCCAGGCCTTGATTAAAGAGGTGGATGTATTAAAAAACCAATTGGCCGCCCAACAAGGAATTAATGAATCCTTGCAAAACGAAAATAAAACCTTAAAAGATGAACTGCGCAAGATAAACGGCCGCATTGAGTCCCTGGCAAAGATGATTGGGGAGGGAAACAACCATGCGGCTGCCTCCAATGCCGGAACCAATTAAACCATCTAAAAAACATAAAGCTACTGACCATGAAAAAAACAATAAAAAGAGTCTTTGTATCTTATCTATTGATTTGGAATACCGTTTCCCTGGCACAAACCTCGGCTGTGGATACGGTATTCAGTATCAATAAAACCCCTATATGGGATTATGTTTTTTTGAGAAACACCACCAAAGAGTTCTTAGAAACCGCCAAGGGGTTAGAACAAAATCTCATAAGTTTTAAAGACAAAGTGGGGAGCGAAGAAGAACGAAGACTGGCGCTGCAACAAGCCGTGGAAATGGCCGACCTTAACAGATCCTTAGCAAATTTGGGGGTATCCTACGCTGATCAGTCAAAAGCAATATCCGAAAAAAATGCCGATATTGCTAATTTGAGGGTGGGCAACAAGGATGCCCAAATATCAGAAGGGGCCGGCACGTTAAGATTCATGAAAAAGAAGCATGAAGAGATAGAGAGTAGAGGATTTTGGAGGCAGGTTGGAAGAGTAGCAGCTGGAGTTACAGCTGCAGCCGCTACTATGGTAAGTATGGGAGCAAGCGGAATTGTGGGGGCAAGTTTGCACTTAACAGGTGCATTTGGTGGAGCTATCGCAGAAGAAAGAGATATAGATGACCGGGATGCCATCACAGAACGCCAAACGCAGGATCAGATCAATCAAATGGCCCGGGAACGGGCGGAATTGGAAGCGATGAGCATAGTCGCTCAAGAGCAAATTGAATTGGATTCAATTTCCCTTCGACAAGCATTTAAGAATTTAGAAATTGCCGATACAGAGTATTCCCATGCAGTGGAAATGTTGAACCTATTCAACAATGACACGAGTCTATATCCAAAGAAGGAAATTATTAAAGAACTTGAAAAAATTCTTGATACTTATATCCAATACTCCATTGTTTTAGCCAGGCTAACTGAAAAAGCATATCAAGCTGAAGAGGTCGTCATAAGTGACGTGGTAAAGTCCTATGTTGATTATACCACTGGAAGCACAGGGAGCTGGCTGGCGGCCGATAGAATTTTACTTGACCTGAATACCATCGAATTCAGCAGGATCACCCAAAAAAAACAGAAGCCGAATTTTTCGACCTATACCTTATCTCTCCGGAACAAGGATCCCATTCAATTGGAACAGTTACGTACTCGCGGGCTCATGAATTTTGATATTACCCAGTTCGAATTGGATTTGGCCTTTCCCGGCACTTACGCAAGAACCATCAAGGATATTGATGTAAACGTCATTGCGCTGGCTGACGCAGGGGGCATTAAAGGACAATTAACCAAAGAGGGGTTGAGTTGGAAAAAAGTACCCGCCGGCATTGCCGGTGAGTATTCCATAGACGATTGGCTTAAATATGTGCCCAGTGGCTATAAGGCAATGATATTTGCCGATGAAACCGAGACTTTGATTTTTCCGCGGTTTCGCGGGGTTTCCCAAACTCCCGGGCTTTTAGATGTTCTTGAAGGTAAAGCGCTGTGCGGAACCTACACATTGGAGTTGCCCAAATATTCTAACCGCTTCGATTACAATACCATTGTAGATGTTATCATCACCATCCAGTTCGCTTCCTATTTCGACCCGGTGCTGAAAGCCATGGTGGAAACCGAAATTTGCGAAATGCATCGCGCCCAGGAATTTTCCAATAGCCGGATTTTGAGTGTGTCCATGCCGCTTATCCAACCCGATGAGTGGTATGAATTTCGCAACCCGGTTGAGCAAGATACGTTGTGGCATAAACGCCGTTACCTGCCTTTTTTTATTGAACGCGGCTATTTGCCGACAAATCAACTCAACCCAAGACTCAACGAGTTAAGCGTTTCCTTTTTATATCATAATCGGTTTGCCAATTTTAAATTTTCCGTCACTTCTATGGCCATGAATCCCCAATCCGAATTAGCCGGACAGGACGGGCAAATCGATCCCCTACATCTTGACACTTTACAATTGGAATGGCGTAGTAATTTTGCACCCTTAGTAGGAAAATCATCACCAGGCTCTGTTGAAAATGACACTGTATTTGTTCATTATGCGAACTCAGACCCATTGAATCCAGACTCATTATCCTGGAAGCAAACCAATATGCCGGATAGTTCGGATGAAGCTTATGAATTATGGATACTAAAAATAGAAGCAAAGGATAATCCTCTACTAAGCAAAAAAGATAATGTAAATGAATTTGATGAATCCAAACTGCTTGAAATTCAAGATGTGGCGATGAATTTCGGGTACCGGTTTTCTTATGACTTTTGCCAGTTTAGCGGCCGGGTTTATGCCTATATGGATGTAGATGAGGATACCACCTGGGTCCGGGGCATAGATGCCCAACGGCACAAGGTACCCTACTTGCATGTTCGCGAAGGAGGCCGGCCTGTCAAAAAAACCCAGGAGCGGCTGGCATGGTATGAATGGAAACCAAGTATTGCCGATTCATCCTTTACATTGGAGAGAATTATTCATAAGGATGAGTATGCCGATCTGGTGCCTTTTTATTCTTTTTTGAGAACCAAAACCCCTATCGAGGAAATTGAAGTAAAGTTCGACCTGAAAAATGTCGGCGATGAAGCCATTATTTATGGTTCTCCGTCCTGGATTGCCATGAAAGTCAAAAAGGTTTCGCGAGACGAATTGGAGCTGAAATTCCAGGTAGATCTGGAAAAACGCGAAATGTTTAAAGAGGATAGCATATTCCTTTTGCGACCGCAAAGGGTAACGGTTTCCATTAAAAAAGATAAAGATATTACTGGTCCTCAACCGCCGGGAAAAACCAACAGATTTACTATACCAACAAGACAGAAGTTTGATGTCTTAGGCGATCCGGGTAAGAAATTATCAAAACCGGAGCGAATAGCCTCGCAAAAAAAAGGAGTCATTGAATCGGATTCATATTTTTTTAAAGGGCAACCCGTTCACCTGATTTTCAGGTACTTAAACCTGCCTGGTTTAGAAAGCCTGTCAACAGTAGATGTCACCATCTTAGAATATGAGAGCGCACGAGGCAACCCTAAGTATTCACGGCTTTTCAACCGCCCCCCTCTTTTTTACCGCTGGCGAAACGACTCTGAGACCAATTTCGCCCTGCGGATTCATCGAGACGATTATCCCGGGGTAAAAGACAAGCCCAACTTTATTTTAAGAGATTTGAAATTTAGCGATTACGCTCGTTTCTAAAGATACCTGGCCCTTTATGAAAAGACGCGATTTCATAAAAACGACAATTGCCGCGGCAGCAGGCGCGGCTATCGGGTCCAATTCTGTTGCCAAGGCAGTGGAGCAATTAACCGGTGCTGCTTCAAAGAATAGCCCCAACTCCGCAGGCAGTGTTATTAGCCTGCCAAAAGGAGGGGGCAGTATTAGCGGGATCGGTGAGACTTTTCAACCCAACCCTTTTACCGGATCGGGCAATTTCAGTGTGCCCATTTATACAACCCCGGGCCGATCCGGCATGACCCCTCAACTTGCTTTACAATACAGCACCGGCAATGGAAATGGCCCTTTCGGCCTGGGGTGGGGCCTCTCCGTACCGATGGTTAGCCGCAAGACGGAAAAGGGAATACCGGTTTACGATGATGAGAAAGATATCTTTGTGCTCTCCGGCGCGGAGGATCTGGTACCTTATTTAGAAAATGGAAACCCTGCAACCCGGGCAGAGACAATTGATGGCGCTACCTGGCAAATCTATGCTTATCGCCCGCGGGTGGAAGGATTATTTGCGCGTATTGAATACTGGAAACCGGGGCCATTGAAGCAGCGTAATGAGCGTTCTTTTTGGCGGATTGTTACCAAAGATAATATCACCAGCATCTATGGTTATACCCCAAATTCCAAACTGAGCGCCCCGGCAGATGCGGATAAAATATTCGAATGGCGATTGGAGCTGACTTATGACGCCAAAGGAAACTGTATCTGGTATGAATATAAAGCAGACCGGGGGCTGGTCAAGGGCGAAGACCATATTCCGATTTCCGAGGGGCATCGGTATAATAATCTTAACGGTTCAGGAAATGCCAGGCCCATTTATCAAAATTATCTTAAATCCATCTATTACGGCAACCTTAATCCTCTTGATGATAATTTCGGAGTCGTTCTGCAAAAACTGAAACAGGGCTTTAGTTCTACTGAATTTATTTTTACCCTAATATTCGATTACGGAGAACATCAACTGGCTTGGAAGAATGCGGATGGCACTGATAGCCCGCATCAACAAATTTCGGATGATTTATTGAACATGTCGAACAATAAATGGCCGGTACGGAACGATCCCTTTTCTTCTTATCGCTCCGGCTTTGAGATCCGTACCTACCGCCGTTGTGAGCGGGTGCTGATGTTCCATCAAATGCCTGAATTTGCCCAGCCTGTCCTGGTGCGTTCGACGGATTTCCATTATTACCGGAATGAATACAACGATATGGCCATGCTGAGTCAAGTGATTCAGCGGGGGTATCGGAGAGTAAATGATGCTACTGTGCACCAATCGGAAGATGTGGACTTAGGTGAAAATGGATTATTGAGTGCGCAATACGCCATTAAATCTTTTCCCCCGATTAACTTTAAATACTCCGGGTTCCAGCCTGAGAAGCAAAAATTTCAGGCAATGAGCGCCGACCAGGGCGATATGCCCCCTTTTGCTTTAAGCAATGCCAACTTTGCTCTGGTGGACTTATTTGGGACGGGATTACCGGACGTGCTTTTTACCTCACCGGGAGGTTATTATTTTTGGAAAAACGAAGGGAAGGGAAAGTTCTCCCGCCGCCGCACCATGAAAACCATCCCGGCAAGCATTCAGTTAGGCGTAGCGGGCGTCGGATTCGGGGACATGGCTGGTAACGGCCAGGCAGATCTTTTAGTACATAATGGTTCACATTGGGGGTTTTTTGAAGCCGACGGCCAGGCCGGTTGGCAAAATTTCAAATATTATAAAAAACAGCCCTCTTTCGATATTAATGATCCCCAAACTCGAATGTTTGATATTGATGGCAGCGGCAAAGCCGGGGCGTTGACTACTGCCGAAAGCACTTTTCATTATTTTCCATGCCTCGGCGAAGAGGGATTTGGTGACCCCACATCTATCCGGCGACAGCATGATTTAGCGGAATTTCCCGATGTGGATTTCAGCAGCCCCCGGGTAAAACTTGCCGATATGAGCGGGGATGGTTTGAGCGACATCGTATTGGTACATAGCGGCCGCATTGATTATTGGGCCAATATGGGGCGGGGGAAATTCAGCCGCCGCATCACCTTAAAAAATTCCCCTGAATTACCGCAAGACTTTGATCCCAATCGGTTGTTTCTGGTAGATATTGACGGCAGCGGAACGGCAGATGCAGTTTATGTGGAACATGATAAAATTCGTTTCTGGTTCAACCAATCCGGCAATGCCTGGAGTGAAGAATTCGTAATTCACGGAACTCCCCCGGTAACAGACTATGCTGCCGCGGTACCTGCCGATATGTACGGCAATGGCTCCGCCGGGCTGCTCTGGACTACCGACTGGCCGGGGGCTGGGCGCAGCAATTACCGCTTCCTGGACTTTTCCGGGGGTGCAAAACCCCATCTGCTCATCGAAATGGATAATTCCATGGGCGCCGTTACCCGGGTTCAATACAAATCCTCTACGGAGTTTTATTTAGACGACCAATATGAAAGAGGGCGAAAGAGGTGGGTGAGCACTTTACCTTTCCCGGTTCAATGTGTGGAAAAGGTGGAAAAGATCGACTACATATCCCGCACCAAGTTAGTTACCCGCTACGAGTATCATCATGGTTATTATGACGGAAGGGAGCGGGAGTTCCGGGGCTTTGCCCATGTTGACCAATACGACACCGAACATTTCGACCAATTCAGCGAAGAAAGCCTGCACGAGATAAGAGGTTTGGAAAACCTGGATGAGGGCTTCCATGTAGCACCGGTTTTAACCCGGATGTGGTTTCACACCGGCGCCCACGATTCCGAAAAGTTGAAAGAAAACTTTCGCCATGCAAGACCCCGGGACAACCTCGGCATGGATATTCATGATCTTTTTGCCGGTGATTATTACCAAAAAGATCCCGGCGCAAAACTCCTGAATAATACAGTACTGGAAACCAATGGCAGTCGCATTGGTCTGGACAGCCTTCGGGAAGCCTACCGGGCGTTGCGGGGACAGGTGCTGAGGCAGGAAGTATATGCCCTCGATGGCAAAGCGGATGATCCTGCCAGCCTGGCACGGCAGCGCCACCCTTATATCGTAACCGAATCGAATTATGAAGTGAGGTTGTTACAAGGCAAGAGCAAAAATAAACACGCCGTTTTCTTTACCCATCCCCATGAGAGCATTATGTATTCCTACGAGCGTGTTCCCGGTGACCCCAGGGTAGCACATACCTTTAATTTAGAGGTGGACGAGTTTGGGAATGTGCTTAGATCCGCTAATATCAGCTATCCCCGAAGGGTGCCGGAATACCCGGAACAGCAGCAAACGCGGGGAACCCTTGCGGTTAACCGGTTCATCAATGAGACCGCCAATTTCTACCGGATCGGCGTTCCCTGCGAGCAGAAGACCTATGAAATTGGTGGGCTGGATTTGGGGCAAAATCCGGCCTATTTTTCTTTCAATGAAATGCAGAATCAAATCCGGCAGGCAGAAAGCAATACTGTCGCCTTCGACCAAAGATTGCCGCTCAACCAGAAACACCTGCGCTTGCTTTCCTGGCAGCGGAATTTTTTCTGGAATGAAGCCCAGGATGATGTATTGCCCCTGTGCGGAATTACCGCAAGGGCATTGGCGCATCATACCGAAACGGCTATATTTCCAACCTCGCTTATCCCGGCAGTCTTTGGCAGTAAAATCACCAGCCAGGAACTCCGGGAAAAGGGCGGTTATTTTGAAGCTGAAGGCCATTGGTGGAATCCGGGAATCGAGCAGCATTACTACACAGCAAGCGATGCCAAATTTTTCCTGCCCAATAGAAGCAAAGATCCCTTTGGTGCAGAGACGCACATAAGTTACGATGGGTTGAATTTACAGCCCGTTCGGATCGAGGATGCACTGCAAAATGTTATGCAGGCTGAAATTGATTACCATACCGTTCAGCCTAAAAAACTGACCGATATTAATGATAATGTTTCGGAAGTTTTGTTCGACCCGCTTGGACTGGTACAGGCAACTTCTATTTATGGAGATGAAAACGGGGTGCAAAAAGGGGATTTACCGTTTGACCAATACCAGGCAAGAACCGGCGCTACTTTGGAAGATATCCTTCAGCAGCCCCATTATTATTTGCAAGGGGCAACCAGTTTCTTTTACTATGACCTTCATGCCTGGAGGAAAGATAGTACCCAGCCCATTCATTCCATCGGTGTGATGCGGGAAAAACACGCCAGAGATTTGGCTTCAAATGAAAACAGCGAGTTGCAGTATCACATCAGTTTTTCCGATGGGCTGGGAAGGGAAATTCAAAAGAAATTAAAGGTTGAACCGGGCGAGGCTTTTAGAAGAAATCCGGACGGCACTTTGTTGAAAGATATTGATGGCAAACCACAAACCGGTATCGTCAATGAGCGTTGGCTGGTATCGGGAAGAGCTATATTTAACAACAAAGCCAAACCGGTAAAACAATACGAACCGTTTTACAGCCAGACCTCCAAATTTGAGCCGGAAAAGGAAGTAACGGATACCGGGGTTACACCAATTATTCATTACGACCCGCTGTTGCGGGTGATTCGCACCGATACGCCCAAAGGCTTTTTTGCCAAAACGGAATTTACGCCCTGGTGGGAGAAGAATTGGGATTTGAATGATACGGTGATGGATTCGCAATATTACCGGGATAATCAAAATACCACTAACGCCAATGAAAAAGACGCCCTGAACAAAGCATTGCTGCATTACGATACCCCGGTAACCAATGTCTTGAATAACCTGGGACAACGGTTCCTGACTATCGAGGAAAACCTTAATAACCATAAACTTTCCACTCATTACGAATTGGACATTCAGGGCAATGAGCTGGCGATTACCGACCCCCGGCAATATGAATTGAATAAAAACAGGCAGCCGCATGAAATAATTAAGAATTTCAAACACGTTTTCGGTATGGATGGCAAACCATTGTCGGTTGACAGCGTGGATGCCGGGCTGCGGCTGACTTTGAATAATGTTTTGGGCAAGCCTTTCTTTTTTTGGAACAACCGGGATTTCCATATCCGCACCGAGTACGATGTATTGCAACGACCATTGGAAGTGCGGGCGGCAGGCAATGGTTTAAACCAGATAGTAGAAAAGTTTAAATATGGGGAGGGAGCAACGAATGATAAAGGATCGAATTTAAGGGGGCAGTTGATTATACACCATGACCAGGCGGGTATTATTACCAATGATTTATTCGACATTAAAGGCGCTGTCAGAAAAAGCAGCCGGCAACTCCGGGAAGACTATAAATCGGAAGTAAACTGGAATGACCCCACTACGGAGACTTTGGAGAGTGATTCTTACGATACCGAAATTGAGTATGATGCCCTGGGCAGGGTGAAAAAACAAACCTATCCCGATGGGAGTGAATACCGGCCCACCTTTCACCAATCGGGATTACTAAGAAAAGTAGATGTGTTCTTTAATGGCGCTTTAGCGCCGACTACCATTGTGGAAAACATCACCTACAATGCCAAAGGGCAGAGGGAGGAGATTCGATATGGAAATGGCGTGACGACCACTTATGAGTACGAAAACGAAACCTTTCGCCTGGAAAGACTGATCACTACCCGGCATAGCGATAACAAAATATTGCAGAACATCTCCTACACTTACGACCCGGTGGGCTATATCACCCGGATAAGAGATGATTCCTATGAGCGAGTATGTAACAACAACCAGATTGTAGAAGCAAAATGCGATTACACTTATGATTCCCTTTACCGGCTGATAGGAGCCAGCGGCAGGGAACATCCCGCCCTCGCCGGCAATGAATACAAATCTAACGGTTTCAAACAAAGCCAATACCTGCCCTGCCCTCCTGCCCATGCCAATGACCTGCAACAATTGCAAAATTACCGCAGGCAATACACTTATGATGATAGCGGCAATCTAATTAAAATTCAACATTTTGCTTCCGATTCCCAAAGGTCCTGGACCAGAGAAATCACACCATCGGAAACTTCCAACCGGGCAGTTCCAAAATCAATGCTCCAACCTTCTACCCAAAATCCGGAAGACTTTTTCGATGCCAATGGCAATTTAATAAAATTGGAGCACCTGAGAGGCCTTGGATGGAATTACCGCGATAACATCACCTCTGCCACCATCATTGAAAGCACAGACACCCGCCCTTCCGATAGCGAGTATTACGTTTACGACAGTTCCGGCCAGCGCGTCCGAAAAGTATCAGAGCGATTGGTAAATGGAGATTCCGGGGGGATAGAAATAATCGAAAAAATCTACCTGGGCAATTACGAAATCAAAAGGATCAAGATACAAGGCCAGCAAGGGACTACCGCCACCCTGGAAAGAGAAACCCTGCATGTGATGGATGACCAGCAAAGAGTGGCGCTGATTTACAACTGGAAACAGGATTCGGGAAACCGGGAAACCGATACTATTGATTCAAGAAAATTTCATTACCAACTCAATAACCATCTCAGTTCATCGGTAATGGAATTGACTGAAGGAGCGGATGTTATTAGTTACGAGGAGTATTTCCCTTATGGCGGTACGGCGTTTATTGCCGGAAGGAACCAACAGGAAGTACAGCTAAAAGAATATCGCTATTCCGGGAAGGAGCGGGATGATTTTACGGGATTGTATTACTACGGAGCGAGGTATTATGCACCGTGGTTGGGGAGGTGGATGTGTTGTGATCCCTTAGGTAAAGTTGATGGAATTAATTTATTTGTTTTTGTAAATAATAATCCATTAATGTTTACTGATGAACTAGGCGAACAAACTGAACCACCTTCAACTAATCAAGTACAAACCAGTACCGTGACTAGCCCAGAGCAAGCAATTCCACTAAAGGTACCTAACTTCGAAAATAATATAAATATTATTTCCTCACCACTTTCAAAAGCACCTCCATCTCAACAAATGACTATTGGACCTGAAAAACCTTTTAGCGGAAGGCCTCTAACCACCTTTGAACAGTATCAAGTATCAGATGAATTTATTCCACCAGAAGAAATGATGCGAGCCTGGGGAGCCCATTCAGAAGAAGCTGAATACATGATGCGTAAATTGGCTGAAGCTAAATCGGAATCTCAAGCCAAACTTGAAGAATTAGTTAAGCAGGAATTAAGCAAATTGAATGATCCAAGGGTCTATACTGAAGATAAATTACTTAGAGAAATGACCACTTCTGAGAGGGCTGGGCATACTATAATATATTTAAGAACTAATACAAAAACAGGTGAAATGTACGTTGGCAAAACAACAGGTGATGAATTTGGGAGGCTTAATAGGAGAGCATTTGAGCATAGTGAGAGATTGGAGCAAAATTTTGAATTTAGAATTTTAGATCGTGTCGAAACCAGTCAGACCAGAATGGCAGAAGAAGAATGGATTCGACGCCTAGGTGGGCCTCGCAGATATGGAGGAACGCTTGAAAATAAAAGATATGAAATGAATCAGGAAGCCTACGAGACGACGGCGAGAGGTATAGGAAGGAGGATTATTGAACGGCCAACAGAGAATCGGTCCATTGTAGTACCACCTAGGATTAGGAGGTTAAATGTATCACCTCTTAACAATAGCGCTAGAAGAAATGCTACACGAGTCAGAAGACTTCCTGCTAAGTAATAAATTGTAATCGTAAAAACATTACCCGACACCCTCAACTATTTTAAATGTCAATAGTGAACAGGTAAGCTTTAGTGAAAAATTAGAAGCAGTGCAAAACTGTTTTAAGGAATTGGAATGAAAAACCCATACTCTAAATTGCTCATCACCGCAATCATGGTTTTAATCTGTTAATCATTCAGTAGAAGGTCAGCATTATATGATTGTCAATAATTGAAAAAATCTAATTTTCGGACTTAAAATTCCGTGATTCAATAAAAAAATGATTCAGGATAAACCACTCACTCCAGTATGTGAAAAAGGAGGAAAGACAATGCAACATAAACATTTTGGTACGCCTATTAATATCTCCCTGTTGCTCATACTAATCCTTCTCTCTTGCAGCAATGAATCTGTTCCTGTTAAAGAAGACAAGGTCAACTCATCGTTCGAGAATGGATTTGAGATCAGGTGGTTTTACCAGGGGCGGTTAGATGCCAAAGTCAGCGAGTGGTTTAATAATCAATCCCACTTCCAAGGGAATGCGAGCACAGAAGAGCGAACAGAGCTTTATCTTATTACGACCGGTAATGAGTCAATAAGTCCGAAATTTCGCGGTGGCAAAGCCCGGCTGGAATTAAAATCACGCACCGGGCAAAAAGATTTTATCTCCTGTGATAACACCCTCTCCGGTCGGATCGAATCCTGGCAGAAATGGGAATGGGGCTTTTTGGAAGACAAACAACAGGAAGTTAGAAACGCTTTTTTGGAGACCTCCAAAGGCAAGCCGCGAGTCGAGGTTTACAAAAAGCGTCAACAACGCAAATTCAAAATAGCGGAGGATGGCTCGACTCAGGCGGTAGATATGGAAGAACGGCTCGATACTGGTTGTCTTCTGGAGATTACCGAGCTTAAGGTTAATGGAGAAGATTGGTGGACCCTGGCTTTTGATGTTTTTAGCGATCAGGGAAATGCAGTAGAGCTATTCCGGAAAAGTATTTGTCAGATTCTGCAGGATTATCCTGTTAAACTACCCGAGGTTAAGGATTCATACGCTTACCCGGCCTGGTTAGCGAAAATAGTGGGTAGTCAGGAAAGTGAGGGTAGCGGCGCTAAATAATTTTTGACCGGCTTGAGAGTGTTTCCATAAAATTCCGCAAACTTGCGCCGCTAAAAAACAGCGCCGCAAATTTGCTCTTGCTAAGTTCGGGTTCAATAAAAAGAATAAGGTTCGCGGCATTGCAAAAAACGCAAAGCCGCCGTTAATTTTATTGGCACGGTGCACCAAAAAACATTTGTTGCGCTAAAACACACATAACAATTTATTCCAGCCGAGGCAACCAGTAATTGCCTTTATTGAAGTTCTGTGGTATATTCAAATCCAACGTGTTTATAGAGTTTTGTAGTGAAAGGGTTGCCCGGCTGAATAATGTCGTTATACGCCAATATGTAAGAATATCTATAGCCAATTATATTTCTATTAAAACAAATGAAAGAAAATTGAAGAAAAGTGAAAACTGAAAAAACAAGAATATTTATAAGTCACGCTTGGGAAGACAAAGAATTGGTTCGCCGGTTAGAAGGTGAATTAATAAAAGCTGGTATTGAAGTGTGGGTTGATCATAGTATTGTTCGTGGAGGTGATAATTTACCAAAAAGAATCAGCGATGCTCTTGAGTGGTGTAATACATTACTATTGGTTTGGTCAAATCACTCAAGCAAATCCCGGTGGGTTGAACTGGAATGGACAAATGCTCTTTCCCTCAGTAAGAGAATCATTCCATGTGTAGTAGACAAAACAAAACTTCCCCCTATATTAACAAATATGTTATATATAGAATTTAGCAATCCTAAGCAAGGAATCTCTCGTTTGTTAGAAACATTAAAAATTAACGAAAAAATAAAACCGATACATCCTCTCGCCCCGCAATTAATTCTAAAATTACCCTTACGCCAAGAACCTCTAGACAACTTTTCACTCAAAGAAGCTAGTGTCATGATTGTTGAAAATGACTTCTTTGATATTTATATAAATAAAACTGGTAAAGGCATTGTACATCAATATGAACAAAAAACAATCAACAGTGAAAGCATTATTGTTGATCATGTAGTCGACCTAATGTGGCAGCAATCTGGTTCGAATAATTACATGAAATATGAAAAAGCGACAAGATATATTGAAGAGCTAAATGGCAAAAACTTTGCTGGTTATAACGACTGGCGGCTACCAACTTTAGAGGAATCTATGTCGTTACTTACACCCAAAAGAAGAGCTGATGATTTATATATTGATCAAGTTTTTAACGGTAAGCAAAGTTGGATATGGACTGCTGATAAGGAAACAAATAGCCTCTCTAATGCATGGCGGATTGACTTTATAGAAGGTTGCTGTGATAATAAAGCTTCTGGTCATTATGACTATGTTCGTGCAGTGCGTTCAGGGATTGAATAACTAACATTTATGCCCTAATGATCGCATTTTAAAAGCACTGTTTAGCAATTTCCCAATTAGGAGTTGTAGTCAAAAAATATATTTCTATCAGATTAATATGGCAAATTCTTAGTAACCTATAACTCACATAGGGGGGCGTATAACTTCCAATCCACCCGATTTGCTGGCGGTTGGCGGTGTTTGTAAAAGTTTGTATTGAGATTAAGGTTTGGTGTGCTTAATTTGTTTTCGATTACCCGTTGCCAGCAAACTGGTGATTGTCATGTTATGCTTGGCATGAGTTCTAACTAATCCTATGCAGCAAAACGAATAAATCGTACCAGTAACTAATTTAGGGATAATTTTAAAAATTATCGAATTTTGATACTCTTAACTCACTAAATGGAGGAAAAGACAATGTTCAAAATTAATGGAGTATTTCTTGTTTTTGTTGTATCGATATTCTTGCTTTCATGCGGATCTGAGCCCGGAGATGAATACCTGGGGTATTGGGGTAATGAAATAGAGAATCAAGTCGCAGTCATACAAATAAAAAAGCAGAATAATAAATTTGTTTACATACTGAACAAAAGGAAGGCATTACCTGCTTTTCTAAAAGATGAAAATTTAGAGGCTTCAGAGGATGTCAGAACTCATGTTCTTACATATAACCATGTAGATGATATTCTTATTGTGAAATTTTTTAAAAGGAATGAGCTAAAGGAAAGTATGGAATTTAAAAGACTTGACCCTAAGGAGGCACAAGTACATTTAGATAAAATTCCCAAAACTGAACCCTGATTATAATACTCATTATACTGCAACGAGAGATAATAATTTTAAGCCGTTGAAACGGTTATTTCCTCATCAAAGGTTTCATTAACACCGGGTTTCAAACCTGGTGTTAATGAAACCAAGACTGTATTTAGGAACCGTTTCAACGGTTTCAGCCAAATCTCGTTGTAGTTCTAATGAACAGTAGAAATCAAAATTTTATGCAAACATCAAAAAAGTGTACGAGAGGGTGAAATGTTCAAATTCTTTTTTTTCTATTTTTTACTTTTGACCCATATTGTTTTTGCTCAAAATGAACTTATTAAAGCTGCATCCGATGGATCATTAACGAATTCTTTAAAGTTGCTTATAAAATCAGGAGCAGATCCAAATTTTGAAGGTAATTACAAAATCTGGAAAACGCCATTACAAGCGGCTTTTGCAACTGGAAATACCGCCTCAGCCAGTTTTTTATTAGAACATGGTGCAGAAATTGATTATGAAGATTCTACAGGCAAAACAGCTTTAATGAGTGCCGCGAGAGGTCTTCATGATTACGCTGTCAGTGTTGCTCTCAAAAATGGCGCTCGAAAAAAGCTAAACGAAGCACTTCAAGAAACACTAGCAGGGTTCCATTACAATGGCTTTAATTCGAATTATTTAGCAAATAAGCCATATCAGTCTAGCACCACAGATTATTATGCAGAAAATGGCGCCGAAATAATTAAGTTGCTTGTTGGTGCTGGAGCGGATATAAACAGTGGGGAAACACCGATTGTTTGTCAAGCTGCAGGAGATTATACAGTTTGGTTATCTGAATATAGTTTCAAAAAATATCGTTATCCAAGAAAAGTCATCGATGCCATCATCTCTTGTGGAGGCGATGTGAACAAACAGCCAAAATCAGGTAATCCTGCTTTGATTGAAAGTGCTAAGGCAGCTAATCTGGAAACGCTGACAGCCATTTTAGAAGTAGCAGATGTAAATGTAAATATACAAGGTGAAAAGGGAACTACGGCACTAATTGAAACTATTGCTTTCCAAGAAAGCTCTGTGGCTCCGTTTCTTAATGAGAAAGGATTTTTGATTGATTATGAGATATTAAAGGTGAAAGAAGCTATGGTAAAAGTGCTTCTCGATGCAGGCGCCGATCCTAATTTGGCGGATAGTACAGGAAAAACACCATTGATTCAACTTGCTTCTGACTGTTGTGGTTATAGAAGCGAAAATACTAAGGCATCCATAGCGAGAATGTTATTACAACATGGTGCGGATTTGAATATCTCCGATAAGGATAATAATAATCCGATCAAAATTGTAATTGCCAATAACGATATGGTATTACAAGATGTATTCGCAAATTTTAAACCAGCACCTCAAACTAAAGGCTTGGAAGATTCTCAGAAGGATTTAAGTGAAGATAATCAAGGGGCTGAGAAAAAGTCAGGGCTTAACGTAAACGAAGAGTTAAAACGTTCTCAAAATGTTGATACATTGCCTGAAGTAATAAAAGTGGTGGATCCTGAATACCCTAAACCAGCCTTAAAAGCGGGAATTGAGGGCATAGTGGCTTTAAAAGTGCTAGTCGATGTCGAAGGAAATGTAGATCGTGTAGAAGTACTCTTGTCTAATAGTACATTCAACAATGCAGCTATTGAAGCTGTTAAGAAATATAAGTTTAAACCTGCGATGAAAGATAATGTCGCTGTTGAGTGTTGGTTTAGCCTGCCAGTTGTTTTTAAACTAAAATGAAGGAGAAATTGATAATGAAAAAGTTCGGTATTGCTTTGTTAATATTGGGCATACTTGCTACAATGTACTTTGGATTTTTATGGTATGTAGCTGAGCAAGAGTATCAATATGAAGCCAGAAAATTTACAGGAGGAAGATCAAAATCGAGTTCAACAACAGTATTAAATCTAAAACATAAACAAACAGAGGAAAATATGATTGCTACTTTCATTGGGGTAGGAGTCGGTGCAGTAGGATTTATATTGATGAGAAAAAAGAAGGTTGGTGATAAATAATTGGAGATCTGTGGATACAATATAAAATTCCGCAAACTTGCGGCATTGAAAAGATAATACCGCAAATTTGCTTGTGCTATGTCAAAGATTGGTAAAAAAGAAAAGGGTGGGCGGCCTTGCACAAAACGCAAAGCCGCCGTTAATTTTATAAAAACAGTGCACCCAATAAAGTTGGTTGCGCAAGGCCATGCATAACAATTTATTCCAGCCGAGGCAACCAGCAATTGCCTTTGTTGAAGTTCTGTGGTATATTCAAATCCAATGTGTTTCTAAAGTTTTGTAGTCGAATGGTTGCCCGGCTGAATAATGTCGTTATATGCATACAACAAATTAATCCCTCCTCTACTTATTATTTGCCCACCTTCAAAAATTCACTCTAATTTTGTTTTTAGTCTTGGAAAATGTTTTCTACATTGTCTTTGAAAAATAAAAAAGTGATCGTAATGATTTGCATAAACCACTATTTATCCCGAAGCATTTATATAATAGTTTTGTTGGCGGTGGTTAATCATCTCCACGCGCAAAATGTTAATTTGAGATTCACGCCCGAGAATATACCCGGCATACCCTCTGCCGGCAGTCGGCCTGAAGTCTTGATTTTGGGTGATCTTATCGAAGCTACAGAGGAGAGGAAAGGCGAGTAAGTTTGGCGTCGCACAGCAGGTTGTGGGACAATTAGAGTGGTTATTCGCATAGAAACGATTTTGTGTGCCTCCTATGGCACACAAAGTTGAGTCAGCGTATTCCATGAATGGCAGGGCAAAAATATGATCGGTAAAACCATTCTCCACTACAAAATCCTCGAAAAGCTCAGCGAGGTTTGACCAAAATTCGAATATGAAAAAAGCTTGTCCCATGCGCTTTCCAATCAATCTATTTCGCCGGCTTCTGGTTAAGCAGTGGCTCGGAATCGTCACACTGCTCGCGATGTTGCCGCACATGCCCGCGTTGCATGCCCAGCAGCAGCTTCCCCTGAAATTCGAGCGGTTCACATTGGAAGATGGCCTGCCAACTTCCCCAATCGCCGGCCCGCTGATCAAGGATGAACAAGGCATTATATGGTTTGGCACCTGGACTGGCTTCTACAGGTACGATGGATATACCTTTAATGGGTATTGGCATGATCCTGAAGATTCCCTTTCTATTTCAGACGATTGGGCGCAACCATTTATTGACCGTGCCGGGGTGTTTTGGGTCGGCACCGGAGCCGGTCTTGACCGCTTCGATTCGGATCGCGGCGCCTTCTCGCACTATCGCCATGATCCGGACGATCCAACCACAATCAGCAACGGCGCTGTTGTATGTATTTACGAAGACCGTCAGGGCCGCCTCTGGATCGGTACCAATGATGGGCTTAACATTTTTGACCGCCGGTCCGAACGCTTTACGCGTTATCAATACGATCCGGAAGATTCCACCAGCTTGTTTGGCAACCAGGTGCGCACGATTTATGAAGATGATCGAGGAACCATCTGGATCGGAACCGGAAATCCGTTTTCACGCAATGCGGCTGGCTGCCTGAATCGGTTCGATAACGAGACCCGCACCTTTCAACGCTACTTCGTTGAGCCGGCCAATAAATTCAGCCAATGGAACTACGTCCAGGCAATCTACCAGGAGCTTGGTGGTGACCTTTGGATTGCGGCATGGGAACGCGGCCTGTTTCAATTTAATCGCCAAACCGGCCGATTCACCCGCCTGCCATATCTTGATTATCCTACCGACAAAATCCGTTTGGAGGAGCGCGGCATCACCTGCATTGCCGAGCAGCCCGGCACGGACTTCCTGTGGATGGCGACCTTTGGTGGCGGCCTGCACCGCTATAATCGCAAGACCAAACAATCTTCATCCTACCTCTTTGACCCCGGCAATCCATTCTCTTTGCGTGACAACCGCGTCTGGAGCGTGAACGTTGATCCCGCCGGCATCCTCTGGGTCGGCACACATGGCGGTTTGAACAAGGCTGACCTGGCGGGCAAGTTTCCGCGTTATCGTCTCGATCTGCAACCGGAAGAGTGGGTGACTGATATTTATGAAGATGATCAGGGCATTGCCTGGCTGGCGACGACGGCTATGCGTCTGGTCAGGTGGGATCGTCAAATGGATAAAGTCACCTCATACAAACCGCCGCTGGCTCATTGCAAGTCATGGAATATCCCCGGCGCCGCGGTCACCGGATCCCGGAAAGGCGGTCTCTGGTTTGCCAATGACTGTGGACTGTTTGCATTCAATCCGGAATCCGGTACGTTCACCCGTTCACCCAACAAAGCGAACGATCTGGCAGACGTGACCTCAAATCAACGGCTCCGTATGATCGAAGACAGTCATGGCATGCTCTGGCTGGTGGCGCAACCATTGATTCAAGCGAACCTGGCTTCCGGAGAGGTCATACGTTACGTTCACGATCCCCGCGATTCGACCAGCATAAACAGCAATGATGTCGAGGCAATCTTTGAAGATCGGGAGGGGGTCATCTGGGTTGGCACGGCGGACGGTATCGGCCGATTTGAACGCAGCGCCGGAAAATTCTCACGAATGCTGGTGCTAAGAAGTGGGCGTGGGCAGAATGCCGCCATTGGCGAGATCAACCAGGACGATGAGGGCTGGCTGTGCCTGGCAACCGACACTTACGGGCTGATCCGGTTAAATCCGGCAACCGGTGACTATAAGAAGTACACCATCAAGGAGGGGCTGCACAGCAACACCATTTATAACATTGTCCGCGATCACGCCGGCGCGTTTTGGCTTTTCGCTCGCGCCGGTGCGACGAGATATGATCCACGATCCGGCGCCACGAAATTCTTTGATGAATCCGCTGGCCTGGCCGATATGCAGTTTCCACGACGGTCAGTTTATCCCTTGAGAAATGGCGAGATCATCCTCGGCGGCCGGGGCGCAGTGAATGTCTTCAACCCGGAGAACCATCGCGGCAACGTTTCTCCTCCTCCTGTGGTGCTGACCGGTTTGAGAATTTCGGGGGCATTGATGACACCCGGGGCGCAATTTCCTCTAAAAAAATCCCTGGCAAAAACCGGGGATATCTTCCTTGCTCACAATCAAAACGATCTGACTTTCGAATACGTGGCTCTCGACTATAAGAACGCCGCATTGAACCGGTATCAATACCGGTTGGAAAACTATGACCGGGATTGGATCGCGGCAGGAACACAGCGGAGCGTACGCTACACGAATTTGAATCCAGGCAGATACCGGTTCCGTGTCAAAGCGGCCAACAGCGACGGCGTTTGGAACGAGGAAGGCGTCTCGCTAAACTTGACGATTGCAAAGCCATGGTGGGGAACCTGGTGGGCCTACACTCTTTACGGGGTGATTTTTTTCGGTCTCCTTTATAGCCTGCGGCGTTATGAAATGAACCGCATCCTTTGGAAAAATCGCGTCAAGCTTGAGAACATTGAAAAGGATAAGCTGCGCGAATTGGACCAATTGAAATCGCGCTTCTTTGCCAATATCTCCCACGAATTCCGCACCCCGTTGGCCCTGATTCTCGCGCCCATCGAAAAAGCGCTCATGCGGGCCGGGGAGCGCTTATCGGTAAAAGATCTGCAATTAGTCCGCTACAACGCCAATTTCCTGCTGCGGCTGATCAACCAATTGCTGGATCTTGCCCGGCTGGAATCCGGCAAGCTGCAACTGCAAGCGCAGCAAGGCGACGTCGTGCGATTCTTGAAGGCGGTGACCATGGTTTTTGAGTCGCAAGCCGCTCGCAAGCAGATCAACCTGCGCTTTGCGTCTAAGCCGGAACAGATCACTGCCTGGTTCGACCGCCGAAAATTGGAAGATATCTTTTACAACCTGCTCTCCAATGCCATCAAGTTTACCCCGCAGGGAGGCTCTGTTATTGTGGATTGCGGATTGCGAATTGCGGATTCTGCGATTTCGGATTTGGGATTTCAGGTTACGGATTTAAAAGATCAATCCCAAATCCGAAATCCGCAATCCGAAATGAGTGATTTTGTAAAAATCACGGTAAAAGATACCGGCATCGGCATACCGGCGGAGCATCTGTCCCGCATCTTCGATCGCTATTACCAGGTCGGCAGCTCCGATAAACACGAGAATGAAGGCGTTGGCATCGGCTTGATGCTGGTAAAGGAGTTGGTGGAGCTGCACCATGGCGCCATCAGCATCGCAAGCGCAGAGCCAACCGGCACGACGGTTACGGTTCGTTTGCCGCTGGGGAAAACCCACCTCAAACCGGAAGAGATGGTTGAATCGACCTTTCCCCAGGCGCTCGATACCCCGCAAAGCCTGGAAGAAATCAGCGATTTCGATTTCCGGAAAACAACGCCTGCGAAGCAGCACACCCGGAAAGATTCTGATGACGACACCATCGTTCTAATTATCGAAGACAATGCCGACCTGCGCGATTATATGCGAGAATACCTGCAATCCGAGTACCGGGTGCTGGAAGCCAAAGACGGCGAGGAGGGCATCGACAAAGCCCTGGAAACGATCCCCGACCTGGTGATCAGCGATGTGATGATGCCGGGGAAGGATGGCTACCAGGTTTGCGCCACGCTCAAGGCCGACGTCAAGACCAGCCACATCCCCATTATATTGCTGACTGCGAAAGCGGAAGCGGCGGAGAAAATTCAAGGTCTCGAAACCGGCGCGGATGCGTACATGACCAAGCCTTTCAGCTTCGAAGAGCTGGTGGTGCGCGCCAGGAACCTGATCGATTTGCGCCGCCAACTGCGCCAGCGTTTCAGCGGGACGGTAACCTTGAAGCCCAGCGAGATTGCCGTAAGCTCCATGGATGCGGCTTTTCTGGAACGGCTGCTGGCAATAGTAGAGAAACATCTCGCTGAGGAGAAATTCAATGTAGAGACCCTGGCCCGGGAGGCGGCGATGAGCCGTTCGCAAATCCATCGCAAATTGCGCGCCTTGACCAACCAGAGTTGCGAGCAATTTATTCTTTCCGTGCGCTTGCAGCGCGCCGCGGAACTGCTTCGACAGAAAGCCGCAACGGTCAGCGAGATTGCCTACCAAACCGGCTTCGGCAGCCCGAGTTACTTTGCCGCCTGTTTCAAAAAGCAGTTCGGCTGTTCGCCTTCTAAATGGTTAAATGGCTAAATGGTTACATTGTTAAGTTGCTTCATGGCTAAATTGCTAACCAACTCAACGATTCTCAGCCATATAACAATTTAATCATGCAGCAATTTAACAATGAAACAATAGAACAATAAAAACAATAGGTCAAATCATGGAACAGAAATACCTCACCCTCAACGACATCTCAGCCTACAAAATTGCATTTTACCTATCAAATTATGTCTGGGATATTGTGGTCAAGTGGGGTTATTTTGCAAAGACGACGGTCGGCACTCAGTTTGTTGAAGCTGTCGATTCGGTATCAGCAAATATTGCCGAGGGTTTCAGAAGGTATCATAAAAAGGATAAAATCAAGTTTTACCGGTACAGCTTCGGCTCTGTGAAAGAATCTTTCGATTGGAATGAAAAATCAAAAGTGCGCAACCTCTTAAAGCCCGATGAGTACAGCCACATCTACGAACAACTCTCCCTTCTTCCCAAAGAAATCAACTCCCTCATCAAGTACACCAATCAAAAACTCAGCGTTTGATGTTGCTAAATGGCTTCATTGTTGAATGGTTAAATGGTTGGGGGGAACTTAACAATTTAACCATGCAGCCATTTAGTCATGTAAGAATGCAACCACAGCGCAAGCCTTTGCAACCACAGTGATAGGCTCCCCCTGCCGTTTTTTCGTATTCTATCCACATGGAAAACATAACTTCGGAAGAAGAGCGCTTTTTGGCCCGTGCGTTGGCGGTGGTGGAAAAGCGCCTGCCGGACAACCGCTTCAACAACGAGACCCTGGCGCAGGAAGTGGGCATGAGCCGGGTGCAACTGAACGGCAAATTGCAGACCCTGCTCGGCCAGGATGGCAGCGAATTCATCATGGCGGCGCGCTTGCGGCGGGCGGCGGAGTTCTTGCGCGAAGAAGGCGCCACCGTCAGCGCAGTTGCTGCCCGCACCGGCTTTAAGAGCGCCGGCTCTTTTGCCAGATGTTTCAAGCAGCGCTACGGATGCCGGCCTGCTGATTATGGCACAACCGAAAGGAGGTAAATGGCGTGAAAAAACGACTGTAGAAGCGCAAAACGCGGGATAAAATCGGATGTTAGTTTCGGTAAAATTCACTGTATCAAACCACAAAACGCAAAGGAGAAAAACCATGCGAAGTCTTACGAAAACCATTATTTGCATAGCCATCACGCTGTTTGCCGTCGTTCCGGCGCAGGCGCAATTCCCCGAAATCCAAAAATTATTGGCCAACGATATTCAGGCCGACGACCAGTTCGGCGTTTCCATCTCGATCGACGGAAATCGCGCCATTATCGGGGCGGATCGGGAAGACACGGGCGGTTCCAACGCCGGGGCGGCCTACATTTTCGAGCGCAGCAGCGGGGTGTGGAGCGAAGTCGCCAAAATCCAGGCGAGCGATAAAGAAGCCGATGACTGGTTCGGCCAGTCGGTCGCGATCAGCGGCGACCGCGCCATTGTCGGAGCGTGGGGCGAAGACACGGGCGGTTTCATCGCCGGGGCGGCCTACATTTTCGAGCGCAGCAGCGGGGTGTGGAGCGAAGTCGCCAAAATCCAGGTGAGCGATAAAGAAGCCAGTGACGCTTTCGGTTTTTCGGTCGCGATCAGCGGCGACCGCGCCATTGTCGGGGCGTGGGGCGAAGACACGGGCGGTTCCAACGCCGGGGCGGCCTACATTTTCGAGCGCAGCAGCGGGGTGTGGAGCGAAGTCGCCAAAATCCAGGCGAGCGATAAAGAAGCCAGTGACGCTTTCGGCTGGTCGGTCGCGATCAGCGGCGACCGCGCCATTGTCGGGGCGAGATTGGAAAGCACGGGCGGTTTCGGCGCCGGGGCGGCCTACATTTTCGAGCGCAGCAGCGAGGTGTGGAGCGAAGTGGCCAAGATTCAGGCGAGCGATAAAGAAGCGAGTGACCAGTTCGGCGGTTCAGTCTCGATCAGCGGCGACCGCGCCATTGTCGGGGCGCATCTGGAAGACACGGGCGGTTCCGACGCCGGGGCGGCCTACATTTTCGAGCGCAGCAGCGGGGTGTGGAGCGAAGCCGCCAAAATCCAGGCGAGCGATATAGAAGCCACTGACTTTTTCGGCCGGTCGGTCTCGATCAGCGGCGACCGCGCCACAGTCGGAGCGAGCAGTGAAGACACGGGTGGTTCAAATGCCGGCGCGGCCTATATTTTTGAGCGCAATACCAGCGGGGTATGGAGCGAAGTCACCAAAATTCAGGCCAGCGATAAACAAGCAGATGATAAATTCGGCGAATCAGTCTCGATCAGCGGCGAGCGTGTCATCGTCGGGGCGTTCCTGGAAGACGCCAGCGGTTTAAGCGCCGGGGCCGCCTATATATTTGAATACGTCCCGAACCAGGCGCCGACGGCAAACGCCGGAACGGATCAGAGCGTTTGCACCTCGACCGGTTCGGCGAACGTCATCCTCGACGGCTCCGCTTCCAGCGATCCTGACTCGAATCCTTTGACGTACACTTGGAAAGAAGGTGCAACAACCCTTGCGACCGGCGAAAATCCAACGGTTTCGCTCAACCTCGGAACGCATATGATCGATTTGACAGTGGACGACGGCAACGGCGGCACGGATACGGATCAAGTCGTCGTTGCTGTTCGCGCTGCGCCAGTCGTGACCGTATCCGACGCCTCGACCTGCGCAGGCGGCAGCGCCACGATTACGGCCAATGTCTCCAGTGGAACCGCGCCTTTTAGCTACGCCTGGACGGTTCCGGGTGGTGCGATCAATCCCGGCAATGTTGCCAGCTTTAGTGGGACTGTGGCTGGAAATTATGCCGTCGTCGTCACCGATGCCAATAGTTGCACCGGCTCCGACAACGGCGATTTAACCGTCAATCCCAACCCCACCGCTGACGCCGGTGCGGATGCGACCATCTTCACGGGCAGTTCTATAACAATCGGCGGTAGCCCAACCGGCTCCAACGGAACCGGCGCATTCACTATCGCATGGACGCCTACCGACGGCCTGAGCGACGCCTCTTCCGCCAATCCGACCGCGGGACCGGCGGTAACCACAACCTATACCGTCACGGTCACCAATGAAAATGGCTGCGAAGCGACCGATGACGTTACTGTCGCCGTACAGTCGCCGGAAGAAGCAACAGAAGAAATAATAGGACTGGTTGATGATCTGGGACTTCCCCAGGGCATGACAAATTCACTGACTGCCAAGCTGGATAGTGTCATTGTCAGCCTTCAAAATGGCAATACCGCGGCTGCTTTAAACCAACTCAATGCCTTTATCAACCAGTGCAATGCCCAGCGCGGCAAAAAGCTCACTGAGGCGCAGGCAGATTTGCTGATTGCCGAAGCCCAGCGCATCATCAATGCGATCAATGCCGGTTCATTGCCGAAGTTATCTTCAGAGACAACACCAACCAGCGTTCCGGCTGCGTACCAATTGGAGCAGAACTATCCCAACCCCTTCAACCCGAGCACTGCCATCCGTTTTTCCCTTCCGGAAGCCGCGCAAGTAAAACTGACGGTGTACGACATTAACGGCCGGGAAGTGCGCAGCCTGGTCTCCGGCAGCCTGACCGCCGGGGAACATAATATTCAGTGGGATGCCGTCAATAATAACGGGGCAAAGGTGGCCAGCGGGATTTATATTTATCGGCTACAGGCGGGGTCGTTTACTCAAACGCGGAAAATGACATTGTTGAGATAATTCCTATATGCTTTCCGGCACTTCGCAAAAGCTTGCAAATGAAAAATATATTTGCAAGCCTTTGCTCTCTCCCCCAATGTTCCGCAGGAAAAAACAAGGAACTCCGGTCGCTGCAAAAAACGCAGCCACCGGAGTTTTAATTATATGGTGGTTCAATAAAACCCGGCTTGTTTCTATAGAAATTTAGCGGTAATTTTGAATTGGTTTTGGTTGGGTGCTATAAATAACATCTGTGCCGGCAGGGGCATATAACTTTTTGCTCAACCCGATCCAAATGCATTATGGGCTTGCTTTTCAAGGCTTTTCGTAGGATCAAACCCACAGTGTTTTTGTAGTTTTGTGGCCGGTGCATTTGGCCGGGTTAGCACCGTGTTATGCGTCAGTAAGGTGAAAAAAGAGAACAAAATGGTCACAGTTAATCTTGTGTTTGATAGCCATACTGTGCTATATTAAAGGAAAAATGGAGCGAAATATGCTGAGAACATTTAGTGCAAGCATTTGGAAAGAAGATAAATGGTATGTTGCCCAATGTATAGAGGTGGATATTGCCAGCCAGGGGAAATCTAAAGAAGAAGCATTGGCAAATCTGCGCGAAGCCTTAGAACTTCATTTTGAGGAACCCCAGGCTACCATTTTACCGGAGATTCGACAGTTAGAGGTAGAACTTCATGCCTCTTAGAGGATTATCCTATCGAGAAGTCGCCCGCAAATTAAGAAAAGCAGGGTTTAAAGAGGTGAGTCAGAAAGGGAGCCACGTAAAATTCGCCAAAGTAACGGAAGAAG
This sequence comes from Candidatus Brocadia sp. WS118, assembly GCA_007618135.1. Classification (GTDB taxonomy): domain Bacteria; phylum Planctomycetota; class Brocadiia; order Brocadiales; family Brocadiaceae; genus Brocadia. The sequence continues at coordinate 10,012 of PHFX01000161.1, read as the reverse complement.
GAAGAAGAACGGCTACTGTTCCCAGACATAAAGAAATCGCTTTAGGAACACTTAAAAGTATCCTGCGACAAGCCGGGCTAAGTGAAGAGGAGTTTGAAGAATTGTAGGAAAGAAATAAAGGTTTAACAAAAATATGGCTAAACGAAAACCTAAAAAGTTGTGGGTTTATAATCCACCTAAGCCGGCCAAACCCAAAGTACCGGAAGCCATAAAAATTGAAGTAGAGAAAGAATGTAATGAATTAGTGGAAACAGTGCTAAAACTGAAACATATCCAACCACCCCCAAAAGATAACCAATTCAATTATCTTGTTGACATATATACCAAATGGTATCGAAACTATTTTTATTTTTATGCTAAATATCATAGTCCTGGCCCTTATTCGATAGCTCCCTATTTTGAAACCGGATTTGCACGGCTTGAATATGCCGGGAATAGTAAGTTCAATTTATCATATATGAGACACACTAACCAGTGGTGGGAAATATATCAAGGATTAACTTTACAGGAATGTATATTAGCTGTAAAGGATGAGCCTCATTTCATACCCTAAGGTGCGCAGGTTGGCTGTAGTGCAAAAAAAAGCGCACAGTTCCCTTAATCCCGGAAGGCTGGCAGGTGTGTCCAATAAAGTTTGTACCGCAGTCACGCATAACAATTGCATCAACCCGATCGCCTTATTCTGGGCGGTCAGATAAAGGCTTGCGTGTTTGTGAAGTTTTATCTTTCATTGTCATCTGTAGTGTTTAATCGGCTCCGGGTTATGCAAGCCGTTATATGCCAATTCAGCAAAGCCCTAAAAAATACATAAAACAGATATTACAATTCTTTTCAAAAACACTCCCAGACTACTAATTGAGAAAATTCAAATGATCCGTTTTTAATCGCTCAATTCCAGCCCCGCCTTATTCAAACCTTCCAAAATATGATTTACCAATTCCTCTTCTTTTACATAGCGGCTGATTAGCTCACGAGCTTTCTTTTCAAAATCCGGCCGCAATGCTTTTAAGCGAAGAAATTGTTGTTGGGCATCGCTCTCACGGCCAAGCTGCCCAAGCGCTGCAGCGCGTAGCAGAGGTTCCCAAAAAAACCCCAGCACGTCATATTTTAGCGCTTCTTTATATGCCTCTTCGTAATCATTTAGTCGATAAAAATAAAGAGTGGTCGCCCCATAATACCAGGCCGGAACATGGGTATTCTGATTGATTGCTTTATTCAAAAGGTCTATTCCGCGTTCCCATTCTCCGTAAAGGCACAGGAAGAATCCAATCGCCCCGATTCTGAGCGGTGAGTTTGGATTTAACTCCAGAGCTTTTTTTATTTCGCTAAAAAATAAATTCTTTTCATTCAGCACGAAATACGTCCAGGCATAAATGATGCGTACCAGTTGATTATTAGGATCAAGTGTCACCGCTTCTTTCGCCAATGCCACAACTCTTTCCAGGGTATCCCCGCTCCGGGGTAGGTCTAACTCATACAGGCTCCCATACATGCTTGCCAGCATCGCTTTTGCGATGCCGCATTCCGGGTCTTTTACAATCGCTTGCTCAAGAGCCTGGAAGGCCGTTGAAAAGGTCTCCGGCGTATGATGCGTTTGATGATAATAAAACCGGAGTATGGCATCGTAGGTATTCAGATCGGCTGGATTTCTTTTTCGGGATTCTTGTGAAAGCCTTTGGGGAATGATTCCATATTCACTGGCAATACAGGTAACGGTTTCCCGGGCAATCTCTTCCTGTATTGTAATGAGGTTAGCGGCGGTTAAATCGCGCTGATAATGTTCTCCCCAGAAATGTTCCCCGGTATTGGCTTCGATCAGTTTAATACTGATTTTCACCTGCCGGTCATCCATGCGCACACTGCCTTCAATTAAAAAATTAGCGCCTAAGTCCTGTAAAAATTGTTTGCTGTCAGACACGTCCTCGTTAAAGCCTGGTACAAGTCGGCAGCCGATAACCCGGATATCTTCATAGCGGGTCAATTCGATAGAAAGTTCTTCGGCAAACCCTGCCACAAAGTACTCTTTTTCCGGATCGCCGGTTAAATTTGTGAACGGCAGAACTGCAATTGAGGGTCCCCATTGAGATGTGGTAAGGGGGCCGGGTAGATTTTTGCCCCGGGGAGATGTGACCGGTTTTTGAAGGATGAATACCGGAACATAGGTTCCTTTAGGAATGTCTATACGCAGTGGCTCCTGCTCACCCTTTAGGAGGTAATAACGTTCCAACGCCCGGCGCAGTTTACCGGCCTGAATGCGCACTAAGGGATCAATAGAGGCATCAAAATCGCTTTCCTGCCCATACACGTTGATCGCAATGGTGTATGCTTTCAGTTCACCGGCGCGCCCGGCCAGGGTTTCTTCCACCACAAAACGCAGGAAATTCCGTATTTTATCGGTTGCCTCAAATTCCGGGCTGTTGAGAATGCGGTTTAACTGCTCCCGGATGGCTTCAACAGAGGGACTTATAGTATTATCAGATGTCAATGAAGCCTACCTCTCATTTGAAGAGGATTTATCTAAGTTCATCCCCTAACCATTTATCTATTGAAAGGAAATTTTTAAACGTTACCCGTGTCATGGTAGAGGATGTTTACGTACCGTTATCTACCGTAAGCTACGTTGACAAATTAGCAAATTTGGTTATTTTTCACAAGTATTATTAACGACATGAGTATTTAGGCGCAACAGACCCTCTCAGGCTTGACGGTGCTGAAAAATGGTAACTAAAAACAGGTCGGGCAGTTACACACCCCCCAGCCTTTTTTTTATTCTAAAGCGTTTCCGCAAACACAGTGAAAAAATTCAATGCCTGTTTAACGAAAACGATTCTTTTCGCTCCCTTTGTGAAGACTACCAGGTTTGTGCAAAGGCGTTGAAGTACTGGAGCCATTCAAGATCAAGCAAAGCGCCGACTCGCCGGGAAGAATATAGCGTGCTTCTTCAAGAGCTGGAAGAGGAGGTTTTGATATACCTGGGGGGAGTCAAATGAAGCTTGATGCTAACCCAGAATTATCTAAAACTAACTCAACCTAAACAAAAGGAGAAATACCATGCGATCCATTTTATTGTCTTCAATGTTTGCGCTGCTTTTGATTCTCACAAGTTGTTCCTCACTTATCGTGAGACACGATTACGACCGGGAGTATAATTTCAACCAGTACAAGACCTACCGCTGGCCGGCGGATTCGGAAATAGACAAAAATGATGTGCTGGCCAGAAATTCCCTGGTCTACAAACGCGTGCAGGCGGCGGTCGATAAGGAACTGAAAGCAAAAGGCTTTACGCTTCAGGAATCGGGAGAAACAGATTTTGTGGTAGTTGCTCATGCCGGCGTCAAGGATAAAATGCAAATTCATCAATATGGCGGGGGGCGCTACGGTTGGTATGATCCCTGGTGGGGACCCTACGGCGGATATACCGACGTCAGCTACTATCAAGAAGGAACCCTGGTTATTGATATTGTAGATTTGAAAAGCAAAGAACTGGCCTGGCGCGGCACCGGTAGCGGTGTGGTAAAAGAGTACAACAATCCCGATAAAATGCAGAAAGACCTAAATGCAGCGGTTGCGAAGGTATTGGCGAACTTTCCGCCGGGGGCAGCGACAAAATGAACGACTATTTTGGTAGTAGTAGGGTGGTGAGTGGCAGCCCTGAAGAATACCTGTGAAACATTTGCTACATAAGTGTTTCACGCAGTTATGGAAAAAAATTTTTCGCGTTATTTTAGCCTTTTTTCTTGATATAAGCGGCTTCTGGCCAAAAGGTATTCTTCAGGGCTGGTGAGTGGTGAGTGCACGCCCACGTATTCGTTCTTGTTCACCGTTCCATCATTTACCACTTATTCATCAGGACCATTTTCGATAAACATAAAGGTTGCAATTCTGGTTACTAATAGCAAATGGATATAAAACGAAAGCTGGGAGATGTTCCGATTTTGAGAATTATACCCCTAAATAATTTTTTATGTCTAATGCGTTAATTATTGACTTTTCAATTTCATTAAAAAATGGAGATTTATTATGAAAAAATCTACGAGTAAATTGATCGCTTTGATTATCTCTGGAGTCATTGTGCTTGGGCTGCACGCGGGTAATGCATCGGAAGTTGATTGGGACGCGTTCAGTAAAAATCTCGTTAAAGCTCTACAATCGAGCAATTCGGGTTTGCAGCGATCGGCAATGCAGCTTGTTATTAAATATGGCAATCAAGTGAATGTGAATGATGCGGTGTTTGATGTGATGCGTGTTTTTCGCTATGATAAAGATCAAGGAGTGAGACGGCTGGCGCTGACTACATTAACGAATATGAATAACAAATGGGCAATGGGATTCTTAAAAAGGCAGATTCAATTTGAAGGCGATCCGGTGATTAAGAAACAACTTATTGCAGTAACTTCGGATTCATATAAACCGGAACCTTTTCAGGAGAATTTGACTGCTGCTGATAAAGATTTTAACAAACTCCAGGAAGAGGTTTTACAGCAATCAAAAGACGAAGCACTTTTCACTTATCAGACCGATGTGGATGACCAACCCCTCGATGCCAGTCAGCACAGTTACATTTTGCGCTTTGCTAAAGGCCAATTTCCGCCGGCCCAGGGTTTTTGGTCTGTCGCTATATACGACAGCGAGACCCAGTTACGGGTAGAAAATCCCTTGAACCGCTACCTGATTGATTCCTCCATGTTGCCCGATCTTAAGCTTGATGCCGACGGAAGCCTGACGCTTTACATACAGCAGGAAACACCAGGGGCGGATAAAGAATCAAATTGGTTGCCGGCTCCGAGTGGTCCTTTTCAATTGTTAGTAGTCCTCTACTGGCCCGGTCAGGAAGTGCTTGATGGTACCTGGACATCCCCGCCGATACAGAAGGTGAAGTAAGTCTCGATCGTACACTTGTGAAAAAATTCAACATTTATTTAACCAAAACGATTCCCTTCGCTCTCTTTGTGAAGACTACCGGGTTTGCGCAAAGGCATTAAAGTACTGGAGCGATTCAACCTCAGAGAAAGCGCCGGCCCGATGTGAAGAGTATAGCGCGCTTCTTAAAGAATTGGAAGAAGAGGTTTTGCTATACCTGGTGAGATTGGATAACAAAAATTTATCCAAATCAAATAAGTAAGATCACAAGAAAGCGATAGAAAAATGATGCGAAGAGGCTTCATGAACCAGGGCAATAATCATCTTACCGGTATTATCGGGCGAGTTTTCACATTGCTAATACTTCATATACTGCTCGTAAATTTTGCCGTGGCCAAAGACAGGGGGGATACAAAACTTCCCTGCTGCGAGCATGAAGGATTCCAGGGGGTGGTCTGGTATGGAGCCAATCCTAAAATGACCATCGGGGAACTGGCGGCCTATTGCGCCCCGGTTGTGTGGTTTTCCCCGGATGAACCGCTATTAACCAAAAAAAGAGGTAAGGAAATCCGGCTTCCCCAGGCGTTTCCGTTTGAGGAAGATCCCGGCGCCCCGGTGGTGTATTTTCGGATTGAGAATATACTGGTTCGCATCGACGCCGAGGGTGAAGCGTTTGCGCTCGATTCCACGGATAAGGAAAATTCCAAAATTGACCTGCACCAGGTAGGGGGTATAGACCTCACCTATTATCTCTACTACCCTTCGGAAGCCGGTCTGGGAGGGCATCCCCATGACTTAGAGGGGGTGGAAATGAAGCTGGCGATTGCCCGCAATGATGAATGCGAGCAGTGCCGCTATATTATCAGCGTTCAGAGAGTGATCGGCAAAGCACACGGTTTGTTATGGTATGATAATAACCTGGTTACGGATGAGTTCACGGATTTTCCGATGCATATCTTAGTGGAAGAAGGCAAACACGCCAACTGCCCGGATAAAAACGGAGACGGGATGTACACCCCGGGGTATGATGTCAATAAACGGGTGAATGACGCCTGGGGGGTGCGGGATATTATCAGCACCGGCGCTTTATACTCCGGCGGGTTTCAAAGCTGGATGAACAAACTGCGGAAACCGGAAGACCGGGTTTTTCCGCCGCTTCCGGAAGACAGCCCGCTGCGGGAAGATTATAGCGAAGAAGGGGAATATGCCCCGGAGAATGCGATATATGAATTAAGACCGCTGCCCCGCAAGGAACTGGCGCTTCCGGACCATAAGTTGGAGCATTTTATTGAGACCAAGGGGAAACCGGATTGGCCGGACCAGCACGCCGATACCGATTTGAAGAAATTTGAGGACTGGCTGGGAAAGGAATCGTTCGTGAAATCGCTGTCGATCTCCTTCCGCTATGACGGGGATGCCGGTCTCTCGTTCGTTTTCCCCTTGTTGATTGTCAAAAATGTAGAAGATCCCATCGGCGGCGGGTGGCTGGTGAACCGCATTTATTTGAAAGATAAAAAGCTGCGCGACCTGGGGTATTCCATCATTTACACCACTTCTGCTTCCCGCTGGATTGACGGTTATTTTTCTGCCGGGGTGGAATTTGACGAAGAAGAAATTGATGATCCCAATCGCGATACGAAAGTATTCACCAAATTTGTTACCGAAAGCGGGATAAAGCTTCGCTTAAACATGGTTCATACCCCTTTGAAATTCATGACCAAATTAACCGATTTCTGGGGAGTGCGCCTGGGGATTAAGACTTATGGCGACCCGTTTGAATTTGAAAGAATCGGCTACATTTTCGAAATCGGGGCGGGAACATTTTAGAAAATAAATTAAACGATTGTTTTCAAGAAGATGATTCTTTTTGCTGCTCTGAAGAAAGTAACACTAACTCAACCAAAACAAAATACAAGGAGAAAGAAATGAAGAAATTACTCTTAACCGTTTTACTGCTGTTAACCACCGCAACTTTCGCGCAGGACGTGGACAGTTTTGTTGAATTATTGCGGTCGGACGTAAAAACCAAAAAAAAGGCCATCATCACCGAGGTGATGGAGTTTACCGAAGCGGAAGCCTCTGCCTTCTGGCCGGTATATCGCAACTACGAGTTCGAGATGGAAAAGATCGGCGACGCCCGGGTGGCCTTGATCAAAGATTACGCGGAGAATTATGAAAAGATGACCGACGCCAAGGCCGGCGAATTGATGGATCGGGCCTTCAATTTCCGGGAAAAACGCCTGAAGCTGCAAAAAAAATATTTCAAAGAGGTTTCCAAAATTTTATCGCCTGTCAAAGCGGCAAAATGGGCGCAGTTGGAAAACCAGATCACCCTGTTGATCGACTTGCAGATCGCCTCGGAACTGCCTCTGGCGGAGAAGCCGGAAGGCAGCGAGCAATAATAAAATTACATACTAAATTGAAAGTTGATAATGGGCTTTTTCAACAAAAAATTTTTGAAACATTAAAAAAAGAGAGGTAATTACCATGCATTCGCTACAACGAAAAAATCAGATCGACAAACTAAGATTTATTTTATCATATATTATTCTTGGAATGCTTTTCATCCCATTACTTACTGTAAATGCCCAGGTAGTTTCCCCGCTGCAAGGCGGCCATTATTCGCCGGTGGTAAAAAACATTCGCGATATGGCAAACCCACCCTCGGGACTTTTTGTGTTGTGGTATAACGTTTATTTTTCCAGCAATAAATACATCGACAGGAACGGTAATGCGTTTGAAAGCATCCGTTTGGATCAGATCCACCCTGCGCTTCCGAACATCGATGTGAGTCTCAAACTAAAAGGATTTACCACGGTGCCGGCTATTTTCTGGGCTTCTAATTTTAAAATCCTCGGCGGCGCGAATTATATGGCCGGTATTTCCCCGAACTACATCTCCGCCGACGCTTCCATTTTAACCGAGAGAGGCGGGCTTGTTATTGATACGACCTATACCCGAAAAGTTGAAGGAAAGAATTCCGGATTCAGCGATCTGTTTGTTGCTCCGGTGGGGCTTTCATGGGGATTCGATAAATTTGACGCCACATTTCTTTACGGTTTTTATGCTCCCACCGGAAAGTATGAAACCGGTTCCAGCGACGCCTTAGGGCTTGGCTTCTGGACCCATCAATTCCAGGGATACGGGTATTTTTATCCCCTGCCGCAAAAAGCGACCGCCATTATGCTGGCCCTCACTTATGAGTTGAATGGTAAGATCAAGGATGCCGATGTAACGCCAGGCAACCGGTTCTCATTGGAATGGGGCATCAGCCAATTTCTCAGCGAACAGTTCGAACTGGGCGTTCATGGCGGCCATAACTGGCAAATCAGCGATGACAGCGGCAATGACGTTTACTGGGATGCCGGGGTGCATGATCGTAAAAGCACGATCGCCTTTAATGCCAGCTATTGGCCCTGGAAAGAGCGCTTCATGATCAACGCAAAATATGCATTCGATTTTGGTGTCCGGCAGCGCTTTCAAAATAATACCTGGCTGCTGAATTTGTTGTTTGTTACCAACGCTTTGCAATAAAATCTCGGAAACTGCCCAAAACGGAGAAAATCAGGAGCAAATGATGAGTTCATTGACCAACAACAGGGAGTTGTTTTGAGAACCTTCAGCAAATACGCCGCCGTGTTCGCGGGACTTTGTCTGCTGGAATCCACTACTCTCAACGCCCAGGACGTGCAACCGCGGGTATATGCGCCGGCGCCAATTGGGGTGAACCTCCTCACGCTGGGGTATGCGTTCTCCACCGGGGCGGTGCTGTTCGACAAGACGATCCCTATCGAGAACGCCACGGCTGACATACACGGTTTCACCGCCGCCTACTCCCGGTCAATCGCGGTATTCGGAATGGCGGGCAGGGCCGACCTCGCCGTGCCATTCGTGACGGGCGATTGGGAGGGCGACGTTCTACAAAGGGGTCAGACCACTTCCCGCAGCGGATTCGGCGATCCTGTTCTCAGGTTCGCAATTTTCATCGCCGGAGCGCCGGCACTGACCAGGGATGAATTTGCGGGATTTCAACCGAAGACCATTTTGGGTATTACCTTGCGCATGCAATTACCGTTAGGGCAGTACGATCCGAACAAGATTGTAAACCTCGGTTCTAACCGGTGGGTGTTTAGTCCGCAAATCGGGGTATGGCATGTGGTTCGTAATTTTACTTTTGAAGCGTATGCTGGTGTATGGCTCTTTACGGACAATAGTGAGTTTCTCGGCACAAAGGTCCAATCGCAGAATCCACTCTACACCTTCCAGGTGCATGTATCCTATTTGTTTCGTAACGGAATTTGGATCGCAGCCTCGTCGCGCCAGAGTCTGGGTGGAGCGGTCACAGTGGACGGCGGAGACAAACTCGATCCTGAAACCAACAACCGGGTGGGGCTTACCTTCGCTCTGCCCATCAAGAACAGGTATTCACTTAAGCTCATTGCCACTACCGGAATCACCGCCACCGTGGGCAACGACTACAGCACCTTTGCGGTTGCCTGGCAGGTGGTGTTTTAATTTTTTGATTTGAATTGATCACTTAATCACAGGAGGTTCTCATGCATATCTTTAAAAAAATAATTCAACTAAGCATTGTTATCCAAATTTTAGTGCTCATGTCAGCGCATTCATGGGCGCAGGAGGTGTTGCCTTTTCCGGAACCACCTTCAGCGAGCAAGGCAGGCAAGACACTCGCTGACTCAAAACACCAGTGGCGCAAAGCACCCCGGCATCTTCCGGCGGATGCTCCAAACATTGTCATCTTCATGACCGATGACGCCGGTTATTCCAATCCCAGCACCTTTGGGGGGCCGATACACATGCCGACCATGGATCGTCTGGCACAATCCGGTATCAGCTATAATGCTTTCCACACCACTGCCATGTGTTCCCCCACCCGGGCCGCCCTGCTGACCGGGCGAAACCACCATCGGGTGGGTGCCGGGCAGATCGCTGAATTGGCCTCAGACTGGGACGGGTATGTGGGTAAGATTCCAAAATCGGCGACCACTGTTGCCCAGGTACTTTCCTACTATGGTTACAATACCGCTGCCTTTGGCAAATGGCATAACACACCGGTGACCGACCTTACCAAGCTTGGTCCGTTCGACCGTTATCCCACCGGATTGGGCTTCGACTATTTTTATGGGTTTAT
>PHFX01000125.1 GCA_007618135.1 Candidatus Brocadia sp. WS118 | reverse complement strand
ATTCGATTCACATGAACACTTTAACACATGAACACCCGAACACTATTATTCTGCAGTCCGCAATCCCAAATCCGAAATCACGATTCTCCCAACTTTTGTTGAACGCTTTTTACTTTATCTGCCATGGTCTGTTCCCGGTCGGTGCGGGTTCCGATGCGGATGTTGGTAGAGACGCGCGGCGCACCCATTTCGTGCACCACCTCGTGGCAGCGTTTGATGGCGGCCATGACTGTGTCCCATTCACCCTCAACATTGGTTCCGTACGCATGAAGGTGTATCTTTAAACCGGCTTCCTTTAGCACCCGCTCGCAGGCTGCCACGTATTTGGAGACGGAAACGCCTACTCCTAAAGGAACTAGTGAAAAATCGGCTATGGCTTTCATAAAATACTCTCCTGATTTCTTACTCTTAGTGAACATAAATTCACGCGCAAATATAGGCTATAATGAGCAGAAGTTCAAGCGGTTTGTTAGAAGTTTTTGGGGATAATGATGCGGAGAAGTTCTGTTTATTAATCTAAAACCAAATCTGTAATCTTTATTTTATATAATCCTTTTGAAGTGCCTGCCAGTAAAGATTCTTGTGATATAATTTCCAAAGCCCATATTTCACCGGAAGGTAATCCCTCATTCATATTAATCCAGGATTCACCATCGTCATCTGAATAAAAGAACAAACTTTGATTTAATTCATGGTTATACGCCACAACATAAATATTGTCAGTGAGATCAATTTCAAGATCATAAATGTCGTAACCTTCCAGACCCCTGGAAATCCAGGTTTTGCCACTATCCGGGGAACTGAATATGCCGGTTCCGAAAGATGTTCCTGCGAAAAGCAGAGCCGAGTGGTTAAATTTCATGCAGCGAATAAACTGCGGCTGGCTGGGTGGATTCATGTAAACCCAAGTTTGAGCATTATCCGTTGATTTAAGCAACCCTGTTCGGATTGATAAATCGTTTTGATATTCTGAAATACTCAGATAAATATCATCATTCTCAGCCAAAAGTATCTTCCACACGGAAATTTCTTTGCTGATTGAGGTTGAATGCCACTTCTTTCCGCCATCCGTTGAATAATATAGCCCTCCCAAACTTTCATCGCTTTCACTGCTGGCAGCATATATTTTTCCGGCAGTTGTAAAAGCAAAATCTCTGATGAATGGGTTTACCGGAAAACTATCCGGGGGTGTCCAGGTTTTTCCTATATCAGCCGAATAGAGCAGCCATCCATTTTGTAAGGCAAAACTACTAATGAAAATTTGTTGGGTGAATACATTTACATCTAACGTGTTGACGATAATATTCGAATAGATTTCTTGCCATGATTCACCAGAATCATGGCTAAAATAAACGAAACCTGCTAAAACGTAATATTCATCCGGTTCATAGGCGATAATATCATAGACATCTATTTCGGGAAAGCTCTTTATTCTTTCCCATTTGGTAGCAACCGGAATTGGTGAATTCACTATCAGAGAATCTTTATTCTTCTCACAAGAATAGAAATTAAATATTGTTAGTGAAATAAGTATAAAAAGAATCTTTCTCATGGCAAAAGCCCATTTTGATTATTTCATTTGCGGTAACAAGTCTAAAATATCTTTTATGCTTTCTACCCGAAGGAATTGATTCTGTTTGATATTTTCTTCCGCCACTTCTTCATACTGCCAGGTGGTATGGAACGGAATATGGATGGCTTGCGCCCCGATGTTTATCACCGGTAATATATCCGATTTCACGGAGTTACCGATCATCAGAAATTCCCGCGGTTGAATATTCAGTTTTTTGAAGAACCCCCGGTAGGTTTCCTCGGTTTTGTCGCTGACAATTTCGATATGATTGAAATAATCGGCCAGACCGGAGCGGGCCAATTTTGTTTCCTGGTCCAGCAAATCCCCCTTGGTGAGCAACAGCAGTGGATAACGATGCTGCAATTCTGTTAAAATTTCCACCACCCCCTCAAGGATTTCTATCGGTTTTTGGAGCAGACTTTTTCCCAGGTCAATGATTTTTTGAATATCCTTGCCGCTGATTCGAAATTGGGAGATTTCCAGGGCGGTTTCGATCATGGACAGCATAAACCCCTTCGCGCCGTAGCCGAACAATTTCAAATTGCGCATTTCGGTTTCAAAGAGTTTCTCGATAATCTCCTGGTGTGAAATGTAGGCCTCCAGGATTTCACAGAATCTTACTTCGGTTTCCCGGTAATTGGGCTCGTTTACCCACAGGGTATCATCCGCGTCAAACGCGATAATCTTTATATTTTTCAGGTTGGTTTTCATATCAACCGTTCCGGTTCTAAGGAGTTGCCGGTCTTGCCAGCGGGCGAAGATTGTCCATAAGCAAATTTGGATTCAGTTCGGCGAGGTTAATCTCTTTCATGAACTCCGGTATGGACCATTCATTACCCCGGCTCCATAGGGATTTTAGATATTTTCCGCAATCAGGATCATTATACCATCTTTGGCCGAATTTGTCTTTAAGATTATTTCGCAGGTGAGCTTCCAGGATGCTCGCCTGGAGATAGACAGCGGTATCGAAAAAGCCATCCTGCTGAGTATGCAGCCATAACGCTTCATTATAGGAAAGGGGAACCCGCATGGCGCGAGACATGTCTTGCTGAAAATGTTCGCCGGTATCATTCGTAAAAGTTCCCCGCTCTATTTGGAATTGAATCGCAGCCGCTGCCATCCGCAGCTTCAGAAGTTGATCGAACGCTAAATATTCATAAAAGCCAATTGCTTTGGCGGTATCCTGATTCATGAAGCGGTTTGTCCAACTGCTGTCTTCCCAAATTTTCTCAAAAAACAACGAAAAGGCCTCTCTTACAGGACTTTTGTAAAGCTGCCGGAAAATAAGAGATTTGTTGTTATTGAACAAGGCGAACTGGGCATGGCCCATCTGATGGAACAGTTGGGCATAATAAGCGTAACCGGCGGCAGGCTTGAGCGACAGGCGAACATCTTCCGGAACATCCACAACGGCGCAAAAAACATCCTGCGCTTTTTCCGGTCGGGCAGCAGAATCGATGGTTAAAAATGATTGGCGGTTTAGC
>PHFX01000124.1 GCA_007618135.1 Candidatus Brocadia sp. WS118 | reverse complement strand
TAAGGCTACGGGCAGCGAATTCGGTTTGTATCCTTTGAAAAGCAAGACCGGGATTGATATTATGTCTATCAACCTCCTCCTTGAGAACGATACTGATCCAGTTATTTGGAGGGGACCAATTCTCGGCAATACAGTAAAGCAGTTTTGGACAGATGTTATTTGGGGCGACGTGGACTTCATGTTCATAGATATGCCACCGGGAACCGGAGATGTGCCCCTGACCGTTTTCCAGTCTTTAGCCATTGACGGAATCATTATTGTAACCTCCCCGCAGGAGCTTGTTTCGATGATCGTGTCAAAAGCGGTTAAGATGGCAGAGATGATGAACATTCCGGTTATCGGCCTTGTTGAAAATATGTCCTATTTCAAATGCCCTGATAACGGTAAGGAATATAAAATATTCGGTGAAAGTCACATCGAAGAGATAGCCGAGAAGCATAATCTTAAGGTTCTTGCCAAGCTCCCTATTGATCCAAAAATATCAGCAGCCTGCGATAAAGGCATGATTGAGCTCTTTGATGGGGACTGGTTCGAACACCTTTCAAAATCGCTGGAAGAAGGAAGCGAAGTAAAAGGCATTGAGTAAACATTCGGATTATGCAAAAGAACTGTTTAAAAAGGGTTACAATTGTTCGCAATCTGTTTTTGTTGCATTTTGTGATGAAACCGGTCTTGATATTGAAGAAGCATTAAAAATATCATCGTCTTTTGGCGGTGGTATGGGAAGGCTTCGGGAGGTATGCGGTGCTGTCAGCGGAATGTTTATGGTTGTTGGAATGAAATATGGGTATACCGACCCGACAGATAAATCCAAGAAATCTGAACACTATAAGTTGATCCAGTCCTTAGCAAAGCGGTTCGAAAACAAAAATCAATCAATAATATGCAGGGACTTATTGAAACTCACCTCAAAACTTGAAGCTCCTATTCCGGAGGACAGAACAGAAGCTTACTACAAAAAACGCCCCTGTGCAGAACTTGTTGAATATGCTGCACAAATACTGGACGAATATATTGAAATAAAAAATATGGAGGAAAAAGAAATGATGAAAATAGCGATTGCTGGCGAAGGTAGAAATGTGACGGAGCATTTTGGCCACTGCGTCAATTTCCTGATTTACGATATTGAAAACGGTAAAATTACAAATGAAGAGTCTATACCGAACCCTGGTCACAGACCCGGATTCCTACCCAATTTCCTTGCCGATCGCGGCGTAAATGTAATAATCAGCGGCGGTATGGGCGGCGGTGCAGTTGATATCTTCAATGAAAGGAATGTCGAGGTTGTTGTGGGTGCTTCCGGCGATGCGAAAACCGCCGTTCTCAACTATCTTAAGGGTGAGCTGAAGTCAACAGGTTCTGTTTGCCATGAGCATCAGCATCACGACGAGTGCGGCGAATAAGGTAACGCTATGTCTATCGGACTGTTTACTGATGAAGTGATAGATCATTTTTCCAACCCGCGTAATGTCGGCGAAATGGTAGATGCGAATGGGATAGGCGATGCTGGAGATCCCAGCTGCGGCGACACAATGAGACTCTATATTAAAGTTGAGGAAAATGTTATTACTGGCGTCAGTTTCAAAATATGCGGCTGTGTTGCCGCGCTTGCTTCTGCTAGTGTCACAACTGTTCTTGTAAAAGGTAAAACAATTGATGAGGCGCTTATGATAACGAACAAGGATATCTCAGATGCTCTGGGCGGATTACCTGAGCAGAAGCTGCACTGTTCTGTACTGGGAGCAGAAGCTATCCGAAACGCAGTTGCGGATTACAGAAGTAAAATAACAATTTAGGAGCAAAAGCCTATGACAATTGCGCTTTATGTGATTGCTTTTTCCGCTTTAACGGTTTCCTTTTTTAAGAGCAGAGAGAAAACTCTCCTTGCTCTTAAAAAAGCATGGAAGTCATTTGAGAATATACTTCCACAATTTTTATCAATCCTCATTATTATAGGTATGATGTTGGCTATTCTTACGCCTGAGCAGATATCAAAATTACTTGGCAGCGAGTCCGGATGGTATGGTGTGCTGATTGCGGCAGTGATAGGCTCGATTACCCTTATCCCTGGATTTGTAGCCTTTCCGCTGGCGGCCGCCCTGTTAAAAAGCGGTGCGGGCTATATGCAGATAGCTGCATTCATATCAACCCTTATGATGGTTGGTATAGTAACAATGCCTGTAGAAATCAGTTATTTCGGTAAAAAAGCAACAATTGTTAGAAATGTCGCGGCATTCGGATTCTCCTTCATTGTAGCACTGGTTATGGGGGTGTTATTATGAAGGAGAAAATGATAAAATTTATAAAAAGATACCGAATATTTTTCCTGCTACTCATCATCAACACGGCAGTACTTGTTATATTCCCGAACTTAGGGAAAAAAGCATTCCAGCTGACCGGTTCTAATTTGCTTGAGATGTTGTCGGTCTTACCACCAATTTTCATTTTGCTCGGGCTGCTTGATGTGTGGGTAAAGAGAGAAACAATGATCAAGTACATGGGTGATAACTCAGGGATAATTGGCGTTTTGCTTGCGTTCTTTCTTGGTTCGGCCGCTGCAGGTCCCTTATACGCAGCTTTTCCAGTTGCCGGTGTATTGTTGAAAAAAGGCTCTAAGCTATCCAATGTATTTATTATGCTCGGCGCGTGGTCTACTACGAAAATACCCCTTATACTCTTTGAGGCGTCCTCGCTCGGACTGAAGTTCATGCTTATAAGACTCGTTATGGACATAGTCGGCATAGCTGTTATCGCATATATAACTGAAAAAGCGCTGTCAACGAACGACAAAAACGAAATCTATCAAAAGGCCTTAAAAGAAAATAAGCATTAAGGAAACACTGATTAATTCTACTGAACTATAGCGTTACACGGTATAATTAAAGAAACAGTCTATTATGAGGTATTGATTATGAAGCAGCAAACTTTCAGAGATATTGAATACTCCAATCGTCGACATACCACTAAAAGAGAAGCCTTCTTGGACTCCATGGATGCAATTATTCCTTGGGATGCTTGGATTGAATTGATCCGGCCTTATTACTACGAAGGTAAAAGAGGGCGTCGTCCTATCGAT
>PHFX01000272.1 GCA_007618135.1 Candidatus Brocadia sp. WS118 | reverse complement strand
CTCCATGCCCTTGCCGAAGCGCTTTTAGAGCGTGAAATCCTGGATGGCCATGAAATTGACCTGGTATTGTCCGGGGAGCAATTGCCGGTTAAAAATGCCGGCCGCCGTTATGCTACTTTTAAAACCCGAACCACCGGCAACGGAAAGGGCGCTGACAATACTCCGGAAAAACCGAAAAAAGCCACAAAACCTCCGCGTCCGGTCAAAACCACCTCGCCGTTAAAGAAAAGAGGCTCCAAAGGCAATAGTGAGACAGAATCGGAAGATGAAAAATAAAGGAGCGCCGAAACGGTTTTGCTTGTTTATCTGAACCTGAAATGATTTTGATTTATAAGATGCCGGATACCGGTTTATAAGAGCGGGTATCCGGCTTTGTTTTTTCCTGCCGATAGTATTCTGACTTGAAAGAATAAAGTTGGCCATTACGTTTGCTAATTATCTTTGCTTTAAACCCGCCAAATATAATTTATCGTTGTTTCCGGCAAAGCAATTTAGTAGTTTTTTATTGTCAGATTGAAATGAATAAATGATGTTACCCTCTTCCTGTTACAATTGATCGACTTGATTTTCCTCTGGTCACACTCCTGAACACCGCCTGCGAATAAAGCGTTTTTTTTAAATTTACTATAAATTGGATTGAAGAATGATGAAGAAATTCTATAAACAATCTCTGGTAATTATATGTCTTATATGGTTTAACAGTAGCATATTGCCCCAGGGCTGGCAGTGGCAGAATCCGCTGCCGTTCGGCGATCCCATCACAAAAGTATATTTTGTGGATGACCAACATGGCTGGATGCTTCCGAAAAATACCACTTTGCTCCGCACCACTGATGGAGGAGATAACTGGGAAATTCTCCGTATCGATATTCTGTTTACCGACATCCATTTTGTTAATCCCTTAGAAGGATGGGGTATCGGACGTCCCCATTTTGTGCCGGAAATCAAACGTAATATCTATCACACGGTAGATGGCGGGCTTTCCTGGGAGATACAATTGGCTGATACGAACGTTTATTACGATATCTTTTTTGTAAATGAATTATACGGCTGGGCTACCTCCGACGGTGATTTGTTCCATACCGATGACGGGGGCGTTACCTGGGAAAAACAGGCGGAAGGAGAATTCCGGCCAGTAGATCATGTCTATGGCGTTACCTTTCTGGATACGCTGAAAGGCTGGGCGGTAGGTGGATTGTTGTGGGGTATTCGCACCTTTGACGGCGGGCAAACCTGGGAGCGGGATTCCAGCCTGGCCGGTCTCAGGCAGATCATTTACACCGATACCTTACATTTGTGGGGCTATTCCGGGAGCCGTAATGTACGGCGTTCCACGGATGGGGGCGAGAATTGGGAATTGTTTGCTTTTACCGATACACTTGACGGGTCTATTTTGGACCTGGTGGCCCTGGATAATGATCTATTGTTTGTCGCAACCAATTACGGCATTTATGCCAGCAGCAACGGCGGGCAGAACTGGTCTTTCCGGTCTGGGGAGTTAATGAACGATTTTGCTTTTCTTAATTCCCAGGAAGCCTGGGGCGGTGGAATTGGGGTAGTAAAAGTTGGTTTGTTTTACACCTTAGACGGCGGTTTTAGCTGGGAAAATTTAGTTACCACCAATAATCCTTTCGGATATGAAAATTATTCGGCAATTGATTTTGTGGATTCCCAAACGGGATGGGTTATAGGAAATGCCCCCAATTATATTTTAAAAACAACCGATGGAGGACAAAACTGGTTCGAACAATCAAGTAATCCTACCGGCGGAGTGAATCTTGCTTTTGTTGATCACCAGTATGGGTGGATTGTAGGATGGAATGGTACAATCCTGCATACCTCTGATGGAGGGGAAAACTGGCAGGCACAGAACAGCGGAACCAACTTTCCACTTCGCGCGATTAGTTTTGTGAATTATCGGAATGGTTGGGCAGTAGGGGGAGATTTTACCGGCAATGGAGTTCAGGGAATTATTCTGCGTACTACCGATAGCGGGCAAACCTGGATTGACCAAACCCCCGGTTTAATCCCCCGTTTATTCGGGGTGTCATTTGTGGATTCTTTAACCGGCTGGGTGGTTGGCGGCGGGGGAAGCCTTTACGACTACGGCATCATTATGCATACATCGGATGGCGGGGAAAACTGGGCTATCCAGCGGCAGGGTTTCGGGTTGGATTTATTAGACGTGGAATTCGTTGATACCACCCATGGTTGGGCAGCCGGTTATGATCCCGGGACCGAGGGGAAAATTATTCATACCAGTGATGGCGGCCTCACCTGGCACGCTCAATTGAATGATGATTATGTTATACCCCGAAATCTTAAAGCCATCAGCAGATCCATCAGTTGGATATGCGGATTGCATGGAGATATATACCACACTTCCGACGGCGGTGAAAACTGGTTGCGGCAGCAAAGCTACACTGTCCAATCTTTAAGAGGGCTGGACTTTATAGATGAATCTACCGGATGGATCGCAGGATGGAACGGAACCATTCTCCATACCACGAACGGGGGAACTACTTTTATCAATCAAAATGAGGATCCTTTGCTTTTTCCTCAGAGTTTTTTTCTCCATGCCAATTACCCCAATCCCTTTAATCCGCAAACCACCATCCCCTTCCAGATTCTGAAATCCCGTGCAAGAGTTCAATTGCTGATTTTTGATATTTTAGGAAAAAAGATCAGAAATCTTTTCGATGGGGAATTGACTCCCGGAAACCATGCAATTAAATGGGACGGCAGGGATAGACACGGCAGGGAGGTTTCCAGCGGAATTTATTTTTACCGCCTGGAGGCGGATGGATCTACAAAAGTTAGAAAAATGCTTAAATTGGATTAACTGGCTTATAACCCAGGTAGCTTAACCATCAAACCAAAAATTCCTTTCACTCCAAAGCTCCGGTTTTGGAATACGCTTTCAGAAATGCTCTGTTTTAAGCATGAGCCAACATTTCCTTCCCCCAAAATCATCTTTTTTCAACGGATTCTCTTAATACTTGTATGCTGGCCTCAAAAATGTTAAAATCCCTTCCGATAATACGGATTGCCGTATTATGTTATAATTAAATAGAAAATTATTCTTTC
>PHFX01000123.1 GCA_007618135.1 Candidatus Brocadia sp. WS118 | reverse complement strand
GGCTGGAAACAGTGAAAAAAAGGTGTTGTCCGGTTATTCCATTTCATTTTTCAGATAATCTCCGAGGGCGACTACCATGTTCTGTTCGCTGAAGGTAAAGGCGGCGGACGGTATTGTGGTTTTTGCGACGACAGCACCCTGGTATTCTTTGTAATAGAGCAGCACGTTTGTCGGCTGCTTATCTTTCCGGATAACTGTAAAGTTGTCAAACTGCTCCTGCAGTTCCTCAAGTCTGGCAATCTGCGAGAGGTATTGAGCTTCGGTATACTGGAAGTCTTTCGCCAGCAGAAAAGATCCCATCGGCAGCTTCAATGAGTCGGGATGTCTGAGAACCGTCGCGGGAGAGAGGATGATTTCCGTAATTCGACGGCTGTTTATATTATGCTCGAACTGAAGGACGCTTTTCCGCCAGGAATCATAAAAAGCGGGGG
Source organism: Candidatus Brocadia sp. WS118 (assembly GCA_007618135.1). Lineage (GTDB taxonomy): Bacteria > Planctomycetota > Brocadiia > Brocadiales > Brocadiaceae > Brocadia. The sequence continues at coordinate 2,660 of PHFX01000123.1, read as the reverse complement.
ATTCGAATGCTTCAGATATTTCCCTGGCAAGGGCTTCCGGCATCGAAAACAGCAGGGGCATGTCGCTGCTTACGATACATTCGCCCTCTGCTGCAGCCAGCGCATTCATTTCTCCGATAAACTCCCGTCCTTTCTGCAGCGGGAAGATACGCATCAGCGGTCTGCACTGTGCAAGGAATTGTTCGAATTCTACAGTCAATGCGGTAACGGCGTTTTTGTCCTCGACGTAACTGTTGAGATTTCTATCTGTATTCTGCTGTACGGCGGTAGATGTGACCGCCGCCGTATCAGGAGCGATAAACATCGTCCGCTGAAACAGGCCGTCCCGCAGGCGGGGATAATAATACGGCTCGATGGCACCAGTCATGTAGATGGGGATCCATTTGATCAGACCTTCCATCATTTCGTTCATGTCACGGCTTACGGTGTGAACGATCTTAACACGGTTTCCTTTTTTCAGGACCGTTCCGAACAGTTTCATCCATTGTCTGACGAAAACGACGTCCTCGTACAGCCATGCAAAAGGTTCGTCTGAGTAGAGCAGCAGTGTCTGCGGCTTTTTCTCACGAAGCACTGCCTGAAAAAAGCGGATCACCGCGCGGCGTTTTCCTTCATTTCCATAGTAATAGGATTCGCTGTCCGTTTTTTCTTCGTTTTCTAAGGTTTCCGACTGGGACGGTGCGCCGGATACCGCGGCGTAGCTGGAAAAACCGGATATGAAACGTCCGGCAGCGCTGTCCTCAGGTTTTTCCTGGAGCCAGTTTTCCAGATAAAGCGCTGTTTTCTGTGAATCTCCGGCAGAGTCTTCATTCATTCCTGTCAGGTTGACGAGCGCCGTAAGCTGGTAGTCCTTCGTAATATGTCTTGCCAGATATTCGCACAGGGGTGTCAGAAAGTCGTGTTCCTTCGGCAGCGGTCTCGTTCCGTTTCTGAGCCGTCCGATATGTGCTCCCGAGATAGCGGTGGCGCGTCCTGTCGTTGAATTTGAAACACCGGCAATATTCATAATTTCGTCAAGTCGTTTCGCAAACACTGTTGTCCTCGTTAATTTTCCTTAATTATATTTATGAATTCGTTTAATCTTTTTTTGAGTATAACAAGGTCGGATAAAAAAGACAAGAAATGACGGTTAGACACTAACCGGGAGCGGCGCCGGCTTTTTCGCTAAATGACCGGATAATCGATATAATCGACTGTAAGATTAGTTTTACAGAGGAGATTATGAAAGTTATCGATTTAACCCATACGATAAAGCCTGATATGCCGGTATATCCGGGAACCGAACCGCCGGCGTTCGTTCCGGCGAATTCTTACGAGACTGAAGGGTTCAAGGAAACGGAACTGAGGATGTTCACCCATACGGGAACGCATATGGATCCTCCTGCACACCTGTTCGGCGGGAGAACGACTCTGGACGCTTTTCCTGTCGATCAGTTTATCGGCAGAGCACTGGTGATCGACTGCAGAGATCTGCAGGAAGGCGGACGGATCACGATGGATCGTATCGAAAGATACGGAAAGAAGGCGGAGAAAGCGGATTTTCTTCTGTTCAATACGGGATGGGACCGTTTCTGGGGAGACGAACGATATTTCGGGGACTATCCGTGCATCGATTTCGACGTTCTCGATTATATCGTCTCCGGAAATTACAAGGGGATAGGCTTCGATACGATCGGCCTCGATCCGATCGCGGAGGAAGAACTGCCGAGGCATAAACGGCTCTTCATGGAGAACGAGATCGTCAATATCGAAAACCTGACGAATCTCGACCGGTTCGGAGACGGACTGTTTTATTTCAGCTGTTTTCCGCTTAAGATCGAAGATGCGGACGGATCGCCCATCCGGGCCGTCGGATGGCTGGAGTAGCAGCTGACTGTTGTTTTCCATCCTGAGCCTTAATTGACGGGAGCAGGGCGAGACGGTTCGCATGGATTTCCATATTGAATCTCTTTTATTTATATCTCGGTTAATTTTTCGTAAAATATATCGTAGAATTAATCGTAATATATGGGTATTATAAATGAAGAATGTGACTCACGAAAGGAAATACAGATATGCCGATCATAAAGCCGATTTCTGACTTAAGAAATTATACCACCGTCTTAAAAGATGTTGCTGTTGGTTCTCCTGTCTACCTTACTAAGAACGGCAGAGGCTGTTACGCAATTATCGATATTAAAGATCAGGAAGAATATGAACGAATCAGAGCAGAGTTTAAACTCATGACTGAAATTGAAAAAGGCGAACGTTCCGGGCGAGAAGAAGGCTGGGTTTCTGAAGAAGACGTACGTGACTATTTTGACAAGAAGTAAAATAGTCTATGCACCGGAGGCTATCAGAGATATTGATACGATCTGGAATTATTATGCAAAAAATCTTGAAAATCCCGATCTCGCACGAGAGCTAATCTCAGAGATTCAAAATAATTAAAAGAAGGTACCTTATGGACACTTTAAAAGCAATTGCCGGTCGTTCTTCTGTTCGCGCCTATACTGACGAACAGGTTTCTGCGGAAAATCTCAACACGGTTCTTGAAGCCGGATGTGCGGCTCCGGTGGGGATGGGGCAGTATGACAAGATGCACATCACCGTGGTTCAGGATAAGGGACTGCTCTCCCGGATTTCCGCAACGGTGCAGCAGATGATGCAGAGGCCGGGTG
>PHFX01000122.1 GCA_007618135.1 Candidatus Brocadia sp. WS118 | reverse complement strand
GCAAATTGGTTAGGATGAAGATTCAACCATTGGGCTATCTCCCGGCAATCCACCTCAAACGCACCGTCTGGTCCTATTGTTACAGGTATCTTTTCTGATGGAGGCATGGGATTTTGGGACTGAGGAAGCGCCAGAATAGCTTTTTTCCAGACAGTAATCGTTGTATCTGAGAAATTGTGAGTGTTAACCACAGTTCTATATTTCCCACGGGCAACAGAAAAATTGCCTGAATCAGACAAACCACAAACAAATTTTGCCGAGTAGATAAATGCCTCATCGCCTGGGGGCGGCTGTTGACCATATAATATTGAGATAAACAGCGCAGTGAACACCAGCGAGATAAGTCCCATTCCGGATTTGGTGTACATAGTTTCTCCTCCAATTGCTTTTTTTGAGCATACTTCAAATGAATTGACTGTACATGGATTTTTTTCCTATACATGCAAAAGGCGATCACAGACCTGTGTTATACTCGCTTCATTAATTTTTTCTGAATATTTCCCATCAAAACGCACCCAATAATGTCGATCAGTGGTCGGCAATTGAATTAATTTAGGGTCGCGGAGTTTTTTGGTTGCTATATAACCCGACTTTGGACATTTTTGAATAAAATCAGGTAGAGATAACCGGGCAAATCTTCTAATTTAGATTGGGAAACCAAAACAGAAGAGGAGCCTGCATGTTATCTCTACCGGAAGATATAGTATCGCTCATAGCGCCCTTTGTACAACTGTTTTCTGATCGGGTTTGTATTCACGCCCAGCGGCTATGGATAGGAGCGCTCTTATGCCGCAAGCAGCGAAGGTAAGTTCGGTGCTGAGAATCCTGGGATTATCTCAGGAAAGTACTCCCCGGCAGAGAAAGTCCGTCGATCCTCATGCCGAAGTTCAACTTCGGCACGCAATTGGGTTGCGAAGTTGAACTTCGCAACCAGTAAGTCTGGCGGCGGACTAACTCTGCCGCGATGTACTAGCGATTAAAATGCCTCCAATGAAATTTTAAAGATTCTGCGAAATGCCACCTTATGGCCATGTGTCCGCTCATTATTTGATCCCAAAAATCAAACGGCGTTTCGGTTTGAGATTCGTAAATAAGAAATTGATTGCAGACGTGCAATTCATCCAATTTCTTTATAAACTTTCTGGCATGATCAGCCAATCCGAGTTCGTCCCGTGAACCACAATCGATGTAAACTTCAAACTTGTCCAACGCTGTCGGGTTATTCTGTAGAAATGTGTAAGGATCATGCTTTAGCCACTGTTTCCACGCATCTAGATCATATTTTAGTACACCATTTTCATAGTGCGGGTTCAGATGAAGGAGAGGAGGGCCAGGTGAAAATATCGAATCTAAATGAGAAATGAATTTTAGCCGCCAGGAATCATCTAAAGGCGGCTTCAGCGGGGTTGCGAGTTCGTCCAGCATTTCTTCAAAACAAAGCAAACCACTGTGAGAGGCAGTTGAACTAAACAACCCGTTGCCAGGCGACTGTAGTGCAAGGATAATGGCGCCATATCCTCCCATCGAGCCGCCGGTAATCGCACGTTGGCCTCTTTCCTTTTTTGTTCTGTATTGTGTATCAATCGAGTCCACTAATTCGGGCGTAATATAGGTCTTGAATTCACCGGTCAGGGGAGAATCTGTGTAAAAACTGCCATCTCCTGGCTTATTCGGGCTAACCATGGCGTTTGGCATCACGATGATCATTTTGCCAATTTCGCCGGCTTTAAAAAGATACTCCATGGCATCCTTTACGGTTTTCGCTACGTCGTCAATTTCTGCTTCGGGAGCTACGCTATTCCCGTGTAATAGATAAATTGTGGGATAACGAACAGAGGCTTGAGATTCATGATAGTAATCCGCGGGCAGTATGAGATGAACGTTTCGTGTTCCCACATTCCTGGCCTGAAACTTAAAAGGGCGGGATTCTTGAATGAAGAGGGATGGCGGCGGGAATATACTATTGAATAGACAGCAGCCGGTAAGCAAGGTCATGCAGCAAAATATGCTTGCAATCAGCAGAATCTTTTTCATGGGTTATTCTCCTTCTCTTGAGATTCACTCGGTGTGTGTATAACTTTTTGATAGTCCTAAACAATTAATGTTGTGTATAGAGAACCGACCGGCAAGGATATACCATCCAGGGAAGTATTTTCATAGCGCCACAGTGGTCGTAAACCAGATTTGCCCGAAATCCTTATTCCAAAGATAGTTCAATCCCAGGTCAAGGCTTACCGGCTTGAGCGGGATTCGATACCCGATGCCGGGCACAATACTGCCCTGGGTTTTGTTGTCGTCATATTCGTAGATTTCCCCGCTTCGATTCTCTTTGATGTGCAGATCAACAAAATATACCCCGGCGAGAAATGAGACATAAAAACCGCCGAAGTATTTCCTGCCCCCGATCAAAGCAAAGGGCGTGTTATAATCGACATCTGTGGTAACGTCATGCGCTTCATCATTCACTGTCTTCTCATCCCACAAGCCATATCCGAGATAGCCCACGCCGTGAAAGCCGAACACCGGAGTCTCCATGCCCAAGCCGGCATTATAGCCGAAGTTGACGCCGTGCCGGAAATTGCCGGTAGGATAGGAAACGCCTATCCCGATCATTCGCATCATTTGCGGATAGGCAAAAAGAGAGCACAATAATAATGCAGACATAATTCGACTAATCATGGTTTTCTCCTCTTCAATAAACCAGTTGATTGATAATAGACTTTAAGTTTTCCCCTAACCCCCTGTTATGGCTCCCGCAGTCAATTATTCTTTTTTGATCATCTCCCTCACCCGCTCCTCTAATAACTCTACTCGATACGGCCTCCGAAACGCATCCTTCACCCCAACCCCAAACGCCTCCGCCAGCGCCTCGCTGTTCCCGTTGCCGTTTATTACCACAATTTGCAGGTGGGGATGACGTTGTTTCAGCAGAGAAATCAGTTCCATTTCTTTTCGTCCCTCTTCCGGCAATTCCAGGATGAGCAGTTGCACGGAAATTTGCGATATGAGAGTCTTTAGATTACCGCTATCTTCATTCCGTAGCACCCGGGCGCTTTTTTGCAGTTCCCTTACCAGCGCGTCGTCGTTTGCAATG
>PHFX01000121.1 GCA_007618135.1 Candidatus Brocadia sp. WS118 | reverse complement strand
TGGAAGCGAGTCAAGGGCAATTGGCTCAACTCAGATGGTTTTATGCGCTTCTCTAAGCCATAGGAAGATAGCGCAACCTTGTATTGCCCTTGACTCATCTCCATGCGCCATGTTGCCCCTATATTCCTTGCCAACTCCGCCTTCGGCATCCTGCATCCGCGCAAATAAACCAAAATCATTGCGTTAAAATCACGGTTTTCTTGATTTATAAACACCTGTTTTACTCCCCCCACGTAACCTCTTGTTTTTATTATACCGCTTGCCGCATAATAAATAGTTATACGCGCAAGCCCAGCGCACAAAAGATAATATGCCACATTGGTTATCCCGGGGAACCAAGAGCAGGATGCTCTTCTTTCGCTTATTAATAAACAGGCAATTTTAAAACGATTTTGATTGTGCGCCATAAAAGGATATGTTTTAGATGCTTAATGAATTATGGTCAGTACTAAAAAATCTAACAACCAATGTATGGCTATACCTAATAATGCTAATAGCGTACCTAACCTATAAATTTGTTCTTTGGTTAGTTCTTCAAGAGTTCTCGGGGTTGGCATATACAGCCAAACCCATACCATATATAGTGTCCACACAATCGGGCCTAATCTCATTGTCAATCCTTTATAGCGTTTATCACTATTTTAACAACCACCGATATAGAGAATTCTCCGGGGCATTGTGGGATAAGAAAAGTAATCCGAAATGCCCTAATTGTAAAAAGCTAATGAGTTACAATCATCATATCAGCGCCGGCGACCATCGCGTAACATCCCAATTACACTGTAGCAACAAAAAATGCAAAGATTATATTAGCCTTATTGATGATTCTGGAAAACCGATTACATTAGCAGAAGCTAAAGAAATCCTAAAAAGGTCAAAATCTTAAAAATATCATGATTAAAAACACCTTATATTACGGCGACAACTTAGAAATACTGCGACACCACATCGCAGACGAAAGCATTGATCTGATTTATTTAGACCCTCCGTTTAACTCGAATCGCACTTACAACGTCCTATTCAAAAACGAAAGCGGTAAAGAATCCGAAGCACAAATTACGGCATTTGAAGACACATGGCATTGGGATCAGGTTGCCGCCAAAGCCTATAATGAATTAACTACCGAAAGTTTCCCCCGGGTATCCAGAATGATTGCGTCATTATATGAATTCATTGGTACAAACCAAATGATGGCCTATCTGGTAATGATGACTGCAAGATTAATCGAACTTTACAAAGTTTTAAAACCTACCGGGAGTTTATATTTGCATTGCGACCCAACCGCCAGTCATTATTTAAAAATTGTGCTTGATACCATATTTGGACCAGAAAACTTCCTGAACGAAATTACCTGGAAGCGAACCAGTAGCCACAACGATTCAAAAAGGAACTTTAGCAACGTTAATGATATTTTGCTCCTTTATAGTAAAAACTCTAATGCTTATAAGTTTTATCCGCAACATGCCCCTTATGAAGAAGAATACATAAAGAAAAACTTTCGTTTTATTGACAGCGATGGGCGCCATTATTCGTCTGACAACTTGCGTAGCCCTAATCCTCGCCCAAATCTAACTTACGAATACAAAGGTTATAAACCACATCCCAATGGATGGACCGTCTCTATCGAACGGATGGAAGAACTCGACAGGCAAGGAAGATTAATTTTCCCCAACACCCCCGATGGGCGCATTCGGGTAAAAAAATATTTAGACGAAATGCCCGGCGTTGTTTTGGGAAACAACTGGGATGATATTCCCCCTATTTCATCTCAATCATCCGAGCGATTAGGCTATCAAACCCAAAAACCAATAACCCTTCTTGAAAGAATAATCCGTACCAGTAGCGAAGAAGGAGATATTGTTTTAGACCCTTTTTGTGGATGCGGAACTACGATAATAGCTGCCCAAAGGCTAAACAGAAAATGGATCGGCATTGACATAACCCACCTATCCATATCTCTGCTGAAGTATAGATTAAAAACCACCTATAGCCTTGCAGAGAAAGTAGATTATAACGTCATTGGAGAGCCTCAAGATGTTGAATCCGCCTATCAATTGGCACAGAGTAATCGTTATCAATTTGAATGGTGGGCTTTATCGCTAATAAACGCCCGCCCTGTTGGGGGAAAAACACCCAAGATGGGGAAAAAAGGCAAAGACAGAGGTCGAGACGGTATCATATATTTCGTTGATGACGCATCACTCAGTCCCAAACAAATTATCGTCCAGGTAAAAAGTGGTAAAGTAAAGCCCAGCGAAGTAAGAGATTTGATTGGAACCGTAGCCAACGAAAAAGCAGCAATGGGCATCTTTATAACTCTCAATCCTCCTACCCGGGGTATGATTGAATACGCTGCAAGTGCTGGATTTTACCATTCTCCCGGATGGTCAAAAGATTATCCCAAAATCCAGTTTCATACTGTCAAAGACCTGCTCGACGGAAAAGGATTAGATCAAATACCGCCAAGAAGTTTAAACATTACCTTCAAAAAGTCGCCTAAATTGAAATCGGATACAAAAGAACAAAATCTTAAATTACCGTTTGATGAGTGATCTTAAGCATTTCGCAAAAGTGTTGCTGAGAAACGCAACACCTTTGCTCGTGGTCTATCAAGCTGTGTTAATTGGCGGTAGCGTAAAAAACACGCCACCGCATCTACGGAAAAAGGCTTTTATGTTTGCCATTAAATTAATACCTGTTTTGCTGTTTGGTCAGCATTGCCCGTATAACTTTGCATGCAACCGACGCCGCCAATCTGGTGGGTTAAAAAAGTTTGCTAATCGGTTCCACGTCGCCGCGTTTCTCAGTGTTTGAAATCGAATGGCGTCGCGGTTGATGCCCACGTTAGGCATCAGAGTAATCTTCAAACCCGTCAAGAATCCGTTGTGCTTCTTGACTACATCCGAAGCCTCCATCGCGTAAAAATTTTAAACCAGTGCGAAGGCGCTCATTTTCTGCCTCTAATTCTGCAAGATCAATCTTACTATGCAGAAAAATGTGGAAATTCCACGCATCTTCCCCCAACATTTCAACGGCGCGATTCAAATCAACACCGCAATCGGGGCAGATATACGACTTACAAACATGAGTCGCAATGTCGTTCCATTCATAATACCCCTTGCAATGTTT
>PHFX01000120.1 GCA_007618135.1 Candidatus Brocadia sp. WS118 | reverse complement strand
GCCGGAGTTGATGTTTTGACCGTAGATGGGGCCGGCGGTGGAACAGGGATGAGCCCATGGCATATGATGAACGAATGGGGTGTCCCTACGCTATACATCGCCGCCCTTACGTATAATTATATCCATATATTAGCATCAAAGGGGCAGTATGTACCGGATGTTATCCTTGCCGGAGGATTTGCCTTTGAAGATGATATCTTTAAAGCCATGGCACTTGGCGCTCCTTATGTTAAGGCAGTTGGAATGGCACGCTCGCCACTCTGTGCAGCACATGTTGGAAAGTTGGTTGCCGATCAGATCAATAAGAATTCTATCGACAAAACGATAGAACCCTATGGCAAGACGATGGATGAAATTTTTGTCCTGGCGTCCAAAGTAAAGAGATTGTTCAGCTCAAACGGCAGGGAAGTACCGGCAGGGGCGGTTGGGGTGTATTCATATTATCAGCGGTTGTCGCAGGGATTACGTCAGTTAATGTGCGGTTCGAGAAAATTTGGATTAGAGCATTTAACACGAGACGATGTCGTCACCCTGACCCGTGAAGCGGCAGAAGTAACCGGCTTAAGATACATCATGGATGCTGACAAAGAAATAGCGGAACAAATCCTCATGGGGAAAGAGAAACCCAAAGGCAAAATTATGGTAAAAGTGAAACCGAAGGTGTCTGCAAAACCCAGCGCAAAAGCAAAACAGAAGCCAAAACAGAAGGCGAAGAGATAAGCGTTTCGGATAAAACAATTTCGTGAGGAGAAGTTTCTCCTGGCAGGAAGTGTGGCTGGGCGTTGAAGATGTGTAAGGGTTTTGTTTTTTGAAAAAGTGGGATTGTTGTCCGAAGGTATAAAAAAAGAGTTTTGCCCCCCCGACATAGTAATGTTATTTCGAAATGCACTGAGAAATCCGAGCAAAACCATGATGAAATACGGTCCCCGTCAAGACAGCTTACAGTTGGACAATTTTTTGCTGGACAAAACGAAGCATAAAAGGCATACTAAGGTACATGATACCAAAAGTAAGCCAAAGCGAAGAAATTGGACATGAGGGAAATACGGGAGAAAGGAGATACCCGGAGTATGAGCTGTGGGAATTGGGAGAGATCGGGATAGTATTGGTAAGAGGGAAAAATGATCCCAACTACAGTATTTGGAAAGAGATGCTGGAAGAGCATCATTATTTGCATTCAGCAAAGTTGTATGGTCAGCAGATAAAGTATTTAGTAAAGAGTTCAGGGGTAGGGTGGATAGGAGCGATGTCGTTTTCATCATCAGCATGGCGAGTAAAGGTGCGAGATGAGCGATTGGGATGGGATGAAGAGGCGAGGAAGAGTGGTTTAAGGAAAGTAGTAAGCAACAGTCGATTTTTGATAGTTCCGTGGTTGCGAGTAAAAAACCTGGCATCCCATGTGATGTCAAAGGCACTCAAGAGGCTGCCTGGTGATTGGGAGGAAGTGTATAAGACAACGCCAGTACTGGTGGAGACGTATGTGGAGAAGGGGCGTTACGATGGGACATGCTATAAGGCGTCGAATTGGGAGTATTTGGGGGAGACACAAGGGCGAGGGCGGAACGACCGATATCATCAGAACAAACTTTCAAGGAAATATGTGTTTGCCTATGAGTTAGAAGATGGGATATTGGGTGCAGGGAGGGAAGAGAGAGAAGAACAGGACTGGGTGGAGGAAGAATTTCAGGAGGTAAGACTTCCCAACCGTGCGAAGAAGAAACGGGTGATGAGTATTGTCCGTGATTTTTTTGCCAGGCCGGCATCATCGATACCCATGGCATGTGATACGGGGGCGAAGTTGAAGGGGGCATACAGGTTTTTTGGGGACGAACGGGTGAACCCGGCGGATATATTACATTCGCATATAAGGCAGACACTTAAGAGGGCTGAAGAACAGAAAGTGGTTCTTTCGGTAAATGACACGACAAGTATGAATTTGTCTACCCATGAAGCGACCGATGGTCTTGGGTGTTTGTCAACAGAGCAAGGGGAGGACGGGTATTTTCTGCACGATACGGTGGTCTTTACCACGACCGGGATACCTTTGGGGGTATTAGATGCGCAGGTATGGGCAAGAGACCCCGATGAACACGGGAAAAAGGCAAAGAGAAAGTACAAGCCGATAGAAGAGAAGGAGAGTTATAAGTGGTTAAGGAGTCTGCAAGCGACAGCCAGAGCCATGAAAGATGCGTCTGGAGTGGACTGGGTGAGTGTGGGGGATAGGGAAGCGGATATCTATGAATTGTTTGAACTGGCAAGCCAACAGGAGGTTTCATTTTTAGTGCGCTCTTTTCACAACAGGAGGGTGTGTGAGGATACCAAGGTATGGGAAGTCGTGGACAGAGAGGTACCTGTTGGAAGGATGAGGGTGTTTGTCAAAGGGAAAGACAAGAGAGAAAGAGAGGCGGAGTTGGAGATACGGTTTCGTGAAGTCAGGATAAGGCATCCCAAAAGGGAGAAAGAGGAGGTAAGGCTGTGGGCAATACGAGCGAAAGAGGTATCACCACCGAAAGGAGAAGAGGGGCTTGATTGGAAATTGTTAACGAATAGAGAAGTCAGAGACTTTGAGCAGGCGTGTGAAAAGGTGCAGTGGTATACGGTACGATTTCGGATAGAGGTGTTTCACAAGATATTAAAGAGTGGTCGCAGGAGTGAGGACAGGAGGCTGGGGAGTCTGGATAGGCTGGAGAGGTGCTTAACCATTGATATGATTACGGCATGGCGGTTGATGTATTTAACCATGCTAGGCAGAGAGACACCGGGGGTTGCAAGTGATTTGCTTTTTCGTGAGCAGGAAATAGAAGTTTTAAAGCTGATCAAATACCGTGGAGAATATGCGGCAAATAAGGGGAAGAGTTTATCATTGCGTGATGCAATTCTTATTATTGCAACGCTTGGGGGATTTATAAAGGGCAAAGGGAGAGAACCTGGCGTGGAGGTAATGTGGCGGGGAATACGAAGGCTTGCTGATATTTTGATAGGTGTTTCCCTCACTATGGGTATACCTCAATCTGATTATGGATAATTTGTCCAGCAAAAAATTGTCCAACTGTAAGGCCCAAGCCAGGGAAATACAAATGAACATAGTAGCCATGCAAGAGGCAGAGGTAAAGCGTGTCAGAGGGATGCGGCTTTT
>PHFX01000119.1 GCA_007618135.1 Candidatus Brocadia sp. WS118 | reverse complement strand
GTTTCGGCTTGCCGCCCCTGGAAGCAATGGCTTCCGGCATCCCGGTTGTGGTTTCCAACTCTTCCTCGATTCCCGAGATTTGCGGGGATGCCGGTAATTATGTAAATGCCAATGATCCGCAAGATATTGCAAGGATGATCGATGCGCTGTTAGAAGATAACACTCTTTGCCAACAGAAAAGCAAACTGGGATTAGCACGCGCCAAACAGTTTACCTGGGAAAAAGCCGCGGAGAATTTGCTGAAAAGTTGTGAGAAAGCAGTTGAGAATCGAAAATGAATTTTTTGAAAGTTGTCGAAAAAATAGTTGCCAAACTTAAACATGATCCCTCCTATAAAATCAAAATTGAACTGAGCAACCGGGAACTTCTGGCGATTATTATCATCCGGGGAATGCAAATTTTTAGAGGGTTTTTTAAAAGAATCCGCCTGAAAAAAGCTTCGGGAATGCTATTCTTTGGCAGGCGGGTTATATTGGAACATGCCTATATGATTGAAACCGGCCCCGGCTTGATTGTCGAAGATTTTGTTCATATCAATGCCCTTTCCGAAAAAGGAATACAACTGGGGGCGAATGTGACGATTGCCAAGTATTCCAGTTTGGTATGCAGCGGGGTAATTGCCAATAAGGGCATTGGCATCAAAATAGGCAATAGTTCTGCGGTTGGGGCGCAGTCTTTTATCGGGGGGCAGGGAGGTGTGGAGATTGGGAATGATGTGATCATGGGGCCGGGGGTGAGGATCTTCTCCGAGAACCATAATTATTCCCATCCGGAAATTCCCATCAGAAAGCAGGGAGAAAGCCGAAAAGGAGTGAAGATCGGGGATAACTGCTGGATTGGCGCCGGTTCTACCATTTTGGATGGCGTTAATATCGGCCATGGATGTGTCATTGCGGCGGGGTCGGTTGTTAATAAAGATATTGAAGCAAATTCAATTGCCGCCGGAATTCCCGCAAAGGTACTAAAAAGTAGAGTTGAAAAGTGAATTCCAAATTGAAAATTGCCATTTTAGGGTCGCGAGGGTATCCCTATGTTTACAGCGGATATGAAACCTTTGTCAAGGAATTGTCGGAAAGACTGGTGCAAAAAAACTTTGATGTTACGGTTTATTGCCACAAAAACTTGTTTGAACAGTTTCCTCAGCAAGTGAACGGAATCAACCTGGTGTACATACCCACCATCGAAAAGAAAACCCTCAGCCAGTTTGTTCATTCCTTTCAATCGACCTTACATGCCTGTTTTCAGGGTTTCGATGTTATTCTGGTAGTAAATTCCGCCAACGGTCCGTTTGGTATTTTTACCCGCATGTTCAGGAAAAAAACTGCCATTAATGTGGACGGCTTGGAGTGGCTGCGCCCCAAATGGAAAGGGCTGGGGGCCAAATATTTTTATAATGCCTCCAAATTGTCAACCCGGCTTTATGATTATATTATTACCGATTCCTTTGAAATGGAAAAAATATACCGGGAAGAATTCGGGGTTGAATCAACCGTTATTGCCTATGGCGCGAATATCCGCCATTCTCAAAACCCGGAACTAATTTCAAAGTGGGATTTGAGATCGCGCGATTATTACCTGATTGTGGGCCGGCTGATTCCGGACAATAACGCGGATTTGATAGTTGACCGCTTTGTCAAATCAGGGTCAACAAGGAAATTGGTGGTGGTGGGAGATGTACCCTATAATGACGCTTATGCGCAGAATATTAAAAAAGTATCCGACAGCAGGGTGGTGTTTACTGGGTATGTAACCGATCAAAACGTATTGGCGGAGTTATATCATAACTGTTATGCCTACTTCCACGGCCATGAATTTGGCGGCACCAATCCAACCATGCTAAAAGCATTGGCATACGGCTGCGCCATTGTTGCCCTGGATACCCGGTTTAACCGGGAAATGCTGGAAAACGGAAATTACGGGTTGTTCTTTTCTAAAAGCGAGGGAGAACTCACCGATCTGATTCATCACATTGAGCAGGATGAAACCTTAGCAGAGCAATTGCGGCAAAAATCCCGCAAACGGATTGAGGAAAATTATACCTGGGGAAAAATAACCGCTCAATATATTGACTTGTTTGAGAAAATTGCCTTATCTGGCAAATAATTTATCTGCATGCTGCCGGTCTTCAGGATGAAGGCCTTCTAAAGTGGAAAGGAGAATTTTATGAAGCGAGTTTTAGTAACCGGAGGAGCCGGTTTTATCGGCTCTTATTTATGCGAAAGGCTGTTAGAGCAGGGGAATGAGGTGATCTGCCTCGATAACTTCTTTACCGGCTCCAAAGAGAACATTGTTCATTTAATGGATAACCACCGTTTTGAGCTTATCCGCCATGACATTACCCGCCCGATTTATTTGGAAATCGACCGCATTTTTCACTTTGCCTGCCCGGCTTCCCCGGTGCACTACCAGTATAACCCGGTAAAAACCGTCAAGACCAATGTGATGGGCACTATTAACATGATCGGTATGGCAAAGCGGGTAAAAGCGCGTTTCTTGCAGGCCTCCACCTCGGAAGTGTATGGCGATCCCCAGGTGCATCCCCAGCCGGAGAGCTATTGGGGGCATGTAAATCCCATCGGCCTGCGGAGCTGCTACGACGAAGGCAAGCGGGTGGCGGAAACCCTCACCATGGATTACCATCGCAAAGACAAAGTGGATGTGAAAATCATCCGTATTTTCAACACCTACGGCCCGCGCATGGCTTTAAATGACGGAAGAGTGGTGAGCAATTTTATTATCCAGGCCCTTACCGGGCAGGATATTACCATCTACGGCCAGGGGCGGCAAACCCGCTCTTTCTGTTATGTGGATGATTTGGTAGAGGGAGCGCTGCGGATGATGGAGGCGGAAAATTTTATCGGCCCGGTAAACCTGGGCAACCCGGGGGAGTTTACCATGCTGGAGCTGGCGGAAACGGTCATCCGTTTAACCGGCTCCCGCTCCCAAATCCGCCATCTTCCCCTCCCGGCAGACGATCCCACCCAACGCTGCCCGGATATTACCTTAGCGCGGGAAAAGCTCGACTGGCAGCCGGCCATCCGTTTGGAAGAGGGCCTGGGCCGTACTATCGCCTATTTTGATGAAGCGCTCTCCACCAAAGACGCGCTGGATGATTTGAAGCGCTGGGAGTATTTGCAGAGTAACGGGGTTGG
>PHFX01000271.1 GCA_007618135.1 Candidatus Brocadia sp. WS118 | reverse complement strand
CAGATCACGGGGCGCTTATTCGCTTCCCAATCCCAATGGTCCTCCACCCACAGCCCTTCGAACAGCTCGCGGCTGCCGCTGTACAGCTCGTTGAGGGTGGACAGCAGCAGGCTCTTGCCGAAGCGGCGCGGGCGGGAGAGGAAGAAGTACTTGCCGCTGCTGAGGATGCGGTGGATGTGCTCCGTTTTGTCTACGTACACATAGCCGCCTTCGCGCAGCACCCGGAAATCTTGTATGCCGATGGGGTATTTCATGGGGCAAAGATAGGTTTTTTTGGGGTCAGGTGGTTGGGAAATGGCCGGGCGTTTCACCCTGCCTTCCGCTGCCTGAGGGGTGAAAATGTTAAAATTACGTGTACAGTTTGCAAAAAAAAAAAAAAAAATAATAATAATATTTATCATTGTGCGGCGCGTCCGGGAGAGCGGGAGCGCTCGTGTGGCTTTTCTGTTGCCGGCACCGTTACCGCTCGCTCTGAAGATTCAGGGCCATATTATTATTTATGGCATGCGGTTGAGCCGCTCTGGGATTTTGCCAGCGAAGGCCATGTCGTTACAGGCGGTGCGCATACGCTTACCTATGTGCCGATCAAGCCGGCCCCAAGCCTTTATTTTGGAGAACGAGGCCGGGCGAGGCTTGTTTTCTTCGATATGCCAGATGGAGAAGTCGGTTTTCGGATCATTGCCTACATTGCCGATTCCACGTACTTTCAGGAAAACAACCATGCCATTCAGGCGGAAAATTTCACTGGGGTTATTTATCAGATAGATGGCAATGGCAATTTGGTGCTGCCGTTTGTGGCGAAGGGTGGTGCGATTATTGGGAGATTTGCAGTTGGGGAAGCTACAGGAAGTGGAGGAGAAAGGGTTGAAAGCCGCGATCCTTGTAATAATATATGTGGGCCGTGTGCTTGTATTTATACCGGAACCGGGCCAGCTACATTGCCAAACGACCTCTATGCAAGCGCAGGCCCCCCCACATTCAATTTTCAGTACAAATCCTGGCAGATTTTTATTGGTGCGACTGTACTTGGTTTAATTTGAATGAATTGAATGATATTTGGACAGATCTGCACGATATCCATAACAGCGGTTCGCCCTTACCTTGGTTCGGTGACCAAGGCAGCGGAGCCACAGTGCCCGGCAATTTCGGGAACAACAGTTTCAGCCCTTCAGAGATCGAGGATCTGCTGGAATGCATATATGGACTGAGTGGCAGCAATGGGGAAGGGACGGGGGATTATTTTGAGGGGTATCTCGGTTTTACTACCCAGGATCTTTATCCTGAGGAGTTTGAGTTTCTTTCGGAGCATCCAAATGTTACTGGGGTTCTTGTTAGGATTTGTGGAGAATTTGAGCACACCGAGGCAACTGTGAGCTTGATGAAAAAGTTTTTGGGTGTGGCAATGGAAATCGAGGTAAAAGGGCGCTTTAGCACCGCACCTGATCCAATATTTGATTATAGTAGCCAGCAATCGCAACTACAGGACTATCTGAATTATTTACAAGGAAATGCCTATAATTCAACAGTAGCGGGGTGGACAAGCAGGTTTCTTGTTGTCTTGTAACTCCTGTTTTAATTGGTTTTTCCAATTTTGGGTTAGGTAGACAAATGCTAAAGTCAAGCTAAGTAAGCTAAGTAAGTATTTATTTTCTTTGAGTACTGGCTTCCAAATAAAGGATGGTACATTTATCGCTAAATAGTTCATTATGGAAGAACAACAATATTATACAGTTAAAACCCCGTGGGGTTATCAATACAAAATAATAGATTTGACTCTTGGTAAGGCACACGAATTGATCAGGCAGCAGGGCGGGCAAGAATTGGAACGCCTTTCCAAGAAAAGGACTCATGGCGGTGTATTTTTACTTGATACTGGCGCTGTGATTACTACTTCATACGCAGATGCAACTTTGTATGAGTCTTTGAAAGCGTATCTTTCAAATCTGTACACATCAGGAATGCTGGTTAGGAAACAAATACCTGAAAAATTTCCTGTCCAGCAAATTGAATTTGCCCTGGATGGAAGAAAAATTTGTTATCATAACATAGCCCCAGATGAAGGGGAAGTGCTGGAAGCCGTAAGTGAAAAGATTTCCATTAGTAAAAGCAGTCAAAACAGTTTTTTTCGGACCCCGGAGGGAGAATTGGTTTGTAAACAAGGAGAATCTTTCTTTTTGTACCAAAGTGAAAAGGATTATTTTGACCTCGAAGAGAAGTATGCTTTTTTAGAAAGTGTATTTCGTCAAATATCGAATGAGGAGGCAGTAGCCTCCAGAATGATCGGCCGAAATCCTTATGGAGAGTATTTTCCCGAAAAGGTTGAAATGTTGATATCCACTCTACCTGATTTGTTGTTTGTGCCAAAGGCGGTATTCGACCATTCTATCAAAAGCCTTTCAAAGATTGAAAAATATATTTACCGGCAACTTTTGACAGCAGACTTTTCAGAACGTCTTTTTTTGCCACTGTTAGCCTACATCGGAAATGTGCACATTTTAAATGAAGGAAGCGAATGGATTGTTAAACGAGATATTACCTTCAATGTTTGGACCCCTAATATCAGGACAAAAGAAGGCGTAGTGAAAAAGTTATACCTTCCTCTTCTTAACCTTCTGGACCCTAAAAATGATCAGTGGTATCCTCTTACAGGTGTATTAAATATGTAATCACTACTGTTAATTGGTTTTGTTATCTTGATCCATCTAAATTCCCAAATTTGAGCAACACAAAAGTATGCATATCAACAACACCTATACAACGACTACTCCTTGGGGACATACCTATCAGATATGTGCTTTATCTCTGGAAGAAGCGAAAAAGCTGATTGTTCAATACGAAGGCAGGGAATTAGAGCAATATTCGAAAATATTGAAATATGGGCGGGTATTTCAGTTGAACAATGGGCAAGTAATCATTCCTTCCTATTCTGATGCCTTGCTTTACGATACCCTTCAGGACTTTTTCTCCAATTTACAGACATCGGGAATGTTCATTCAAAAGCACATATCTTCTGAATACCCTGTTTCCCGGATCGCCTATGGCTTGGATGGCAAAAGGATCATTTTTTATCAGGTATCTCCGGAACAAGGCGCAGTGGCGACAGAAATTGCTCAACGGCTATATCCCGAAGATTCCACCGTGTTTATTACACATGATCAGGAAATTG
>PHFX01000270.1 GCA_007618135.1 Candidatus Brocadia sp. WS118 | reverse complement strand
TTGGCGACCCATCATGTTAAGGACATCCGGGAATTGGAAACTATTGTTGCTCAAAAAACCGAACACCCGGTTTGGGAAGATTTAATCGTTTTAGAAAATCTCCAGGCGAAATTAAAAGAAATCCGGCATGATCTTAAAACTCTACCATGAGCTTCAAAACCTTGCTGAAGCTCACCTTGTCGTAACCTCCGGCAAAATTATCTATCTTCCTTCCGGAGAACCCCAAAAACTAAGGCTATTTATTATTGATAATACATTCCTGGATGTATGGTATTCCGTTTCCGGTAAATATGCCTATCACTGGGACCGGCAAAGTAATGGTAAGGGGATATATCGATTTGATAATGCGCCTCACGTAAAATGGAAAAATGTGGCAACCTTTCCGAACCATTTGCATTTTGAAAATGAGGATAACGTTAAAGAAAGCTCCATTTCTTCAAAACCGGAGGAAGCCATTCTGGAAGTGCTGGATTTTGTCGCCGCTATATTGATGAAAGAAGAGACAAATTCATAATGTGTTTATATATTGAAAGAGGTCCCGTTATGGATTATGATCGAAAAGAAAAGTTACATAAACTTATTGAGACGATTCCGGAAGATATGATGCCGGTGATTTTTAAGATGATTAACCTTTTGAAAAGCGAGTGGGTTTTAAGCACAAAGAAGAACGGACAAAGAGGATCCTTAGCTGGTATTTGGAAGAGTAGCCAAATTGATGATACATTATTTGATCAAGCCAAGAAATCAATCTACCCCTATTAATCGTTGCGACGACTCTCTATTTTGAAGCCACGCTTATAACAAAAGATCAGCAAATTCAAAATTCGGGCATCGTGCAGACAATCCGGTAAGCCGGGAATAAAGAACACCTTTGGGGTGAGTATTTGAGGATTTGGCGATTTAGCAATTGAACAACGGATTACCATTGATTTTTAAACCGCCAAATAACCCAATCACCCAAAGGGTTATGCAAACATCCCAAATCCGACCTGCCCCTTTGGGGAATCCGAAACCTGTGGTGAGTGTAATCGTACCATCCCAAATTTACCCAAATGGCCGTTCATTTTTTCTAAAACAACCTTATATTCTTCCTAAAGTAACGGTTAATTTGGGCGATTTAAAAGTATGAGTTATGCAGTGAGTCGTTTTTCTTGAGGGGTTTGTAAACACATAAAACATCGAGTGAATTTATCTTACCATCTGTTAACCTATTCAGGAGATTTTGAATATGATTTTAGGAGCTGGCATGACCGGTCTTGCGGCAGCCTGGACTTCCGGGTTCCCGGTATATGAAGCGGAAGAAACTCCCGGCGGTATTTGTTCATCTTATTATGTGAAACCCGGCGATAGTAAAAGATTGCATTTGGAACCGGAAGACGGGGAAGCCTACCGATTTGAAATCGGCGGCGGCCATTGGATTTTCGGGGGAGATTCTATTCTGTTGGAATTTATTAAATCCTTAACCCCCCTTAAATTTTACCATCGCAAATCATCGGTTTTTTTCCCGGAAGAAGAAAAATACGCTCCCTATCCCATCCAAAACCACCTCGCTTATATGGATAAGGATTTTGCCGTAAAGGCGATAGAGGAAATGGTAAACGCCCCCCGCAGCCGGCCGCAAACCATGGCGCAATGGCTTACCCAGAGTTTTGGCGCTTCATTGGCGGAAAAATTCTTCAATCCTTTTCATGAGCTTTATACCGCCAATCTTTACGGCAGCATTGCGCCGCAGGATGCTTACAAGAGCCCGGTGGATATTGAACTGGTTATTAAAGGGGCTTTTGATAAAACCCCGGCAGTGGGGTATAACGCCACCTTTGTTTACCCGGAAAAAGGATTAAATACCCTGGCCCTGAATATGGCGGAGAAATGCAAAATACATTATGGAAAGCGGGCGGTTAAGATTAATGCTGGCGCAAAGGAAGTTTTATTTTCTGACGGAACCACGGCAAAATACCACACCCTTATTTCCACCCTGCCGCTGGATTTGATGTTAAAGTTGAGCGGTATTTCCCTGGATATGAAACCTGATCCCTATACCTCGGTGCTGGTATTAAATATCGGCGCCACCAAAGGAGGGAAGTGCCCCGACGACCAATGGCTCTATATTCCCCGGAGCAAAACCGGGTTCCACCGGGTTGGTTTTTACGACAACGTGGATGTAAGCTTTCTTCCCCACTCGGCAAGGGAAGCACATAACCGGGTAAGCATTTATGTGGAGAAGGCGTTTAAGGGCGGTGAAAAACCATCCGATAATGAAATTGCCCGATATTCCCGGGCGGCAGCAGAAGAATTGATTGATTGGGGATTTATTGAAAAAGTGGAAGTGAATGATCCCACCTGGATTGACGCCGCCTACACCTGGTCCTGGCCCGGCAGCAAATGGACCAATACTGCCATTAAAGAACTGGAAAAGAAAGGAATTTACCAGGCCGGGCGTTACGGCCGCTGGGTATTTCAGGGTATTGCCGCTTCTATAAAAGAGGGCTTATTTATTGGCACGGCTCTGCGACCTTTAAAATAGGGTTTTTAAATTTGGTTGTTTATATTGTGGTTCAATCTGAAAATTAGGAGGTAATCCTCATGAACCGCCGCATTCTTAATGTGAACCTTGTAATCTTTAATGTTTTTTTTCTTGGAGTCTTGAATCTTGGTTCTTTAATCTTGTTTTCCTGTTCCAAGAATGGTACTGAAGGAAACGATAACACCATTACGGTTTCCGGAAAAGTAACCCTGGAAGGAGAGAGCGATTACAGCGGTGTTATGGTGAGTTTATACAAACCGGTGGAATTAGACCCGGAATTGGTGGCTATTAACCAACAGTACCCAAACATTGGGGTGCAGATTTCTCAGGAAACCGAATTTGACCACCAGGAAGAGACCGCCTCTTACAACACCACTACAAATGCCAATGGAGAGTGGAGTATTGAGAATGTACAATCCGGAACCTTTCATATTGTAATCACTAAAGAAGGGTACGGTTGGGAGTATTTGATCGGTAATGTTATTGATCAATCGAAAAGTCTTAATACGGTTGGTTTAAATAAGAGCGTGATATTGAACCAAGCCCAGTATAACAGTTACAATTTTCAGAGTGGGGTGTATTATATAATAGCTTCAAATTCTATCTTTAACAATCCCACTATTAATTCGGATGTTGTTTTTCTTG
>PHFX01000160.1 GCA_007618135.1 Candidatus Brocadia sp. WS118 | reverse complement strand
TCTCCAACAAATGCCATTAAATACTGATACGCCTTCTGGCCCTTTTTCTTAGGGTTGTATCCAACCTCTGCTCCTTCCTGATTCCCATACACTCCATCCACGGTTGAATCAACGTCTATCCACATGTCGCCCAGCGCACTTCTCAACCGGTGACCTGAGCGCACCGCCCGTTTCCACACCTGCCCCCTGAATCGATGGTTCACTCCCGTCAACTCTGCAATATCCCCCTGGGTTGCCAGTTTCATAATACGTCCTATCGTGGTATCGACGGGAATCTCTTTCCATCCCGCCATCTTCATCAGTACCTCATCCCTCCACACCCTCACTACCTGCACCATCGCGGTCGCTCCCGCTATGAGCCCGACTACTACCATTTGCACGGCATCAACCATCTGATACTGGGCATTTGCCCCGCGCTCCTTACAGATTGCCTCTTGTACTCTCTGTCTGAATAACAACTTCCCCATGAAGGTCAGCACGGGCAACAGGCCGCCATGTACCGTTAATCCCTTCCCATTCATCTCCGTCTTGATTTTCGGTTGTTTTCTTGTCTCTTTTTGTGCTATATTCTTCATAGAAAAGGTGAACCTCCTTTTAGGTGTTTTTATTCTAAAATACCTTCAATTCCCTTGGAGATTCTACCATTTCTGGCCTAATCCTGCAACAAGGCTTCGCCTTGTTTGCAGGATTTAGGTTAAAGGCAATTCGTGAATCAAGGGAACGGATCTGACGAAGCAGATTACGGGGGCATCTGTTGAGAGCAAACCAAAAGCAATTCGATGATCAGCAGAACAGTCTCTTGATAAACATAGTACCGTAGCATCCCCTCGGAAGAAAGAATTTCAGAATCAATTTTTTCTTGCCCTGGTAAATCTCATCCGCAGCAGAATCAACGGAAAGATCTTCAGGAGTAACGATTGCCCTCCGTTCGATGCCTTTAAAAAAGGCCTGTCTTAATTTTCGTATATTAAACATGGGGGATTTTACGTTGTTTTCCTGCAAAACCTCTGAATACAGGCTTTCAGTCAGGGCATCCGGTATCCTGATATTGGATGCGGGCATGGGAATTACAAGTCCGCTTAAATATGCCTTACTTCGGTCGTCTAACTGCGTATAAAATAGATAATCACCTGCAATCCCCTTGGAAATTTTTAGACGAGATTCTTCGCTCCGCTCAGAATGACATGGTTTCCCAGAATGACGAATCGTGTTATTCTGAGTGCCTGTCCCTAATGAGTCAAAGGAAGTGAGATGAAGAAGATTCGCAGTTTTGGAATTCTCTGACATGAAATTATCATTACTAACCGAACGTATAATTTTCCTTAAAACTTCGTTCCACAGGTGCGATTGATACGCAGAAAAAAAGAGCACCATTTCTTCATGGGATATCCGTTGAAGGATGGGGATAAATCCCTTCGGATTTTTTGCGAGATAGCTAAACGACTCTTTTTCAAATCTGCTCCTGGTCCCTTTCAGGCATGCCTGCCAATTTCCCCAATGTTCTCCCAAAAATTTCCGGTGTTCCTTTTCTTCCTTGCTGTCTTCCGGATGGATGCGGGAAAAGTAGATCTTCAGCGCCCCATTGTAGTGTTTCCTGAGTATCTTTTCCGCGACAAACCCCTGTCGGGCATCGAAACTCCCAAATCGCTGATTATCAAAATAATTGGGATAACCGTCCTTTTTTACGCACTCAATTTGATTGAGCGCTGCTGTTAACCCATTTTCTGTAAGATTTCTGACAACCAGGTGAAATCTGTTTCCCGTTATGAGGTCGGGTCCCATGGGTCTGTCCATATAGCCCACAAAACTCAGGGAATAGTTTTCCTCGTCTACCTTTGGCGGAACAGGAGATTCATGCCGTGAGATTGCATCAGATTTTGCCGTGTTATCTTGTGTGAGAAACCGTGCATTTGTTGTTCTGCCGCCAGAATTATTTCCATCATCTTTGTTGCTTTGTTCTAAAGAACGGGAAAAAGGACGGAAGGTCTGGTTTTCACTCTTCCGCGCGATGGTGATGTACTGCGAGGTTAAGGCATATTTATCCTTTTTACCGCCATAGGAAAAATGTGAATACGGTATGTTGAACTTCCTGGAGAGCATCTTTAAGATGTCAACGGTATTCCATCCCCTCTTTTTCAGCAGATAGACGCAGAAATTCCCATCCTTCTGAAGTGAGATGTCAGCAATCTCTTCGACAATAAAATCTTCAGGTTTAACCTTTACTTTAATCATGTATTTCGTCGTAACAATTTGGTTTTTTGAAAAAAGCAGGGACGCAGCATTTGCTGGCTTGGATATGAAAATTATAGCAAATGCTTCGCCCCTACCCTCCGGCTGATCAATAAAACGAGCCAGGTGGATACTACAAATGGAGCAGTCAAAGTAATGGTACCAAGCTTCATGATCCCGTACATCATAAAAACAGAAATAATACCGGAGGCCATTGCTAAAATAAGAGAAGTCCACTTTTTACCTGAAAATGCAATACCACACAAAACGGCATTAAAACCAAACATGCCGATATTGATCATGTTCAGGGGGAAAGAGGATGCAAAGGCCACAGCAACTCCAATCGAAGACCCCAGGAGTGCATAGCATGCTGTTATCCTGGAACTTACCAGTATTCCAACAAATACGATGATTCCGGCAATGACGTTTTCCAAAAACATTACCTGTCCCATACCTTTGGTTACCGCAGGAATAATCTCGACATTTCTTGCGTCTGACAGGCGTGCCGCTTGTAACGGAATTATGTTAAATATGATGAGCAGTGACATCACGATCCACGTCGAAATAATAAACGGTGTGGTATAAGGGGGTACCTTCCATGCGCTCATTCCTTTTCTGATAATGGATGACAGGGCAGCGCCAAAAACGAGCGCAAGCACTGACGGCAGGTTAAATCCAAAAAAACAGATAATTGCCAGACCAACTAAGGCGCCGTTATAACCGTAAAGACCTTGCTGAATATCATTGCTGTCGTATTTCAGCAATCGTGCGCTAAACGTACCAACAAGAACGCCTATCATGGCGCCAATACCCATGAACCAGGAGCTGTAACCAATCGCTGCAAAAAACAAAATCCCTGTTGCAACATTATTGAGTAAAAATACCTGGCTCATTCCTCTCAAGAGGATTTCTGCAAAAGTTTTCATAGTCATCGTATTACCTTGCCACAATCCACGGACCTTATCTTTCTCTCCTTCGCACTTATCTTTACCCACATTTCTGCCTGAATACCGTGAAATGAAGTCCCCCTTCAGAAAGGGGAATTCAGGGGGTTGTATAAATCGCACGGTGGTCAATAACCCTGAATTTATCCAGCTTTTTTCAGGAATATGAGTATCAAGGGTAAATGATATTTTTTTTATACTTTGTAATAACCCCCTAGCCCTCTTTGCTAAGGGGGAATTTGCCACTCTTTTCTTCCTTATTCGTGCCTTCCTTTTGTTTCAGCCCTGTAAATTTTCCCATTGCTTTTGACAGGCGCTTCTATTATCCTGAATTTCCGCTTACAAAGCAAACTTCATTATGCTCAATAAAATCTTGTATTTCATTTTTTTTCATCTGTGCGTTCTTTTGATAGCTTCGGTGTGCTCAAACACCCTGGCGGTCGAAGGTATGCGGGTCTCTGTCGAGGGTCAGCATTTTGATCCCAATAACTTCTTTGCCTTAGAAGGAACAGGGTTTAAAAAAGATGTGGTTGATTTCAATAAAGGCTGGCTGGGGATTTTTATGGAAGATGCGGAAGGAAAGGGTGTCCTGGTAAAAGAGATAACCCGGGGATCGCCCGCCGCTGAGGCTGGTTTAAAGGCAGGGGATATTATTACAAAGATCAATAATGAAGCTACCACAGGCAGGAATGAGCTCAACCTCATCCAGTTCAAGAAGACCATAGAGGCCATTGGCGCCGGAGGCATGCCTGCACTCACGGTTCTCAGAGGCGACGCTGAAATAGTATTTAAACCGGTGCTTTTTAGAAAACTTTTGAAGAATATGGCAGAACCAGGTATCCCTCTTGTTTCGTATGGCTGCTCAAAATATACCGGTATAAGCTTCATCGACTTTGCCCGGAAAAACGAAAAATACAAGACTATGCTTGATGCAACATTGCAACGAATCGGCGAAGAGATCTATGTGCGGGAAGGGTTTCAATCCGATGAAGAGGCCAATCCATTCCGTTTGTCTTTGATAAATTATCTCATGCTGCATCCCTTTGATACTCCAGGAATTGGACAGGCCATCATCGATGCGTTTTGTAGTAAAGACGTTTGCGCTCAAATAGGGTTTGCGGCAGCATTACTGGATGTAAAATCGAATACATGCAACATTACACCGGAAGCCATCTCTGCGTTCCCAACTTCTGCGGGAGACAATAAATCCCCAAATGTTCTGTCAGGTACCGGGCAATCAACAAACAAGATAGGAGCAACTGACTTACAAGGGAAATTACAGGTTGTCGTAGATAGTTTGCCATCCGGTGTTTCGTTGGTGAAAGAAGCATTCAGAGACTTATCGAAGGAAGAAGTTGATTTCTTATATCAAAACGCCCACATAGTTTGGTTGCCCAACGAGAGGATTGAACCGCAAGACCTTGCCAGGGCACTGGCGCTCTCTCAAAGGGCTGGCCTGGCAAAATTGTTCAATGCGGCATCATTGCTGCTGAGTAAGCTTGCTCCTTTCTCTGATGAACAGGGAATGGCCGATCAGGAAAAAACTCATCCTGAAGCACTACAAACAAAGATATCACCATTTCATCTACCAGCATTCCTTCAAGGTGCAGATCAACAAAGAATTTCCGATGAAGCACCACAGGATTTTGCCGGTGATATCCTGTTTGTGCAGGATACAAGTATCGGAAAAATCGTTGTGGGTGGGACTGGCACTTCGTATTATTATGCCGATGCGGCGGTAATCATTGACCTCGGTGGGAATGATTATTACTTTAATAATGCAGGTTCTTCCAGCAAAGAAATTCCAGTATCTCTTTGCATCGATTTTTCGGGTGACGATACTTACCAGACGGATGCCGCATTCACACAGGGCACCGGAAGATTTGGAATTGGACTGCTGATAGATTATCGGGGAAACGATCAGTATTCATGCAAAGATTTTTCGCAGGGGTCATGTCTTTTTGGAGTTGGGTTGTTATTGGATAACGACGGTAACGATTTTTATAACGGCCGAGTCGTCAATCAGGGAGTTGGTTTCTTTGGCGCAGGACTGCTGAGTGACACTAAGGGCAACGATGTTTATTTTAGCCGGCAGTTTGCCCAGGGTGTGGGGTTCACAAAGGGATTTGGTGCATTAATAGATACGAACGGAAATGATTATTATTTTGCCGGTGGAGTATATCCGGATTTCCGCGATCCGGAGAAATCATTTCAGTCCATGTCTCAGGGGATTGGGATGGGGATCAGGCCTGAGGAAACTATTGTTGGGGCATCCGGCGGGATTGGGATACTGATCGATCAGAAAGGGACCGATACGTATCATGGAGACTATTTCTCTCAGGGTAGTGGCTATTACTTCTCTCTGGGATTTTTATATGACAATGAGGGTAACGACACATATTATGCGGGCCGCTACGCCCTGGGCGCCGGCATTCATTCGGCTGTCGGGTTGTTAAAGGATACATCGGGCGATGATGCCTACGAATGTACCTTTGGTGTTTCTCAGGGGTGCGGGCACGATACCGGCATCGGGTTTCTGGTGGATGATTACGGGAATGACACGTATCGGAGCAAAACCACTTCGCAGGGCATCGGCCTGGAAAAGGGCATTGGTGTCCTGGCAGATTTTTTTGGAAATGACAGGTATGATGCAAACGATCATAGTCAGGGTGTTTCATCACCATCAAAGACCGAAGATATGCTTGGTATTGGAATATTAATTGATAACCAGGGAGACCATGATGTCTTTCACGATACCATCACTGAAAATCTGCTGTTATACCGACCCAATGGGGGACTGGTGTTAAATAAGTGAGGCGATATGCGATTTCGGATTGCGGAATTCGGATTGCAGATTTAAAAAATTAATCTATGAAAAGGAGAAAAGAATGGACCGCAACGAGATGAAAAATAGAACAAAAGAATTTGCCAAAAGTATCGTTAAACTCTGCCGAATGTTTCCAAATAACATGGAAGGAAGATTAATCGGTAATCAGATATTTCGTTCAGGAACTTCAACCGCTGCTAACTACAGAGCCGCATGTCGGGCAAGGTCGACAGCTGACTTTATTTCAAAGCTATCCATTGTGGAGGAAGAAGCGGATGAAACCTTGTTTTGGCTTGAGTTAATAAAGGGAATGGAAATTATTGATAGAACTTCACTTAATTCATTAATGCAGGAAAATGATGAAATAATAGCTATTATCGTTTCTTCCATTAAAACTGCTAGAAACAATAAAAGGCGAATTTTAAATCCGAAATCCGAATTCCGCAATCCAAAATCAAGATAATGCACATCAATTTTATCGAACGCAAAGGACACGTCCTTACCCGATCCACCTTGAAATGCCTCAGCCAGGTGGCGTCGATCAATCCGACCCTGGGGTGCATCCATCAATGCGCCTATTGCTATGCAAGGGGTTATTCGATCTATCCTGGCGATGGCAAGGTGCTTGTTTACGGGAATATGCCTGAAAAGTTAAAGCGCGAATTATCTACCCGCCGGAAGTTGCCTGCCTATGTCTTTTTTAGCCCCGCCTGCGATGTTCTGCAGCCTATACCACAGGTACTCAGGGTAACCTATGAATTGATGCGTGCCTTGCTTGAATATGGTGTTGGCATAAATCTCCTGACGAAAGGCAGGATTCCTGCAAAATTCCTGCAGTTGTTCAGCCAATATAAAAAATTGGTGCATGTTCAGATTGGCATTACTACGTTAGAACGGGATATTCAGAAAAAGATAGAACCGTATGCAGCAACACCACAGGAAAGATTGCTCAATATCAAACAACTCTGTGCTATAGGTATTGTGCCCGAAGTAAAATTAGACCCGTTGATTCCTGGTGTAACTGATACTGAGGCAAATTTATCTGCCTTGTTTAAAGCGCTTCGGGGATTGGGAGTGAATTCTACTGGTATGAATTACCTGTTCCTAAGACCACAAATAAAGAAGAATCTGTACAAGGAGCTGAGGAACACGCCCTTTCTGCAAAAAATTCTGGAATATTACCAAACCGGCATGTCCCTGAATCTACTCGCAGAGCAATCCCGCGTGACTGCGTTAGCTGTGGAATACAGGAAGCAGGCCTATGAGCATATTTCACAATGGGCAAAGGATTTTGGGATAGATGCCTATGTATGCGGCTGCAAGAATCCTGACATTACCGAAGAACCGCTGTGTGGTATGAATTGGGGTAAGCGTTTCGAAAAGTTTTCAGGACAGAAGCGACTCTTTTAATATTAAGGAATTTCAACCTTTTGTAATTTCCCACGTATCGGTAGGACAAGCGTCCCCGCTTGTCATCATGATGTCAACCGAGGACGGTTGACCTACCTTTGGGATTTAGAAGTATGTAAATCGGTTACAACACCCCCCATGTAGAGCGACCAGTCTGGTCGCTTTACAATGACGGGAGCTTAAAGTCGCCATCAAATGCCTAACTCAATGGTAAAATGAAAATTGAATTTTGTGGATTTTTGGGTTATTCTTGCCTTTTATTTTCAGTGAAACTTTTTTAGAGAGGAGTACCTGTGATCTACAAGGAACCGAATACACAAGGAAGCCTCGTTACGTTCAAGTCATCATATGATAACTATATCGGCGGGAAATGGGTCGCTCCCGTAGGCGGAGAGTATTTTGAAGATATTTCGCCGGTGAACGGAAAATCCTTTACGAAGGTTGCGCGGTCAAAAAAGGAGGATATTGAACTTGCCCTGGATAAGGCGCACGAGGCAAAGAAGCAATGGGGACACACATCCGTTGCTGAGCGGAGTAATATCCTTTTGAAAATTGCAGACCGGATGGAGGCAAACCTGGAACGGCTTGCGGTAGCGGAGACCTGGGAGAATGGCAAGCCGGTGCGTGAGACCCTGGCGGCCGATCTGCCCCTGGCAATCGATCACTTCCGCTATTTTGCCGGTGTGATAAGGGCAGAGGAAAGCGGTATGTCCGAACTCAACGCACAGACCGTTTCGTATCATCTCAAGGAACCCATTGGCGTGGTGGGTCAGATTATCCCCTGGAACTTCCCGTTGCTCATGGCGGCATGGAAATTGGCTCCTGCCCTGGCAGCCGGTAATTGTGTGGTGCTTAAACCCGCGGAGCAGACCCCGGTAACCATCTTACTGCTTCTCGAACTCGTTGGAGACCTTCTGCCTCCCGGAGTGATCAATGTTGTCAACGGTTTCGGCATAGAAGCGGGCAAGCCGCTGGCATCATCTCCCCGCGTGGGAAAGGTGGCCTTTACGGGTGAAACGACCACTGGACGGCTCATCATGCAGTATGCCTCCGAGAATATTATCCCCGTCACCCTCGAACTGGGAGGGAAATCACCAAATATCTTTATGGAAAATGTCTTTAGGGAAAAGGATGCCTTTTCTGAAAAATGCCTGGAAGGTTTTGCCATGTTTGCTTTGAACCAGGGGGAGGTTTGTACCTGTCCCTCACGTGCGCTGATTCAGGAATCGATTTACGATGAATTTCTGCGGGAGGCATTACGGCGTGTCAGCAGGATAAAGGCAGGCAATCCCCTGGATACGGAGACCATGATGGGGGCGCAGGCGTCCAGGGATCAGTTCGACAAGATCGCCCAGTACCTTGATATCGGTAAGCAGGAGGGAGCCAGATGTCTTACCGGCGGTAAACCACATCGCAGTAAGGAATATCCCGGCGGTTATTACATTGAGCCGACCATCTTTGAGGGAAATAATAAGATGCGGGTGTTTCAGGAGGAGATTTTTGGACCGGTCGTCTCCGTTACAAAATTTAAGGATGAAAAGGAGGCGGTGGCGCTGGCAAACGACGTGCTTTATGGTCTGGGTGCAGGTTTGTGGACGCGTGACATGCATCAGGCTTATCAGGTGGCGCGTCAGATTGAGGCTGGCAGGGTCTGGATAAACTGCTATCATCTGTATCCGGCGCATGCGGCATTTGGCGGTTATAAACAATCGGGCATTGGCCGTGAGACGCACAAGATGATGCTGGAACATTACCGCCGCACGAAGAACCTGCTCGTATCATACGACAAGAACCCCATGGGCTTCTTTTAAGATGTAACATGGTTTTGCATTGGGGGATAAGCAAAAATAAATGATACTTGAGGAATTGGGTGGCATGGACAAACTCCGTTTGTCCGTGTTATAGTGGATGCTAAGGAAATTCATCCTTTGTAATGCTCCTCTAAAAAGAGGGAACACACCTAGGTCCATGTAGAGCGACCAGCCTGGTCGCTCTGCAATAATAAGGAGCTTAGAGTCACTGCCAAATGTCTAATTTTGCAGAATGGGGTGAGATGACAATGCAACAGATCAAGAAAAAACAGGTTTTTATAAAAAAACACGGAAAAATTTGCTTGTAAAAAGGCTTTAAGAAATAGAGGATATCTATACAAGAAAATTTTGCAGATATAAACACACTTTTAAATCGAAACAGAGAAGGTATGAAGAAAATGCATTCTTCTCTTCGTGAGAAAAAAGTCGGCAAGATTAGAAATATCCACTGATGAAAATGTTGACCTTCGCATTGCTGAAGGATTAAAGAGATGAAAATTCGATTGAATTCTTATAATATGTTAATTGACATAGTTGAAAAACCAACTGCATATATGGAAATAAAGGAACTTGTTGTCAATTAAGGGAAGAACTTTTATAAGATTACAAATATGGTCATAGAGTTTTAAAAAGGTTACAATAGATATTTTAGTTTTTATGACAGTGAGGGAATGAGGGAGGTAAATAAATGTCAATAGTGTTAAAACTTGATATACCAGAAGGGGCATTTTCAGCGCTCCGAAAGGAGCCTTCTGAATTTGCTAAGGAATTAAGACTCGCAGCAGCAGTTAAATGGTATGAAATGGGAATAATATCCCAGGAAAAGGCGGCGGAAATAGCGGGGCTTACACGGGCTGAATTTATATTTTCATTGGGTAAATTTGGTGTTTCGCCGTTTCAGTACACCGTTGAAGAAATGAAAGAAGAAATATCCCGTGCATAGACGATGGGTTGCTAATACATCACCATTAATCTTATTGAGTAAGATCGGATACCTGAATATTCTTACAGGTTTATGTTCGGAACTTGTAATACCAAAGGGTGTAATAGATGAATTGTTTTTTTATAAAGAAGAACAATTAAGGTGGGACCTTTTTCTTTCCTCTAAAAATGTTATAACCTTAAAAGACTCACTTCAGATACCTTCGGATGTTGCAGGATGGGATTTAGGAAAAGGAGAATCAGAGGTTATTACCTTTGCTATAGAGCATTCTGGTTGTGAAGTTATTTTGGACGATTTACAGGCAAGGAAATGCGCACATACTTTTAATGTATCAGTGATGGGAACTGTGGGAATTATTCTATTTGCTAAAAAGAATAGGCTGATTGCAGAAGCAAGTCCTCTCATTAAGTTGTTAATCGAATCAGGGTTGAGATTTGATATACACTGGATAACGAAAGCGCTTGAACTTGTTAATGAAAGATTTGAAGTTAAAAGAACAGAATGAAATATTTAAAATACGGTTTCAGATATAAATTCCATGATAAACGTTACCTGTAAGCCCGACCTTGCTTTTTCAAAGTATAAAACAGTTAATGGTTGATCCAGAAATTAGAAACATAATAAAAAGTTTGTGGAAGCATTGGCTGCAAGAGGTATCAAGGTAGAAAAGGCTATACTTTATGGTTCTTATGTATCTGGAAAAGAACATACCTGCAGTGATATAGATATCGCCGTTATTTCACCCGATTTTGGTAAGGACAGATTCGAGGAAGGAAAATTGCTTATGCAGATAGCATAGAGGGTTGATCCCCGGATTGAGGCCGTGCCAATTTCTTCGGAGGCTTATGAAAAAGACACGTGGATACCACTCATATATGAAATAAGACAAAAGAGAATTATGATGGTTTAGGTTACGTCAAGAACAACGAAAAATGAGAAAAGTAACCTGCTTTTCTTCTTAGCCGGACGTGAGTATTTGTGGTAATGGCAGTAAGATAGCGAACATTAGAATATTGTGATCCCAAAAGTAGGAGGAACTGTTTTTGATAAAGTATTTTGAATATGTTCTGATGAAAATTCATATTGTGTTGTAAGGAACCTATTAATGGAGGAAACAATGGAAGAACGGGCAGATCAAGAATCTTGGTATGAAGATGAAAGTACTGATGAAGAATGGGAATATCCACTCCATGAGTATGAACTCACGGCATCTCCAAACGACTTCAACGTCATTACTTTGTTCAATTTCATTGAATCTGGTACAGTAAAGATCCCTGGGTTTCAACGAAATTATGTTTGGGATCTTAAGCGGGCATCAAAACTAATTGAGTCCATGATCATTGGTCTTCCCGTACCGCAAATCTTTTTATATGAAGAATCTCGTAACAAGTTCTTAGTCATAGATGGGCAACAACGGCTAATGTCAATTTACTATTTTATCAAGCAAAGATTTCCCAAAAAAGAAAAACGGACAGAACTCCGTCGGATATTCGATGAATATGGGAAAATTCCAGACGAAATACTCGAAGATGATCGTTTTTTCACTAAGTTTAATCTGAGTCTTCCAGAACAGCTTCCAAACCAACGAAACAAGTTCAGTAGCCTCAATTATTCTACGCTCAGTGAATATCGATCCGCATTTGATTTACGCCCAATTCGAAGCGTAATCGTAAAGCAGGTTTCTCCCAAAGATGACGATTCTGCGATTTATGAAATTTTCAATCGCCTAAATTCTGGTGGGATCAACCTAATACCCCAAGAGATCAGAATGAGTCTGTATCACTCTAAGTTTTATGACATGCTTTACCGCGTGAACATCAAGAAGGAATGGCGTCGTCTCACAGGAATTTCTGAACCAGACATGCACATGAAAGATCTTGAATTTCTACTTCGTGGTTTTGCAATGCTAATTATGGGAGATAAATATAATCCATCAATGGTCAAATTCCTTAATGCTTTTTCGTTGCATGCGAGGGAGTATGGAGAGGAAGATGTAAAGTATTTCGAATCCCTTTTTGAATCGTTTCTTGAAAGTTGCACACATCTGGCAAACGATGCATTTCAAAGTACGGTAAAGCGTTTCAGTATCACATTGTTTGAGTCAATATTCGCAGCAACTTGCCAAGAAGCTTACGCCAGCAAAAAGATGGTTGTCGGAAAAATTGACCCTGATTCTGTCAATGAAATGAAGATTGATAGTAAATTTTTAGCAGCAGCTGAAAGAACAACAACCAGCAAATCTAACCTTTTGACGCGACTGAAACGAGCACGCGAGATCATTAAAATTAAGTAGTCGAATATAGCAATGGAAACAACTGTCATTGACCGCCTTTATAATGATAATCGTGAGTTGCTTGATTACCTTAAGAAGAATGGTGAAATATCATTTCAAAGCAATGTCGACGATAATTTTCGAAAAACATTACTGTTATCTGCAGCAAGTTATTTTGAGGCAGTTCTAAAAGAAAGCTTAATGAATTTTTTTCAAGAGAAAACAAATTATACAGAGTTGATCTTACGCTTCATTCAAAACAAAGCAATAGAGAGACAGTACCATACATATTTTTCTTGGAAAGAAAAAAATGCTAATAGTTTTTTTGGGTTATTTGGAGATGGGTTTAAAGATTTCATGCAGAAGGAAGTTCGAACAGACAAACAACTTGAAAATGCTATTCAAGCCTTTCTTAAATTAGGAAACTTTCGGAATGAACTTGTCCATCAAAATTTCGCGATTTTTCCGTTAGAAAATACGGCTGAAGAGATTTATGAACTATATAAACAGGCATTGTTTTTTGTAAAAATGTTTCCCAAAAAACTGCAAGAATATTACGAAAAGAATTCAGCAAAATAATTATTGTACATCAAAGTTGTATGACAATCGGATGCGTTTGGCTTGATGGCGTTCTGATTGGCAAACACTTTTGACTTTTCCTGACATAGCTACTGCCTAGAATACCACATGTTAATTTTCTACTGCAAAGTAAGTCAACAGTAAGATTGTACTCATTGACACTAGGACACTCAGTTATTTGATAATAAGAAATAAGTAAAAAACGAGGAAATATTTTTGACTAATAGAAACGTTGACAGCGAAGCTTTATATAAAGAAGTTGCTGAATTACTGAGTAACCTCAAGCAGTGTGTTGTGTTGACGGGTGCTGGTATATCGGCAGAAAGTGGCATACCTACGTTCAGGTCACAGGGCGGGCTCTGGGAAAGGTACGATCCGGCAGTGTATGCATCCATTGAAGTCTTTCGGAAAGACCCCTCAAAATATTGGATATTGCGGGGGGATTTTATCAGGAACTATGATCACTACCAGCCAAACACGGCGCATCTTGCCCTGGCAGAGCTTGAGCAGATGGGGATTGTGAGGTTTATTGTTGAATTAGGCATTCGGCGACCTGTAGCGCTGTAGTGGCAATTCATGAATTGCCACTACATGGTCGGTTTGAAATCCCTAAACGTAAATTATGCCTTTAGCGGCTTATTTAAAGAGAAGATCGAACTACAGAACAAGGAATTTAGTAGGGACACGGTGCTCCGTGTCCCTACTTCATCAGTCAACATTCCTTGTTCGATATTCGATATTCGACGTACTGGTTTTCCATGGAGAGCGAAGAGCCTCTTCGCTCCATTAACCACATAAATAAAATGAAGATTCATGCACCATGAAGGAGGAAGATTGTCATTGAAAAATCTGGAAGAGGATTTTAGAGAATTAACCTGGAATGATTTGATGGATTGGGTTGGCAGCCGGATTTTAAAAAGGGGAGAAGATTATTTCAGGCGTGGCCGGGTTACAAACCTAAGAATTGCACCGAAGGGGATTCTCGCCACCGTATCTGGCACGGATGAATATACAACCCTGGTTACGGTACACGGGCAAGGCCAGCAGAAGGAAATCGTATCCGATTGCACCTGTCCCTACAGCAGTGGTTGCAAACATGCCGTTGCCACGCTCCTGGCATTTTCTCAGGCTATTAAAGAAAAGAGAAAAATACCAACGGCGCAATCGACGGACCCGGATGTCAAGAGGATGGAAGGCCTTGACGACGGTGAAGATGATGAAGATGATGAGTACGACGATTCTGATGATGCCGGAGATACCCAAACCCGACCAAAAAAGTCTTCCGCTAAATCAACCCCGGACAGCGACATTGCAGAGTTTCTTGACCAGCACGACAAGGAGTTTTTGGTGAAATTCGTGATAAGGCTTGCAAATAAGTATCCGGAGGTTTATACAGAACTTTTGGACAGCGCACGGTTGGCCGGTGGCAAGGTAGAGAAACTCGTTTCCAGCATACATCAGGAGATAGACAATATTACATCAGAACCGGCATGGCACAACCATTGGTCGGATGAAGGGAATCCGTCTGACTTCAGCAGGGTGAAGTCTATGATGTTGACGCTTTTTGACCAGGGTTATTACGATGCCGTCACTACCATTGCCGGTGAATTGCTGGAGAAAGGGAATGCGTACGTTGAAACCTGCGATGATGAAGGTGATTCAGCCGTACAAATTTCTGAATGCCTGGAAATCGGATTCAAAGCGGTTAAGAAGTGTGAATGGCCAAACGTCAGGAAGATTATGTTTATCATAGAAGCGGAATTGCAGGACGAATACGATCTGTGCGGCAACACATACGAAATCCTGGAATCAATACGTGACACATCGGCATGGTCTGCGGTGGCAGATAATTTATCAGACAGGCTTGCTCGTTTGCCATCTTCAAAGAATTCTAACAACGAATTTAGCACCAACTACCGGAGAGACCGTATATCCAATTTTCTTATCTCCGCCTTAGAAAAATCCGGCCGGAATGAAGAGGTGCTTCCCTTATGCGCGAAAGAGGCAAAAATCACCGGCAGTTGGGTGCGGTATGTCGAGAGGCTGGTTGGGACAAAAAAATATGATGAAGCCAGAAAAGCTGCGGAAGAGGGTATGCAGCAGGTTGGTCAAAAATACCCGGGGATTGCGAGTACCCTGAGGGAACATATTGCAAAACTTGCAGAAAAAAGCGGTGACTATAATTCAATTTTACTCTTACGGCAGGAAGAATTTTTAGATTCACCCTGCCTGGCAAATTACAACAAACTCATAGAAGCGGCGGCGAAAACTAAGACGGAAGCAACGATCAGGGACTGGGCGTTAAAATTTTTGGAAACGGGAAATGCTCATACCAAAGGAGAACAAAAGAATCCACCAAAAGGAAAAGAAAGGTATTCCAAAAGTTTCCCTGCATATGATGTATTAATTGATATAGCGGACAAGGAGAAAGACGCTGACATGGTATTGCATTGGTACAAAAAGTCTTACGCCAAAAATCATTGGTTTTCCGACGAGCACGTTCAGGTTGCCCGCGCTATCGCAGGGAAGTACCCTGACGAGGCGCTCAAGATATGGTGTGAGTTGGCAGAAAATCAGATCGCGTTAACGAAGCCTTCAGCGTACGAAATAGCTGTGGGCTACCTGAAACAGGTGCGCGACATTTATCGAAAGACCCATCGGGCAAAGGAGTGGGAATCCTACCTGGCCGTCTTAAGGGAAACGAATAAGAAGAAGACACGGTTTATCCAAAGTTTGCGCGCCCTTACCGGCGAAAAGATCATCTGATTATCAGCCAATATTTTGCAAAAAAATGAATGAACGGTATGGCTGAGTACATCTTATAAAATTGTAGCGGCAAGGCGTGCCTTGCCATCGCAGTAGGGTGGGCATCGCCCACCAAAAACAGGTAATGTGAGCGAGTGCGTGATATTTGGTGGGCGATGCCCACCCTACCCGGTTAACCCGATTTACGAAAAATTGGGAATGCACCCATCCTTAGTTTGTTGATTGTTTCACGCAGGCAGAAAGCCTGTGGCTACCTAAGGTGATGCTAAGGAATTCAAAGGCTTGAAACATGATGCCACGATATCATCTGCAGAAAAAAGAGAGAGAAATACAGGACCGGAATGAAGTACTGCGGATAATAAAAGCCGGGAAGTATCTGACCATTGCGTTGTGCAGAAACAATGAACCCTATATTGTGACGCTCAGCTATGGTTACGATGAAAGAAAAAATGCCTTCTATTTCCATAGCAGACGGAGAGGGTTGAAGTCTGAATTTATGCAAGAGAACCCAAACGTATGCGCCACTATCATCGAAGACAAAGGGTATATCATGAATGAATGCGCACATGAATTCCGGTCGGTCATCATCCGGGGGAACATCTATTTCGTGGAAACGTTAGAGGAAAAGAAACAGGGAATGGACATCCTCTTAAAGCACCTGGAGGACAACCCTGATAAAATACGGCAGGAGTCTCTGTCGAATGACGTGGTTTACCGGAACCTGGAGATTCTGAGATTGGACGTTACGGACATGCAGGGCAAGTGGGGAAGATAGGGTCTTCCAAAGATAATCTTGACATGTTTAGCAAAAATACGAATATCATGAACCCTGACAGGGTAAACTCGCGAATTCGTGTGTCTTATTCTGTCTTTTCCGACTTGTTCGGGTTAAGAGGTGATTGCATGAAATGCAGGATTGGTTGCGGGGCATGTTGTATTGCGTTGTCGATTTCGTCTCCCATTCCTGGCATGCCGGACGGTAAACCTGCCGGTATCCGGTGTCTGCAACTCAGTCCGGATAATCGGTGCCTCATCTTCGGCAAGCCGGAAAGGCCGGCAGTGTGCCTGAGCCTTCGGCCACGGGAAGAGATGTGCGGGCGAACCTCCGAAGAAGCGCTTGCGTATCTGGAATTCCTTGAACGATGTACAGCGCCTTCATGTTAATACCCCAGGATTAGGCTTCTGCCCGGAGATGACCTGTACCGTTTGGTTTTTTGAAAAAATCCATTAATGGCGATGTTTGCCGCGCAGTGTAGGGGCGAAGCATTTACTATAATTGGTATACATGTATTCATACCCAAACTGGCAAATGCTTCGCCCCTACTTTTTCAAAAAACTAAATTATTATGAAAAAAAATAGCTTTTCATTCACCACCTAATATACGAAATGGCTATGGGAATGCTCCCATCGCTACGGTTTTTTTTCTGCCTGGCGAAAGGCAGTCATACCACCGCTCATGTTGAATACCTTCCTGAACCCGGCTTTCAGTAAAGTGGCGGCGGCGATATGCGCCCGCGCCCCGCTCCGGCAGAGGGTGACAATCTCCTTTTCTTTAAGCTTTTCCAGTTCTTTCAGCCGTTGTGCTACCTGTCCTACCGGGATGTTGAGCGCGCCCGGAATAACTCCCAGCTCGCCTTTGAGTTCCGCTGGTTCCCGGACGTCCAGGATAACCGTACCGTCGAGTTGTTTTGTTTCCAGACGGCGTCTGACCTCGGCAACGCTAATGGTGGGTACCTGCTGTTCTGCAATTCCCGGCGCCATGGTACCCTTCATCTCACACGAGGGGGTATCAGCAGGGATATGCGCCGCCCTGGGATCACGGGTGCAGGCATAATTGGCCTTTAAGACATCGTTCATCCAATCGGCCGGACCGAGTTTCATGTCGGTCAGCCATTTGATATACTCCTCTTTCGAACGGGGTTGTAGGTTAGGATTGCGCTTTTTTTGTTCACCCAAACCGGAGGGCTCGCGACCGCGGTATTCATGGGCAGGATATACCATGAGACGATCCGGTAATTTCATAATCTTTTGCAGGGATTCCCAGTGTAAATCGGTACGGCCTGCCCCGCCATCGTCTAGAAATAACGTATCGCCGGTTAAAATACGGTCCGGGAAGACCAGGCACATGCTATCCTTCGTATGCCCCGGCGTGTGCATGACCTTGACGGGGATGTCACTCAGATGGCACTCAAACCCGTCAGGCACACGGAAGGACACACAACGGACGGGGGAATTCTGATGCATGACGTATACGGCGCTCGTGAGATCAACAAGCGCTCCGGCGCCGGAGATGTGGTCTGCGTGGGTGTGGGTATCCAGCACATGGGTTAGTTTTAGCCCTTCGTTTTTCAGAAGAGACGCATATTCGTTTACCTGCGGCAGCACGGGGTCCACAATAATCACTTCTTTTGAAGTTTCAGAGCCGACGAGGTAGGTTTTGCAGGCCGTCCTGTTTAGCTGTTTAAAGATCATTTGATCTCCCTTTATGAAATGTTTGTCAACCTCTTCTCACACCAGCAGAATTTGTAGATTTACTCTTTATATTTTACCCCTCCGGAGGTATTCCTCAAAATACTAAATTGATACGTGGTTTTATCACGGATTTGCATCTTTTTGAACATCAACGTATAAGGATTGCCCTTTGGGGACTTTTTCTGTAAGATATTTTACATTTTACAGCAAAACGAAGTCGCAGTCAAATTTTTGGTTGCGACTGCGCTGCGCTCAGTTAGACAGAGAAAAGGTAAAAACATGGAGGTGTGCGTTATGACTGAATTAGGTGCATTTGGCAAGATTTTAATAGGTCTCGGCATTCTTATGATTATCGCAGGAGGGCTGTTCGTGATCGGGGGCAAGATCCCTTTTCTGGGAAGGCTTCCCGGCGATATCGCCATTCAGAAGAAAAACTTTAGTTTTTACTTTCCCATCACCACCTGTATCATCATCAGCATCATCTTCTCCCTGATCATGTGGTTATTGCGCAAAAGATGAAATAGTAGGTAACTATTTAGTTTTTTGAAAAATTCCAATAATGACGATGTTTGCCGCGCAGTGTAGGGGCGAAGCATTTGCTGGTTTGGGTATGAACGCATTTATGCCGATTATAGCAAATGCTTCGCCCCTACTTTTTCAAAAACTAAATTGTTACAAATTTGTTTTATTTGTCAATCCATGGATTTCGCACAAGCGAGACGCATCCGCGCTTCTCCACATGAGCTGTTCTTATCGCATACCTTTGCGAGATGTTGTTCAAGCCTCATCCGCTCTGCAGAAATTTGCGATTCCATATCCAAACTTACCTCACAAAGATATCGAGTAACGTTACACCCATGAGGCCAACGCTGATGATTCCATTCACGGTAAAAAAGGCCGTGTTGATTTTTGACAGGTCTTTTGGCCTGACGAGGGCATGCTCATAAATGAGCAATACGGCAACGATACATACCCCAATCGTATAAATACTACCCAAATCGGTATATCGTGATACTGCCAGCAGCACGCATACCATAAAAAGGTGCAATATGCCCGAGAGTATTAATGCCCCTTTGATGCCTAGTTTTTTAGGAATGGAATATAATCCCGATTTCACGTCATGTTCCAGGTCCTGACAGGCATAAATAATGTCGAATCCCGCCGTCCACAAGACTACGGCAATGGCCAGCAGGAAAGGTGTCGTTGTCAAAGTTCCTTGAATTCCTACCCATGCACCGATGGGTGACAGCCCTAATGCAAGGCCGAGGACGAAATGGGACAAATGGGTAAACCGCTTTGTGTACGAATACCCAAAGATGATGAGGATGGCCAATGGGGACATAAAGAAGGCCAAGTGATTGAGCAGCCATGCGCAGGTAATAAAGAGCATGACGCAGAAGATGGTAAATACCCACACGGAGTTTCTGCCGATCTTCTTTTGCAGGGAGACACGATACGCGGTGCGTGGGTTATGAGCATCGTACGAGGTGTCAACCAGCCGGTTAAAGGCCATGGCAGCGCTCCTGGCTGCTATCAGCGCGGCAAGGATAAGCAGTAATTGTTTCAGTCCGGGCATGCCGCCTGCTGCAAGAAATGCGCTCATTACGGCAAAAGGGAACGAGAATATCGTGTGGCTGAATTTGATTAAATCGAGTATCGAGGTGATTTTTTTCAGCAAGGCAGAAAAGCTCATGTTGACCTTTTGTGACTTATTTATAGTGACTTCCAAAGATAATTTAGACATTCCCTGCTCAAAACAAGCAGGGACAGGTTTTAGCAAAAATGACTAACCCTGACAGGGTTGACTCACGAATTTCGTGTTTCGCCTGCCTGTCGGGCAGACAGGGATTTTGTCTTTTCCGACTCGTTTAAATTCCAAAATGGCTGATTCGGGTAAAACATTGTGCATGTATCCGCACTGACAAACAGGGTTTGTCAGTGCCGCCCGATAGAATTATCAAATGCAAATGGGGAGATTATAGTATCATACTGTTTATTAATCAAGGATGTAGTCGGGAACAGGTACGGTAGATGTGCCTGCCAGAGTGACAGTAACAAAAACTTGCGTACCCTGAAGGTGTCAAAATGACAACGGCAAAATCGTGTTGATAAATAAAATAAAAATTTGTAAAATAAATAAATATAGGTTTCAATAAAGTATTAAGTACTTGTATTATAAAGCACTATGCCAGTTTTTATGCCATGCTAAATTACCTCATTGCCCGATTGATGCTTGACTATGTATCATGAAAAGGGTTATTGGGATTTTGTTGGTATGTTATTTGCTAATTTTGAGAGTAACGTTTTTTTTAGATCGAGTGAGGATTTGATATGATGGCATTGTTAGATCCGCGTGCAGGGCATTATTCACTTCTGATAACCGATGACGATGAATCATGCCGTGACAGCATAAAAGATATTTTCGAGCCGAAGGGTTATACCACCTATCTTGCCAGTTGCGGGCGGGAGGCTATAAAAATAGCCAGAAATGAAGAAGTGCATCTCCTGATTTTAGATGCGCACCTTCCTGATTATAGTGGTTTAGAGACATTCAAAATTATTAAAAGGGAAATCAGGCTCACGATTCCCTGCATTTTTATATCTGGCGAAATAACAAAGGAGCTTCAGATAGACCTTATTACCGCGAATGCCTACACCCTGATACCAAAACCAATAAACGTTAACATCTTACGGGATTCTGTCGAGCAAGTCATTGCAAAGTATTACTGGAAATAGTCTGTCAGACGTATGCTTTGCATCAGGATATACGCGTGTATAAAGACAAAGTGGTGAAAAATAGAGTATGAGGATAATGAAAGAAAGGAGCGATGTGAGGTATGAATGTGATGCCATTAGGTGAGAAGATATTGATAAAAAGGACAGAGGCAGAGGGGAAGACCGCGGGAGGCATTGTATTGCCTGACACGGCTAAGGAAAAACCAAGAGAAGGGAAGGTTGTTGCCCTCGGGAACGGAAAGTTATTGAAAAACGGAGAGCGGGCAAAGTTCCAGGTGAAAAAGGGAGAAAGGGTCCTTTTCAGTTCATACGGCGGCACGGAAGTGAAGATCGATGGCGAAGAGTATCTGTTGATGTCCGAGGACGACATTTTAGCGGTAATTGAATAATATTTCAGGAGGGAGTGATGGCTGCAAAAAAGATTATCTATGGGTACGACGCCAGTGAGGCTATAAAAAGGGGTATTAAGAAATTGTCTCAAGCCGTTAAGGTCACTTTAGGGCCGAAAGGACGAAATGTGGTTATCGAAAAGAGTTTTGGCTCTCCTTCTGTGGTTAACGACGGCGTTACGGTTGCAAAGGAAATAGAACTCGAAGACCCTTACGAAGATATGGGTGCAAAGATGGTGAAAGAGGCGGCGTCCAAGACCAATGACATGGTGGGCGACGGCACCTCTACGGCAACACTTTTAGCTGAGGCAATCTTTGAGGAAGGTCTTAAGAATATTACAGCCGGAGCAAATCCGGTAGATGTTAAACATGGTATTGAAAAGGCTGTGGATGCCCTGACAAAAGAATTAACCAGGATGAGCATTAAAATATCAGGCAAAAAAGAGATTGCACAAATTGCTACTATTGCCGGAAACAATGACGAAGAGATTGGCAGCCAAATAGCAGATGCCATGGACAAGGTGGGTAAGGATGGAGTAATTACGGTAGAAGAGGGAAAAAGTCTTCAAACAACGGTAGACGTTGTGGAAGGGATGCAATTCGATAAAGGGTATGTATCTCCCTATTTTGTGACCTCGCCGGAAACGATGGAGGTAATCTTTGAGAATCCTTACATCCTGATATACGAAAAGAAATTGTCTGCCATTAAGGATCTTGTTCCTTTATTGGAAAAGATTGCCAAATCAAGCAAGGCATTGATTATTATCGCTGAGGATTTGGAAGGAGAGGCGCTCAGTACGCTTGTTGTCAACAAACTCCGGGGGACCCTGCAATGTGCAGCGATAAAGGCGCCCGGATTTGGTGATAGAAGAAAGGCAATGCTGGGAGACATTGCGGCCCTGACAGGGGCGAAAGCCCTGTTTGAAGATTTGGGCATCCAACTCTCCGGCGTGCAACTGGCAGACCTCGGCAGGGCAAAAAAAGTGGTTATCGGCAAGGATGAAACCACAATCATTGAGGGGGCTGGTGATAAGAACGAAGTGCAGGGAAGAATTGCACAGATTAAGGCAGAAATAAACACAACGACCTCTGACTACGATCGCGAGAAATTGCAGGAGCGTCTTGCAAAGCTTTCGGGTGGAATAGCACGGATTAACGTCGGGGCGGCCACGGAAGCGGAGATGAAGGAAAAGAAATACCGTGTTGAGGATGCCGTGCAGGCCACAAGGGCGGCAGTTGACGAAGGCATCCTGCCGGGTGGGGGAGTTGCCCTGATACGGGCATCGAAGGCATTAGATACGGTGTCTGTCAGGGGTGACGAGAAAATTGGCG
This sequence comes from Candidatus Brocadia sp. WS118, assembly GCA_007618135.1. Lineage (GTDB taxonomy): Bacteria > Planctomycetota > Brocadiia > Brocadiales > Brocadiaceae > Brocadia. The sequence goes on along the minus strand of PHFX01000160.1, from coordinate 43,555 downwards.
TAAACATTGTCAGGGTAGCCATCGAAAAACCCATTCAGCTGATTGCTGAGAATGCCGGGCTGGAAGGCGCCGTTATCCTGCAAAATGTAAAAGATGCTACCGGTAATTATGGATATGATGCCTTTGGTGAAAAATATACTGATATGGTAGAATCCGGCATCATTGATGCAGCAAAGGTTGTAAAAGTGGCGTTGCAAAATGGAGCAAGCATTGCCACCCTCCTGCTTACGACCAATGCGGTCATTGGTGAGATACCAGAGGAGGAAGAGGCGATGGCATCGGCTCCGTGCGGCCACAGGCATTGATGGTATAAGGCACGGATTACAATAGCACGGTTAAGTTTTTTAACTTGAACCCGGGTATTTTGCAAGGCAGAAAATTCCAAAATAAGGGTTCAGGTTGCAAACCCGAACCCGCGAAAAGTTCGAAGGAGAAATTTCCCAGTAAAAGGCGTTGTACCTGAACAGTCAACGCCTTTTTTATTTCCTGTTGATTTTCATCCTTTTATGATTAAAATACCCTGACACGGACGAGCCGGAAAAGACAAAATCCCTGTCTGCCCGACAGGCAGGTGAAGCATGAAATTCGCGAGTCAACCCTGTCAGGGTTTTAACCCCTGACAGGGTTAATCTGAAAATCTCAAAATATTTTGTTACGTACATAGTTGCAATACCTTTATGCCATCGACCAATCGATACAACACCTATCAATCTCCCCTTTCCGAGCGGTATGCCAGCAAAGAAATGTGTGCTCTCTTTTCTGATCAATATAAATTCAGTACCTGGAGGCGACTTTGGATTGCACTTGCAGAGGCGCAGCAAGAACTTGGGGTGGGAGTAATTACCAGCGATCAAATCGATGAAATGCGGCACTTCCAGGACACGATCAACTTTGATGTTGCACGGGAATACGAGCGGAAACTCAGACACGACGTTATGTCACACATCCACGCTTATGGTGAACAGTGTCCAAATGCAAGGCCTATTATCCATCTTGGTGCGACCAGTGCCTATGTGCAGGACAATACCGAACTCATCCAGATGAGAGAAGGACTGCGCATCATCTTTGCAAAACTGGTCAATATCGTCAGCGCACTTTCAGGTCAGGCAATCAAATACAAAGACCTTGCAACCCTGAGTTTCACGCATTTTCAGCCGGCACAGCCAACCACCTTAGGAAAGAGGGTTTGTTTATGGATCCAGGATTACATCTTCGATATTGAAGAAATTGAATTAAGGATCAGGGGTTTGCGGTTTCACGGGGTAAAGGGAACCACCGGTACCCAGGCAAGTTTCATGGCGCTTTTCCACAATGATACGGAAAAGGTCAAGGGATTGGACGAACTGGTCACGAAAAAAATGGGATTTGACGGATATTATCCGGTAACGGGTCAAACCTACAGCCGGAAAATCGACAGCCAGATCGTGTTTAGCCTCGCGGGAATTGCTCAATCTTCCCAAAAATTTTCGAATGATATGCGACTCCTGCAACACCTGAAAGAGGTGGAAGAACCCTTTGAAGAAGAACAGATCGGTTCCTCCGCCATGGCCTACAAGAGGAACCCTATGCGTTGCGAGCGGATAGCAGCCCTTGCACGTTACGTGCTGTGTAATTGCTTAAATCCAGCATTTACAGCCGCATCCCAGTGGTTCGAAAGGACGCTGGATGATTCTGCCAACAAAAGAATCGCTGTTCCTGAAGCATTTCTCGCTATCGATGGCATATTAAATATTGTATTGAACGTTGTCTCAGGATTCAGCGTCTACCCCTCCGTTATCAGCCGCCATCTTGCCGAAGAATTACCTTTTATGGTAACCGAAAACATCCTCATGGAGGCTGTGAATGCAGGGGGAGATCGCCAGGAGCTGCACGAAAAGATCCGCAGACACGCCATGGAGGCTGCCCGCAGGGTAAAAGAAGAGGGGAGCAAAAACGACCTTTTGGAACGAGTCGCACAAGACCCTTCATTTTCTCCAATTAAATCGAAGTTAAAAAAAATTACTGACCCCGTCAGACTCGTTGGCAGGGCGCCACAGCAGGTGGAGGAATTCATCAGTCAGGTTGTAAACCCGCTTCTGAAACGGAATAATAAGCATATCGATAAAAAATTCATACCAGAACTGGTTGTTTGATAAATAGGATAATATGATACATAAAAATACGATAGATAAGGTATCACTGAATTACTACGAACAGCTTGGAATTAGCGGCATTATCAACGATTTAACCAGAAAACACCCATCAATAAAGAAGGTAATACTCTACGGTTCAAAGGCGAGAGGAGATTTTCTGGAAGATTCTGATATAGACTTGTTTTTTGTTTGTGATGCCAATGTACCAAGGTCTGTAAAATATGAAATATACGATAATATTTATGAATATGAGTTATTATATGATATTGTGGTTTCAGCGATATTTCTTTCTGAGACAGACTTCAGAGACAAGGTTAGCACTTTCATCATGATGGTTAAAAAAGAAGGCGTTATTTTATGGTCGAGAGAATAGGTAAGAAAGAAGGCAGACTCCTTGCACAAGATGAATATCAACGGGCGACGGAGGAGCTCAGGGTTGCAACATTATTACATGAAAATAGTTTTTATTATAAGAGTGTAACGTCTCGTCAGAGGCAATAGAAAAGGCAGAAATATTTGTTAAAGATATCCAAACAGTAGTAAATTTTGAAAGGTAAACCATGAAAAGAACGAATTTAAAATCTGTGTTTTGGTAATGAATGAGAAACAAATCAATAATCTTTTCCTTACTCTGATCACCGATAGAAATCTCTGCAAACATTCATTTTTAGACACCATAAAACTGGCCTTAAAGGGAGGCGTTAAGACGGTACAATTACGGGAAAAGGGGCTCGCAACTCACGAGCTTTATTCTTTGGCAGGTGAACTAAGAAAGATAACGTTGGATTTCAATGCAACGTTCATCATTAACGACAGGGTCGACATTGCCCTCGCAGTTGAAGCGGATGGCATGCATCTTGGCTGGCAGTCGCTGCCATTTGATGTAGGGAGGAAATTACTCGGCTTTGAAAGGCTCATTGGCGTATCTACCCACAAACACGAAGAGGCATTGCAGGCCCAGAACGACGGAGCTGATTACATCACGTTTGGACCTATTTTTGATACACCCTCAAAGGCAGGATTCCTCAAGCCAACCGGGGTTGAAGAGATTCAGAAACTAAAAAAAGAAATTCATATACCCATTGTTGCAGTAGGTGGAATTAATGAAAAAAATGTAGAAGCAGTTTTAGGTGAAGGGGCAGACGGTATTGCCGTTATTTCGAGTATTATGCAGGCCGATGATCCGGAAGATGCGGCGAGATGTCTATGCAATAAAATTGTAACATTAAAATGCCCCAAGATCATTACATGACAGAAAGTTTTCCAGAATACTTTATGTTTCAATTAACGAAGGAGGAGTTTAAGAACTTGATATTCCATTTTGGAACATCACGTTGGGGTGGCACTCGGAAATTACCTCGTGCCTTTTCCGAACAAGGTGTTGCTATGCTTTCAAGTGTCCTCAAAAGTAAAAGGGAAATATGGAAATGAATGGAAATGGGTGACCCCATTGTGGAAAGGAGATGTTGTATGCAACTTTTAGAAAAATTACACTTCAATGAAAAGGGGCTTATCCCGTCAGTAATTGTCGATGTGCAGGATGGGAAGGTGCTTACGCTGTGTTATATGAATAAAGACGCGGTTGAAAAGACGATTGAAACAGGGAAGGTGCATGTGTTCCGCCGTTCCCAAAATCGGCTGATGATTAAGGGGGAGACTTCGGGTCATATTCAGCTGGTAAAAAGGGTGTTTTTCGATTGCGAAGGGAATTCACTCGTTTTTGCGGTAGAACAGCATGTTGCTGCCTGTCATGCGGGATATAAGACATGCTATTACCGGGAATATATACCGGGGACAGATAGTATTCAAATTACTGAGAATAAGGTATTCGATCCTGATAAAGTTTACCGGTAATCAGGGCAGAGAAAGTATCCATTAAAATTAATTCATTGAAAAAACGCTTGAAAACAAGGATGTCAAATGTTATAGTTTGGTTTATTATTGATAGTTAGGCTGTTTCTTGATGGTATAGAATTTTATTCTATCTCACCCGCGGGAGGGAAAAAAATGGTGAAATATGGAAAGTATATAAAGCTCTTCCTTTTGATAGCCTTTGCAGGAATGTCGGGTTGTGCTGAGATGAACGAGCTGAGAAATTTAAACAGAAGACAGGCGATTACCATAAGAGATCAATCTGAAGAAATTGCAAGGCTTAAGGGACAGCTTTCTTCCGTATCGGACAAATTACGGGCAAGTGAAGCAGAGATGGAAAAACTCAGAAAACTTGCACGGTCGATTGGTGAAGGCGCCACAGTCAGAGATACCGTGGAAGGACCAGTGCTTCTTTTCCCTGAAAAAATACTCTTTGATTCAGGTATGGCCACAATAAAACCTCAAGGAGAGAATGCTTTAAAGAAGGTGGCAGCATTTTTAAAAGAAAATCCTCAAATCTCCGTCAGGGTTGATGGTCATACCGATACAGATCCCATTAGAAGGACAAGGAACCTCTGGGATTCCAACCATCATCTGTCTGCAGCACGTTCATTAAGTGTATTTCACTTTTTGACAAAAAGTGAAAACATAGGAGAAGGTAGGGTTCATATTGCTGGTTTTGGCCCAAATCGTCCAATTGCATCCAACAGCACGACTGCCGGAAAGAAAGAAAACAGGAGGGTGGAATTTTTAATACTAACCGCCGTTGCTTCATTACCTCCAAAAGAATCTTCTATACTCACGGAGCAAATACCTGAATCTGCCGGGCAATCGGAAACGGCGCCAGCAGAGACAGAGTCAACTGAAGCAGAAGTATCCGAAGAAATAGAAGAGAGTGAAGGAAAGTAAGTTGTTTGAGGAAATAGTTTCTTCCGGGAGTTTCGAACTGCCGGAAGAAATGTTGGTTGGGAAATTGTAGTAATTCAAATAACCAGAATCACCAAACCTGCGTTATCCACAATTCGCAAACCAAGTTTCAAAACAACCCCACTCAAGAGATTTTGTCACTTCAAGGGTTCGAAAAGCTGAATTGATGCAATTACTATTGCTGGCATTGGTAATTATGCGGCAAGGTAATATTTTTTATCATTTTACGTATTGAAATTTATGAAAAATGGAAAACAAAATCAACCTCATATGACAACAGAAGCAAAAGACGACAGAAAAAAAACGAATCAGATTTCTATCAATCAATCAGAACGAAGGGGCTCGAATAAGGTTTGGGACTTCTTCTGTTCGGTCAAACTTGCAGTCGTAATCATCTTGGTCCTGGTTGTAGCGTGCATTTTGGGAACAGTGATTCTCCAGGGAAGAACCCTGGATGAATATACCGCAAAATATGGATACACCCTCGCTACCTTTTTCAGAATAACTGAATTAAATAATGTCTTTTACTCGTACTGGTTTGCATTCCTTTTGGTATTGTTGTGTGCGAATCTCATTTGTTGCACGATCAAAAGGTGGAGAAATACGTTCATGCAAACGGGTTTTATTCTTACCCATCTCAGTCTTGTCTTGATATTAGTCGGTGGCGTAGTAAAATTCCAGCTTGGGGTAAAGGGCGGTGTAAACGTTTACGAGGGAAAATCGGTAAATTATTTTCTGACACAATTGATCAACCGGCAAGGGAAATTGGATTATGTGAAGAAAGATTTGCCATTTTCTATTGCCCTGGATGATTTCATATTGGAAAAAAATGAACCAAAATTCCAACTGGTATCCTATATAAAAAATAAAGACCGGCAGAAAATATTAGAGGTAAAAGTAGGACAAAGGCAGCGTGTCCCCGGATCGGGATATAAAGTAACGATCAAGGATTACATCCCCGATGCGGAATTAAAGCAGGAACCGGTAAATACCTCAGACACACCAGATAATCCAGCCATTTTTGTAAAATTGCTTGGTTCTGATAAGGTTACTGCCGAAGGATGGCTGCTCGCACACGACCGTAACTATTACGAGGATAAAAAGCAAAATCTGCGCGTTGAATATATCTGGCTGTCTTCCCAGGAAGAGCTGGAAAAAACTGTCAGTTCTATTGAAACCGCTCATCCCAAGATCTCCGTCATGATATCAGAACAAGGGCTCTCGCAAGACTATCCTATGGAATTAAATAAAACCTTCAAACTTGAGGGAACCAATTATTCCATAAGAATGTTACAATACGTGCTTAACTATGGAGACAGAAGGCCCCTTGCTGAACAACCAACGGATAATCCTTCAGTTCAGGTGGAAATTAACGGTCCGGATGGATCAGAAACCCGCTGGGTATTTGAAAAATTCCCCGACTGGGATAAAATGCATCCGGCGAAGTATAAAAATCTGAAAATAACGTGCAGTGGGATTGCCAGCGGGCATATGGCCAGAAATACGATACGATTGTTCCAATCGCCCGAGGGAAAACAGGTAATGGTCTCTATAAAGGACAACCATATTACCAGCGCCATTCCCTGGGAACTGGAGAAGAAATATACCATCGCGGATTTGAATCATCAGATCATGGTATCGAATTATTTCCCATCCTTTGATTTCAAGAAAGAGGTGATTAAGAAGTCGGATGAAGTAGGGATGCCTGCAATCTTTGTTGAAGTTGAAGGCCCCAGCGGGAAGGTCGATGATTGGTTGTTCTCCAATCAACAATATGCCACATGGTATACGGATAATAATTTAGCTCTGGTCTATGAATCAACGGGTGACTCGATCAAGCACTTTACCAGCAAGCTGAGAATTGAAGAAAACGGTCAAACCGTTGCGGAAAAGACTATCAGGGTAAACGATCCTTTAACTTACAAGGGGTACGTTATATATCAATCAAGTTATGACCCCGAAGCAGGAAGTTTTTCTGGTTTGCAGGTTGTGAAAGACCCTGGCATTCCCATAGTGTATGCTGGTTTTGGGGCATTGTGTTTTGGGGTTGTATTCATATTTTATATAAAGCCATTCCTGAGAAAAAAATCAAATAAGGAGGTGGAGGAATAAATGAGCCTGATAAATCTTACATTAATTGCGTATATAGTGGCTTCTGTTGCATATATAGCAAGGGAAGTGTGGATGTCTGTTGCTATAAAGTGGATATCTCTGGGCGTATTTATTTTAGCGTTTTGCTTTAATCTGACATGGTTAATAGCGCGTTCGATTAAGGCAGGACATCCGCCTTTTTCTAATCTTTATGAGTCTCTTGTGTTTTACGCTTGTTGTACTGCCCTTGTTTATATAATATTTGAATTCATCTATAATTTTAGAGTTATCGGGGCACTTGCATCTGTTTTGGCTATGTTGATTTTGCTTTACGCAACACTTCAGGATTCTTCCATAAGGCCAATTATGCCGGCGCTGAAGAGTAATTGGATGTTAGCTCATGTTATTACCTATATGCTAGGGTATGGAGCTTTTGGCATTTCATTTATCACAAGCTGCATTTTTTTGGCAGTAAAGCCATTTGCTAAAAACAAAAAAAGTAATGAAGTGAAAAAAGGAAACGAAATATCACTGATTAACTTTGACAAGCTAAGTTATAAATTAGTTGCTTTTGGATTTCCCTTTCTTACCCTAGGTATAGTTACCGGTGCGGTTTGGGCGAAAAAAGCATGGGGTGATTATTGGTCGTGGGATCCCAAAGAAACATGGTCTTTGATTACGTGGCTCGCCTATTTGGCATACCTGCATACCCCTCTTATTTTTCCCAAGATGAATATTAGTAAATCAAAATCATCTGTTATTTTAGCGTTCTGGTTACTCATCTCGTTTGGGATCGTGAACTTTACCTTTATAGGTTTAAACTATTTGCCATCTGCAGCTGATAGCGAGCACATTTACGGTTCCCAATAGATCCGGGAAAATGAGCATATGCCTATGACGCGGGCACATGTTTATGTTCGTGGCAGGGTCCAGGGTGTCTTTTTCCGGGCTTCTACCAGAGACAATGCCTTGGCTTGTGGTGTTACCGGATGGGTGAAGAATTGTTCAGATGGTAGCGTAGAAGCTATATTCGAAGGTAAAAAAGACCTTGTAGACAAAGTCGTGAATTGGTGCAGAAAAGGGCCAGTCGGTGCTTTTGTTACGCATATAGAGGTATGCTGGGAAGTATACTCCGGTGAATTCAATGAATTCTCGGTAGTTTATTAACATGCTTGATCTTGTCACGACAAATTCAGGCGTTATTCTATCCATCCGAACCCAGCCAGGTTCAAGCAAAAACCGCATTATCGGTGAATATGGAGGACGTTTAAAGTTAGCCGTTACGGCAGCACCGGAAAAAGGGAAGGCAAACAAAGCCGTAATCGAATTGTTAGCAGATACGTTCCGTATTCATGAATCTTCTATTCATATCATTTCAGGCGAATCCTCTCGAGACAAAAGAGTATTGATTGAAGGTTTAATCCTTAAAGATCTAAAATCCTTATTAAGTCAACAAGTATAAGGAATTACCCATGGTTATGGAATATAAAAATACCCTAAACCTGCCTGCTACCCAATTTCCCATGAAGGCTGATTTGCTCAAAAAAGAGCCGGAAATCCAGAAGAAATGGGAAAAAGATGTGCTTTATGAACAGGTACGAAAGACTCGGACTGGCAGAGAAAAATATATCTTGCATGACGGACCTCCATATCCTACGGGTGAATTGCACATCGGGACCGGCTTAAATAAAATATTAAAGGATTTTATCGTACGTTTTCACACGATGCAGGGATATGACGCACCATATGTCCCCGGCTGGGACTGCCATGGTTTGCCTATTGAACACCGGGTAATGCAGGAGGTTGGTGAAGAAAGAAAAAAATTAACGAAACCGGAAATCCGGAAAAAATGTAAAAAATATGCAGAAAAATTTGTAAAACTCCAAAAGGCACAGTTTCAGGCGCTAGGAATCATGGGAGATTGGGAACGCCCTTACCTTACCTTTGACCCTCAATATGAAGCAGGGATTATTGAGGTGTTTGGAAAACTGGTAGAGAAGGGATATGTCTACCGGAGCAAAAAACCCGTGCACTGGTGTCCCAATGAACTCGGGCAAACAACCCTTGCTGAGGCAGAACTTGATTACCGGGAAGAAACACCTAGCCCATCCATTTATGTAAACTTCAAGCTCACCGATCCTATCGACAATCTGTTCAAAGGGGCAGATGGCAATAATTCGCATATCATGATATGGACAACCACCCCCTGGACACTCCCGGCAAACGTTGCCATTGCTGTCCACCCTGAGCATGAATATGTCGCAATCCGTTACGATAATCCAAAAACGCAAAAAGAAGAAATTACGGTCCTTGCAGATAAGAGAGCTGAAGAAGTGATGTCATCATTAGGGATCAGGAATTATACCTATCTTGGCAAGGTGCAGGGGAGCTTCCTGGAAGGGAAAAAATACCGGCATCCTTTTATGGACAGGACAGGCTTCATTGTACTTGCAGGCTATGTAACCTTATCGGACGGGACCGGCTGTGTTCACACGGCGCCAGGACACGGCCAGGAAGATTATCTTACCGGCATAAAGTATCACCTTCCCATGCTGAGCCCTGTTGATGAAAAGGGTGTTTTCACAAAGGAAGCGGGTGAATTTGCCGGACTCAATATCCTCAAGGAAGGAAACGACTCGATAATAAAAAAACTGGAGACGGTAGGGGCATTACTTGATAAAAAAGAGATTGCACACTCCTATCCCCATTGCTGGCGATGTGATGATCCGGTTATTTTCAGGGCAACGGAGCAGTGGTTTGTCAGCCTTGACTATAAAGACCTGCGTCAGCGGGTATTGGATGAGATAAAACGGACGAAATGGATACCCGCATGGGGTGAGAGCAGGATGGCAAAGATGGTTGCAGAACGTCCGGACTGGTGTATCTCCCGTCAGCGTTCCTGGGGTGTACCAATTCCTGCCTTTCATTGTATGGACTGCCGTCAGGCGCATATCAATACAAATACCATTGATTCTGTAAAAGATAAATTTGGGAAAGAAGGTGCAGACATCTGGTTCTATAAGGACGTGTCCTATTTTTTGCCACCCGACACAAAATGCACTCATTGTGGAGGGAGTCAGTTTCAAAAAGAAATGGATATCTTTGACGTCTGGTTTGAATCCGGATCGAGCCATCATGCTGTTTTGCATAAGCGAAACGAATTATCGTATCCGGCTGATCTCTATTTGGAAGGTACGGATCAACATCGCGGCTGGTTTCAGCTCTCCCTGCTGCCATCGGTTGGTGCATGGGACAGGGCTCCTTTCAAATCCGTTTTAACCCACGGGTTTGTCGTTGATGAACAGGGGAAAAAAATGTCCAAATCCCGCGGAAATTTTATATCAGTTGAAGACGCCGTAAAGGAATTTGGCGCCGATGTGCTCAGATTATGGACTTCTTCTCTGGACTATCAAAATGACATGAACGTATCCCGTAATTTAATTGTCAGATGCTCGGATGCTTACCGGCGCATTCGAAACACCTTCAGATATTTATTGAGCAACCTCTACGACTTTGATCCAAAGGTAAACACGGTATCCTACGGGGAATTACTGGAAATCGATAAATGGGCGTTGCATAAAACACAAGAACTCATCAAAAATGCCACATTAGGTTACGAGTCACTCCAATTTCACCGGGTTTTTCATGCTCTTTATCATTTTTGCACGGTAGAAATGAGCGCTTTTTATCTGGATATCCTGAAGGACCGCTTGTACACCTTCGCAAAGAATTCAAAGGAACGACGCGCTGCGCAGACGGTTATGCAGTATATCCTGCTCAATCTGGTTAAATTATCTGCGCCGGTTATTGTTCATACGGCGGAAGAAGTATGGTCGGCGATTATTCATAAAGATGAGGCGACTCCGAGCGTCCATTTAACAACATTTCCGAAATGCACCTCTGCCTGGATTGATGACTCCTTGAATGAGAGATGGGAAAAGATAATCAATATAAGGACTGACGTTGCGCGTGAACTGGAAAAGATGCGTGCAGCCAAGCTGATCGGCAACTCATTGGAGGCATCCGTCAATCTTTCTACAGAAAACGAAGACCTCTGGCAGTTTCTCAAAAGCTACGAGAAAGACCTTCCCATGATATGTATCGTATCTGAGGTAAAACTGGAGAGGAATATTGCTCCTAAAGCAGTGAGGGGGGAATTGATTGAAAATCTCTGGATAGAAGGTAATGTATCGCAACACAAGAAATGCGAACGATGCTGGAATTTTCGAGAGACCGTCGGATACAACCAAGATCACCCCACCATATGCACCCGGTGTGTTGCCGCACTTCAATAAGATACCAATTAGTTTTTAAGATAAAAACCATGAAAAGCACGTCTTTTATTCTTGCCTATTGTTTGATAATTACCTGCAGCATTTTCGTGTTTCACATTCCGTTATGTTCAAATTCAACAGTTGCAGAGGCAACACCTATGGTTATAGCTACACCAGTAACAACACCAACACCACCATACAGTCCACCTTTCACGTTGATAACGGATGATGCGACCAACATAACATCAGATTCTGCAACTCTGAATGGGACAATTGTATCAGGTGACCAAAGTTACATAGCACATTGTGTGGGGTTTGAATATGGTACATCAAGCGGGTTGTACACTGATTCTATATGCGAAGGGGACGGACTTATGGTTTCAGGTAAGAGGAGTACAAGAATAAGCGGCCTTTTACCGATCACAACCTATTATTACAGGATGTACACAGTAGAAAAACTCGGATCGGCATATGGGAATGAAAAGTCCTTTACTACGTTAGCAGCAACACCCACGCCTGTATGTGAAGCTGATTCTGTGGAGGCATTTCCGAAAACACTGAGACTCACGAAGGAGGAGAGCGATAACATAACGGTAACGGTGGCAGGCAGTGAAGGTTGCCCCGTGGTGAGTGAAACAGTAGCGGCAAAGATTGCGTCTGGTAAAAAGCGGATATCGATCTCACCACAAAGTGCCGATACGGACACCAGCGGCCAGGCCATCTTTACGATTACGGCTACGAAGAAGGCCGGTAATGCAAGGATAAAATTTGAGACTGCCAGCGGTTTGAAGGCGGCAGTAATTGTAAAGGTGAGAAAAGAATGATAGGAGATATGTAGAGAACGAGCATAGAGAAAATGTGCTCATGAAAATGATTTACAACCCTCTTCTTCTCCCTAATTTTTAAGGGGGATTTTTATGCTTCATACAACCCCGAAATCCGCGTAATTAAAACATTGTCATGATTTATCTTTCGCATGAAGGAGTCAAAAAATCGATTGAGTTATCCCTCGGGCAAATTGGAGATAAAGTATCTTTGTTATCATATTCTCCAGCAACAAGGTAATATTAGCATTACGATCAAGATGTTCTAGCGATGTCTTGATTACATTTATAATACGGAATAGCACATCATCTGATAATGATGTGCTTTTCGATAGTAATGCCTCTTTCCAATCTCTGTAATGAAGCGGTAAATCATTCTCTCCTGTCTTGCAAACAAGCAAGTCCCGATAATACAAAAGAAATGAGATGATGAGCTCTTTTACCTGTGATCGTTTCTCCTCTAATACTTCCAAATCCTGGATATGCCATTCGTTGAGTAATTCCTTTGAGAAAGATAAATTGTCATTCATTTCTAAGGTTAAAATCCTGTCAACAAGCCAGTTTTTATTTTCAAGGGCACGCGTACCGGAAAGTAGCGCAGCCCTCTCTATACTACCATTGGATATGCATGCCAATCGTTCCGCTTGTTTCGTATCCAGTTGAAAACGATTTACGAGGATATCTTTTACTGCGGTTACCGATAAGGGGGAAAATCGTATGATTTGACATCTTGACCGAACAGTTTCTCTGACCGATTCTAAAGAGGTTATAATTAATACAATAATAGCATACGAAGGCGGTTCTTCTAATGTTTTCAATAAACAATTTGACGATTCCTCATTCATCTTGTCAGCGGACTGAATAATTGCAATTTTGTATTTTGATTCCAAAGGTTTGACATTCAGGAACTCTTGTAGATATCTTAATTGCTCTATCTTAATTGCTCGACTGTTTTCTTCGGGAAGGATGAAAAGCAGATCGGGAAAATGGTCGTTGGCAATTCTTTGACAATGGCTGCAGGTATCACAGGCGTCCGCACCAGGATGTTGACAAAAAATTGCTTTTGCTAATTCTTTGGAAAACAGTGTTTTACCAATCCCTTCCTGACCTACAAAAATATATGCGTGTGCCAGATGATCGTGTATAATAGCTTTTTGAAATAAATTTATAACACGATCCTGGCAAGAGATATTTTTAAAAGACATGAATAATTCTGCCTTACATTAGATGTTATGATATACGATTTGTCTATAGATTTTGGAAAAGTATTTCCCTCCCCTCATCCCGCTGTGTGCAGCTGGATGAGGGGAGGACTATTTTTGTTGAAGTTATAGGTGATGTGGATAAAAATAACAAGGGCGATAGTTTCGCTCCGCATTCGAAAGACTAATCCTCATCATCTTCCTCCTCGTCGTTGTCATCATCTTCGTCTTCATCGTCGTCCTCGTCCTCGTCCTCTTCGTCCTCTTCGTCTTCCTCGGTTTCAAGGATTGCCATAATATCTCCTATTTTTACCACATCGCCTTCCTGTGCAAGGATTTCTAACAATCTTCCGGACACAGGGGCAGTAACATTAAAAGTGGTTTTTTCTGTAATCATCTCAACAAGGTCTTCTCCTTCTTCAACCTCCTCATCTTCCTCAACATACCAAAAAGAAACGGTTGCTTCGTCTCCATTATTCCCTCCCACTTCGGGCAATTCTACTTCTACTCTCATATAAACGCTCCTTACGTTATCAAAGCAATAACGTTACAAAAATATGTAACCTTTATTAAGAATACTTTAGCACATCGAAGGAAAAGCATTATACTGAGCGATATTTTTCTTGTCAAGCCTCAAGGAATAAATTAAATAACGGGAAAAAGGCATGATTCTTAATTTCTTAACTCTTTTGATAATATGGATATAAAATCGCTTGACTTGGTTTAAAAGATAGTTTAAAATTTGCATTTTGAAATTGGGAAAAAGTTATTTGATACCGCTTTGTGTTCACGAAGCAACGATGAAGTTCAAAAATATGGCTTCTTAGCCTTATACTTTTTGGAAGGGCTTTAACCTTAAATAAATTTTTGGGAAACTCTGATCTGAGAAAAAAATGTCACCAATAGTATTAAATCTTTAAAAGAAATAGATAGGAATATGAACAACAGACTGCATCTCGATACTCTCCAAAGTTTGTTATGGTTTTACCAAAGTCATTTGTAATGAATATCAGATGTGCTGTTTGTGTCGCTTGATTATCGTTCGTCGGTAATCATGGTGGGTCTTAAAGAAAATATGTAATACGCGCAAGTGAGTTAATCCAAGCAGCAAGACAAATAGACAATGACTCTCATACTGCATGCAACATTTTGTAAAAGTATTGCAATATAAGTGTTAGCGGTGTATTTCAAGGCTTAATACTTACCGTTGATAAGTATTTTTCTTAAAGAACCTATTATTCGTTTCCCATTCTGTTTCAGCTCAAATCAACATCTCACACAGGTGGCATTTCTTCCAAAAGACGCAGGTTTCCCGGCTTTCGTTTTCTGTTATTATCTCTTAATAAGTTCAGGATTTTTTATTATTTTTGGAGGATGAGTCCAATAAAACGACTTATGACGTAAAATGCAAATATTTCAAATATTGCCATACCTCCTTCTTCCGGCATGCATAGCTATTGGATACTTTCTGTGTATTCTTGTATTCAGAAAAAAGCAAGCGGCCAGCGAAAAGAAGATAAAACATCTCATTGAAGAATCAGTCAGGGATGCTGAAAAAATTAAAAAAGAGGCTGATGTGGCAGCAAAGGCTGAACTGTACCAGCGAAGAGAGGCTTTCGAAAAAGAAACGCAAGAAACCAAGATGGAACTGAGGATGCAGGAAAAGCGGTTAAGCAAAAGAGAAGACAACCTCGAACGCAAAATGGAGTTATTAACAAAAAAGGAACGCTATATTGATACCCTTTCTGCAAACTTTGCCCAGAAAGAAAAAAAGTTAGACGAGAGGAGGTTGGAACTGGAAAAAACCATAGAAGAGGAGAATAAAGCCCTTCTGAAAATATCCAACTTATCCAGAGAAGATGCTGAAAAACTTTTATTAAGCCGATTGGAAAAAGAACTCGATGTTAAATGCGCTGAATTAATTTCGAAAAAAATTACTGAATCCAAAGAAAACGCCGAACAGACGGCTATATCGTTAATAAGCACAGCAATTCAACGGTGTGCTGCAACTCACACCGCCGAAAATATTGTAAGCTCAATTGAACTTCCGAATAATGAAATGAAAGGTCGTATCATCGGGCGTGAAGGGAGAAACATCCGTGCCTTTGAAAAGGCGACCGGTATTGACGTCATTGTGGATGATACTCCAGGCGTAATTGTCCTTTCGGGGTTTGATAGTGTTCGCCGTGAAATAGCGCGTCAATCAATGGAAAAATTGATTATCGACGGGAGGATCCATCCGGCGCATATTGAAGAAATCGTTAAGGAAACAGAGAAGGAAATTGAGCAAGTCATTCAGGAGACGGGAAAACAAACCTGCTTTGATTTAGGGGTTCATACGATTCACCCGGAGATAATAAAACTCATCGGCAGGCTCAAGTATAGAACGAGTTACGGACAAAATCAACTGCAGCATTCTATCGAAGTTGCTAACCTCATGGGAATTATTGCAGGAGAATTAAAACTGGACGTTCCGCTGGCAAAACGATGCGGTCTCTTACATGACATCGGCAAGGCTATCGGTCCTGAAATGGAGGGCACCCATGCCGTCGCCGGCGCAGACCTTGCAAAACGTTATGATGAAAGACCTGAAGTCGTGAACGCAATTGCCGGTCACCATGAAGAAACGCCCGTTGAATCGGTTTATACCGTATTGGTAAGTGCAACCGATGCCATTTCCGCCGGAAGGCCGGGGGCAAGGAGAGAGACGTTAGAAAAATATATCAAACGACTTGAAAAGCTGGAAAGCATAGCAACCTCTTTCGGTGGTGTAGAAAGCGCCTATGCCATTCAGGCAGGAAGGGAAGTGCGGGTGATGGTGTGTCCGGATAAAACAAATGACAAGGCTGCCGCCAAGATGTGTTACGACATTGCCAGAGAAATTGAAGGACAATTGGAATATCCGGGGGAGGTCGTTGTAACCGTAATTCGGGAAACCCGTTTTGTTGAACACGCAAAGTAGTCTATGCATACTGAGTTTGACGTGATCGTGGTCGGCGCCGGCCATGCAGGCTGCGAAGCCGCACTCGCATCTGCACGCATGGGAATGAGCACCGCATTGCTCTCCATAAATCTGGACACGATCGCGCAAATGTCATGCAACCCTGCCATCGGTGGCCTTGCAAAAGGTCAATTGGTTCGTGAAATCGATGCCCTCGGCGGTGAGATGGCAAAGGTAACGGATGAAACGGGCATTCAGTTCCGGATGCTCAATACCAAAAAAGGGCCTGCCGTCCATTCACCGCGCGCCCAGGCCGATAGAAAAGCCTACCAGGTATCCATGAAAAAAAGAGTGGAAGGCCAGGGTAATCTTTTTTTGAGGCAGGAAATTGTTGATGATCTCATCCTGGATAAGAAGAAAGTAATCGGGATTATTGGTCAAAGTGGTATACAATACCATGCAAAGGCCGTTATCCTTACTACCGGTACGTTCTTAAAAGGTCTTATCCATATTGGTGAGTTTATAACCTCCGGTGGCCGGATTGGTGAACTTTCATCAGAAAAATTGTCAGACTGCTTACGAAGGGTCGGGTTCGAGGTAGGTCGTCTCAAGACTGGCACCCCTCCCCGTATCAATGGTCGTACCATCGATTATACGATCCTTACACCTCAGTACGGTGACGAAGTCCCCCAACCTTTCTCCTTTTCAACAGAAAAGATCGATCGTTCCCAGGTTCCTTGTTATATTACGTACACAAATCCCAACACCCATAAGATCATTAACGCTAACTTATCCCGTGCACCGCTCTATACCGGGCAAATTAAGTCTGTAGGACCACGGTACTGTCCGTCCCTGGAAGATAAGATTGTCCGCTTCGCAGGAAAAGATCAGCACCAGGTGTTTCTTGAACCTGAAGGGTTAAATACCCTTGAAGTGTATTGCAACGGGATTTCCACCAGTATGCCTCACGATGTGCAAGAGGCAATTGTTCATTCTATTGCCGGACTGGAATCAGCGGAGATTGTGCGGTACGGCTACGCCATTGAATACGATTTTGTGCCCCCTACCCAGCTCCAGCCATCGTTAGAAACCAAACTTGTGGGAAATCTTTTTCATGCGGGGCAAATTAATGGAACCTCCGGTTATGAAGAAGCTGCTGCCCAGGGAATTATGGCAGGTATCAATGCTGCACTAAAGATACAAGGGAAAGAACCTTTTATCTTAGATCGATCCGAGGCATACATTGGTGTATTGATCGATGACCTGGTTACAAAAGGCACGCAGGAGCCTTACCGGATGTTTACCTCCCGTGCGGAATACCGGCTTCTCCTGAGACACGATAATGCCGATAGAAGGTTAATGAAATATGGATACCGTTACGGACTCATTCCAGGACAACAGTGGCGTAAACTGCGGGAAAAGGAAGATGCCATTGCAGGGACATTGGCCTATATGGATAAAAAAATGGTTGGGCCGGATACCCTGGCGAAAATATTGAGTCGTCCGGACCGCACGTTTGATCACCTCCATGCCCTGGATGCTGAACTTAACCAAAGACACCTGTCAAAAGAGGTCAAAGAGCAAGTCGAGATCGAGGTAAAATACAAGGGATACATAGAACGTCAGCACATCCAAATAGAGAAGTTCAAAAAGATGGAAGATTATAAAATACCTTTCTGGGTTGATTACCAAAATATTTCTGAATTGAGAAAGGAGGCACGCCAAAAGCTTCTCCAAATCCGCCCAGTTTCCCTGGCGCAGGCATCGCGTATCTCAGGTGTTTCTCCTGCCGATATTTCCATTCTTATGATCCATCTTGCAGGAAAAGGGAAAAATAACCGTTTGTATTAATCCACGGTATAACGGAAAAGCAACAAATTCATCAATAGCAGTCAAATTCCAGGATTTAAATATATCTCAGACAACTTTTTCTGAAGATACCTGGTCATATGAACAGTCGTTATAATAATTTCCAGATAAGATGATATTGTTGTTATTGACAGAGCTGATTGTGATATGAAAAAGTTACACGAAAATAGCATCTATGCAGTTTGGAAGGATGATTTATATTACATAAAGCACCTACATTATGAGGAGAAAAGCAAGACACTCCAGCTTATCAGTGCAAGTCCTCATTTTACCAAGAAGCATGGTTTTGAATATATCAATCTCAAGGAAGTAGAAGATAATCCCATTATCGGGAAGGTGGTTTTTAGTCTTAAAAAATGGAAATAAAAGCAAGATTATGTAAAATAAATTAAGGTTTTTACACAAGAGAATAATGAGTTGAATGTCACCGAATACGTTGTCCCGTTAAGTGAAAATGCTCGTAAAAGACATTACCATGAATCTAATGAAGGGAGGGTTACTTGCTTTTGCTTTCAATTGGAAGTATTTGTTAATAATGCATGGTTTGTGGTAATTCGTTATGATTCCTCTCATGGCTTTGCTCATATAGACCAATACAAGCTTAATGCAATAAAAGTTAAAAAGGAGCTTCATTTAAGCCTCTCTGAAGCCTTAACTTTTGCAGATGAAGATATAAAAGAAAATTGGAAAGTCTACCAAAAACGTTTTTTGGAGGGTAAATAGATGTTTGATACAGATATATTGGGAAAAAAACATGCTATATTGGTTGCAGAGTTTGACCGATACGTTATTGAGCACCCTGAATTTGCAAAAAAAATTCCAAAGAATGCCCAGATTATTTTGCAAATTTATGGAGACGAGGAGTATAACAACTGGTGTATACAATTAGCTAATAAACAGAGAGAACCGGAACAGAAAGTTGTTTATATTAAAGTGAAGGGGTTAAAACCGCCAAAATCAAGACTCATAAGACCTAAAGTTGTTCTATCATAAAGGAGATAAAAGTAAATATAATGTGCAATGTAACCATGATGCCATTTGAAAAATGCCCCGTTTGTGGGAGTAAGATGATCGAAAAAGAGGTAGAAAAGCTTTTACGCGGGGGTAATAACACTGCCGTTTTAAAAGTACACGCAGAAGTCTGTCTTCGTTGCAGTGAACGCCTTTACTCCCAGGAAACTATCAGAAAATTTGAAGAAATCAGAGCTAAACTCGAACATCAAGATACAGCAGACTTTCAACCATTAGGAAAGTCATTTCAAGTAGTATAATATTTCATATTGTTGAAAAACTCTAGATATCTAAAGAAATATCTTCGATTACCAGCTGGGTACAATTTTCGAGATACAGAACCTACGCATAAACTAAAAAGGTTTCTTTTAAAACAAACAGGTTGAAAAATTGCCCACCGGGTCGCATGTCTGAAACAACGCCTATTTGGTAAACAAACTAAAAAGGAAATACTCGTGAAATAGTTACGCCTAATATAAATCCTGAGTTTTTAAATAATAGCAATCAGAAATTATACGTCAGACTGATACCAACCAAATGAATATCGGAATCATACTTGCCATTTGCACTGGTGGCAGCATTTACTAATCCATCAGAAGAATTATCATCTACGGCGTTGTTCTTACTAAACGGGGAATAGGACTTTCTCTTAAATCCACTAAATTTTCGTTTTTATAAAAAGGTTTTAGTTGTTTATTTTCAAAATCTTTTAAAATCTGTGGCCAAACGTACTCAGCTTCACCTACTACTACGCTATCGGCATAGTTTTTGGCTTCTTCCGGCATTAGTGTAGCGTGAATACCACCAATTACAACTTTGATATTTTTTGTTCTAAATTTATCAGCAATTTGATACGCTCTCGTTGCTTGTTGTGTCATACCTGTGATTCCTACAATATCATAATTTTTTGAAAAGTCAGCTTCCTCAATATTTTCATCAATGAATTCTACTTCGTAAGAAGGGGATGTTAAAGCACCGACAATTAATAAACCTATACCGACACCCGACCAAAATTTTCGATACTCAGCGGTATAATCTGATTCACTCCAGAATTTGTTTAACTCCTTAGTCCGGCTTAAATAAGTACCTTTAGGTGAAATCAAAAGAATTTTCATAAAAAATAATTAAAACAAAAAAGCCTTACTGCAAAAATGTCCATTGAAACATCTTCGGCAGTAAGGCTATCTTTTATTGTCTCGGTAAATTCGTCTTTTGCAACCATGTCCGTGCACATCTAGAAAAGACCCTTTTACTTTGCGTCCCCTGACCACTCAGGGTTTGCCTTTTCGTGATGTATTTTTATTGATTGAGATAATGTGTGTTAGTGTGGATAAAATATAGTATTTTTTCCCCACGTCAAGCAAAAAATAAAAACGATTTTTATTGAGTATTCACTATCATTAACTTTTTGCATCACTAAAATACAAAGGTAGAAGAAAAAAACCTTCGTGTTTTAGCGACTTTGTGACAACTTTACATTCCCCTAACATGAATATAGCTCTATAAAACACGAGCATTCATAAGCATCCAGAAAAGCCTCTAAAGGGGAAATTTATTGTAATACACATCAAAAACAGTATAATTTTTGAAGGACTCATTAATTAATGCACTTTAATGAATTTTACTGTTTAAAGCAAAATTAACCTTTTTAAAAAGGAAGATAAATTATGAAATTACTTAATTATCGGATTTTACTCAGGAAAGAACCAGAAGGTGGCTATACAGTAATTGTTCCTACTTTACCAGGTTGTATTACCTATGGTGATACTATTGATGAGGCAATCAAAATGGCAAAAGAAGCAATCGAGCTGTATATAGAAAGCTTGAAAATACACGGTGAAGAAATACCCACAGAGGAAGATACCCTGGAATACACTGTAACGATAAAATCTCATGCCTAAACTTCCGCCTCTTACTTCTCAACAGATTATTAAGCTCATTGAAAGAAAAGGGTTTATTCTTGATAGAACAAAAGGCAGCCATCATATTTACTATCACCCAGAAAACAAAAGAAGGGTTGTTGTCCCATTTCACAAAAAAGACCTGCCTAAAGGAACTTTGCATGAAATTTTAAAACAAGCAGGCATAAGTAGGGAAGAAATACAAGAACTCATGAAATAATAATGCTATACATTTCTTTTTAAACTGCAATTTCCAGGCTTATCTTGTTGTAATTTACCATGGGTGTGGATTCTTTCCGTCCCTCTTTCTTCCTTTTCATGCCAATCAACCCCAAGCCTTCCAGTATGTCAATATCGGTCGCAACGCTCTTAATGTCCATTTTCGACAGTCTTGCAAGTTCCTGAATGCTTTCAGGCTGTTTTTCTCTGATTACATGAAGTAATTCAAGCCTCTTTGGGGTAAGAGCCTTTCTAAATCCTTCAATACTCTCAAAGTAAAGCCCCTTTTCAGGTTTAACCTTCTCTCCCCGTTCAAGTTTTTTCATAGCCTCTTTTGTATCTTCAAGAACATCTTCAAGGCTTTTTATTCCTATTTTTACCCTTTTAACTCTCATGTTTTTTTACCCTCTTTATATCGTTATAGAAATCTTCAAAAAGCTTATTTACGCTTTTAAACGTGTACACTTCCTCTTTGTCTCCATAATGTCTGTGGTCTCCCTTGCCTTCCGCATTGTCATAACCAATAATCCGCTTTGCCTTTTACAATGTAAACAAAGGAATACTTATAACCGTGTGGTTTGTCGGGTGAAGGATTCACTTGCCATAGCCTCACCTCAATGATATTCCCGTTGCCCTCTACAACTTTGATATGTCTAATAAGTTCGCTTTTCACTGTTGGTATATTATACCAAAAATGATTTAAAGTCGAGTGGAGTTAAGGAAATAATAATCTGCTGTGTGACGAAAAAAGTTTTTGCTGCTTTCAGGATTTAAACGAAAATAAAAGGGATACCATCATTGAATACGCTATTCCAATTTTTAATTCTGGGGACACATTGGGGACGGTTTTTTTGAGAGTAACAAAAATGCTAAGTCTTTGATTTGTAAGAAGATAAAAACGAGGCCGACGGGACTCGAACCCGTCGGCTTAAATTGTTAAATCTTATAATATCAATAACTTATGATTTTTGAAACCTCAAAAATACCGTCACCAATGTGTCACCAAAATGGAATTTGCCGTTGGTTCTTTATCAGAATTAAAGGCTTTTTATAGTCAAACGATATCGACTTCTTGCTATTAAAGTAATTAATACTTCTTTAAAATAACCTTCCAATAAAATTTACAGTCCTGTTTTCACTGGTAGTTTCTCTTACCTTTATCGTCTCTTTGATTTTGGATTGTATTCCCTCGTCTTTTTTTGTTATATTCTTCATTTGAAAATTACGTTATCGAATTTATTTGTTTGACTTTTAAGTCCTTTGGAAATTCCGTACTTTTTGCACTTGCAATTCATTCAGGTAACACCTGATTGCAGGAATTTAAGTTTTACGAAAAATTTCATATCATAACGATAGAAAGCCCAATAGGAGGTGAATAATAAATGAAGCAAACCCTGTCGAAGGTCAAAAATCTAGAGAAATTTATCGAAAAGCACGGGGATGACCAGTTTATTTCTCAAAGTATATCGAAAATGCTGGATTATAAAATAAAGAATTATGAAGCAGAGATCAAGAGACTGGATAAAGAGTTAAAGACTTTTGAACATACTTACGGGATGAAATCATCCATTTTTTTTAAGAAATTCAGTGAAGGTAAGCTTGGTGATAATATGGATTTTATCGAATGGTCATCCTTGTATCAGATGTACAACCGTCTCCTGAAAAAAAAGGTTGAACTTGAAGGTAAAAAGTAGATGCTTGAAAATTATCTTGATAGCATAGTCCAGGAACTTGTTGTAAGCCATGTAGTATATTCGTTTAAGTTATTGAAACGTGAGATTGGAGAGGAAGACGGATACATCCGAATAAAATGTAATTTATCAAATGGAGATATTCTGGAATTTGCTGAATATATACGGGTCATTAAAAATATAATCCATCTTGAAACCTATAGCTTTCATTGGCAAAGTGGTGATGGCAAATTGATAAAAAGATGGGATAATGTAAAGCACCATAAAGAGGTTGTTACATATCCTCACCACCTTCACCTTTCCAATAATACGGTAATTGATTCTGAACCAATGAATTTGAAAAAGGTCTTGGCACAAATAGCGAAGGTCTTACCGATAAAGAAGCCAGAGTAATAATGCTAACAGCGCATGCTTAAAGTTAGATTTTCCCTTGACACAGATTTAACAATAGTGTACCTTGGTCTACAGAACATCATTGCTGTCCAAATTAGCTGAGAGGTGCAAGTATACACCTTGAATTTATTGGCATTTTGGACAAGTTTTTGTTGTTTTTAAAATCAGGTTAGCATTGATGCTGTCCGAATTAAGAGAAATTAAAACTCAATTGTCTCGGTTCGTAAGGGACAGGTGGTATTTCAAATGGTTTATCGAGCCAGGCCCAAATATCTCGGTGAGTGAAGAGATTCATACGCAAGAGTGCCACCAAATTGGAAAGAGACCATGCGAACTTTGAGCTCAGCTGGAGGTACTTTAGGATCAGCATGGCGATGAGTGCTGTCCAAATTTGAATTTTTACCGCGTTGGCACTGGTCCCCACAAAGGTCTTTATCTTGAGGTTCTGTTTGAGCGCCTTAAAAAACAGTTCGATTTGCCAACGATCCTTATATATGGCGGCAATAGTCGTAGCACTAAACTTCATGTTGTTGGTAAGAAATACAAGAATTTCCTCTTTCTCAGGGTTATAAACCTCTATTCGCCGGAGGGGATGAGGACACTTTTCATCGGCTTTCGTTCCCGTAAGGCGAATAATCTCATCTTTGAGAATATGGCCATTCTTAGGAATTTCCTGTTCTTTGACAACCTCGTACCGGGTGTTATTCTTCATTCGAGTGACAAAATAGACACCTTGGTCCGTCCACGTGCCAAAGAGGCTGTAATCAGTATAGCCTCTATCATCTACTACAATGGTCCCAGGGTCAAATGGTAGCTGATGTGCCACCTTCACATCTGAAACAGTGCCTTCTGTGATAACAGCAAAGGAAGGAAGATAACCGTCGTGATCCAGAATAAGGTGCAACTTGACTGCTCCCTTGGTACGCCGAAATTTTGCCCAGTCAAAAAGTGATAGCGACAAGTCAATGGTAGAGGAATCCAGACTGACCAACTTATTCTTAAACCTGAATTTTTTCTTTCCGGAAAACTGATTACGGCATTGATCCAACAGATTCAAGAAAACCTTTTGGTAAAGTTCCCACGGACGATGTTCATTGGCGTACGCAAGCGTGGAACGACTCGGTGCAGTAATTCCCAAATGTGTCAACTTACCCTCACAACTCCTGAGACCTCCCGTAATTTCCCGTAAAGAATGTGCTCGACCCAATTGACAAAAAAGCATGGAAACAAACTGCTCCCAGCAAGAAAACCCTTTGGCATGATATTCAGCATTTGTCTCTTTTACCGCTCGATAAAACTCTGAACGAGGAAATAATTGCAATAACTGACTAAATATGCTACAAAATTTATTCATCCTTGAGCCCTCCTTTGGTTAATGAGTTTTACATACCACCTCTCTTATACCAAATCAGGGCTCATCTTTAAAAACTTAATTTGGACAAGAGTGACAGAACATACATTACCCATAAAAATACATTCCGATAAAGGCAAACCCTGAGTGATCAGGGGACGCAAAGTAATAGGGTCTTTTTAAGCATACTGGGAAGTAGTTTTCAAAGATAGCCTTACTGCATACGACAAAAAAGACAGCCTTACTGCCGAAGATGTTTTCAATAAACATTTTTGCAGTAAGGCTTTTTGTTTTTTAGCACAATCTATGCGAAGCACCGGATGGTATTATTCATCTCATGAAAAAAATATCTTTAGTAATTGTAATACAAGTTGCGATTGTAATATCCGTTTTGATATTTTTTAATTCGAGAATACCTAAAGTAGTCTATGTCAAATCACTAAAGGTCCTGGAAGAATATCAGGGAATGAAAGAAGTCAGAGAAGTATTGTCAGATTTCATTTCTAAGGGAGACATTCAATTAGATTCTCTAAAGAAAAACTTAAAAGAAATCAGTGTCCAAATAGAAAGCAAGAATATTACATCAAGTGAAAAGAAGAGGTTGGAAGAAATTTACAACAATAAACAATCAGAAATGAATCAGTACATAATTCAATTAAGAGATGAGGCTAAGCAGGAGGAGCAGAAATTAACACAAGGGGTATTAAATCAAATAAATAGTTACATAAAAACATATGCAGAACAAAAGGGTTACGATTTAGTAATTGGGGTGACATTGTCGGGCAATGTCTTATATGGTTCTGAAGCGTTGGATATTACTGATGAAATAATAGTATTTCTAAATAATAACTACGTTAAGAATAATCATGAATAGGTTCATTTATTGTTTATGCCTCTGTTTGTTGTATTCGGGATGTACCAGGTCAATAGATAATCCTCATGAATTACTGAATTACATAAATGATAAAAATAATGGTTTAGTCCGGGAACGAAGAGTTGATGATTTGATTTTCCTACTGAGATATCTTCCGCCAGAGTATTTTGTTTATTTAGAAAAAAATGAAGAAAATAAAAAGGATGGGCTTTTAAAGGAATATCAAAATGGCATCTCCTTCTCCTTTCATATCAAGCCTGCCGGGAAATTTGGAAATATTCTCTATCGGGGAATTCAAAATGAGGAACAGTTAAAGTCCAGGATTAATTTCCTGAATTTTCAGTTTGGATCATTATTGGAACTTAATTGTAGTAAAACTGCTATACCACCAGTTCTCTGTGTTTTAGAGAATAACTACAATTTAAATGATGGTCTCCGTTTTCTAATAGTCTTTGAAAAGAATGATGATGCTGTAATAGCTGATAATCTTGACATTAAGTTTATCGATTTAGTATTTGATAGTGGAATTCATCATTTCAATTTTAATGTAAATGATATCAAGAACATACCAATCATTAGCCTATAAATTATGCTGAAATTTATCCGAAATCCGAGAAAGATTAAGATTATCTCAATTACCTTGTTGGTTGCATTTATGCTGCATATAATATTACCGAAAGGTGTGTTTGCGTTAACAGCCGGACCAACCTCACCGGAATTCAGCGCCTTCGAGCCAATTGCTACTACTGATATGGTAAATACTTTTAGTGGTGACTTTAAATATAATTTACCTGTTATTGAAATTCCTGGCCCAGACGGAGCTGGTTATGGATTATCTCTTTCCTATCACAGCGGAGCCTCGGCAGAACAGGAAGCGTCGTGGGTGGGTTTCGGTTGGACGCTGAATCCCGGATCAATAACCAGAGATGTTAGAGGTTTCCCTGACGATTATAGTGATAGAGAGGTCATTCAATATAAAAAGACCAGGCCTAATTGGACATATTCATCTACCTATGCTATAGGTAATATTGAAGTATTTGGAGCCGATATTCCTTTAAATTTCAATACTTCCTATATCTTTAATAATTATACGGGTTATTCAAGGGATTTTGGATTGGGTATTAGTGTCAAAGGCATGGCGGGACTGAATATGAAGGTAACTGACGAAGGCGAACTTACATTCTCTGCTTATGTTAATCCAGTGGAAATGATCAGCCAACTCTGGGAAAGTATTAAAAAAACGGACGATTCTGATAACAATAACAACTCAACGAAAAATGAGGTTGAGGGAAAACAATTGTCAAATGATCAGATCAGAAAGGAATATTTTGAGAATAAATTGAGATCATATCTTAAAAAGGGATTCTCCAGCTCCCTCACAAATGTTACTAGTACCTACGGCTTGTTTACCCACTCAGAAGTAGTGCGTGCAACAAGTATTGCACAATATAAAGGCGATTCATGGAACTGGACAACTAAATTTTTTCAGGTAAATCCAAGTATGGTACCCGTTGGCCCCGAATTTAGCGTATCGGGAAATTTAAATATCCAGGCAAATATCCCTCGTCAAAAGTTTCAAACCTACGGTTATGTGAATACACCGCCATCATCAGGTAATAACACCATGAGTGATCATTATTATGAAAATGATAGTCCATACAACAAGAGAGATTATAACCTGGGTATTCCATTCAATAATCATGATCAATATACAGTTATGGGCGAAGGATTAGTCGGATCATTCAGGTATTTTTCTAAAAAATTGGGCCATTTTTACCCAAATTTCGCCAACAGTGATACTAAGATTAAGTCTGGTGGAATCGAATTTATGTTAGGCACCAATATAGGAGTCGGACTTGATATAGGCTTTGGGGAGCAAGTATTTTCAGCAAATACCTGGGATAAAATCGGAAATACAGATAATTATGTGTTTGATCCTTCTCAAGCTGGATTCTTCCGTTTTAATAGTGATTTGGGTGGGAAAGTTGAGTATAGCACTTATGGTACTGCAACAGCGGCCGAATCAGCCAGGGTAGTTGCATCAAGTAACTTTCCGGGAACAAAAAAAGGGATACCCAACATACCTGAGAATATTCAAAATGAAATAACGGTAACCGGAAGTTCATCTTTTATCGCCAACACCAATGTACAACAATTAGATGTCAATGTAAGGAATAATAATCGGCTTAATAAAAATGTCAATATTCAGGAAATTGATGCCTACCTGGATAATACAAATAGCTTAACAAATCAAAAAACAATTATCGAATTCAAGACAACCAATGAATCAGGTATGCATCATACCTATGGCCTGCCTGTTTTTGCCTCTGATGAAATGAACCTTCAGGTAAGTCTTGAAACTGACCGCCGTGACTGCAGTGATGTTGGAAGCACGTCCGGACGAAATTGCATTGAAGATAATTATATTGCATATCAGGATCTCAAGTTTACCAGTTATGACGGTTTTTCCGAGCCGGACATATCCCAATACGATACAGTATTTGGAGAGTTGCGAAAGGAACCCTACGTTAAAGACTATTTGCTTACTCAAATAACCAGTCACGATTATATTGATGTCGGCAATAATGGTCCCGGGAAAGAGGATTTCGGAGCGTGGACGAATTTCCATTATCATCAAAAATACAGTATTTTAAATACCCCTTACCATTGGCGCTCACCATATATAGGTATGCAATTTCACAAAAACTCGATCTCTGATCCGGGGGATGACCTTGCTGCAGTAATAAGTGGTTGTAAGGATGTCTATTACTTGAAGGCCATCGAAACAAAGACACACATTGCATTTTTCGTAACAAACAAAACCAATAGAAGTAGATTTAATAACACATTCAGAGATATCACCCTCCCTCCTGAGATAGACCAATATATTCAGGGAAGTCAAGTTGAACGACTGGATGGGCTTGGAGCTCCAGAGTATTCCTCAAATGGAGATCCGGCAGCAAACAGTAATAGTCAAAAAGGGATTACGCAAAGGTTAGAAAAACTGGAAAAGATCGTCTTATTTTCCAAATCCAGGCTGGATAAACCGATAAAAACGGTTCATTTTGAATATGACTATTCCCTTGTTAAAAATCTGCCCAATAACGTGAACGGACAATTCCCAAATACTAATATTAGAGAAAATAGTGGAAAATTAACGTTGAAGAAGGTCTGGTTTGAATATGAGGGGAAATATCGTACCAGGATCAGTCCCTATCAATTCGAATACAAATACAAGCCATTCCCTGAAGACTTAAATTATTTTAAATCGAGATTCGGTGAAAAAAATCAGGAAATATTTGATTACTCTAATCGTTTTAGTGGGAATGTTCAAAATCCCATTTATGAACCCTATTTATTGGATTCGTGGGGGAATGTACAACCAAAAGCTAGAGAAAGACACCAGGATATGAATCCCTGGGTATATCAAGGGGATATACCCAAGGATCCAGATGGTAAGGATTCATTTGATCCGGCAGCTTGGCAATTGAAACAGATACATCTACCCTCCGGAGGAGAAATTCTCATACAATATGAACAAAAGGACTATTGCTTTGTACAAGACCGGCCCGCAATGGCTATGATGAGCATTGAAGAAATGCAAGGCGATGACAAGTTTTATTTGAACCTGAGTGATTTTGGAATTGATCCTTTCGACCAATCAGAGGTAGAGGCATTGGCACAAAGTATACGAGATTACTATGGAATTGGAGGGGATGGGAAGGAAAAAATATTCTTCAAATTCCTTTATAGCCTTTCAGGAGATCATCCCAATATATATCTAGCAAGTTGTAATGCTGAATACATTAGTGGTTATGCAAAAGTAGCTGCAGTTGATGTGGAACAAAGTGGTTCTCGTTGGAGGTTAAAAATCACCTTAGGTAGTGACGATTCAGGCGGAGGCGAAAGAACTACATTACCAAGACAGGCTTGCATGGATTTTTATAAATCACAAAGGGATGGTTGGAATTGCAACGATTGTAATTATAATCGAAACTTAGATATAGGCCTTAGTATTGCTAATAAGGTGTCCGAAATTGAAGCAAAGCCTACACCAAATTCATCTTATACTGATATGGATGTTGATCTCTTTAACTTTGGGTTATTTCTTGACCTATTTGGTCTCGAAGGGATTCGTTTCATTACAAGGATAGGTGAAGATATGGAAACTATTTATAATTCTGCAGTTTGTAAAATAATAAATCCCCGTTTATCATATTTTAAAATCCCAATGACAAAGCCGAAAAGAGGTGGCGGCGTACGAGTCAAACGTTTACTCATGTTTGATCCTGGAATTGAACAAGGAGATACCATGATTTATGGGAATGAATATTCTTATATCAAATCAGATAGACAAAGTAGCGGGGTGGCAACCAATGAGCCCATAAATTTCGCGGAAGAAAATGCCCTTGTTTCCTTTTTGCCAAGAAAAGGCCAGGATTGGTTTAGTCGATTGACTGCGGGGATGGACAAGAAACAAACGGAAGGTCCATTGGGTAGATCAATTTTACCCTCACCCTCTGTGGGGCACTCCCGGGTTGAGGTGAAAAATATTCATTCGGGAAAGACAGGAACTGGCGAAGTGATACATGAGTTTTTTACCGCCAGGGATTACCCGTTTGATAAGTTTTATAATGGGGAACATGATATTGCAAAAGGCAAAGGAACTGAAGGTACAACACTTAGTGATAATGAGATTAACGATTTCATGTTAATTCCTGCCGGATTATTCAATATCGAAATCAATAATGCCTTTCTTGGTCAAGGCTTTCGGTTCATTCTAAATGATATGCATGGACAACCTAAAAATAAAACTACCTATGGAGAGAATGATGGACAAACCTACCTTACTTCCATGCAGAAATTTGAATATTATGAACCAGGAGAACAAATCCTGGTTTTGAATCCTGATAATACCTTTACCTATTCTACACCAGGGAAAGAAGAAGATATCTCGCTTGGCATGCGAAAACTCAATAATAACACATTTGATATTTCAATTGAACTTGATGTAAGCATAGGAATTTGTTTTCCACCACCTATTTTCATTACTCCGATTCCTACCGTCACGATGTCTGAAAGAGATTTGAGTACCCATGTTACATCCAAGGTTATTCGTTATCCTGCTATTCTCAAGGCAGTAACTAATGTTCAGGATGGATCTTACACGTTAACTGAATTCAAGGGTTTTGATAAATTTACCGGAAGACCCATTTTGACCAGAACGATTGATGAATTTGATGGGGTTAAGTTTTCTTCGGATAAACATCACGATGGTTCAATTTACAAGTTAGAATTACCCGCTTCCTATAAATATCCAACGATGCAACCAATTTTTTCCGCAGACGACAGAAATGATTTCACGAACGAATCAAATTATAATCAGCTAAACGATAAAACCGCCATACTTACATCCTATGGGGCCGAAGGTTTTAAATTGAATCCTGAATCCGGAACGTGGCAAATGAATAATTATATTGATGCAAGCATCCAAACCTATGCAACGGGTAATTCTACTGCATGGTTTGATCAGGAAATACAAGAAACATATGAAATACCCAACAATGCCAACAATGCTGCAGTATTAGCCAAAATGAATGCTATTTACCGGCCATACAGCAGTTATGTGTATAAAACACCTATAACATCAGCAAATGAGGGTACAGCAGAAAGTAAAGTTTACAATGCAGGCATTTTTAAAGAATACCATCCATTTGATTGGAATAATGAGACATCAAATACAAACAATAACTGGATCAAGACCATTGAAGTTACTAGATATTCACCTCATGGGTATCCGGTTGAAGAAAAAAATATTCTCGGTCTCTATAATTCAGTGAAATATGGGACAAATTATAATTACACGGTTCCATCTGTACGTAGCGAAAACGCCGAGTATGGCACTCTTGCATTTGAAGATTTCGAAAACTTTTCTGGAGATTTTGCACATTCAGGAAAGGGGGCAAGACAAATTAATTCGACGAATGAGATTATTCTGGAGAATCTTTATAATAGAACTCATCTGCAGGAAGTAGGCGGTTGGTTAAAGCTGTGGATGACAAAGAGGGTTGGAAACAGGGCAGATCCATTTAACGGTTATAATAATAATAGTAGTCCTAAATTATCGGTATCTCTCAATAATTTAACAACCAGAATCCCACTTGAGTTTGTGGCACGTTCTGGAGAATGGACATTATTCAGAGCCCGGATTGAAGGTAACCACTTCAGCGCTTTACCGACGGACCAGCAATTCTCAATCAAGTTAAATACGGATGAAATTGGCAATAGTGTTCCAATATATATCGATGATGTTAGATTTCAACCCTATGATTCAAAGGTAGTATGTTATGTTTATGACCGGGAAACGCTTAGACTAATAGCACAGTTCGATGACCAGCATTTTGCTTTATTTTACCAGTATGATGATGAGGGTAGATTGACAAGAAAACTTATTGAAACAGAACGAGGCATTAAAACTATCCAGGAAGCTCGATATAACACACCTTTACAAATTAGAAACTGATGAAAAGTACATGTATAACTATTTTTTTGTTGGTCTTACCTGTTGTTGCACAAGGCGAGCAGGGAGATTGCAAACAAAGGATCGTAATCTCTGTGAAAAATCTTCAGAAAATAGGGAAACCCGAACCAGGGAAGGTTCATCATCTTGAATTCAATGTTGAAGCCACTGCGCGCTATACGCCATCAAATGTAAATAATATGACTAAATCTCTGGTAGATATCACTATTACAAATGATCAATATTTTTATGATAGTGATTTCTTATCCATTTGGACCGATCAACAGGATCAATTTATGATTATGCACCCCAAGAAATTAATAATTAAAAGTAAACCCAGCAAGGATATACAAAAAATCGATTATCGTCAACAGATGATTATGGATTTACAGGATAGGATTTTGGATAACACAGACAACATCAATTGTCAGGAAATTGACATGAGCAATGAACTTATTACAATCCAACCTAATCAGAAAATCAGAGACTCCCATTTTATTGATAAAATTGAATATACGTTAGATCGAAAAGATCATGCCATTCATGAAGTTACCGTTTATTATCTGGAACCATATAAACTGATCAAACAGAGGGTAGAATATCTTGCCCTTGAAACAAATATACCTTACTCAACGGATCTCATCGATAAAAAAAGAGTATATGAGGCGAATGGACTAATAAATGAAAAGTACAAAAATTATCAGATAGTTGATCAGGGACGATAATCATGAAAATCTTGATTAGACATTCGGTTGTGTATTGGCTTTTATTTTTTATATGGATTAACGCATCTGCTTCTGCTGGTATAGTGTTTGAGGGATCATCTCATAAATATCACGAGGAGTATAATGTGGCGGATCTCTTAAACCTGCCGAATCCTAATTATCATATCAGAATACCATTACCAGTATTGCCGCGTGATTTAGGTTTACGAAATTATTATATTACTAGTACTCAAATAATCATTAAACTCTATGCTACTTGGCCTTCAGCATCACCGCCTAGAAGCATAACGCATGATTTCGAGATGGCGCTAAATTTTAACCTCTATAAAACATCCCTCAATAATTCATTCACGGGCAGAGATATCCAATTAAGAATTAATCCTGATCAGCCATTATCAGCTTTTGTCGACAACTTTGATGATAGAATATTAAACCGAACAACTTTAGAGGATCAATTCTTTTACCTTAAAATTGAAGATTTATCAGATAATTATTATCAAGGCACACCAGCATGGAATGATATTCTCAGTACATTAAAAATTTCAGTGGAATACACGATTGAATATGGTATCGACGTGTTTTCTGAAGGATTTGGACCAACAGTCAATAAAGCCATAGTAGGCCCAGGTAAAGTAGTGAATTTTTCCTGGGATAACCTGGGAAGAAATTTTCCGTCTTATCACTTTCAATTATTGAAGCTATATAATTATTCTGGCACAACATCGGATGAAAACCAACAAATAACGGCGACGATAGACTGGAGCAAGGCACTGAACATTTATACGGAGAGTAATGCTACCTCTCTTGCCCTTTCTATTACTGAAGGTACAGGTTTTTACTTATGGAGGGTAAGACCTGTGGGAACCTACTATAAGGGGAAGGAAGCACATGCTCTTAACTATGGACACTGGAATGAGAAATATTATCCTATTATTAACGGCAACCAGATTACCCTTACACGTGTACAAGCACAATCTGAAGACTTACCGTTTAAGCCTGTTTTCTTCTTTCAAGACCCTGATGAAGATATAAATTACATCCATAGTCGTACCTTCACCGAAAAGAACCGGACAAGCGAGAAGATTACCTATGCCAATTCTTTGTTGCAACCTAAACAGGTCCAAAGCAGTATTCGTTCACAAAATACTACGTTAGTGACCCAAACTGTACCAG
This sequence comes from Candidatus Brocadia sp. WS118, assembly GCA_007618135.1. GTDB lineage: Bacteria > Planctomycetota > Brocadiia > Brocadiales > Brocadiaceae > Brocadia. The sequence continues at coordinate 9,565 of PHFX01000160.1, read as the reverse complement.
ATTTAAATGGAAGACCAGTATTATCCACCCTGCCTGTTCCAATACCCAACGAAAATGCCGATGGTTTAGGAAGTTTCACATACAAGTCAAAGTTTATGAAAAAACCCTCTGGAAATGTAGAAGGTGAATTGTTTACAGCCTGGGACTATGATACAGATGACAAAGTATACAATCCTGAAAAAGTAGATGATGGTAACCGGTCTGCTTTTAGCTATTATTCTGATAACAACCCGGATATTAATATACCCGGCGCTGAAGGATACCCTTACTCAAGGACAATATACTATAATGATGGAACGGGTCGGGTGAAGGAACAGTCTGGCGTAGGTAAAACACATATGGTTGCTGAGCAACAATCTAACCATGGTGGGAGAACTGTCAGGACAATGTATGCAACTCCTGCTGAAACTGAATTAGTCAGAGTTTTTGGAGATGAGGCCCCTGCACCTGAAAGTGTATTAAAAACTATTACTATTGATCAGAATAATACTGCTCAGATAGTTTACACAAACAGAGCCGGTCAGACCATTGCTACGGCAGTATCATTCCATGAAAACGGATTACCTTCAAGCCTATCGCTACCCGCGAACGCCTTTAATACTTTTCCTGTTGAGGATAAAACAATATTTAATATGAAAACCGATCAGGGTTTTATAAGCACAAAACGATTGGCGCTTTTGAAAGAAACGGTGGTAAATATAGACTATAAAGTAAAATGCACCGTCTTAGAAGGTTTATGTGTGGATACGATTGTTGATTGTGGGTATCAACTTGAGTTATATCTCCATAACCTTACCGATGGTAGTTCAGAACTTCTTGTTCGGCAGCCAATAAGTTCAAATTGTGATGAGAATGGTGAAATAGGTTTAACAAGTCCAATTACAAAGACACTCCCCAGTGGGAACTATATTATTGAAAAAAAATTAATACCCAAAAAAGATCCCGAGGCACAGATAGCTGTTGCCGTCGATAGAGTGAATGAGCAGATAGAACCATTGACTAATCTGATATATGGTTGGTATGAAGCACTCGAAACTATAGATGATATTATTGATTTTAAGACAAAATTAGATCAATTGCAGCAGGACGTGCATGATTTACCCAGCGAAGATTTAAAGAATAAGTATGGGTTACCAGCAACATTTGAAAAAACGGAAGAACATTCTGTCACTCCCGTTTATACGATAATTTCTGCCCCAGCTAGTGATGGAACTCCTATAGAATTTCAGTCACCCACCATCGTGGAAGTTACCAGTGCCTGTTGTCGTATTTCCATACCAGTGGGATTTATGCCGGATATTATAAAACCGCCTAACGACGACTATACACCGACCAATGGAGAGGCATCAAAACCAAATCCCTACTACTTTATCCAGCCTGAGAAAACAGAGTTCCCTCTGGATTTGGAAGGTTATTCACTCTCTTTCTTACGGTTTGCCGGATGTGAGCATCCTGAATATGTTTTATATGGTTTTCCAGTTGCAGTAATTCCAGAGCCTATTAGAGAATCATTCGCTCATAGAATCTCAAAAGACAGGCTAACTCAGGAGTTAGAGTTATCTCTTATGGAAGGGTGGGAAAGTGGAGATCTGAATTGGATGGTATATCATATGCTTATGGATGAATATTCCGTGGATGGGAGTAAAGTAAGCACCCCAGAGATAAAACGACAATATACCTTTGAGGAAATTGTGGATTGTTGGACATCTGTATTAATCATGCTAAGGGATTTAGCCTGCAATGGGCGGAATTATGGTGAACCACCATTTAATATTTCTGATAATGTTGACAATGAAAATTATAAAGCGAATAATAATCCAGGTGATTCAAGGCCTAATAGCGAAATACATGATGATCATGTAGACGATGAATTCGGTGAATTGAGCTGGGGCATGCGCTTCTTACTTGGGATCTCCGGAGCACACGGTAAGGTCAGAGATGCCCAAAAGAATAAAATAGACGGGAGTGGCCCACCTGCAGCCTTATATTACCCCCATCACCTGATTAAACAATTTCTGGATTGCACCTCGTATAAATTTGCGAAAATCCTCACTCCTGATGAACCGTGTCCTTTGCCGCAGGATGCCGAACCCGATAGAATGTATCAAGTTGGGGTGGATGTGGATAGTGTTGCCGTTGTTTGTGTCACCTCTCCCGGTAACCTTATGAAATACAACCCTGATCCGAATTTCAGCCCCAGGAATATTGATAAAGAGTTTTTCCCGGGAGTGAGAGACCCGCATTTTGCCTTTAAATACTTTACCTACGGCTATGAACAAGTAGAACAATTTATCAATGGACACCATCAAATCGGAATAGACCTCAAATTCCCAGATTTAGAGCTCCTTACCTGTTTCAACGATCCGAATATCTGTGAAGATGCTGTTGGAATTTCTGTTCCTTGTTGTCCCGACGAACCTGACGCGCTATGTAATTTCTGTGGTATCGGCACTATCGTATGTGAGCAAACCCATAAGAATTGGTCGGCAGGACAGCGCTATTCTTTCTTTGAAACTATTCGCAACTATGTTGAACAGGAGATAAATCCTAGTAGTGATTGGGAGAATGTAGATTGTGAAAGTTTTAAAACTGATGAATATCCCGCAGATGATGCAAATGGAATGAATTGGATAAAATATGGACTCCATAAGCTCAAGACATCATGTGAATCATCTTGTGATGAGAGAAGGCCATTTTTTAAGGATGACCTTCTTGATGCGCTGGAAAGGAATTGTTACGTCATTGGGGGATGTAGAACTGACGATCCTTCGCAAAACTACATCATTTCTCTTGAAGATGTTGAGGCCATGGTTGATTCACTCGTTGAACAATGCAAAAGTCAATGCGACATCAAAACCTATCGTTGTGTGGATAAAAAAAAATGCAGACCAATCAATAAGGGAAAAAGGGAATATGCTGCTGTTGCTACATCAGACCATCCATCAGATTTTATTACTTACAGGGAATTGGAATTTGGAGTGGGGGATCCAACAGATTTCACGAAAGATAATTGTGTTGAGGATCCACCTGGCAGTGGCATATGGCGTTGTGACCCGATAACTGAACCACCTTCATATACAGAAGCCATCCTGAGGCAACAGGCTATGCATTGGCTGCCGGAGATTTCAGTACCCCCAATGTGTGATGTAAACCCAAATTGCGATAAAATCTGCCCGGATGGTTTCACACCAAATAATACCATTACCGATATAGATGAAGACGATAAACAAAGATTGAGAGCAAAAGGTGGTACACTTTACGACCCAACTGGTATTACGCGTACTGAACCCATTAAATCTGATGCTGTTCAAATCACAACATCAATAAATGTTAATAATTAATACTCATTTACTAACGAGGACTCATTACCATGGAAAATAAAATGCATATTTTTTCTCGTAATATGCTTTTTGCCTTCTTACTATTAATTTTAACAATTCTATCTGGTACGTATACATTTGCCCAAAGTGAAACATGTGATATTCTGATTGATTTTGAAGATTTAACCGTCGGGTCCACCTTTCATCGGGGTGATGTATTTTACACACAGAACATTAATTTCTCAGTAGTTCAATTCTATTCTGGTGATGGACAGCCAGCAAATGGAGACGAAGTGGAAGTTCGCTCTGGCAAATATATTTATATGGGTAATTTATCAATTAAACCCACACTACCTAATGGGACAAAAAGAATCCTATTCGAAGTCGCAGATTACGGGGGTAATTTAAACCTTAAAATCAATAATAGATTTTTAAATTTTAATGATCCAACTGATATTCACAATACTTCACTCGGAGGAGTTAATATTCTTTTTGAAGGAATCACAACAAGTAGTTTCATTTCTGGCGTCCTGAGTTTTCAAGGAAATATAGAGACTTTTGAAATTGGAGGGCAAGAACTGCTTATAGACTATTTTTGTGTAGAATATAGAGATTGTCCATTTGATCCCGACTTCGAATATTCCAATTGTACCGGGCTGGTCACTGATAGCAGTATAAGCGCCGGAGAAAGCAATGGTTTCCAATATCAATTCTATATCGATGGGCAGCCAGTGTATCCTAATGGAATTGATCCTTCTTTTAATGGCCTGGTTTATGTACCGTCCGTAAATGGTGAGCCTACATATGGTGAGCATGAGGGTAGATTAGTGATTACAAACCCGCAAGGTACTTGTACAGAAGTTAAAACAAAAAGTTTTTTTGTGTATCCTGAAATCCCCGATCCTGATTTTACCATTATTGGAGCAGGTTGTTCGGGAAATAATGTCCATTTTGAACACACAATCTCATCTGCGCCTAATTTACCACCGAATACGGAATATGAATATTTTTGGAACTTGCAAAATTCGGTCAATTCGACGATAGGTAGACGTGATGGAATTAAAAGTGCCGATGATACTGCACCGATCAGTTATGACTTCACTCCACCATCGCCGGGTAGGTATACAATGATGCTTACAATACGATATCGTAATGATGGTTGTGCTAAATCTGTCAGGAAAACCTTTTCTGCTTCTACACTTGCTGTTACCCATACCATTGTCGATCACTACTGCTCAGGTACGGTAACCGGAGACATAACGCTTCATGTAACCGGTGGTAGTCCCCCTTATCAATACAGTTTGAATGGGGCGCCGCCTCAACCATCCAATTCTTACCAGGGTCTTGCGCCCGGCAATTATACAATAACCATTACTGATGGTAGTGGATGCGAAGTAGATCACGGGGTCGAGATAACGAGAGACGAGAACCGCATACCTAAAATAACGGAATTATGCGCCTCTCCCGGCCCTTGTGCTGGAGCTTCATCAGCGGCTGGAGTGAATGTTAAATTTACTGCACAAAACGGTAGTCCTAGTTCATCAGGGACTTACCGTTACAATATAATCAGAGAAAACTCGGGTGATATTGTACACTCCGGCACCGGTACTTGGAATGCCTTGCAATCGGTAACTGTTAGTGGTCTGTATAGTGATGAGCAAATTCGTGTAATCATCACGGAGGATTTAACACACACCATTGATCTGGTTCAGTGTCCATTGCAAAGCCCTGTGATAGCTGTTCCACGATTGATAATGGACTTTGCTGTTACGACCACAACACCCATTGAGGTATGTGATGACACTGAAACGGTTTTAGTTACTTTGTCGGTAACCCCCCAGGTTGTTGGTTTCCCTTCTTTCTGTGGATCATATGCTGCAGACAGGCCCATTAGTCTGGAACTTCAAAAGAAGCAGCAAGACGGCAGCTATCAAACGGTAAGTGCTCAAACAGGGGTATTGCCGGGCCAGGCACATACTTTTACTTTTTCCGGTTCCGGTGAATACAGAGTGTCTGCGACATACGATGCAGGTGGTTTCAATTGTACCAGCTACTTTGACTTTCTTGTAAAAAAAAAATATGCCCTGAACCTTAACACAACTACCGAAAATGTTTCCTGCTTTGGTACTCATAATGGTAATGCCAGTATTAATGTCACGGGTAATTATGTAGGGGCCCTTACCTATGATTGGAAAAAAACAGGGGAACCGGGATTCACCGTCTCAGGTCCATCCGCATCAGGACTCGGCCCCGGAGATTACCAGGTAACCGTTTCAGGTGAAAGTAATTGTCCCCCGGCAACGGCATCTTTTACGATACATCAACCCACTCAGCTTGCAAAGCCTGTTATTGTTACTGCTGAAAATCAATGTAGCTTTTATGCTGAATTAGTTCAATCAGGTACGCCGCCGTACAATTTTATTTGGTATCAGGTTTCTCCGCGAACACAGGAGTATTACAGGGATTTTGATGTTGCTCCTACTGGCGGGACTGCTACATCGGATGCATCAACGAACCAGCCGCAACCGGGTGAATATTATGTAATGGTTATTGATGCCAACGGTTGCCAGAGCGTTTCGGACACCATCGCATTTAAATATCCCGAGTTCAACCGAAGTTATGATATAGCCTTCCGGTGGAGTTCCGTGGAGATGAATCCCCCCCCACCTGAACCGGAGCTTCCCCGCCATCGTGAAACTCCCTCACAAAATGCACTGGAGGTACAAAAGATAATAGAAAACCAAATCGCAGAATGTCGATACAATGTGCAGGAAGGAATTGCACAAAATTTTGCCGACCAGTGCTTTTCAACCGATTATCTTCACGACCAATTATCCCTTTCCTATGATTTAAATTATGACTTCTATACCCTCTATTATTACGACAGGGCAGGTAATCTGGCAAGAACCGTATCTCCCAAAGGGGTTGATATTAGTGCTACGGAAAGAGATGAAGTGCCGCTGAGGCACAGTTTTGTGACTGCTTATGACTATAATAGTCTAAGGCATAGGATAAAATCGGTATCACCTGATGCCGGAACAATAAAATATCTTTATAATGATATAGGACAGTTGCGTTTTTCTCAAAATGCCCGCCAGGCAGATGTAAATGATGTCGAAAATGAAAATGGCGAAACCCGGTACACCTACTCAAAATATGATAAGCTCGGGCGTATTATCGAGGTTGGTGATGCCCCTCTATCTGCAACGGAGGAATTTGTAGCAACGCTGAACAACAAAAACCTGTTGCAAGACCAGCCGGCATTTCCCACAATGAACACGGATGAGGAGACCTTTACGGTCTATAGCGAGCCTGCTGCCAATGTAACCTACCTCAATCAACCTGATAGGCCACACCGATTTTTGGACAATCGGATTAGTTACGCCTATACGAATAATCGTAATGGTGATACAGTTCACACCTATTACAGTTATGACCCGCATGGGAATGTGGAGTGGATGGCAAACGACCTGCCACAATTAAAAACCAATTTTATTGGATATGAATACGATTTACTCAGTGGAAAAATATTAAAAATAAATTATCAGGAAGGGTATCCTGACCAGTTTTTTCATAAATACACCTATGATGAAGATAACCGAATTACCGCTGTCTCTACATCTGTTGATGACATACTTTGGGATAACGATATAAAGTACCGTTTTTATGATCATGGACCCATAAGAGGTATGGCGATGGGGGAATATGATATTCAAAAGGTGGACTATGTCTATACTATCAATGGGTGGTTGAAGGCCTTTAACACACCTGACCTCAGGGAAACCGCAGAAGAGGGAATAGGCAAAAAATTCAGTCAGGATCTCTTCGGAATGACACTGGGTTATTTCCCTGGCGATTTTAGCAGAATCAATTCCGAATATAATTCTCTGATTGCTGGTCCAGGAACCTTTTTTATTACAAATGATCGCCCACTTTTCAATGGTAACATCTCCTACTGGGTGAACAAAAATGGAGTCAGGAACAGCGAAGATCCTTTTGACGATAAGGTTGTAGGGCATTCGTATACCTATGATGTATTGGGACGGCTTAAAAAAGCAGAAAACCATCTATTTGCAGTGAATGGGAATGCGGTCTATACCCCTCAATTTGAAACAGCCTATTCCTATGATAAAAATGGCAATTTCCTTACCCTCAGCAGAAATGGAGGGATATCTGCTCAATTGCCAATGGATGCCTTTACTTACAACTACTATGATAATACCAACAGGTTAAAAAATGTACCTGATTCCGTTACTTCCGATCCTTATGATGGAGACATCCAGGCCGGACAAAACCCAACTGACAATAATTATATCTATGATGCCAGTGGCAATTTAATTAGGGATAACCAGGAAGGTATTACCCTTCGCTGGAATGCACAAGGCAAATTGTCGGAGGTTATACCGGATCAATCACCCACGCCAGACGAACAAAAACCCTATATACAATTTTCGTATGATTCACTGGGGCAAAGAGTAAAAAAGACGATTTTCCATAAACCCTATTCCAGTACAGGCGAACTGCAGCGCTCACCTGATTCCGCAAAGGTTGAATTCTACTCCAAATATCATATGGGTGAAAACGCGGCACTATATGAGTTGACTGCTGAAGTAATCGATAATTCTCCTTTTGCCAGGTATAAGGTTTCAGAATTTAATATTAATGGTGATAAAAGGTATGGTGTCTTTAAGAGTAACAAGTTGCTTAGTAGAGCAGGGTTTGATCCGTTAGAGTTTGATACATTAGAATTAGTTACGCCCCGTATTTACAATACTGAGCAACGTATAGCCCAGGCTGTTGGAAAAAAGCAATACGAAATAAAAGATCACCTGCTGAATCCAAGGGTGGTTGTCAGTGATAAGAAAATCTTTCATCCTTATACAGAATCAGATCGGGAGTTGATTGCATCAAGTAATTATTATCCCTTTGGTTCTCAAATGCCAGGCAGAGCTTATAGTTCAATTGATTATCGTTACGGGTTTAATGGGATGGAGAGGGATGATGAGATTAAGGGCAGTGGGAATTCGTATACTACACATTTTCGGCAGTATGATTCACGATTGGGGAGGTGGCTAAGTCGGGATCCGAAAGAAGCGAAATTAGCTTGGAATAGTACATACGTCGGATTTGATAATAATCCTATACTCTTCAATGATCCTTTGGGAGATCAGATCCCTGGTAATAATGAATTAAGCCAAGAAGATTTAGATTTTCAAGCTAGTTTAATTCCTGTGTATGGTGCAGTAATGGAGGCTAGAAAGGCCCAAGAAATGGCTCGCATAATGAAGGATCTTTATATATGGGACGAAGCGTCTTATTCAGAATTTGCAAAGTATCAAGCATATCACATAGGATTAAGTTTATTAGCTGCTTTAGAAGTTTATTCGACTCTTTCCGCAAAACCAACAATGTTAGCATCCTTCTCAGGAGTATCTGGCATAGCTAATCGCATTAATAATATGTTAGTAAAAAAGATAAACTCCTATAGAATGTTTTTTGATGTCAAATCTCGTAAAGCTGCCATGTTAGATCATATTGCGCACGAATTAGGATATAGTAACAGGCGAGAACTTCTTTCTGAGAATGAAATCTTCTATCGTGGGAAAAACGTTGCTGATAATGCGATAAACCCTGGGTTCGGAAAAAAAGTGTATACTTCGTCGGATCCGGCAATAGCTAGAGCATTTGGTGAAAGGCGACATGGACCTGACGCGCGTGGATCAGCGATTGTAGTTCCAAAAGAAACTGTAAAAACCCTAGAGAATCGTGAAGTTTTAAAACATAAAAATATTGATGATTTCCCCCAGGGCTATATAGAAACTGTCATAGACAAAAAAGCTTTAGAAGAAACACGTCTCGATGTTGTAGATATACCCGAAAATATTTGGAGTGGTAGATAAAATGATCCAGGTGTCAAGTTGGTGTCAAACCTTGACAGGCTGTCCGAGAATGCAGCATTCCGATTTTCTTCATTTAGCCAGAAAAAATAGGGTAAATCGGTTGCGATGGTGAAATTGAGTGATATAATAAGGTGAAATGAAATCTTCACAGCAGGGGGGGTTGGTGTCAAGCAGGGTTGGTGTCAAAGCAGGGTTGGTGTCACACCTTGATTTGTGGCGTGCCCAGAGAAGGGTACTGCTTTCTAACGGGCGAAAGTCCCGTCATGGTAAAAGCCGGAGCCATGTAGCTTGGATGGCAGGGGGTGATGGAAACGTTGCCTTCTGAAGCCCATCGACAAAGTCGGC
>PHFX01000118.1 GCA_007618135.1 Candidatus Brocadia sp. WS118 | reverse complement strand
AAATCGTTGGGTTTTGCTTCGCTTAATCCAATCTACAGGGCTTATATGTTGCAGTAACATGGTTTGTTTACATTTCATAGTCAAGAGAAAGATTTGTAGTTAGTGATAGTAAAATTAGTGATCTCTGCTTGGACTTCTTTACTTTCTAAACGTAAACTATCCTTATGCGCAGTAATGCTACACGTTATGAATATTTTATTCTCTACTGATGCAAGAAAAATATGTTTTACGAATTCTGTTAATTCCACTTTTTTAAATCTCAAATCTATGCCTATAAATCGACTTTCCGGATGCTTTTTTTTACCACCAAATAATCTGAAGTTTCCAGCAAGAGCTTCCTTCGGATATTCTTCTTTATCAAATTTATCAACTTCCATCTCATATTCATGGAAGTTAATAATGCAGTTTAAACCGACAAGCTCTTTATGTGATATATCATGTACTATTCCTTCACATGAAATATAATTAGTGTCTGAACGAAAACGCACTTTTTGTAAAAATGCGAAGACGATTTTTTCCTTACCAAGAAATCATTTTAAAATTTGAGATTGGGTTTTTGCTAAAATACGGTTCTTTTACCCGTTTCCCTAGATTTTTTCTTTATTTTAACCTTGTCTGGGCGCACCTTCCGCCCTGCAGACTGTTTTTCTACGGGTTTTCTGTTTGCTTAGGCAGCTTTTCGCGACTTTTCGCACTGCTTCCGCACCTTCTCCTGAAGCATGTTTCCCATCTTGTGCAAATTTGCAGCTAACACGCCCAATGCACAATATCTTTTAAAGGCCTTCAACCCTTTGTCCGGACACCTATCCAGACCGTGATGCTCTAAACGATTAATGTCAGATTCTACCGCAGAGTGCTTGTGTCTTAGCTTCTTAAACGTCTTACTCGATTCCTCTTCCTGTTCCGCCTTATTCTTCTTACCCTTCTTGGGCATAATTACCGCAGGTATATACAAACTCAGCAACTCTTTATTCTCTTTCTTGTAAAAACCTTTATCAAAACTTATGCTCTCTATTACGCCCTCTCCGTAGCGGCTTAACAACCTATCTGCTAAGGGAATTGACAACGACACATCCGCCTGTTTTTCTACTACCACATGGTCTACGATGAAACCCCATTGATCGCTTGTCACCAAAATATTATGACCCAACTCTACCCTTTTGTTTGACTTGCCTTTGTACAACCACTCCGTATGCGGCTCAAACAACGAATGAATCTTTTCTTCCGCGGGTATTGTCTCATCACGAATCACCCTTCTCTCCACAAGGTCTATCTGTTTATTCAACATCCCGTGAAAATACTCCAGGGTCTCTATTTTCTTTGCATACATCTCTACCTGGTTCGTCGTTAGCACCCTTTCATAGATGGCCAACAGACTCGCACCTATCTTTCCACTCAAATTCCTCGATAATTCCAAGTAATTCCTCACCTGCCCTTTCTCTATTGCTTCCTTATTTTTCCCACCGCCACTTGATGCCTTTGCGCTGATCCTCATCAGCTTTTTCAACTCCCTCCTCCAATATTTCCCCTTGCGCCATCCCCTCCACTCCAGAATGCCTTCCTCTATTGCATCCTCTATCATATCCAGGCTCTTGCGTCCCGCATCCCACAACAAATTCATATCTGTCGGAAAGTGTACATGCGTCTCTAACGCATATGTATCCACCTTAATACGCAGTCCTTCCCCTTTTTTTTTAACCAACTGATAGCCCGCTTTTAGCACCACGTCATTTATCCTATTGATGGTCTCCTCATCCAATAAACTCATATTGTCCTTGATGCTCTGCATCGAAAAGACCTTCGCCTCTCCAAATGTCGTCTCTACACCCAGTAGCTGCCTGATTAGTTTGTGATTGTTGGCAAAATCCTCCAGCCTGTCGTAATTGGCATCCAGTCCCAATCTCACTGCCGATAACACCAGGATATGCCACAACTCCATCCCGTATCTCCCCGTCTTTTTCTTCCCCCTCTGCACCCTCTCCTCTAATAGCCTCAATACCTCCTCGTTCAACTCCGGTGTGACATAGATGTGTTGCAATGCCATCAATATCGGCGGAAGCTCATCCCGGCTCTTTATAGGTAATTTTACTCCTGAAATCGGTATGGCGCCAAGCTTTAATTGCTGCTCAAATCTCTTTCTCATTTCTTGTCGATTTTCCTTTGCCTTTTTTGTTCATGAATCGAATAGGGAGACCCTTTCACACCAGAATCCCTGCGTTTTCGCCCTATTTTACCCCATCTCACGCAAATATTCAACGCTCTTCAGTAACTATTTCCACCCGCTACACCTTATTTTGTCAGACTTCTGAGTGTTTTCGTTCAGACACTATGTAAGTCTCATTGGTTATGGTAAACAACTCATGAGTTATCGCATTCAAGGCACCCAAGACATTAAAGCGCTGTCTTCCGGAAGGGGCTTTGATGAACAATCTGGTAAAGCACCAGAGATACCCTAAAAAAGGGGATAATACAAAATGTGCCGCATCAATAAAAAACACGGCTCTTTTTCCCTCTTCGGCTTCTTTGAGAAGGGGTTCTAGCGTTTTTTTTAAAGGTTTCCTGCTCGTCAACATTAGCTTTGGAGGGAATCGTGCCTACTTTACGATGGCGTAAACCGATCTTTCTGAGAAATTTCAGCACTTGTTTTTCACTGCGCTTGAGCCCTGTTAGCTTCTCTATGGCGCTCATAGCCTCTTTAATCGTTGCTGGAGGATGTTCCCGGAAATAGCCCTCAATCGTTTGTTTATGTTCGCTCAGTTTACTTTCGGGACGATAAAAATGTAGCTCTTTGAGTTTTTCTATGCCTCCGGTCTGGTACTCTTTGATATACTGGGTAACAACATTGATAGAGACCCCTGTTAATTGTGCTATTTTGTTATGAGATTCTCCTTGGCTTTTGAGCCACAAGGCTTCCATCTTTCGTTGTACTCGCGGATGTGGATGATGGTATCGTTCATAATTTAAAGCCCATATGTCTCCTTCAGTAAACTCTATTTTTATCATAATCTCCTCATGGTATGGTTATGCAAAATAATGTCGTTCACTGGAAACTATTATACGATCGCTTAAGAATCTATCAATTTAATAATCACATTTTGTGAACACCTTGAGTATAGCATCAGGTAAAACTACCCTGGCAGATTCGTGGGACACCCGTTGCGATCCACGCCTGAAAGAAGTGCTCAGTGAAGACCCGCTGCTTGCCG
>PHFX01000269.1 GCA_007618135.1 Candidatus Brocadia sp. WS118 | reverse complement strand
AAGAATAGCCAACATCATACCAATAATAATGAGGATTGATAAAAATTGTGGAAGTAGATTAACAAATGACTTCCATGCTTTTGTAAGAACAAGGAGAGTTTTCTCTCTGCTCTTAAAAAAGGAAACCGTTAAAGCGGAAAAAGCAATCACATAAAGCGCAATTGTCATAGGCTTCTGCTCCTAAATTGTCATTTTACTTCTGTAATCCGAAACAGCGTTACGGATAGCTTCTTCTCCGAGTACAGAACAGTGTAGCTTCTGCTCAGGTAATCCGCCCAAAGCCTCTGAGATATCCTTGTTTGTTATCATAAGCGCTTCATCGATTGTTTTGCCTTTGACAAGAACGGTTGTGACACTGGCGGAAGCAAGCGCGGCAACACAACCGCATATTTTGAAACTGACGCCTGTAATAACATTTTCCTCAACCTTAATATAGAGTCTCATGGTGTCGCCGCAGCTGGGATCTCCAGCATCGCCTATCCCATTCGCATCTTCCATTTCACCGGCATTACGCGGGTTGGAAAAATGATCTATCACTTCATCTGTAAACAGTCCGATAGACATAGCGTTACCTTATTCGCCGCACTCATCATGATGCTGATGCTCGTGGCAGACGGAACCTGTCGTCTTTAGCTCGCCCTTCAGAAAGTTTAAAACGGCGGTTTTCGCATCGCCGGAAGCACCCACAACGACCTCGACATTCCTTTCATTGAAGATATCAACCGCGCCTCCGCCCATACCGCCACTGATGATGACATTTACACCTCGATCAGCAAGGAAATTGGGAAGGAAGCCGGGCTTGTGACCAGGGTTCGGTATAGACTCTTCATTTGTAATTTTTCCGTTTTCAACATCGTAAATCAGGAAGTTAACGCAATGTCCAAAGTGTTCCGTTACATTTTTACCTTCACCAGCAACTGCTATTTTCATCATTTCTTTTTCCTCCGAACTTTCAAGTATTTTAGATATATTATCGAACCAGTCCCCATCAAAGAGTTCAATCATGCCTTTATCGCAGGCTGCTGATATTTTTGGATCGATAGGGAGTTTGGCAAGAACCTTAAGATTATGCTTCTCGGCTATCTCTTCGATGTGACTTTCACCGAATATTTTATATTCTTTACCGTTATCAGGGCATTTGAAATAGGACATATTCTCTACAAGCCCAATTACCTGAATGTTCATCATCTCCGCCATCTTAACCGCTTTTGACACGATCATCGAAACAAGCTCCTGCGGGGAGGTTACAATAATTATTCCGTCAATGGCTAAAGACTGGAAAACGGTCAGTGGCACATCTCCGGTTCCTGGTGGCATATCGATGAACATGAAGTCCACGTCGCCCCAAATAACATCTGTCCAGAATTGCTTTACGGTATTGCCGAGAATTGGCCCCCTCCAAATAACCGGGTCAGTATCGTTCTCAAGGAGGAGGTTGATAGACATAATATCAATCCCGGTCTTGCTCTTCAAAGGATACAAACCGAATTCGCTGCCCGTAGCCTTATCTTTTATGCCGAATGCCTTCGGAATCGAAGGCCCTGTTACGTCCGCATCAAGGATAGCAACGTTATAACCCATCCTTTTCATTGTGACAGCCAGCATGGAGGTTACTGAGGATTTGCCGACTCCGCCCTTGCCGCTGACAATGCCGATAACCTTTTTAATGTTACTCAACTCATGTGGCTTTTCTCTGAAATCGGTTTTTGCTTCTTTTCTGTCTGCGCAGTCTTCTCCGCAACTGCTGCAGCTTTGATTGCATTTTTCGCTCATTGTTTCTGACTCCTTACATGTATATTGTTAATTGCTTTCCCGTGGATATATAGTCGATATTTTTACCCATAATAGTTTTCAGTCGGTTATAGGATTCAATGCCTGTACAGTGGCCGGTATAATATTGCGAGTGGGTCTCCAGCAGAATATTCCCAATCTCATCCACAACATTAGGAGCTTCATTTTGTTTTGTCCCGTGGTTGTAAAGATGAAATCCTCCGATAACGTAATCGGGTAGGCAGCCTTTTTCTGCTTTGAACTGATCGATAATATTGATTATTCCGTTGTGTGCGCATCCCGCTATCAGCAGAGTTTTTCCGTTTTCACTTATAATCAGGTTTTGTTCATGTGCAAAATCGTCCTGCACAAAAGCATCGCCATCTTTCACAAACAAATCTGTATTGCCTGAAGGAACAAGCCTTTTAGAATCAACCCCGGAAAATAATTCAAGTTCATGATCAATCACAAAGCGGTCACCACAGAACACAAATCGCTCATTCGGTAGCAGCGACTTGTCCATCCCAATATACGCTTTTTCGCCTCCCGGTCTGTTTGCGTAATGCGGTTCAAATGCCTTTTTATGAAGGTAGATCTTGGCCCGGTTGTTGATACCGAGAAATGTTTTCAAGCCACCGCCGTGGTCATAGTGGCCATGAGAAATCACAGCCAGGTCAACCCTTGTTAAATCGACGCCCATCTTTTCGGCATTTTCGGCAAAAAGGCCGCTTGCGCCCGTATCAAACAAAATTTTATGAGTTTCCGTTTCAATGTAAAGGCTTAACCCATGTTCGCTGCCGAGCGCCTCTGAAGATGTTGTGTTTTCTGCTAAAACCTTTACTATCATGCTTCAGCACCGTCACTTTCTTTGAAGAGCAGCTTCATGGTGCTGCTAAATACGTGTTTAACGGCAGAACCGGAAGGACAATCAACATCTACTATGGTTTGTCCGTTATTTATTGCTTTTACAGCCTCTGGGTCAAATGGTATCCTCCCTGTAAACGGCAGGCCTTTTTCTTTGCAGAATTCCTCGATCTTTTCTGTATTTGCGGGATTGGTGTCGTGCTTATTGATACAGACTCCAATCTTTGTCCGGAACGTTTCCGCCGTTTTTATGATGCGCTCCATATCACTGATTCCCGAAATAGATGGCTCCGCAACAATCAAGACCATATTTACTCCGCTGAGAGAAGCGATGACAGGACAGCCTATGCCGGGAGAGCCGTCAATGATGGCCAGTTTAGTATCCGGACTCGCCACAGTTTTCATTTGTTTTTTAACTTCGGTTACGAGTTTTCCCGAAGTGCCGCTTCCCATTTTCAGCTGTGCCGTTGAAAAGACTTTATTGTTGTCAGCATACAGCGTAAGTTCTCCCGCAACGGCGGGTTTCAAGGAAACCGCATTTGCAGGGCAGACAGCTTCGCAAACCCCGCAACCCTCACAGGCATAAG
>PHFX01000268.1 GCA_007618135.1 Candidatus Brocadia sp. WS118 | reverse complement strand
CGGTTGCTGGAAGGGTCATAGATAAGGCTTAGGTTGTCGATCTCTTTGGGCTCAAAACAACCGCCTGCCGGCACCATGCCGTTCCGCTGGATGTAGGTGATGTTTCCTACAGCGTCATAACTGATGCCTAACACCGAATACTCCTGAGACGGAACAGCGGTGATCCCCCCTCCGGATGCGGAGCCGCCGCCGGGGTTGCTGTTGCTGAAATAGCCGTAGCCGGCACCGCCCACCCGGTTGAGCGGGTCATAACCGTAGGTGTAATATTTCGGCGCCCGGTTGGTGATTTTCCAGCGCAGCTCCTGGATGTTGCCGTTGGGCTCATATCCCTGGGACTTCATGGCAAACAGGGGGTGGCGTTCGGTAACCACGATGCTGAATAGCTGCTCCCGGGATTTGACCGCCATCTTATTCACCCCCGAAGAAGACAAATAATGTATCGGGTTCATTCTTTACATATCCAGTATCATTCAAAATTAATTGCACTCCATTGTCTAAGGCTTGATAGCCTTCAAGACTATTATAACCAGGGAAACTTTTTATTCTTTTCCAAGCTCCATTTTCAACTTGCTGCCGGACTTGGATAACATCCTGTGTTGTAGCGTTGCCGGGAATAAAAAAGATTCCGTATACGCCTTCTCCTATATCATCTTCAAATTGAATTAATTCCTCTTCTTTAGTTGGAAATAGGCTGAATCTAGCCATTTGAAAGCTTAATGCAATTATTCCTATGAGGAGTAAACCTGAAGCCAACCAATACCACCATTTCATATTACTTCAATTTGGTTTTGTAATGTTGAAACCCTGCTTTTATCCATCTTTGGTCTCTCGGGTCATCGCCATACGGAGGCTGGATTACTCGCTCGGTGCGCATCGTGGGGTTCCCACTCCTTGAAAAGTCCACGCGCCTTTCTTCTTTATATACCTGCCATTCGGGTTTAGAAGTGCCGGCTGCCATTTGAGCTTCTCCTGCCTGCTTTAGCATAAATTCTTCACTAAACCAACCATATGCTTTTCCAACAACTCCAAAATGGTGGTTTCCTACATCTTGGGCTTCCATTTCTTCGCCTTCAAACAAAAAAACAGTGCTTTTGCCTTTTGTATGATTCGCCAATCCGAAAATAGAATTCATGTCATTTTTTAAGTCCCATTTACCTTTGTTCCTGACATGTTTTCTAAATGTCAATGGATTAATGATCTGGTTAGCTTCTTTAGCATTCTGTTGAAGGAGGTTGTAGTAAATTTCATTGATATCAATTTCGCCTCCAATTTCTCCAAGCGGCTTCAAGCTTCCATCTTCATTTGATAGGAAGACAAGGTTATCCGTTTCATCATTCCGGATGATAGCTCCAACATTATTCAGTATAATAGAATCTCCATTTATATCAATAAACAAAACAGGGTTCCCTGCCGCATACCCATAAGGCGATAGGGGGTAGTATTTTTCGGCAAATCGGTCGGTGGTTGTAAACCGCCCAATCGCCCCATCATACCACCTCGCCCCATAGTCCATCAGCTTGATCTCATAATCCCCATTCAGCTCCTTCCCATTATACTGGTACTTATTCTCTGGCGCCACCGTCTCGTACCCCACCTTCGCCCTTAGGGGCTACGGCGGACTAAGCATGGCCCGTAGTAGTTTGCCTTTTGGAAATCTTTATCTGTTGGGGCCTCAAAACCGCTACAAACTATTGAATCAAGGAATTCTTTTAAAAACGAAAATAGCGTTGGAGGGGATTTTTTCTTCCTCTAACTTAAAATGATATACTTGGTAAGAAATGCCAATGTCAACTAATCGATCTGGCTTTTTTCCCCATTTGGGGTCATCCCATTTATACCTTGCAATAAGAAAAACAGAATCATTCTTCACCTGCATTTCGCCAACAAAATCTCCACAACAATACAAATTTGGCTCAAAAGTAAATTTATAGACATTTACTTCTCCATCGGGCATTCTATAGGCCTTTATTTCAGAAGTATCTATTTGCTGTATATCATCCTCCAAGAATTTCTGCTCCAATGGTACTTCTTCCAGTAATGTTACCTGAGACTTTGAAAGGGTATTACAGTTGACAAATAAAAAGCCTAGAAAAATTAAAAATGCATTTTTCATGACATAAAGAAACTTTAAAATTAATCATTTTGAAAGGCTAAAAGGATTGCCAGCTTTATTGATTATTAAATCCTTATTAATAAAAGCTGACTTATCTTTTTTATACAAATTCCAACCCGGTTTTAAATATTCACGCCCATATATAGAAACTGGTTTTCCCCAAACCAACTTGAAAGTGTTGTAGTCTTCGCCACTATATATTCGAGTCGATAAAGTATTAAAAAACATATTAAAGCTATTTAAATCTTGATCGGCAAATAAGAAGTTAGCTAGTGAAGATCCAATTCCGTTATAAGAAGCGCCCGCCTTACAGCCGAAAAAACATAAATTTCCTGCCCCCCCTTCATCATCGCTCATTTTTGAAGCGAGCCAGATAACAGATTTTATACTTTTTGCTGCTCCAGTTAATGAACCTTCTGAAAATAACTCTAAATCTTTGGTAGAAATAGTAGGATAAAGGGATAATGCAACCTCATTGCCATGAGAAATTATTACAACATTATTAAATTTTTCAAGCTTATGTTTCCGAAGATAGCCTCCTAACCACGGAACAGCATCTTTTAATCCAGTGGCAGATACGTAGTCCCAATTTTTATTCCCATTCTGCAAGTCATCTAATTGGAAATAAGTGCCACTTCCTTGTATATTAATCAAAATATTACCTTTACCAATTTTGTTACTCCTCGCATTTACTGCACTTCCTTGATAAGAAATCCCTCCCCTCTCTAATATATCCATGTATTCTAATTGCTCATTCAGGGAATTCCAGGCATCCGCTCCTCGGACATATGCTCCATCAGGGTCGATCAATTTGATTGGGTTATTCAATGCATAATTATATGGAGACCAGGCTGCGAAACCTTCTGCTAATGGATCAATTGCACCCCATCTTGCGATAGCCGGGTCATACCACCGCCATCCATAGTCAAAGAGGTTGATCTCATAATCCCCATTGAGCTCCTTCCCATTATACTGGTACTTATTCTCCGGCGCAACAGTTTCATACCACGGCCCCAGATGGCCCATCCCAAAGGGGTAGTAGTGTGCTTCCTGGGTAATCTCAAACTCATTCAACGGCGTCGTCGGGTCCTCCTCCGTCAACTCGATCAACCC
>PHFX01000267.1 GCA_007618135.1 Candidatus Brocadia sp. WS118 | reverse complement strand
ATAGCGGAAAATATCTTAAATACTTGGAGGTGTGCAATCGACTTTTTTTCGCGGCTCCGAAAGGGATCATCAGCAAAAAGGATTTGCCGGAAGGTGTTGGCTTAATTTCCTACAATCCAGAAAAAGGTTGGAGAGTAACAAAGGGCGCTCCGGTCAAGCAAATGGAAATACCGAACGACGTTCTTTTAAAATTCATTTGGGCTAATAATTTGAAGCGCACTCGAATCAGAAATTTGAAGGAAATGCGGATTATACAGGACAACCTTTCGCTCATTCAACGTGCCGGAGAAATTGGCAGGAAAATCGGCGAAGCGGTTTCCAACCAAGATGATTGCTATTGGAAAAAACGTTGCGAAAATACATCAGAAAATTTCAAAAATTTTATTAAGGAAATTGCAGAAGAACTTGAACTAGAGTTAAATGAGGACGATCATTGGTCGAGGCGAACCATTTTGAGAGCCATAAAAAATTTAAAAAATAAAAGCCCTAAATTAACCGAAGTTCAACGAAAAACACTTTTGGAGATAGCCGGAGCATGAAACCAAAGCCGGGAATTGAGGTGTGGTTGACGAGAGATCAGAATCCTCTTGGCGCAGTAGTAATACACGCCATGCAACCAAATGATAAAAAAAATTTCGATAGAGAGGGTTATTGGAATCCGATTAGGTCGCCTTTATATTTTGATGAAAATAAGGCCGACTTAGTAGACCTACGAAAATTTAACGGCAACAAAATAATCAAAGGCCGATTGGTTTTTATACCGGAGGAATAACAATTTGGGGTTGATCTCCCTGGAGGCGCACAGACGTTTGAAATGAACTGGCCAGCACTGTTTCAAAATATGTGTGTGCGGGTGAAATTCCCGCCCAGGGAGGTGAGCCCCCAATCTTTTGAGGTGAGAGAATGACTAAAGAACAAGAACTGCCGTGGGTTATTATAACAAGCGATGAATCGCATGGGAATGCTGATTATTTAGTTGAATATGCCATGGTTCCGATAGCCAAGGCGCGGGAGTTGTTTCTACTAAAACAAAACGCCGAAGATTGGCATTCCTATTATGTAGGCCGAATTTCAAAACTGGAACAGGAGATAATGAAAACCAAAGATCTACGAGAAGAAAACGAACGTATGGCTAGACTACTCGATTCGGTCGGTATAGATGCCAGGTCTTACAAATGCAAGGTAGTAGAAGATGACTCTAAATTATTAGGAGAAAACCAGCGCCTTCGGGAAGCGTTGGCGGTGTACGCGGATAAAGATAATTGGCTTCGATGCGAATGGGAATATACATATCAAAGATATTCCTATTATTACGAGTTCAAAGAAAAAGATAAACCTTGGGAACCAGCACGAAAGGCGCTTGGGGATGAGTTTTTTAAGGGGGAGAAATGAAAGCATTTTACGGAATACCAGAACTGAAAGAACATTACCTAGCAAGAATTGAATACCATCGGCAGATGGATCACCTAATACAAGGAGTCGGATGGCAATCAAACGGCGTGACAAAAGGTTGTGCAATTGGATGCACATTCGAAAATTATCGGCACCAAGATATGGTAGATGAATGGGACGTACCTTTGACACTCGCGAAATTAGAAGATTGCATTTTTGAAGGACTACCGAAAGAAGTTGCGATGGAATGGCCTTTTCGATTTACGAATGCTTTAAAGCCGGGCGTTGATTACTCAATGGCGTGGCCAAAGTTCGCTGTAAAAATGTTGGAGAGGCAGAAAAGATACGCAAAAGGTTTTGATAGTGTGTGCAAAGCAATAGATCAAACCCTCGAAATTTATAAACGATGGATATCAGGTGAAGATATTACTACAAATGAGTTCAGGTACGCCGCTGAGTCCGCTGAGTCCGCCGAGTGGGAGTGGATGGCTGATACGCTGATTGAGGTAATTGAGGGGGAGAAATGAAAGAATCGTATTTAATTTTTCATGATCCTCTTGTTTCTTTACCAAAAAAGTATGTTGAGGTCTATATTTATCCGTCCGGCGCAGCATACGTTGTTGATGATGGAAGGTGGAGAGAGCGTGTGGGAATTTATACAGATGAACCTTTTATGCGTCCGATAAAGTTTTGGGCCTATCCACCTGATTTTAATGACCATGAAAAGGATTATTTAGAATGAGTAACCTAATCGCGCTAACGATTCTTTTAACCTGGTTTTTCCCGTATTGTGGAGGGGTGTGAATTGAAAAAGAAAACTCGAGATTTCTGGAAAGATTTTTTTAGGTCTGAGGTGTTATTTTTATTCAATGCACTTTTTGTCGGAGCCTGTTATTTTTTTATTGCAACAGATCGGCATGGGTGGGCGATTGGTTCAATAGCATCTTACATAACTATTTTAATGAGCATGATAGGGCACTTAATCGATGAATCCTGAAATACAAAAAATAACCAGGCGCGCGAATCGGGGAACCTTTGACGGGACCGAGACTCCTTCGCAAATGCAATACCTCTTTTCTTGCGGGGGGATTTTTGCGGGGGGATTTTTGCGGGCGTTAGGATATTTTTTACCCGCGACGTTGGAATGCATTCAAGCGGGTGGTTTAAAAACCCGGACTATGAGCGGTGTTACCATTTATCACTATCGCCTGCGCCAATCGAAATTTGGACGCCGGATGTTAGAGAACTAAACGAGAACCTTCGAAACGAGTTTTTAAAGGCGTTTTTCGGCGAACATGTTGATAAGGTTTGGATGGAAAGCCCGAAAAGCCCGGAAGGAAAAGCGGAGGGGGTAACGCATTACCGCGTTTTTTGTGACGAAAATTGGATTCCGATCATTCCGCGAAAGGAAGTTTACTCGACTGAGTTCACTGAATTATGCTGGAAATCTGCCAGTGAGTTGGGGATACAAATAGAAAGCAATTTGAAGCCATGAACAAAAATGAAAAAGACCCGGAGCCTAGATTTCAGTTAGGTAAAAAGGTTCGATTTCGGTACGGGCAAGGGGAAATAATTGGAATAACAAGAAATTGGCGAGTAAACGATCAAAAACAAATATACTACGGGGTTGAACTATACCCATATAATCCAACAGGTAGGCGTATAAAAGAATTTGCCGAGGATGACCTGGAAGAAGTCGAAGACACGATTAATCACCCGCCGCATTACACCAAACACCCGAGCGGGGTGGAGTGTATTCAGATCACCGAGCACATGAATTTTAACCTCGGAAACGCCATAAAATACATATGGCGAGCCGGTGAGAAGGGCGACGCCGTAGAGGACTTAA
>PHFX01000266.1 GCA_007618135.1 Candidatus Brocadia sp. WS118 | reverse complement strand
TTCCTCTTTGGTGGGATTGGTGTCATCGAAACGCAAGTTGCAGAGGCCGCCGTATTCCTCCGCCAGCCCAAAGTTCAGGCAGATAGATTTGGCGTGGCCGATGTGCAAATAACCATTCGGTTCCGGGGGAAAACGGGTGTGCACCCGTCCCTGGTATTTGTCGGTTTGCAGGTCCTCGTTGATAATATTTTTGATAAAATTGGGCGGCGCGGTAGAATTCGCCGGTTCTTTTTTGTCGGTTTCCTGAAGCTTCTTATCCACTTCAGTTCTTTCGGTCTTCATAATATCAATCCTTTTTTGCAATTACCGGTTTAAAAAACTTTATCCTTATTATCGGCGCAAAATCTAAGTATTTAACGCTTCGCAGTAACACACGGATAAAGCAATACTGTTCCTATCCTAAAGGCATCAATAATACAAAAATATACCATTTGAAACAAGCGGGAAAGAAGACGGGATATTAGAAAAATTAGTTTCCAAATCCATCTTACCAGGGTTCAAAAATCCTCCTGGCAGAATTTAAAACTTGAATATTAGAAAAAAGATAAATAAATTTTTCTGTAAATCAAAAATGAGACAGACATTCGGAAACGCATCAAACAGGCGGGGGGAAGGTGAAACCGATCCAAAAAGGTTTGGGAATTGGAATATCGCAAACTATTAAGTTTGGGTTAATACTAAATTAGCCTGGTCTTGAAATGAAGGAGATTTTATGCAAACATTCAAGTTAGTGTTTGCAACAATTTTCGCCATTTGTTTCTTTTTACTTGTTAATTGCGGTGAAGATTTATCACCCTCAGGTTTATCCACTCTGTCAGCATCTTTTGTGATGGACAAGACCTCCGCTATGATCGGTGAAGAAATTCAATTTACCAACCATTCTGAGCATGCAACAAGTTATAAATGGGACTTTGGAGATGGGAATTCATCTACCGAAGTAAACCCGACTCATGCCTATTTAAGTGCTGCAACATTTACAATTACTCTGACTGCAATTGGAGAAGGAGGATCTGGTTCAGCTACTGATTCGATTACAATTGAGCCTCCCCTGCCGTCAGCATCTTTTGTGATGGACAAAACCTCCGCTATAATTGGTGAAGAAATTCAATTTACCAACCATTCTAAGCATGCAACAAGTTATGAATGGGACTTTGGAGATGGAAATTCATCTACCGAAGTAAACCCGACTCATGTCTATTTAAGTACTGCGACATTTACAATTACTCTGACTGCAAATGGAGAAGGAGGATCTAGCTCAGTTACTGATTCGATTACAATTATTGAAGGTGGCGCTAATACATGGTATCTCCAGGATAGTGGCATAAATCAGCATTTAAATGATGTTTTTTTTATTAATTCCAATGTAGGGTGGACAGTGGCAACTGACTGGTTGAAAACTACAAATGGCGGGAGATCCTGGTTTATCATAAGTCCGAGCGAGTGGTCCTCATCAATTTTTTTTATTAATGATCAAATTGGGTGGTTTGCTGGTGGATTCGAAAATCAATTTGGGTTCATCGTTATGACATTAGATGGTGGCATTACATTTACGTTTAGTTCTCTACCAGTAAACAAATACATCCGTTCAATTAATTTTCAAAATTATCCACTGGGATATGCTGTGGGCGATTTAGGAACGATTCTTAAGACGACTGATGGAGGTAACAGTTGGATAATGTTATATTCACCAACATATAGAGATTTGTATGATATTTCATTTTTTCCTGAAAACAATAATGGTCGTATTGAGGGGATTATTGTTGGTGGAGGAAGATTTGATAGCGGTGATCGGTCTAATTTTATCTTAAAAATATCAGATAGTGATTCTGTGAGTATTGTCATGGGTGACATCATGTTTTCTCCTCCTCTACAGTCTGTAGACTGTTCAGGTGACCGCTATGGATGGACTGTGGGAAGTTCGAGATTATATTCCACAACCGATAGAGGTGAAACTTGGAATAGGGTTATAGACCCTGCTTTCACTGACGAATTAAGAGACGTCTTTTTTTTAAATAATTTCGATGGTTGGATTGTCGGTAGGAGTGGAATTGTACTTCGAACACATAATGGAGGAGAAGATTGGGAAAGGGTCGACATAAATAGTTCGTCTGATTTAAACGCAATTTATTTTACGGATCAACATCGAGGCTGGATTGTCGGCTCCGGTGGTAAGATATTTAGCACTATTAATCCAAATTAAACCAACTACTCTTTCTCCGTTTTTTCCTTCGGTGCAGATTTCCCTCCCACGCCCAGAACCACTCCCATCAGCATCCCATAAGCGGTGCTGATATAAGGATTGCTGGTTATAGGGCAGGTGCCGGATTGGCAGCCGATGAAATAATAGTAGCTGAATCCCAACACAGCCCCGGCCACTCCGAACAAAACCGGTTTCAGAAAACGCTTCTTTGAATTGCTATCTTTGCTCATGAGACCCTCGCCGTAATCATTTTGTTCAACTCTACCACGATCTCCTCAACATTGTGAATGCCTTTAACCTGGGCATTTTCTTTCAGGGTTCCCCATACCGGCTCTCCGCAGGCGATGCACTTTATTCCGAACTCCCGCAAGGGACGAACCAGTTCCGGGTAATCTTCTACAATCTCTTCGATGGGGGTATCAGGTGTAATTTTGTTCATTGTTCAACTCGTTACTTTCATTTTTAGTAGTGCCAAAAGGTAATGCCAGGGTGTGTACTCGACCGGCAGGGATGCCGGTCGTACAGTTCCGGCCAACCGGAATCCTTGCTTGTCGCAAGACAGCATTCTCTTATTTCTCAATAGGGTATTGATTCTTATTCCAGTCGATCATTCCGCCCTTTACATTGATAAGGTGCTTAAAGCCGCGTTCAGCAAGATAATTTGCCGCCTGGCCACTGCGGTTGCCGCTACGGCATACCAGGATAATGGTTTGATCTTTCAAGGAATCGATCTTCGAAACCCAATTCCCGATATCCTGAACCGGTTTCAACTGCGCGCCGGCAATGTGCCCCAATTCGCCGGTGAATTCCGGTTGGGTGCGCACATCGATAATGGGAATCTGCGGATTCTCCGCGATCATTTTTTGCACCTCCGTTGCCGGAAGATGTTCTACCGTGGCATCTGCGGTCTGGGCGGATGATTGCGTTTCACCGCATCCCCATACCAGGGTCAAAAGTAAAGAAACTAACGTAAACCGTCTGGCGGCATTTCTTATCATAAATTATGTTCTCCTTCGTGTAAGTCCATTCTTAATTGTCGCTAAAG
>PHFX01000265.1 GCA_007618135.1 Candidatus Brocadia sp. WS118 | reverse complement strand
AAAGAGTTGGAGCAACTACCTATCACTACACATGGGCAGGAATTCAGCTGATAGAAGTAAGAGATGATGGCGGCACTGTTCTACAGAAATTTATTTATGGTGCCACTATAGATGAACCTGTAGCCATGATTAATTATATTGGCGCATTTTATTACACACATGATGGTCTAGGAAACATTACAGAGATTACAAACTATGCGGGCGGGCTTCTGGAATATTACACCTATGACGTATATGGACAGCCAACGCTATTTGACGACACTTCATCCCAAATAAGCTCCTCATTCATAGATAATCCATTCTTCTTCACCGGAAGAGATTATGATTTCGAAACAGGGCTTTATTACTATAGAGCAAGATACTACAGCCCAAGTCTGGGGAGATTTCTTGAAACAGATCCATTGGGTTATATGGACAGCATGAATCTTTTTGCATATGTGAGGAATAATTCCTGGAATCTTGTGGATCCTCTGGGATTGAAATGCGAAGAAAAAAAAGAGAGAGAAGCATTAGGGTCGACACCTGAAACATCTGAAGCACATGATATTTCGTATTTACTTGAGTTAAAAAACTTACGGGATTCACTGGGTCTTCTTGGATCACAATATGAAAATAATCCAGAAGCAGATGATCAAGGGATTGACGATTCTTCAGATGACTTTTTTTGGGCCATACTTACAATTATGACATTGCCATATGGTGCTCTAAGGGGCCTTTTTGGAAAAAATTCTGTAGATGATGTAGCTAGGACTATTGAAAATTTCTTAGGTAAAGATGCAAAGGTAATTACAAATAAATCGGGAGATAAAATTTTCCTTTCTAAAGATGGAACTAAAAGAATAAGGTTTGACATCAATAATACTTCTCCTCACAATGCACCCCATGGACATGCGGAGATGTTTAAAAATGGGCAATGGAAAAAATCAGGGCCAATATATCCCAAAGAGTAAGTAGATAAGGAGGTGATAATGAGAATTCTTGATATAGATGCTGATAAGAGAATCGATCGTTTAACATTATATCTTACAAGGCATGAAGCGGAAGAGTTGAAAAATGATTTGTTTCAAATAATAGAAAACCCTATTCAAAATCATCTCCACATTTCAAGTGATGATTATAAAAAAGAATTAACTATTTGCATTTATGATGAAAATCTTAGAGGTTTTGATGAGAGGTCTAAGAAACTCATTTTGGAAGATATCTAACTACCTTGAGCCCTACCCATTTGTCATACAGTCTGAAAGTATACTTTCTCGGATGTTGACCTTCTAAATTGGCTTTACACCGGAGACACAATTGTAATGCCCCCGGTTAAGCAATAGGAAAAGAAGTTAGAACGGGCTCAGTTTTTTTGTAATTCAAGAACGCCTGACGAGGCGTTTGATGATTCAAAGATTGATGAGGAAAATCGTTATTGTAATCATCAATCCACTGATGCAAAGCCACTTCAAAATCAAACGGGTTGTCCCAGTCACGGGGCCAAACCAAGTCTTCTTTGATGGTTCTCATGACTCTTTCGGTGTCAGAATTACCTTTGGGATTGGACCAGGTTGTAAAGATCTGTTTTATACCGAGAATAGAGCAGCTTTTCATAAAAGCTTCAGAAGTAGGCTGGCAACCGTTATCAGAGATCAAGAAGAGCTTTTCTGCCATGGATTCCCGGATTCCTTGAGGGAATCGACTGAAATAGAAATAGGGGTCATCTATGAAAATGGGATACAAGGAAAAAATTAAGCGCCATCCCTGCCTATAAGCTTTTGGTTTAAATAGATCTACGGAAGTTTTTCCATTATCAACTCTCTTTTGTTTTTACTTTTTTAGTTTCTCTTTTTTACGATTATTCTCGTAAGTTTTTGAGTTTACCCCAGTCATCTATGTATGCCTGCCAGGGGAGGCAGCATATGGTATCGTACGGGGGCAGTTCCCTGATCAAATCGAAGAATCGTGAAGGAACCGTTAGGCTACCAACCGACTAGACCCCTTTGAGGGTAACTGCCCGAGTAAGTGTTCTTGATAAACTTGCTGATTTTTCATTACGCCAAACACAGCCTCTGCAATTTTACGCGCTGTTGCAACTCTGGCCCGATCCCAGCCGGCTCTGTCTTTGATACGTTCATAGTATTGCTTGAAATAGGGCGATGTGAGAGGTGCCCTTTGCGCTGCCTCCACAAAGGCCCATCGGAGCCATTTGTTGCCTTGTTTGGTGATTCCTCCATGACGTGTCTTACCTCCAGAAGAATATGTACTGGGAGCCAATCCCGCATAGCTGACCAGCTTCTTGGCTGTTCTAAAGCGTTCAATCTGGTCTATCTCGTAACGAACCAGAAGCGCAAATTGAGCCCCAATGCCCGGGATTGTTTGTAACAGGCTCGAGAGGGGATCTTCTTTCGCATGATGACGAATCCATACATCCGCTTTCAAGATCTCTTGATGAATATGTTCCCAAAGGTTCATCCAAGACTTTAGGATTTGTGTATCTTGTCCAGGTAGACAGACCTCTGTCAACAGGTGTCTGCCTTGTTTGCCAAACAGATCCGTTAGTTGGGCCAGTGTTTCTTTTTCGGCAAATTCATGCTGATCTAACAGGGCATGAATCTTATTCTTCACTTGCGTATTCATTGCTGCTAAACCTGCTCGGTATCGCAGGAAATTCTTAAGCCTTCTTGTTTCAGAACCGGGGATATAGGCCAGAGGAAGCAGGTTAGTCCTCAACAAATCCGCCAGGACTTTGGCGTCTATCGCGTCCGTTTTAATGCGGGTTTCAGCAATTAAACGCGTTTTGAGAGGATGGGCCAGGGAAATCTCTTCGGTCACATCCTCCAATATGTCTAGAAAATATCCCCAATTATAACAAGCCTCCATCGCTACATGACATGGCTCCGGTAGCTCATTAAAATAGTGCTTAAGAGCCTGAGGTTTACTCTCGATTCTTCTTCGATCAAGCATTTTGCCTTCTTTATCCATCACTGCGCTGATACAATACTTCTTGTGGATATCAAGTCCCACGTAGTACATAAGCGCCTCCTTTTGGTTGAGTTTTAAGGCAACACAATCATATCAGGGAGGCGCTTATTTTTTCATGGTATCAAGTCTCTTCTTGACTACAAGTGGGAAGCTGTTATGAGCCGACCATTGAGAGTGCAATACCCAGGAACACGGTAATGTAACGCCGCAGGTTGAATCCATAAATACGGAAGTTCAGGAAAAATCTTCTGAAACGGAAAATATTCCTTCGGAGACATCTTCGACAGCTCAATAATTTTTCCTGCTGATTT
>PHFX01000117.1 GCA_007618135.1 Candidatus Brocadia sp. WS118 | reverse complement strand
ATTAGCGGGGCGGAGGTGGCGTTCAACGATGCCGGCGGGTATGTGCAAGGAGAAGTGGCCATTCCGATGGGATTTATGGAAGGCTACCAATTGCAGGTTTTCAGTCCCGACCGCATTGTCGGATTGGGGGCATTTATGAGAGAATGGCAGGGTAGCACCTCCATTTTCAACGGCTGGTGGCCGCAAACCATGAACAGCGTTTTCAGTCCCCAGTACTTCGGCGATGTGGGAATCGACGTCTCCCTCACCGCCCCGCCGCAAGCGCCTTCGAACATCTCTGTGGTGCCCCAGGGAGACGGCCTGTTGCTAACCTGGTCCGATCCCACCCTGGGTTTGAACAACGATCCCCTGCCGGTTCCCCCGGAAATCAATATTTATCGCAACGGTGAACTTTATAGCACCGTCAGCGCCGGGGTGGAAACACTTCAGGATGACAACGTATTTTGTTCCGCCTGGTATGAATACCGTTTGGAAGCGACGGTTTTGATCGGCTCCGACTTGCTGACCAGTCCCTTGAGCGCCCCTGTCGGTAATTTTGCCTGCCAGGCTCCGGCGCTTACCGCCATCAATTATGATGACGGTACCTGGGAGGCGTTTTACGTGGTCAGCTTTAGTTTTGAAGATAATAAATTTGCGGTGCGCTATACCCCGCCATTTTATCCCGTTCGGGTGCTGCGCTTAGAAACGCTGGTCAACAATAATGGCGCTTTCGACTTCACAGTGCAGGCGGATAATGGCGGCCTGCCGAGCGATACCCTCGCCGGGCCCTACCGTGTCTCTGCCAACGGCCCCCTGTTTCCTGACGATATCAGTCTTACCCTGCCGGGACTGGAGCCGCCGGTAATTGAAAGCGGGGATTTCTGGGCGGTAATCAATTTCCTGCCGGAATCGCCTGGCGCCCCGGGAATCGGGGTGGACAGCAATTCGCCCAACGCTGGCCGGGGGTTTTACTACCTCGCCAGCAGCGGCTGGCAAAGCGCCACTTTCGGCAACCTGATGGTAACCGCTTATGTTGCCGATACACTGGTGGTAGGCATAAACGACCAGGGCAACGGGGAGCTGCCGCTTACGTTTGACTTGCAGCAGAACTATCCCAATCCTTTTAATCCCTCCACTGCCATCCGCTACCAGCTTGCCAGCAGCGAAGCGGTTACCCTGGAAATTTTCAACGCCCTGGGGCAAAAGGTGCGCACGCTGGTGAATGAAAAGCAGGAAGCGGGAAAATATACCATCCAATGGGATGGCAAAAACAACGCCGGCAATCCCGCCGCCAGCGGCATTTATCTCTATCGCATCAAAGCGGGTGATTTTATCAAAGTGCGGAAGATGTTGTTGCTGCGCTAAGGTTTTTTACTAATTTGCTAACAAAGGGGAGCGGGTTTCTGCTCCCCTGTTTTTATGCTATGGGAAAAGGAAGCGTGTATCAATACTATGCATCAAGAAATGACTTTAAAGATAAATAGAGTTGCATATTTTATGCGCAATTAATCGACATCTATTAAAATCACTTTTACAGGAACAGCAGGAAAATGTCTTTTCAATCTCTCGATGTCATACACAAGTTGTTCTCCATAAGAAACGCCCGTGGACATATTTTTGTGCAATGCGTGGCAAGGAACTATTTCAACACCAACATCCGCTTTGTTTTCGTTGAAAAAATATTGAAATTTCGCCATATCATAAAACATAAAAGCATACTTACCGAATTGGACTTCAACTAAAACTTTGTTTTTGACAAAATCAATCTGTTTAAAGACACCGGGGATTTGAACATCATAATTGGGAATAGTAAGCGTATATACGTCTTTTAGCTCTTTATAACCTTTTTGAGTAAAAAGCCCCTCAAATTGTTTGTTCATAGCTTTGGGAGAGAAAAGTTTTCTTCCCTTCATGGTCTTTTCTTTGCTAACTTTTGTTCTATGTGCAATAATTTGGGAAATCACGTCATAGATTTCTTTCTCATGATCTGGATAGCGAACTTTTAGTATTTCAGAGCCGCCTAGATGAGAATATTCATAAACCACTTTCATTTAGTCTTATTTTCCTCCTTGAACAAATTGAGTTGGTTATCCTTAAGGAATAGATCAAGCTGTTTTGATGGAGATTTTAGTTGAACATATTTGGGTGGAACATTTTTGGTTGTTCCATTGGGGTCATAAACATCTCTTTCCATTGGTCGAATGCGTAGTGTACCTCGTTCCGCCTCCTCAATCCGTTGTTTCGCAATTTCTATATATTCGTGCATAATCTCTGCACCAAGGGCTCTTCTGTTGTGCATCAAGGCGGCGATCGCTGTTGATCCAACTCCCATAAAAGGGTCTAGCACCCAATCTCCCTCGTTGGTAAGAGATAAAACAAGTCTTTCAATAAGTTCTATCGGAAATTGACAGGGATGAATAGTCTTCTCAACATGGTTTGATTTTACGTTGGGTATTTCCCAAATATCAGTTGGATTCTTGCCCAATGGATTTCCAGATAATTCTCCTCTTTTGGGACCTTTAAAATACTTTTTATTCGGATATTTTTGAGGAACTCTAACAGCGTCTAAGTTAAAA
This sequence comes from Candidatus Brocadia sp. WS118, assembly GCA_007618135.1. Lineage (GTDB taxonomy): Bacteria > Planctomycetota > Brocadiia > Brocadiales > Brocadiaceae > Brocadia. Next base: position 724 of record PHFX01000117.1, on the reverse strand, counting down.
GTGTATTCATCTCCTTTAGTAAACCAAAGAATTACCTCATACCTGCCTGAAAAGCGTTTTGATGCGTGAAGTCCATGACCAAAATGCCAGACAATTCTATTCCGTAAATGAAGATTCAGCGGAAAAAATATCGGGTATAATAAAATATCAAGAGGAATAATCTCGCCGTTGTCAACATAGTTCCCAACTTGCCAGCAAATACTTCCTTTATCATTTAAGACTCTTACACATTCTTTGATGACTTTTTCTTGTTGGGTAAGGTAATCATCCATATCAAGTTTAGATTCATATTGCTTATTGATATTATAAGGCGGTGAGGTAACTACAAGTTGAACAAAACCATCGGGTATTTGAGATAATAAATCGAGAGTATCTCCTTCAAATAACACTAAATCGGCAGATTTATCAAAACTAGATGTCAATTTGATTTTTTCCATGCGGTAAATATACGAAACTGAGAGATGTTTTCAAGAAAGATTTTCCGCAATGCAAGACTTTGTATGGTACGGCATTCAGCGAAGAAAAACCAAAAATTTTCTTCTCATTCCGGCTCAGGCTTTTTCTGTATAATCATGGCAAATGAATTGCCAGCGGCGAAAAACCGGATGGTGTTTTTTCAACGGACTCTTACAACAAAATCCACCCTAATAACCTCCCCCTCGCGATTCTGAAATTCGCCCCAGATTTTGTAGAGGCCGGGCGCGGGAAAGGTATGCTGAAATTG
>PHFX01000116.1 GCA_007618135.1 Candidatus Brocadia sp. WS118 | reverse complement strand
GTTCGATGTAACCGTTTTGCATCGGCCGGCCGGGTTGAATGAATTTTATTTCGATGTCTCTTGCCTTGCACCACTCCGCAAACTCCAGGCTGGTGAACTCTGGTCCGTTATCTACACGGATGTTTTTGGGCAGCTCGCGTTGCTGTTCCAGATTCTCCAGCTGAACAATTACTTCCTGGCTGGGAATGGAAAAATCGGCATGAACAGCCAGAGCTTCCCGGCTGCAATCATCCATAATGTTCAGGATCCTGATTCTACTGTAAAATCCGGTCAAAGTGACCCCCTTCGTTCGCCCGAAAGTGACCCCCCTTATTCGCCGCAAAGTGACCCCCTGTTTTCGGCGGAAAGTGACCCCCTGTTGTTAAGGTTTTCGATTGGTTAAGGTAAGCATAGTTTACGGAAAATAAATTCCGTCAACAATGCCAAACCGACCAATCAGCATGAGCAAGCTCAAGCAAATTATCCGATTGTACTGCCAGGGAAACGGCAGCAAGAGGAGTCATGACCTAACCGGAGTATCCAGGCGAATCGTTAAGGATTATATCCGTCGTTTTATTGCCTTGAAGATTACACTTCAGCAAGTTGAAGAGATGGATGACCTGGCGCTGTATGAGCTGTTTTATCCTAAAGCAGAACACCATGTAGTTCCGGATCGGGATAAATGGGCAAGGCTGCAGACGCTGCTGCCGGGGATAGTAAAGGCCTTGCGGCAAAAGGGAATGACACTGGATATTCAATGGAACCGGTACCGGCAAATCGATCCTCAGGGCTATGGGCGCACCCAGTTTTATGAATACATACGGGAATACCGGCAACGCAGCGGGCATACGATGCATCTGGAGCATAAGCCCGGCGAAAAGGTGTTTGTTGATTTTTGTGGCGATAAGCTCGAGGTGGTAGATCCGCAGAGCGGGGAGTTGCAGCCGGTTGAAGTTTTTGTGGCGATCCTGGGATTCAGTCAGCTTACCTATGTGGAAGCGGTGATCTCACAGCGAAAAGAGGATTTTATAAATTGTTGCAGGCACTGCTTTGAATATTTTGGCGGCGTTCCGCGGGCTATAGTGCCCGACAACTTGAAAGCTGCTGTCACAAAAAGCAGCAAGTATGAGCCGCTGCTGAATGAAACATTTGAAACCTTTGCTGAACACTATAACACCGTGATTCTGCCGGCAAGGGCGTATAAACCAAAGGACAAGGCCCTGGTGGAAAACGCTGTGAAACTTGTTTACCAGCGTATTTATTCTTCTCTTGGTTCCTCGGTATTTACACAGCTTGCCGGACTGAATGAAGCAATCAGGATTGCACTTGAAAAGCACAACTCTGCCCCCTTAAAAAAAGAAGAGAGCCGGAGGATGCTGTTCGAACAGGAGGAAAGGATGACGCTGCTGCCACTGCCATCTCTACCGTATGAAATTCACAAGGTCAAGTTCTGCAAGGTGATGAAAAACGGACATGTCTCTCTGCACGAGGACCGGCATTATTACAGTGTTCCCTATAACTACATCGGAAAGAAAGTGAAAATGATCTACAATAGCTCCCTGGTAGATTTATACTATCAGTTCAAACTGATTGCCCGTCATCAGCGCAGTTACCGCCGCAATCGTTATACTACCCTCACCGATCACCTCGCCAGTAAGCACAAGTTCCTCGCAGAATGGAATCCGGAGTTTTTTATCAGTAAAGCCCGGGAGATACATGCTGACGTGGCGGTTTTTATTGAAAAACTGATGGATAGCAAAGCTCACCCTGAACAGGGTTACAAAGCCTGCTCAGGCATACTGAATCTGGCCCGGCGGGTAGGCCGTGAACGTATTGCAGTGGCATGCCGCCGGGCACTGGAATATAATGCCTATACGTATCATATTGTCGAAGACATCCTGCGCAAAGGCCTGGACAAGTTATCGGAGGAAGATGAAAAAAAACCGCTGTCGGCTACCCCCCGGCACGCTAACCTGAGGGGCAAAACCTATTATCAACAATATTCATTAACATTTAAAAACAATGATCATGAATGAGCAAACGCTTGACAAAATGAAACGGATGAAGCTTTTTGGGATGCATCGAAGCTTCCGGCATGTACTGGAATCTCCTGCCCAGGTACAGTTCACGCCCGATGAACTACTGGCCCAGCTTATAGACTGTGAATGGGATGACCGCAATAACCGGGCTATTGAGAGAAGTCTTCGTAATGCCAGGTTCCGTTACAAGGCATCTGTTGAAATGATAGATTATAACGTTAACAGGAGCCTGGACCAGACACAAATCCAGCGACTGGCTTCCTGCAATTTTATCCGTCAGTGCCAGAATGTGCTGATTACAGGGAGTACGGGAACGGGGAAGAGTTATTTAGCTTCGGCTATCGGGAACCAGGCCTGCACGCTTGGTTATAAGGTGTATTATTCAAATACTTCCCGCTTACTGACTCAATTGAAAATGGCGAAGGCGGATGGTTCATCGATGAGAGAACTGGCAAGACTGGAAAGGCAAGACCTGCTGATCCTGGATGATTTTGGCATACAACCTTTTGATCAGCAAAGCCGAATGCTCCTGATGGAAATCATTGAAGACCGGCACGGCAAAAAATCAACTTTGATAGCCGGCCAGGTACCCATATCGGAGTGGTACGATATCATCGGTGATCACACACTGGCTGATGCCATCCTAGACAGGATCGTAAACGATGCGCACCATGTACAGTTAAAAGGAGAATCCTTAAGAAGAAAACGGAAGGAAGAAGAATAAAATAATTAATTAAATTTAACCAACAAACCTTGCCAATCGCTAAACCAAAACAGCATGTGTAATCAGGGGGTCACTTTGGACCGAAAATAGGGGACCACTTTGGCCGAATTTTGCACTAAAACAAAAGATATTCGAAAAGCTTCAATAAGCTCACTTGAAGAAAATAACCCAGCGTTATTTCAAGATTTCATCAAGAATAAGATTTCAGCAGAAAAGCAATCTCTATTTATTAATTCTTCACGAAATTATTCTCTTGCAAATAAAGGAGACTTAAATACCTATGCGTTATTCACTGAACTCAATCTTCAATTGATTAACAAATCAAATGGAAGAATTGGCATTGTGATACCATCAGGTATTGCTACTGATAGCCCATTAAAAGAGTTCTTTGAATACTTAGTATTGAATAACAAAATTATTTCTCTCTTCGATTTTGAAAATCGTAAGGGTAAGTATTTTGCAACTCTTCATACCAAAACAAAATATTGTTTATTTACAGCTGGTCATAATTTTACTGGTGATTCGATGTTTGGATTTT
>PHFX01000115.1 GCA_007618135.1 Candidatus Brocadia sp. WS118 | reverse complement strand
ATAAAACCGCGAAAAATGTTTATACTTGACTGCACCGCTCAACCGTAAATAAGTTGTGATGGTATGATGAGAAGAAGAAAGCGACCATCCACAAGCCAATAGCAGAAAACTCTGAAGTGAAGGGCTGCTAAAATATACTGAAAACAGACTCATAAGTAGATTCCCAAATGAAGAACTTTGAAAAAACTCCATGGCGGTGACCTCCGATGTTTGGTTGACCATACTTATACATCGAGGTTGCGCCATGGATGTTTCAAAATTTTGGGCGGCTGCGCCGCTTCAAAATCGCGAAACTAATGACTAGTATTGTTATCAAATACAATGCAGATGGAGAACAAATCTGGGCAGTTCGCTGTGGCGGAGATATAAACAGGAGTATTTCAGCCACATCCTCCCTGGTGGACAGCCTCGGCAACATTTTTATAACTGGCAGTATAGAACATGCAGGCGGGCGTAATTGGATTACCTTGAAATACCTCCCGGACGGGAACCTTGAATGGAGTTCGGAATATGATCCCCCGGATTTTGACTTTAATTATCCCGTGGCTCTGGCAATGGATTCCCATAATTATTTAATCATTACCGGATACGGGCTCAGCGGTGGAACTGATAATCATTATGACTATACCACTGTAAAATATAGTCCCGATGGCGCTCAACAATGGGAATCCCGTTTCTCCGGCAGAAATACCACTTATGGAAATGCCGCCGATCTGGCTCTTGACGGCGAAGGGAATATCTACGTGACCGGCGGTCATAGTGATTGGGGCATTTTGACGGTGAAATACGATTCGAAAGGGGTACTGCAATGGACAAGCACTTTCACTGAAGGATCCGGATCCGCATTCGCGATCGAGGCAGACAGATACGGCAATTCTTACGTCCTCGCCTGGGTTCACGGTGAGGTTGTTACCACCGTTGATGTTCTTATCATCAAATATGATTCCCAGGGAATGCAAAACTGGGTTGCCCGTTATGACGGCCCGCCAACGCCCTATGGAGATTCTTATGATGAACCGGTTGCCCTCAGGATTGATCGTTGGGGAAATGCCTATGTCCTATGCAGAATCTATGATGAGTACGGATGGACTGATTTTGCAACTTTGAAATATACTGCTGACGGCAGGCAGGAATGGGTTGCTCGCTATGGGGGAGGAGAACAGTTTTCCGATATTCCCCGCGATCTTGCAATAGATGATGAGGGAAATGTGTACGTTACCGGAGACAGATCGGGGCCACAAGGTTCCGGATATGTTAATGATTTCGTGTTAATCAAATACAACCAGCATGGAGAACAGCAATGGCTGGTGTCTTTTGATGAGGAAAAATATGAACAAGCCCTGGCAATTGGCGTGGATGGCTGGGGGAATGTTTTTGTAAACGTCAAAAGCGAACTTTATAATTCCCTACCTACACAAGAGTTGATTACGATAAAATTCAATCCTCCCGGAGAGCGGCAGTGGATCGCCCGCTATAGCGAACCGCAGCACATTTTCGGGTGGTACAACAAAATGAAAATGGATGTTTTCGGGAATCTCTGTATAACCGGCTACATCTGGGATATTGAGAAAAACAACCAGGATTATTTTACGATTAAATATGATCAAAACGGGGCAGAACTTTGGACTGCCCGATATGATGCTGCCGGTTCATCCGACCGGGCGGCGGACCTGGCTTTGGACCGTGAAGGAAACATTTATATAACTGGCAGCGCCAGATATACCGGTAGTGGTTTTGACATAACTACGATCAAATATAACTCTGACGGTCAGGAAAAATGGGTTCATCGCTATACCGGAAATGGGAACGCCTGGGATCAAGGAAATGCCATAGAAGTGGATGAGGCCGGCAATGTTTACGTAGCTGGATATTCTGAGGGGTATGGATGGAGTTATTTCCAAACCCTTAAAATCTCCCAAACCGGCAGCGATTCCCTGGGAAAAATGCAAATTGAGCAGTATGAACTGGAGCAGAATTTTCCTAATCCTTTTAACAACCAGACCCTGATTTGGTATCAACTGCCCGCTGCCGGGCAAGTTACTTTCAGGATTTATAATATCCGGGGGCAAAAAGTGGGGGAAGAAGATTTGGGTGTTCAACCTCAAGGACGCAACGCATTCCATTTCCGGGCGGAAAACCTGGCCAGCGGCATTTATTTTTATCAGATCCAGACCAGCGATTTTGTAGAAGCGCGAAAGATGATTTTGGTGCAATAAAATTATATGACCCAAACTGCGGGTCATATAATTCTAATTTACAGGACTTCACAGAAAGTAATCAAATGGGGGTTTTATGAAATATCACGCCATTTTGTTACTGCTTTTTCTGTTCTTTGTTGCTCATTCCTGCAAAGTTGACAAATCACCAATTGGTATTGCACAGGATTCAACAGGGAATGCTGATGATTCAACTGGCAATGGAGGAATTGATACTACCCAATTTGTAGATGATTCCCTGTATACCAATCCTAATGGCTTGATTCCTACTGCGACTGGAAATTCCTGGATTTATGCTGACAGCCTGTGGAAAAGCAGCGGGCTAACCACAGAGTTTGATAGTGTATCAATTATTGGTGTAGAACTCATTAATGATCAACCCTGGTGGCACCTTTCAGGCTATAGCCTTACAACAATATTAATAAGCCCGAAATTTATGATTGAAAATGACACAATTTATCATATGGAAACCTTTTATCCGGCAGGCAATGCCCCAGCTATTCAATTCATACCGCCGCAAGATACTGCTGTTACTTATACTACCTTGCTTGGCGGTGATGTATTATATACCCGAACTGTTTACAAACTTACTGATCCCTTTATAACTCCTGCGGGAATATTTAATGATTGCGTAAAATATATTCATTACGATTATAGCGGAGAAGCTGACAATATATGTGTAATTTGCCCGGGAGTAGGAATAGTTTACCGTTTGATAGTATTTAACGCATGGAATCAATTCATTCACAGCTCAACATTAGTAGAATTTCAGATAGAAGAATAAACAGTGAATCATAGATGCCCTGGTTACAATGCTAAGTCATTGACAAAACAATTTCATTCCTTTCCTTTTACTCACTTAATACATTTCAACTATTATAATCGTATGACTTGTTCTAAATTAGCAGCTTCGGATTGCCGGTAAGGATTGAGAAACTAACTTAATATGCCAATGAATCTATCTGCATTGTTAAAAAAGCGTGAAGCAAGGGTCATTATCATTGATCTGTTAATGATCATTATTTTGATCATTAACCTGAACCTGATTGTTTTCGACTGGATGTTTTCCTACCTGAC
>PHFX01000114.1 GCA_007618135.1 Candidatus Brocadia sp. WS118 | reverse complement strand
GATACTCGTTATCCTCCCGATGTCGGGCTGCTTCCCAAGGGTGAACCACTCAAAAGCGATGCTGAACTTGTTGTCAAAGCATGTAGAAAATTAAGAAAATGGATTGATAAACATCTGGTCTGAAAGAAGTTTTGAGTGCGTATAATGCTAATCCATAACTTCTACCTGCAACTGGGAGGAGAAGACCGGGTGTTTTATAATGACAAGGCGGTGCTGGAAAAACGCGGGCACCAGGTGTTTGCGTTTACCAAGCATAATGATGAGATCCGGCAGTATAACCGCTTTCAAAAAGCCACCCTGTTTGGAAAAACCACTTATAATTCCCGGGTTAAGCAAGAATTCCGGAAATTTGTAGAGAATAACTGCCCGGATGTTTTGCATTTCCACAATACCTTTCCCCTAATTTCCCCGGCGGTTTATGGCGTAGGAGTGTGAACTTCGATTTGCACATGATGTTTAAAGCCCCAACGGGGGCGAGAGATAATAGCCCAGGGCTTGTCTGTCGGCGAAGCCAGGCAGGCATCGCCCTGGGTACATAACAACCCCAAAAATTCAAAGCCCTGTAAGGGCGAAAGAAAGAAACCAGGATTAACTTGATTGCAGGCTTTTGGCCTTCAGGTAAGAAGGCCTCTTAACACGAGAAGGAGAATTTTATGAAGCGAGTTTTAGTAACCGGCGGAGCCGGTTTTATCGGCTCCTATTTATGCGAAAGACTGTTAGAGCAGGGAAATGAAGTGCTTTGCTTAGATAACTTCTTTACCGGCTCCAAAGAGAACATTTTTCATTTAATGGATAACCACCGTTTTGAACTCATCCGCCATGACATTACCCTGCCGGTTTATTTAGAAATCGACCGTATTTTTCACTTTGCCTGCCCGGCTTCCCCGGTGCACTACCAGTATAACCCGGTAAAAACCGTCAAGACCAATGTGATGGGTACCATTAACATGATCGCAATGGCAAAGCGGGTAAAAGCGCGTTTCTTGCAGGCTTCCACCTCGGAAGTGTACGGCGATCCCCAGGTGCATCCCCAGCCGGAAAGCTACTGGGGGCATGTAAACCCCATCGGCCTGCGGAGCTGCTACGACGAAGGCAAGCGGGTGGCGGAAACCCTCACTATGGATTACCATCGTAAAGACAGGGTGGATGTGAAAATTATCCGTATTTTCAATACCTACGGCCCGCGCATGGCCTTGAATGACGGAAGAGTGGTGAGCAATTTTATTATCCAGGCCCTTACCGGGCAGGATATTACCATCTACGGCCAGGGGCGGCAAACCCGTTCTTTCTGTTATGTGGATGATTTGGTGGAAGGAGCGCTGCGGATGATGGAGGCGGAGAACTTTATCGGCCCGGTCAACCTCGGCAACCCGGAGGAGTTTACCATGCTGGAACTGGCGGAAACCGTAATCCGTTTGACCGGCTCCCGCTCGCAAATCCGCCATCTTCCCCTCCCGGCAGACGATCCCACCCAGCGCTGCCCGGATATTGCCTTAGCGCGGGAAAAGCTGGATTGGCAGCCGGCCATCCGCTTAGAAGAGGGCCTGGCCCGCACCATCGCCTATTTTGACGAGGTACTCTCCACCAAAGACGTACTGGATGATTTGAAGCGCTGGGAGTATTTGCAGAGTAATGGGGTTGGGGTATGAGAAGGCGATTTGGGATTTGAAATCCGGAGGATTTCATCCCGGCTTACAAACATGGATGTTTGTGCTTTTGTCGGGATCGGATGTGGGATTTGGGATTTGAAACCCGGAGGATTTCATCCCGACTTACAAAGGGTGTAGGTTCGGTTTTACGTAAATATTACCTTCATACATGTCACCCCTCCGGGGTTTTTAGAGGGTTCTGTGGTATTTAGGCTATAAACATACCACCCCTCCGGGGTTGGGTTTGTCAAAACATAGAAGCTATTTGCTAAAATTAACCCCGGAGGGGTGAAATGTTTATAGTAAGTAGCATTCTAAAGCTTTTAAAACCCCGGAGGGGTGACATATAACCGTTGTAAACTACGTAAAATGGAACCTGCACCCCTTACAAACATGGATGTTTGTGCTTTTGTCGGGAAGTATGAAGAATACAAGAAGACAGGATTGCAAGAATCATTGGATGAGGAAGACCCTATCAGTGAATTTCATTTTTCCTCTCCAGAAGATACCATCCTTAGGATCGATAAAGAAACAACTTGTGAATATGATGCCTCGAGGGTGTCATTCCGGTTTTTCCCGTTTTTTGGGAAAATACCGGAATCTACTGCGGAGATTCCGGCATTCCGCTTCGCTACAGCCGGAATGACAAGATTTGCTAAGGGGGTGAGATAATATTAAATCCCTTGTTTTTCATGAGAAGCCTGTATAATCAACGTTTCTGAAAAAATATCGGGAAGTTATTTTATCTCACCCCCTAAATTAACAAGTTATTTTTTAACCGATCCTTAAAAAACTTCAATGGTATGATATGGGGGAAATATCCTCGGATTGGTATTAGTGTTCCAGGCTAAAGCACCATTTATGGCGCTTCCACCTTTGAGCCTGTGGATTCATCCCCAGGTGGATTTGTGCAATTTGTTGTGCACCCGGAAAAAAGACGAGTTTAGGGTTGTTTAAATACGGAATTGCAAATAAATTTGGGGGGTGAAATAGAGTATTGTCTTACTGTTTGAGACTTTAAAGGGGAATTGATCAATGAGCGTCATTGAGGAAAAATTCAAAGACCATATCCAATTTTTAAACCCGCAAGAGAAAGATACCGGGAAAATTTTGTATAACTTGCTGGTAAATGAATATAAGCGGCGCATTGCCCACTATCAAAATATCGATCGCATTTTCAGAAAGAAATATGCCATGAGTTATAGCGATTTCGCCCAAAAAAATATTGTTAAAGAAAAAAATTTTTCCTGGAATGTCGAATCAGATGCAATGGATTGGGAACAGGCTATTGATGGTATCGAAACCATGAAGCAAAAACTACAGGAATTAGAAGCGGTTGAGTATTGACCATTCGATAATCCGGATGATCACACGCCTATCAACGAATCCGTTTCACTGGATACCTTTTTGGCATCTGTACAGCATTATTGTGAAAACATGAATCTTCTTTGATTCATCTGCTCACTTTGGTCACTTTAGTCACTTTCGTTCACTCATGAAAATATCCATCCTCGGCAGCTGTATCAATGTGATGCCTTCCTTATGAAAAAGCTTTTCACCTTCGCAGGAACCACTTCCAGGCTGGCGTTATTGTAATCCGTTTGTTGTTTATCTCAATATCTTCCTCTTCATCCAGGGTAATAATGCAACCTTCCGACAAATTGAATTTATCCA
>PHFX01000159.1 GCA_007618135.1 Candidatus Brocadia sp. WS118 | reverse complement strand
AAGAATGCGGAGTTTGTATTTCGCATTGAATTTTCTGCGAACAGCCTTCTCTGTTACCTCAGGATCAGGAAAACGACTGCTTTGAATTGCGCTGCCAGTGGAAACTCCAGTCGCCCTACGGGCTCCTTCCGTTTCCACTGGCATATTATCTGTTTTCAGGTTTATTGTACTACTATTGTTCATAGCTTTTCTCCTTCCCACCCTACACTAAACTATATGAGGGAAAGTGTCCAACTATTATTGACACAGAGGGGACACCTAACCCAAATGAGTCGGAAGAATTTTATTATAATACCTGAGATTCCGAAACAAGCTCGGAATGACAAATCGTAAATGTCATGCTGAATCCTGATTTTCACGGGGACACGCCTATTTTCAGCATCTCCTGTCATAAATACACTTCCGACTCATTCGGGTTAGACTTCTAAAATACTTTAAAAGCTTGTTACATCACATATTAACTTATAAATCCGAATATTACCAGATATTCCGGTTTTTAATTAAAATATTTTTTGTAAGAAACGCTCGGAGTGCTGTAGACATACTTCTTTTCTTATACGTTTTTTACAATGCAACAATCCCGGCCTTCGCAAGGATGGGATTGTAGAGTTCATTTGGTTGCAGATGTACTAAGCTCTGCGCTCTGATTGTTTAATGGCGTACTTCCATCTTTTTGTCAACAAAATGTTTATTTCTTTTGGTTTAATATACAAACTTCTTTGTGAATCCGGCACATAATTCTCTGGATATATTTGGATGTCCTGCCCGTTAGTATCCTTCTGATTACATAGTATTTGATTTTGCAGGAGACATTCAATTATGAAATCACCATTGCATAATGAGAAATACCTGGCAAGCCAGCTATTTCTCCAAGGTGTATATTGGTTAGTATATTATCGTTTACATAAGTACGTCAATTGGAAACCCTTATCTATAATAAGAGCAACACATTGATTTTCTTTACAACATTGGCATGTATTTCGTGCATGTATACAACAGGATACTTGTGGAATTCACATATAATTTTGTAAAGTTAAGATGAACACGGGCAAACAAAGTTTGTCCGTGCCACTCTGATACTTGCATAATTAAAATGAAAATTCATATACCATGGAATTAACTACGGTGAAACCCATGAATTCATGCAGGAAAGGGGGTGTACTAAATAATAATCTATAAGATTGAAGTGAGTTGTTAAATTGAGCTTTAGAAGAGAAGAGAAGAGAAGAGAAGAGAAGAGAAGAGAAGAGAAGAGAAGAGAAGAGAAGAAAGAATACGTATTGTTTTATATTAATGTATACAACATTTTAGAGGAGAACAATTAATGTTATATACTGGAAATGTAGATGCAATTGCAGCGGTATCTTTAAAGAAAGCCACTGCAATGAAACACAGCCTGATTGGCTTCTTGACACTTTCAGTGATAGCAGGTTTTTATATTGGATTTGGCGTCCTTGTCATGATTATTGCAGCTGCTCCTGTTGCTGCGATAAATCCCGGAATTGGGAAAGTAGCTTGCGGTGCCGTATTTCCTATCGCTTTGATATTCGTGGTTATTAGCGGGGCTGAGTTGTTTACCGGATATAACTTACTGATATTTAAAGGTTCTTTGCGGGGCACCGTGACACTTGGCGATTCAATGTTGGGCTGGTTCTGGACCTACTTAGGTAATTTGGGTGGCTCCATGATCTTTGCGCTTTTAATTTATATGTCCGGTGTGTTCGCCCCCGATCCATGGCATACCTTTTTGAACAAGGTGGCTACTTATAAATGCAATGCACCATGGTGGGAATTATTTTTCAGGGGTATCTTTTGCAACTGGCTCGTGTGTTTGGGCATATGGAGTACCTTTCGTGTTACCAGCGACAGCGCCAAGATAATAATGTGCTGGTGGGTCTTGTTCCTTTTTGTTACTACCGGAATGGAACACAGCGTGGCAAATATGACTTTATTGGCGATTGCTAATATGTTGCCCCATGACCCGGCGGCAATTTCCTGGGGTAAGATGTTTGGCTGGAACCTTGTTCCAGTGACCCTCGGTAATATCGTCGGTGGCACGTTCTTCGTTACCTTCCTGTATTGGTTCGCCACGTATATGGATGAAAGGGGAGCCAGGAAGATGGAGGGCATAAAAGGTGGTTCCGGAGCGGGAAGCTTACCGCGAGCCGGTGGATCACCTGAAGAAATTAAAGATGTCAGGATAAAAATGAAATCATAATTCAGAACCGATTCCTTATCAGGGAACAACGAGCATATTTTTAATAGAGATTTGGTGCACCAAAGACTTTCTAACGTCACCCCTTTAGCGTTAGAAATAGTCTCAGTGCTGAAAAGGCCAGCTTCACATAGCTGGCCTTTTTTTATTTTATGAATCAGCAGTATTTACACAATATTTATATATTGACTTAACAGTAAACGATAATATACTTAAAGTAAGGCATTCTTAATTATCCATACGTAATTGGTATTCATCATTACCCGGAGCAGTAATACTAAAGAAAGGTATGTACCATGTAATATTTTACAAAAAGGGAGGCCATTATGATGAAATATTATATAAATGGTGATGGAATAAAGTTTGTGTTTATTTTATGGTGCTTTTTAGCATGCGGATTATCTAACTGCCTCGCCGACGAGAAGAAAAAATACGAGCCAATAGTGCATGGGGTAATGATCGTATCAATGAATATCCCTTTGCTTGAAACTATTGGGAACAAGGTTACTGTTGATGTTGTTATAGGAAACGAGAGGACAACAAAGGTGACAACGATATTGACCGTAACCTGCCTTACAACAAAACAACTCATTGGACGCGAGGCGGAAACATTGGATGGCATGGCTTCAAAAAGAATCGTTTATAGCTGGGATACCAGCGGGCTAACAGAAGATACTTATACGATACGGGCAGAATTGGAAAAAGTACCCAGCGAGACGTATCTCAACGACAATGCCAGGCAGGAAAATATTTTTTTGGTTCCTTAAGATCGGTAGTTTTTTATGTGTCTATACGAGATAAATATTTTCATTAATAAACCTAGACCTTAAAATATCATGCAGACTTACAAACCTAACCTGGTTTTTATAATCTTCGTTATCTCATTTTATTGCTCTGTTGCAATTGGCTCGCCTCTATCAGGAGCAGAGCATTCATCACCTTCCAGGGATATCAGGCCAGTTGCCATAACTATTAAAGAGCAAGCCGAGTCGCTGACTATTGAGGAAATACTTTCTCCAAAGAAATATTTAAAGAGATATTTGGAGACCGAAAAGAAAGAAGGTCTCCGGGAGATATCTCCGGATACGGAGAATCAGCAATTTGTCGTTGAGAATGAGACATCTTCAAATGCCGGGGAAAATGATAGCCGCCCGGCTGTTTCTCCCACCGGAGATGCCACAACTTCTGTTGCCGGAGAACAATCCCCCGCTGGAGAGGAGAAAGGCACACAAACACCGGCCGTGAATAATACATCTCGCCAGACTGTTACAGCGCAGAAATCTCCTTCTCCTCCGTCCGTTGTGGCGGAAAAAGGTAGCCATGAGGACACGCTGTCTGCTGAAGGTTCCTCTTCGAAGATCACGGAAAAGAAAATACCTCCTGACATTCAAAAAACGGATGTCAGTTCAACACCAACAATACCAGGTTCTGCAACCACGCTTGCTGATGAACAACAATTTCCTGCAATTGATGAAAGCGTGGCTCAAACGCGCCTGGAGGATAGCAAGTCTCATCCGCCTTTAGCCGGGGAAGAATCCTTATTTCCAATCTTTGTGGATAAAAAGAGTTATCTGGAAAAATATCTGAATGGTGAGCGTCATCAGCCGGGCACCTCTTTTTCAGAGACCCTGCAAGAAACCCTAGGAGTAAGCACACCAATGGCAATGGCAATAGCCACACCTGAACTTCAGAGTGAGACTATTGCTGGCGGGGAATCATCGCCCACAGAGACAATGGGAATTCAAACACTTGGGGCGGAAGATAAATCCCACCAGATAACAGATGAGAGCAGATCGACTTTCACTCCCTCAGAGGATTCTTCTTCTGCAGCGACGAAAGGGAGTCAGGACATACGTATTGATGAGGCAAAAGAACCTGAAAAGAGAACATCCGCACCCGAACCTCTAACAGAGACAGGAAAAGAGGCAGAAGATTTAAAATCCTCGTGGGATATATGGCATACGAATCCGACTCTCAGTGTGATCATCGCAGTTGCAATTACTCTTATTGCAGCCAAAACAGGTGGCTGGCTGGCTAGTTTGGTGGCGCTTCCAGAGGTGGTTGGACAATTAATCTTGGGGATAGTTCTGGGTAATTTCTTTTTTGTAACAGGGTCTGAGTTTTTTAATTTTCTGACGACAATGCCATTTTTAAAGATGATAGCCTACTTTGGAACATTGTTACTTCTTTTAACGGCCGGTCTTCACACAGACATCAGGGCATTATTGCGGGTGGGGGCTTCCTCATTTCTGGTAAGCCTCGGAGGCATTATAGCGCCAGCCGGACTAGGTCTTATCGTAGGCCATTTCCTCCTCTCCGACTCTGCATTTAGTTCAAAGCTTCTTTTGGCTATTATTATTTGCAATACAAGCACGGGATTATTATTTGCGATCCTGACTGAATTAAAGGCAATGAACACCATCGAAGGCAGAATTATAACAGGCGCAACCCTTCTTACCGAAATTATTGTCATATTGACCTTTGGCATAGCAAGCGGAATTGCCACGAAGGGTGAAGTGTCTGTGACGAATCTATTAGTTACTGCAGGTATAGCATTTTCTTTTTTGGTAGTTGTTTTGATAATTGTCTTAAAATACGGAGAGAGATTCGGCAATTTCCTAACGAGCAGAGCGGCAGAGGGATTAAAGATTTCTATCGTGATAACGGTATCACTTCTGTTTGCCTTTATTTCCGGTTCGATTGGACTCCATGGCGTAATTGGGGCATTTGCTGCTGGATTGCTGCTCAGAAATGTAAAGTTTAAAGATTCTGATGACAAAGAATATAGCACCGTGGAACGGGTTATTCGGCCATATTATATGGTTCTTGTGCCGATACTCTTTGTGCGGGTAGGGGCACAGGTGGATTTGAAGAGTATCTTGAATATGGAGGCGGCACTCCTCGGTCTTGCAATAACGGGCGCTGCTGTTGTGGGGAAGCTGTTTTGCAGTATTTGCCCCTTTGGGAAAGGTATAAATCGTATGGCCATAGGAATAGGGATGGCAATGAAGCTGGAAGGGACCTTGATTCTTTCTGGAATAGGCAGAGATATTGGGATATTGAATGATGTTGTGTTTTCCTCTATTATTATGGTAATCGTGTTTACTTCTATTACCTGCCCCTCTCTATTGAAGGCATCCCTGGTTCGGCACAAAAGGCGTCTTTCTAAAAATTTCCGCGTCACCGTTGATGAAAAAACAAAAGAAATTTCTGTACAATTTAAAAGTACCGTTCGGGAATGATCTACGCAGAAATATAAGGAGAAGTTAAGAACATGGAAAGTTACAAATGCATAATCTGTGACTATATCTACAACCCAAAATTTGGTGATCCCGACTATGGGATCAATTCTGGAACCAGTTTTCAGAATTTACCAGATAATTGGCTCTGTCCTCAATGTGGTGCTTCAAAGGAACAATTCGAGCAAATTTGACAACTGTGAGTTGCATGAACAAAACTGAATTGTTTTTGTCTTTCGTAAATCGTGGCTTAGCACATTTCCCGGTTGTTGTGACAACCGATTCACAAGGAAACAGGAAGATGGGGAAAACATGGACAAACTCCGTTTGTCCATATCAATGTAAATTCTGCATGCCTAAAATGAAAATTACCAGACATCTATGGTGTGCTGCTCATTCTAGATTGCAACCTCGCCTGACTCATTAGTACGAACACGGTAAACGTTTTCCACATGATAAACAAATATCTTCCCATCGCCAATACTCCCCGTCTGAGATACGTTGATGATGGTATTTACGATATTATCCACATCAATATCTCTTACGGTTATTTCAATTTTGATTTTTGACAACAGATCAATCCGAAATCTCCTTCCATGCCATACCTGACTTATGCCCTTTTGAGTACCATGTCCGGTAACCATGGTAACAGTCATTCCAGGATAACCCGACTCTAATAAAGCATCTTTCACAACATCAAATTTATCCGGCCTGATTATTGCTTCTACTTTTTTCATAATAAAGCCTCCAATCCATTGAACTTTGTCTGATGCCTAATTGGTTGCGCTAACAACATTGCTATAGGGTCTAACCCCCTATTTACCGTATTGCCGTATTATCCATATCCAACAGTCAAGCTTTTCCTTAAGATTATCTTCCCATCGCACATCCGTATTCATGCCTTCTCTGATTTCATTATGTAAACAATTGTATACTTATCATTGACATATGTTACTTTATGATGTATACTATGTCAAGTATATTATCGTTTACATTTACAAAAGGAAATATAGGAGATTTTTTATGAATATGAATATATCAGTGAACGAACCGACGCAAACACCCAATGGCAATACGAGGGTAATGATACTTGCAACCGTAGCATTTGCACTATGCTTTGCCGGTTGGACCCTGTATGCTCCTTTAGCAGTATATTTTCAGGATGAATTTAACCTGTCTTCCACGATGGTGGGATTATTACTTGCAACCCCGGTATTGCTTGGTTCCCTTGCAAAAATTCCTATGGGTATACTGACAGACAAGTTTGGGGGAAGACTCGTGTTTACGATTATGCTCCTGTTTGGGTTCGTATCTCTATTTTTTACCGGTTTTGCCCATAGTTATGGTCTTTTGTTAGTGTGTGGACTCTTTTATGGTTTAATAGGCTCTTCCTTTGCTGTTGGAATTCCGCATGTTTCAGGATGGTATCCGAAGAAAAAACAAGGCCTTGCATTAGGGGTTTATGGTGTGGGAAACGCGGGCACTGCCCTTTCTGCATTTGGAGCGCCACTCATCGCAGAATCCATGGGATGGGATAAGGCATTTATTTTTTATGCATTTCCATTACTTTTCATGGCATTTATCTACTGGTTTTTCACCTCAGATGCCCCAAAGCCGGCTAATGTAAAGGTTTCAACACTGGGTGACAAACTAAAACTCTTTAAATCTTCCAGGCTGGCATGGATCTTTTGCCTGTTTTATTTTATGTTTTTTGGATTCTTCGTATGCTTTTCGGTATGGTTACCATCGTATTTATGTGATTTTTATAATATTTCACCGGTAAAGGCCGGTAGTTTCACTTCCATATTTGTATTTCTTTCGGCGTTTACCAGAATTCTGGGTGGTTATCTGGGTGACAGATTCAACGGAAGAAAAATAATGGTACTCCTCACCGTAATTGTACTTGTCGTAGCGGTATTCCTCAATTTAAACCTGACACTAACAACCTCGCTCATGGTGTTTTATGTTATGGGAACTTGTCTTGGTATTGGTAATGGTGTCGTTTACAAACTCGTGGCAGAATACTTTTCGAAGGATACGGGGGCTGTGGGTGGGCTGGTAGGAGCCGCAGGAGGCCTTGGAGGCTTCTTTCTTCCTATAATTTTAGGCACGATTAAGGATTATACCAACAACTATTCCCTCGGATTTATCTTTGTATCCCTCGTTTGCCTCATGTGTCTTTCATTTATGGAAGAAAAAACCCTAATGACTACTCAAAGAAAAGTAGCAAACGCAATGCAATGACGGCATGAGGTGGAAAAGGAAGATTTTGACGCACATCGGAGTAATGATGGGAGCTGGGCAGCATTCGAGCCGTCTGATATCAGACGGCTCGAATGCAAATATGTCTAATTTCGTATGGGTTCCCGTATGCGAGATAGCTCAAATCAAAAGACATACTTAAATAATACAAGGTTGCTTCTTTAATTCCAAAGGCATTTATCCCCCCAGCAAGGTTCAGGATGAAAACGAGATACTTGCAAAACCGTTTTTGGTTAGCCTTCTGCGCGGGATTTGTTGAACGCTTGTCGAACCACATATGGTCAGAGAATAAACTCTTGCTATGTCACTATAGGGCATCTTTGCGGCTTGGATATTAAAAATTTTTTAAACTGATACTTCATATACAACAAATTATTTATTAATAATAAAACCAGAGTGTTTTCTTCTGGTTGCGATGAAATGAGGGCAAGAGACAGGATTCTTTTTAATAAATCGGGAAATTTAAACTAGCACGGAATCATTCATAGGCGCTTTAAATAGGAGAGGGATGCTTGATGTTTAGCATTGACAAATTATATGAATCAAAGTAACTTGGCAATAACTGCTTCAAAAGATTTAAAATTAGGTGCATTATTAACATTCATTGGCGTTAATCTAAGGTTTGTCGTAGGAAACATAATTCACGGCCTTATCTATTTTAATTTTCTTCAATCTGGAAATCATGAACATAGGTATGAGGTGCACGTACCAAATCTGCCAGATATGTGCGGAGATGTTGCAATAATGATGGTTTTTGCCTCTGCATATTTTTTCATTACAGCTGGCTCTGTAAAGAAACTAGTAAATGGTATCTCTGATAATTTTTCCGGAAAGAATGATCAGGATATGCAGTCCATGAAAGAATCAATATCTTGGGAAAAAAACCTCTTTTTTATAAGCATCATCGGTTTTGGTTTGTATTTTTTTTCAAAATATTTTTTGTCTATAGAAATGGAGACATTTTTTGAAGAAAATGAGGGGTCTGGCATTTCAGTTATTTTGCATATTGCAAACTACTTGGTCAGGCTATGTTCAGTTTTTGCTTTTGTTACTGTTTATTGCAGATATCTGTCTTTGAAAAGAACCAGTGCATTATTACTTTATGTTTTCTTTTTTACACGGTTCCTCTTTGCAAGCAACATGCTCGAATTCATCAATACATATGATTTATATACCTGTGCTTCTATTTTGGATTTTTTAACACCCATTTTGATTATTTATTCCGTGATTAGTCTAATTATGATCTGACAGGAAGGTGTCGAGTTCAATATTCACTACGATATTGCTGCTGTTGTGCAATACCCCACATACCAATAAGCCTTTGAACTTTTGGTAACTTCTTTGTATTCCATATCCTTCATTCTCGAAGTTCTGAAGGAATTTTTTCGATCACCAGACACACCGAATTCTCTCGTTCTTTTTTAGCCGCTCCGTACTCGTGTAAAAGTTGTTTCGCGTCTATTCTGAACAGCACATACACTCAATACTCTTTGATTAATTTTCAAGTTTTATTTCAAATTGACAGTATTTTTGTTTATAATATAGTATTTATTTGTTCATTTGTTTTTGCCTATACCAAATAATGTATTGAGTTTGATTACGTTTAGAAAAAGGAGGTACCGTGCAGGTTAGAAAAGCTACAGCGATCAGGAGGCAGCAGATTGTAGATATTATTCGGAACATTATTTCTTCCAGTGGGATTGAACATGTTACCATAAGCGAAATAGCAAAAAAAATAGGAACTACCAAAGGTGCTATTTATCGACATTTTAAGAGCAAAAGAGATATATTAAGCCTGCTCATAGATAATATTGAGGAAACTCTCATGGAGGCACTGGATAGCGCAATGGTAGAAAAGGACCCAATACAAAATCTTAAAAATATTCTGTTTGCTCAACTTATTTTAGCAAAAAACCGACGCAAAACATCCTTTGTTGTTATCATGGGAGCTATGCAATTTAGTGATCCATTTATACGGAAAAAGATTTTAAAACTGATACAGAAGTATCTCAGGCGAATAGAAAAGTTGCTTCTGAGTGCAATAGGACTCGGGTTGTTAAAACGAAATATTGACCCTAAGATATCTGCTATTGTATTTATGGGGCTCATTCAATCTACCATAACGGTGTGGTCTTATAAAAATTTCAACTTTGTTCCTCAAATAATCCACGCTCATATATGGAATGTTTATTGCCAGGGAATAGGAGCTTCGTCTGATACGTAAAGTTTTAAACTGACCATACCTCAAGGCGATTTCCTTCCGGATCGAACAAAAAAAAGGCACGCCCGCCCCATGGATGGTCCTTAATTTTGCCCACGTCGACCCCTTGCGCCTTCAAATTCTGCCACGTCTCATCTGCCTTATCTACTTGAAAGGCCAGAGTCAACCCCTGCCCCCCGGAGCTCTTGATTGTTGCACGTTGCTCATTAGCAATACTTATCCGTGCATGATCGGTTACTTTAAACTCTACAAACCAGTCGTTTTCAAACGTAACCGGAAAAGCTAACCTATGCCGATAAAAAGAGACCATTTCTTTCCAGCGTCGGCAATAGAGTATGGTATTAACAACGTGCGTTACCTCTTTCATCATTCACCGATAAACTGTTTCATAAACCTACTAATAATACGAAAAATCACGCTGATCATTTTGTTTTTACAGACGGCGAGGAAAGATTACCGTTGAGTTTTGACACAAAGGCATCATACGAAATGGAAATCCTGGCATCGCTATTATAAGAAGTATCATAAGCGTTAGGTGTTACAGGGAAGTTTGAAGACCGTGTCTCACCGACTGTATAAATATTTCCCTTCCGGTCGATAACAAAAGAACGGGCAATATCCCGGTAATTTCCGCCTAAAAAGGTGGAAGCAAGTATCTTCGTTAACCTCTCATCAAGCTTTGTGAGAAATGCATCAAAAAGGACGCCTTTAGAGGTATTATAAGCGCCCGCGGTTGTTGGAAAATCAGACGATCCGGTGTAACCGCCCACATAAACATTGCCATCAGGACCCAAAGCGATGGAATTACCAATATCATCATCTGCTCCTCCCAAAAAGGTAGACGCAAGAAGGTTTGTTAAATTACCATTAAATTTTGACACAAAGGCATCACCATTATGAAAACCAGTGTCATACGCAGAAGGAGTCGTGGGAAAGTCTAACGACTCAGTTTGACCAACCACATAAATATGATCATGTGCATCCAGGGCAATAGCAGTTGCGAAATCATCTGTAACACCCCCTAAATACGTGGATGCGAGAACATGTGTTAAATCCCAGTTTAATTTTGTAAGAAAGGCATCACCAAATCCACCGCCAAAGGAAATACTATAGGCGTCGATGCTGACGGGAAAGTCAAACGACCAGGTATCGCCGGCTACGTATATATTTCTCTGTGAGTCTATAGCAATGGCGTTTCCATAATCATTTGAAGTTCCGCCCAAATAGGTGGAAGCAATGAGGCGGCTTAAATTCCAATCGAGCTTTGCGATGAAGACATCTCCATTTTTGAAACCGGTATCATAAACGCCGGGAGTTGTCGGAAAGTTTGGCGATAATGTCCTGCCCGTGACGCACAGGATAATTCCGCTTGGACCGAAGGTTATAGCATTCGCAGAATCGTCTGAAGAACCTCCCAGAAACGTGGATGCCAAAAGATCTGTCAAATCCCCGCTGAGTTTAGATAAAAAAACGTCACAGGAACCATTTCTGGATGTATCGTAGGCATCATCGGTTGTTGGAAAGTCTGACGATGAAGTCTGTCCGGCTAGATAAACATTGTTTTTCTGATCGAGTACGATAGAACGCACATAGTCCTCAGATGATCCCCCCAGAAAAGTAGATGCAAGCAGTTGCGTGAGATCCGCATTGAGTTTTGATATAAATATATCATCCTTATTATAGGAAACATCAAAGGCGCCGGTAGTTATGGGAAAGTTTGGTGATGTGGTATAACCGGCGACATAAATATTCTGAGCTGCATCTATAGCTATGGAGTTGCCATAGTCAGATTCAACTCCGCCAAGATAGGTGGAAGCAAGGAGGGGGTCGATAACAAGCTCCTTCGTTTTGTCGTAGGCGGCAACCTTAAAACCGTAACCATTTTCGCTTTCATGATTTGGATTTCGGATTTCGGATTTCTGGCAGGAGAAACTTATTTCTGTATGCTGACCTTCAGCCTCTGAATTCTGAATTTGATAATCAACATGAACTTCCACTCTTTTACCATCAATTTCCTGATAAGCCATAGGCCTTGTAAATTTGACCGTTCCCAAATCTGTTGTAACCTCAAGCTGTCCTGCATCATCTAAGTTGATTGCATGTGCTCCGCTGAGTCTTATGGCTATTGCCTCAGGGTCTGCGTATGGTTTCAGGTAAAATCGTTTTTCAATATTGTTGCCATAAGCCTTCAGCTTTACTTGTATTCCTTTGTATATCTCTCCAAGATTTACCACCTCATAGGCAGGGATGTTTTTTTTCCATTGGGCAGGATTATTTCCTCTAAAATAGCTTACCTGTGCCACGGACTTTCCCTCACCCTGTATGGTATCAATATTCCCACCGGCAAAAACCTCTTTTAGGGCAAGCCCTCTTGTCTGAGAATCCGGATGGTGGATGGTGGATGGTGGAATTGTGCACTTACTATAGGGAGCAACAATTTTGAATATTGGATCATGGCACGAAATCAAGGATATATCAGGAATTTCGGATTTCAAGCAAATACTGCTATCATGTATTTGCTGCTCGAAATCCGTTTCCCTGATTTCTGGTTTCTGTCCCCAGTTCCGTATTTCTTTCTTCTCGTTCCTTGCTGGCAGGGAATAGACAATTTCTCCGTCTCTTGTGACGAATACCTTGCCCCCGAAGGTATCGGCATAATACTTTACTTTCTCATGGGTTTGTCCTGCATTGGCAATAAAAGGCAGGTGCAACTGTTCTGTCTTCTGGATGAAGTCATTATGAAACAGACTGTTCCCACTTGCCTGAACAACTAAGTGAGGTATACCTCCACATGCGCGCTGCACGATAATCATAGCAATAATAAAGCCGGTAATTTTTATTGACATATTGATACCTGAAAAGAAAATGAAGTTTGCAAAAATAGTCACGATATAATAATGCGGTTTTGTGAATGATGCAATGAAATTGTAAAACTTTTCAGTACAGGGATAGAGAACATACCTCAACATAACCGCAACCACACTGACTACCCCCCCCTCTCCCTCCGTAAACGGGGGGGGGTAATTGAAATTCCTGAACATTAAATCAGGTTGCCTTCCGCAGCGACTTTAAGCTCCCACTATTGTTAGGCGACCAGACTGGTCGCTCTACAAAGGCCGGGGGATAAACCGGCTTGAAATTCCTGTACATTTAAATGTTGAATGTCAAACAATAAATATCGACTTGTTAAGTTTTTTCTCCTACGAAAGATACGCCGGATTGTTTCATGATATTGCATATTTCAATTAAAATGATACAATAAAAATTTATTCATAACGATATGGTGCTGGTTTAAAATGGGTTTCGTGATTCACATTATTCCTTACCCGGAAAACCAGGGTATGCGAACGGTAAAGCTTTTACGTCGAATGATCTGAAATAGAAAAAAGAGGGTATATCCTAAATTAGGGGGAGAATTTATTATGGTTTGGAAGCCTGTCATGCGTAAAAGAGAAATTCGTCTTGTCCTTGTTTCTCTTTCTCAAATAAGATTCATCATCTCTTTGAGCGTCTGCTTGTTATGGTTATGTGCATATGTGAATGCCCAGACACAAAGTCCTGAAAAAAAGGATGTTGAAATCACGCTTTCGGAAAAGAGTGTCATTGTAACGGGCGAGGATTTTCAGAAGGCGAAAATAAGAGATGAGGAGGTCAAGGCTGCGGCCTCAAAGTCGATAGAAGAGATAAATTCTTCTATTGCCAATGTAGAGCGGGATGTAAAAACCATGAGTACCCATCTTGAAAATCTCAAGCAGGAAAAATTGGATTTTGTGGGGAAGGGAGTCAGTCAAAACTTATTAGAATTACTGGATAAAGAAATTGCCGTTGTGGAGGAAAAGATTGATATCGACCACGAGCAGATAGAGACTTATAAAGACCGGATCGGAGTGCTCCATGATCAGTCAAAAGCCCATGACGAGATCGTGGTATTGTTAAAGTCAATCCTCGGACTGGAGGAGATACTTTTGACTTCCCATGAACACGCTCCGATTGTGAAAAAGGAGTCGGATATTGCAAAAAATTACATTACCGCGGTGCAAGCCGGTATTAAAGAGAAGGAATCAGTGATTACCTTTTTTACGAATAGGCTGGAGGAGATTAAATCAAAGGTGTCTGAAGATGAAAGGAATCTTGCTGCGTATTTAGAATCTCTGAAAACGGAAATAGCAGATACCGGACGTGTTACTACGTTACAGGAAAAGATTGAGAGTATTTTACTGTGGAAAAAAGCCGTTGACGCTCAGTGGATTACCCTATTTGAAACACGGCTGGGTACGTCTAAGATCCGGTACGATAAGGCGCTGATGGAATTAAAGAATGCAGAATTCAATGCGGCGTTTTTAGCTGAAAAGGCAAAGCGTTTGGAAGAAAAAGTGAAAACGGAAGAATTAGCTAAGAAACAGGAAGAGTTAGATGCGGCGAAAAAGGCCGAGGAGGAAAGCCGAATAATTGCTGAAAGCACTAAGGCTGAAGTTGAAAAGACCTTACAGGAAGCGGCAAGGAAAAGTGAGGAAATTACCCTGGAACAAATGACAACCACCTCCCCGGAAAAAAAGCGGGTATTAGAGCTAGAGGCTGAGATGCACAAACAAGTCGGGCTCATTGCCAAAAGAAAAGATGAGCTTATTACAGAAGGCTCTCAGAGATATAAAGACTTTACCGAATACAAAAAGCTGGAGGCAGATATCGGCCTTTTATTAAGCAGGGAGGAGACAATAAAAGAGATTGATGCATCACTAAAAAATATAGAGGCAGACATAAAACGGTTCTCAGAGTCGATTGCAGCAGTGGAAAGCCTCACATCATCGGTAAATGAGGAAAGGAAACTTCTTTCTGAAAATTTGGCCAAGTCCAAAGAAGAAATAGCAAAAGTGCAAAAAGAGGCGTCTTCTTTTACGGATAAGGAATTGCAACGCAAGGCAAAAGAGTATGCAAACCAAATCATGAACGCGATAGAAGAACAAACGGGTCTTATCGCAACGAGACTGGACAGACTGCAGGAGCGATGGGGAATCAAAAATAATGCGCTGACCCTGCTGGAAGAGACCAGAGAAAAATTGATTACCATGAAGGCCGCCAATGTTTGGATGAGAGTAGAAAGCATGATTTCTTTCCAGACGATACAATCGGTATTTAAGGATTTTGTGGATTGTTATAACCGACGGGATTCATTCTATAACATAATTCTGACAAACCTGAAGAATTTCATATCATATCTCTCCTGGGAAAAACATACGGTTGCTCTATGGTTAAGGCTCTGTGAGTTAATCGGGCTCATTGCCGTGTGGTATTTTTCACAAAAATACCTTCGCCGGTGGAGCACGTTCAAAATACAGGCATTGTATGAAGCAGCAGACTTATCCTACTATAAATCAAGGCTGTTTCCCAGCCTTTTCCTCGTGCTTCAGAAGAGTATAAATGCCCTATGGCTGGCTATCCTTTCCATATCTATACCCGGCATTCTGGGTATAAAAGCTCCCGTAATAACAGGGACAATATATGTATTAACTTTTTTTGCAGTATATAAAATCCTACGACACCTTCTTTTTGAGTCTTTTAGCCCGGAAAAAGGGGATAGAAAGTTAGTTACCCCTTTGGCATATATTTCTCGCACACATCTTTACAAATCATTGAATATTATTTTGTTATTTTCTTTTGTTTCCTTATCTCTAATCGCTGTTCTAACTACATTCAAGTACAGGAATGACGTAGTCGAATTGCTCTGGTTTGTATACCGGGTGGGGATTTTAATTCTTTTGCTGTGGCTCGCAACACAGAAAACACTGATATTCAAATTATTGCCGAGCGCCGAAACTCAATTTGGGAAACTTATTCATCGCATCATAACAATAATCTATCCAATTTTCATCACCTTTGTTGTTTTGTTATTTGCGATAAGGACACTGGGATATCCGGTACTCTCCTATGTCTTATTAAGGACATGTATAAAGAGTTTTATCATCGTGTTTATCGCTTTCTGGGTATGGAAATATTTGTATCATCGTTTGGTTCACATAAGAGAAAAGTGTCTCAAGAGAGAAAATTTCAAAAAAGGCACTCCTGAGGAAAAAAGATTTCATGCGGTTACGGTAATCTATCATATTTCGCTGAACTATCTCATTTCAATTATTGCGGCAATAATTATTATCCGCATATTGATCCGGACATTTCGTGATGCGGTAGGTTCTCCGGCTGCACCTTATCTGGTGCAAAAATCCTTTGAGCAGATAGGGATAATTTTAGGGGCTATTGGCAGCGGACTACGGTATCGTTTCTTCCTGGAAGAAGGGAGATATACAACACCGATAAAGATTATCATAGCATTATTTGTGCTGTTTATATCCTTTTTTGCCGCACGGCACATAAAAAAACTGTTTGAGGAAAAGGTATTTTTTAAGCTTCGTATGGAACGCGGACTGAAGCAAACACTCTCTACCCTGACACGCTATGTCATCATTGGTATCGCAGCACTTATCGGTCTCAGTATAGCCGGAATTCCCTTAAGAAGTCTGGCATTTTTTGCAGGTGCCTTTGGTATTGGTATCGGGTTTGGAATGCAGAACATCATCAGCAACTTCGTCAGTGGCATCATCCTGCTCTTTGAGCGTCCCATGCGCGTTGGAGACGTTATCACCCTGGAGGATGGCACCTTGGGTACCATCGATAAGATCAGTGCAAGGAGCACGACGCTTATTACCCCTGATGAGGTCACCATAACGGTACCCAATTCAAAGTTTGTCGAGAGCAGGATAAACAACTTAACACATCCATCATCCCGTATGAGAGGTTCAGTAAAGGTGGGAGTCGCGTATGGTTCCGATGCCGCATTGGTCAAAAAGTGTTTGCTGGAAATTGCCCGGCAAAATCAGAATGTAAGGACCTATCCGGAGCCTTTCGTGCGGTTCTCCGAATTTGGTGATAGTGCGCTGAAATTTGAATTATATTTCTGGGCAGATGATCCGGGGAAACGTTGGTTTACTATGAGTGAACTCAATTTTGCTATCGATGAGATATTCAAAAAAAATCATATCAAATTCGCCTTCCCTCTGCGCGACGTTCATATCCGTTCTATCACACCTTATATGAATGAAATGGTACAGGACCATCTGCATGTAAAAAAAGATGACAATGGGTAATACCTCATATTCCTTGAGGGATTGGAATATGGTAATTTAAGAAGGTATATCCCTTGGATAAAACCAAACGACTTTATCAGGGACTCTTTGTACGGTTTGCTGATATTGAGATGGATGTTTTTTCTCTCTTGTATTCTCATGGGAATCCAATTGACATTTTTCATGTCGGTGTGGTATAAACTCCCTGTTTTGTACTGTGGTTTATAGAAGAGTAATATGTTTTGGGTAATATGTCAGGTAAAATAAGGAGATATTGATGAAAAGGCAGTTGTGTTATAGGGAAAACAACAAACGGTACCATTTCCGTCTAGGAAAAGGAAGAAGCGAAGGGTCAAAAATATTTGACAGTAAAAGAAGTTTTTGCATGGTATCTCTGACAGCTTTTTTCATGACATGGATATTTCTTATCGGAATGTCATATTCAGATGAGATAAAAACGATTGACGGTGTAGTTATGGAAGGAGAGATAATCAAAGTTACTGCAAATTCAATTTCTCTCCGGAAAAGTGATGGCATTGTAAGTGATCTTCAACTGGAGGCGGTAAGCCTTATTTCGAGGGGAAGTGAGATCTGTATTATACAACGAGAAGGGAAAAAGTTTTCTGTCCTGAGAATGCCGAAGCCAGAACATTTTTCGATGAAAGATATCGTTTCAACAACGACAGAGGCATTAACCTTGCAAGATCTTAGCACGGAAACGGCAAATGTTGCTGCACAGGTAAGCGCACCAGAAGCAAAAAGTGATGCAGGGCAACCGCCGGCTCCCAGTAGCGAAAAAAAGGTTCAGATAGAGGCAATAACAGTGACACCACCGTCAAAGACATGGAAAGGGAATGTTGATGCGGGTGTCAACACGAAAGACGGAAATACGGAATCAACAACAACCCATCTCAAGGGCGCCTATGCAAACGAAAGAACACGGGATAATATTTACTTTGACGCTCTTGCTTTATATGAAACCGTCACAAATAATGATACTGATGTAGATGAGGAAACAGTCAACGAACAAAGAGCTACCGGAAAATATGAATACAAACATACACCCAGATTTTACTCATTTTTTAACCAGTACTTTGAACATGATGAGCTTGAAAGCTTAAACTATCGGTCCATCTCATCGCCAGGCGCTGGTTATCGATTTATCGATAAAGAACGCCTGAAATACAGAGCTGAAGCAGGGCCAGCGTATACGTACGAAAGGTTTCATGGTGGAATTACCGACGATTATATGGGTCTAAGGGTAGGTCAATATTTGGACTGGCTCTTCTGGCGTGATACAAAATTTTATGCAAAATCAGAATATGTACAGAGTGTTGAAGATACCAATGACTGGCGCGTGGATACCGGCTTGGGTGTGCGGCATAATCTGACAAAATCCATTGCCGTGAGTCTTGAATTCCTTGATCAGTATGACAACACCCCTGCTGAGTCTAAAGAGAAGGAAGACAGGACGTTTATTGGCAGTGTGGGGTATAATTTTTAAAGATTGCTTTTTCTGTATGACAGATGGTTGGGAATTACAAAAATGTTGGCATTGTGGTGAAGCATATCGCACTGATGCGCTTCATGAGAATAAAAGGGTGAAATGTTTTGGCTGCGGTATGGAATTGATTCCTCTCGTTGCTGACAAAACGATCACAAGCGGCGCGAACGCGTTTTATGTCTTGTTGGGGTATTTTTGCATCATTGCCCTTGTGGGAGCGCTGGGTGGAATTATGGTGGTACATGGCTGGAATTTCTGGGTCACCTTTGTCATGCTTGGAGGAATAATTTATTTAACTGCAAAAGTGTTTATGGGGAAATATTCGATCAGCCGCATACATGAGCAGATAGTGGGTGAATTTATTCCCGATCATCAGGTTTCTG
Organism: Candidatus Brocadia sp. WS118; assembly: GCA_007618135.1. Classification (GTDB taxonomy): domain Bacteria; phylum Planctomycetota; class Brocadiia; order Brocadiales; family Brocadiaceae; genus Brocadia. Next base: position 29,642 of record PHFX01000159.1, on the reverse strand, counting down.
GGCAGGTTGCTGTTTTCGATCAGTTAGTCGCTGATGCGATGAATGAATTGCCCGGAAGTTTAAAGATTCGCTTGTCCAACGTGTCCGTTGTGATCGAAGACCGGCCAAGTAGTTCCGTGTTGGAAAAATTGGGACTCATGAAGAACCGAACCTTGCTTGGACTCTTTCAGGGCATCCCACTGAATAAAAAAAGTGTATGGCAATCCGCATCAATGCCGGAAAGGATTACAATTTTCCAGAAAAACATTGAAACCCTTTGCCATTCTGACGAGGAGATCAAACAAAAGATCAAAGAGGTGGTACGTCACGAGGTTGCACATTTTGTTGGCTTTACCGAGGATGAAATTAGAGGATTGGGTTATTAAACTCAGGGTTCCAGAGCTCCGTGGCTCATGAATCTTTATCTTGCAAAATCTTCTCTTTTTAGTACGTTTTCACCTAAAAACAACAACCCACGGTCATTCTGAGCGAAGCGAAGAATCTGGTCTTAACGAGACCCTTCGCCTTCGACTCAGGGTGACATTTTTATTATCTCTTGTGAGTCAGAGGCTCATGGATGTTTCATTTTATATTTTAAGGAGATGCCTTTTATGGCAGAAACGCATTCATTTGATATTGCATGTAAGGTCGAAATGCATGAGGTAAATAACGCTGTTGACCAGGCAAAAAAACAACTCGCAGTACGATACGACTTTAAAGGGAGTAAATCGTCAATTACGTTAAATAGTGACAATTCTATAACATTAATTGCAGATGACGATTATAAGCTTGGGAGTCTGACAGAGATTTTAAAAGAAAAACTTGAAAAGAGAGGCGTCCCTCTGAAGGCGCTTGATTTCGGAAAACAAGAGAATGCATTAGGAGGCGCGATACGTCAGGTCGTTACCTTTCAATCTGGTATCCCCATGGAAAAGGCTAAGGAAATCGTAAAATTTATAAAAGGATTAAAGCTGAAAGTACAGTCGCAAATCCAGGAAGATAAGATTCGGGTAACAGGGCAGAAGATCGATGATTTACAGGCAATTATCAAGGCAGTTAAGGATCAAAATTATGACTTTGCAATGCAATTTCTAAATTATAAATAACGAAGGGATGTTTCCATAAAAATAACGATATTTTACAAAAATCGCATCTCTTCTCAGTCGTTCGTATGCCACGTCTTTGAATGCCGCAGTGCAATACCCTTTTCATGTATGCCTTGGATGTGCCCTGTCGACGCCTCGATTGTCTTCCTCCGGCTATCTCAACAATTATACATTTCGAAATCTGAGAAATGGTCGTGACCTCATGCTTCAGAAACTAAGGGTACTTTATGAAAAGAGCGTTATTTACCGGGTTTTTGTAAAGAAATATAAGCGCTACTTTATTTTCGGTACGATATCGCTGATCGCCGTAGACATCATCAATATCTTTCCACCGCTCATTATCAAGAAGGCCATTGATATCCTTCCAAAAGAGACAAATCTTACCAGGATTGCAATCTTTGCCGGATTATTTATACTGGTGAGTCTTTGCCAGGGGGTCTGTCGATACCTGTGGCGAATGAATTTTATCGGGACGTCCTTCCGATGTGACTACGACCTTCGGATGGCCTTCTTTAAACACATCGAGACGCTCTCCCAGAAATTTTTCCAGAAGTACAAGACGGGTGATCTCATGTCACGGGCGACCAATGATATCGGCGCCGTTCGTATGGCCGTGGGACCAGGACTCCTGATCGGACTCGATGCCATATTCTATTTTTTTGTAATACCTCCGGTGATTATCTATTTATCTCCAAAATTGTCTCTCTATACCTTCCTGCTGATGCCGCTGACGCCGTTCATTGCTTATAAAATCAAAGATATCATTGACAGACGGTTCCGTGCCGTACAGGAAGATTTTTCGAGGATCAGCGAAAAGGTACAGGAAAATATATCCGGTATCCGTGTGGTAAAGTCATTTAATATGTCCCGGCAGGAGGAAAGGATATTTCTGGGGCTATGTAAAGATTTTGTGACAAAAAATCTCAAACTCGCCATCCCTCAGTCCCTCCTGGGACCTGCGTTCGAATATATTACCTATACGGGGATTATTATATTGCTTTTTATGGGCGGAAAGATGGTTATCGATGGAGCAATTACCCTGGGCACTCTCGTAGCTTTTCAGCGGTATATCTCTATGATGGTCTGGCCTATGACAGCCATAGGGTGGTGCTTATCTCTTCTGCAGCGCGGAAAAGCCTCTATGAAACGCATTGATGAAATCATGGAAGAGAGACCTGAGATCGTCGCAAACAATATTAGAGTAAAGCCATTTATCCCTGCGGGTGATATCGAATTCAGGGATGTAAATTTTCGATATGATCCCAAAAAAGAATTGATATTAAAGGGTATAAATCTCAAGATATCCGCAGGACAGCGTATCGCTCTTGTAGGCCCCATAGGAAGTGGAAAATCAACCCTGGTAAATATGATTCCCCGCATTGTTCCGGTAAACAATCAGAGCATCTTTATCGACAACGTTGATATTAATACGATAGATATCAAGATATTGCGGCAGCATATTGGTTTTGTGCCGCAGGACACATTCCTGTTTTCCGAGCGGATTACCGACAATATATTATTCGGAGATGAAAGAGAAGGTGACGATAACACCTCACGGCAATTTGCCAGTTTTGCCGGTATTGAAGGTGAGATTCATGAACTCCCCCATAAATTTGAAAGTTATCTGGGCGAACGGGGGGTCAATTTATCAGGTGGACAAAAACAACGGATAACTATAGCGCGGGCGCTGGCTATCAATCCCTCAATTATTATTTTGGATGATTGCCTTTCTGCCGTAGATGCACGGGTAGAAGATACCATTATGAAAAATATCCTGAAAAATTTTCCCGGCAAGACCTTAATCGTTGTTACTCATAGATTACCCGCAATCAGAGGGTTTGATATGATTGTAGTAATGAAAGACGGTATGATCGTTGAAAAAGGCACACACGAACACCTTATCACCGTTAATGGCTTGTATACTTCCTTATACACAAAAGAAGTACTGGAAGAAAGGCTTGGTTAGGTTTGTCTTACAGCTTCGTTATTGAAAAATTCCAATAATAATGATGTCCTCCACACATTATTGGGGCGAAGCATTTGTTGGTTTGGTTATGAACGAATTTATGTCGATTATAACAAATGCTTCGCCCCTACTTTTTCAAATAACTAAATTGTTACTACTACTATATGAGATTACCCATTATTTTATCATAACGCTTTCCGTAACCACATATCTCAATACTTCTCTCATTTTCAGAAACCGCACGTAAAGTTATTTTCAGGTATTCTTCCGGCAGGCATCCGGATACTTTATCTGCCCATTCCACAAGAGCCACACCGTCTCCATAGATCATCTCATCACTTCCGATGTCCAGCATTTCTTCGCCATCTTCAAGCCTATACGCATCGAAATGATACACCGGGATGCGCCCTTTATATTTATGCACCAACGAAAATGTTGGACTTTTCACTACACGCCTATCTGTAACGCCCAATCCCCGGACAATACCCTTTACCAGCGTAGTCTTTCCGGCGCCAAGTTCTCCGATCAGGGCAATAACATCTCCTTGCGATAATAGCATCCCCAGTTTTGCACCAAACCTTGTGGTTTCATCCACACCCGCACTCTTAAAAGTTAATTTATTCTCTTTCATGCTAGCGAATATCTTTTATTATTAATTAAATTTTGGATCGGGTCTTTTAAGAAAATAATAACTTTGCTTCCTTGATAGAAAACCTGACTAATTCACCTATTCTATAAATTTTTTGATTGTAGCATTTAATTTCGCCTTGAGGTATCCCGATATAATAACGGTACCTTCCGCCTATAAATTCCTGTTTCATAATTACCCCTTCATAAAAACCATTTTGCTCAATCTGTACCTGATGGGGTCTGAAAAAAAGAAAGGCATCTCCCCTCTCATGGCCATTTGTCTTGCATGACAACTCACCCCATGGAGTTACTACTTTATCTCTGTCTACTATTCTTGCCGGTATCGTGTTCGATTCCCCAATAAAATTAGCCACGAAAAGTGATCCCGGAGAAAAATAAATCTCCTCGGGACTATCGATCTGCTCCACTACTCCCTCATTCATTACGGCTATCTTGTCTGCTAACAGAAATGCGTCTTCCTGATCGTGCGTTACATAAACGGTTGTAATTCCTGTCTCCTGCTGAATACGCTTTATTTCCTTTCTAATATCATCACGCAACTGCACATCAATATTCGATAAGGGCTCGTCCATGAGGAGTAACTTGGGTTCTGTAACAATAGCCCTTGCAATGGCAATGAGCTGTTGTTGTCCCCCTGAAAGTCTTGCAGGGTACTCGTTGGCATATTTTTTCATATTAACCTTATCGAGAACAGCCTCAATCTTCTTTTGTCTCTCAGCCCTTGTAAGCCCAATTGTCTTTAATCCAAACTCTATATTCTTATACACCGTCATATGCGGCCAAAGGGCGAGGTCTTGAAATACCATTCCGATGTGGCGCTCTTTCTGAGACATCACGATCTTTTGGTTGCGACTGGCAAGCGCCCCATCTATCCAAATCTCACCATAATCGGGTACTTCTAAACCTGCAATCATTCTTAACGTCGTCGTCTTTCCGCATCCGGAAGGGCCTAAGATGGCCAGCAGTTGCCCTCTCTCAACCTCAAAGGAAACACCTCTTACAACCTCCTTTTTGCCGAGGATTTTTATTACGTGTTTTACTTCAAGAACATTCATAATAAACCTAACCGGATCAAGTCGGACAGGAAACCCTGACAGGGTTAAAAAAATCTTTTTGGAAGATATTATTATAAACGACCGTATTACCGCAGGACTCTGCTAACCTTTGCTTCCATTGTCAGGAAATATCTTGAGATCGCAAGGAAAATACCGAGCGGTAATAATGTCATTCCCACAATGATAAGAGAAAGCGCTGAAACGATGTCTGCCGGACTATTTACCATCACCGTGAATAGTGTTATCGGAAGCGTTTCGTGTCCTGGTGGATATACCAATATCGTTGTACCCAACTCTCCAACACAAAAGATGAAGGAAATCAACCATGCAGCGACTATCCCATAGCCTTGTAAAGGTACGACAATTTTTTTTAAAATACGGAACCATGAGGCACCCATTACTATGCCTGCTTCCTCTGTTGAATTGGAAATTTGTTTAAAATAATTCGCCATGATACGGCTCGATAATGGCAAAAAACGCGCCCCATACCCCAAAATAATGATCCATAAGGAACCATAGATAAACTGGAATATACCTTCAGGCCTATTGCAGACCTTGATGAGTCCGACACCTATCACCGTTGCAGGCACTGCAAAGAATAGCCAAATAAACGGCGCTATGCTGTTTCTCAATTTTGATTGGACTTTTTCCGAAAGATAACCCAAAAAGAAACCCACAACGGTAAGAAATGTAGCTCCGAGAGAACCGTAAAGGATAGTATTTTTGATACCATTCTTCGCAAGATTAAATGCATCATAATACGCCGATACTGTCTTACTGCCTACCATAAGGGTAGTAAGGGGCACAACAACACAGAGAATGAAAATAAAGGTACAGAAGAGTATGCCTATCACCGTAAGCCATCTTTCTTGATAGCGTATCGTACCATGTGAAGCCCTTCTTCCCAATATCTCAAACGACTTTCCTCTGAAATAAACCTGCTCTACTATCATAAGCATGATGGTAATTGCAATGAGTGGGAAGGCAATTGCTGTTGCAGCTTTCTCATTATAAAAGGCGCTAAATTGGGTAAATATCTGGGTGGTAAGTACATTAACCTGCAATAATGACGGTATCCCAAACTCAGAAAGCGACAGTATAAAAACAATCATCATACTGGAAAGAATGGCAGGGGCAATTAAAGGTAATGTAATTTGTCGTACTACCTGAAAAATACTCCCTGCTATAAGCCCGCTCTCTTCAAGCCGTGGATTTATATTTTTTAGAGCATATTCAGTCATTAACATTACAACAGGAAAGAGATTTATGGAAAGGATAAACGAAGCACCATATAAACTATACATAAAGTTTGAGATTGACTCAGGTGAGAGTGGCGTGTAGTGAGACAGGAGGGTATTCAAAAATCCTGTCCTTCCTAATAAATTTGCCCACGCAATACCTACTATGTACGATGGGATAATAAATGGGATAAGAAAACATATCTTAAAGACATTTTTCAGGGGAAGATTTGTTTTCGCCAAAAAAAATCCTGCGGGAATACCGGCAAGCGAAGACAACGCAGTTGTGATAGTGGCAAGGATAAGACTATTGAGGATAACCCTTACATACCTTTGTGTTAAAAAAATATCCCTATAATAAACAAATGAAAACCCACCGTCCTCAGAAAGAGAGCTTCCGAACATCCACACAATCGGCAGAAAGGTGGTAAAGAGAAAGAGTGCAAAGAAAAATCCCAATGTCAATTTCTTCTGCATCTTTGGATTTTATAATTTTAAGAGAAAATCAAATTGTGGGAAGATAGCATATATGATAAACTAGGTCGAAAAATGGAAGTCATCGTATTTGAAAGGCCAGCAGAACTACTCCCACTTGTATAAGGACTATTATATGGACATAAGAGGGACTGTTCAAGAATTTATTCCAGGGATGGATTTACCTGAAAAGGTCTATGGGCTTTTTCGGATACTTGGATATCCTGACGGTAAGTTGCTTGATCCTACCTATAAAAGAAAATTAGAAGAGTTTGATTTTGCCAGAGAAGAACGGGAAAAGGTTAAAGATATCTTTACCGTTTTTAATTATGACAGTAAGCTTCAGGTATTCCTGATAGAAACGAAAACCGTTTCAAACCCTCTTATACGATACCTTGCAAAACGCCTTTCAGACAGGTATTTGAATTTCCTTCTTATCCTCACCGCAGATTACAAAGGATACATTTTTATCTTTCCTGAATTCGAACGTATTGAGGAAGGCAAACACAAGCTTAAGCTGACCCGGCTTATTCTTGACAGGGAGAATACTTATCATACAGACCTTCTTACCATTTCCAACCTTGTCCTTACCGGTGAAGAAGAAAATTGGAGGGATATCTGGCGTCGGTGGAAGGACGCCTTCAGCGTTGAGAAGGTTACCGATAGGTTTTTTGATGAGTACAAAAATGCATTTTTCAAGCTCAGGAAGGCCTTTGAAAGTCAGGAAATACCCGTCAAGCATGCGCATGAACTTGCCCTGCAGTGCCTGAGCAGGCTCATGTTCCTCTACTTTGTCTCTAAAAAGAGATGGCTCAATAATGACCCTAAGTTTATTAAGTGGTACTGGTATAGATATAAAGAGGAAAGGAGAAACGGTAAGGCAAAAGAAGACACCTTTTACGAAAATTGGTTAAGAATACTTTTCCTGGAAGCATTCAATAACCAATATAGTCACCCGCTCTTTCACCCTAAAGATGTAAACTCCATCCTTGCCAATGCCCCATATCTGAATGGAGGTCTCTTTCATAGAAATGACCTGGATGATCTGCCTTTTAAAATCAGCGACAACCTCTTTGAAGAGGTGTTCAATTTCCTTGAGCAATACAACTTTACCATTCGTGAAGAACTTCCCTTAGATATTGAGGTTGCTGTTGACCCGCAGATGATCGGGTATGTTTATGAATCACTCTCCAATGTAGCAGAGGAGATATATGAGAGACAAGACCTCGGCATCTTTTATACGCCGGCAGTGGAGGTTGACTTCATGTGCAGGAGATCCCTTGTAGAGTATATTGCCAATCGTGTAGGGGCAATTCATGAATTGCCCCTACCCAAGGAATGGATTTACCGGCTGCTCTTTGATGCGGACAAAAAAGAGGTTGAGGGATATTTTACAAGGCATAAACTCTGGTATCGCATCGAGGAAGCCCTTGATAATCTTGCAGTGATTGACCCTGCCTGCGGAAGCGGCGCATTTCTTGTGGGAATGCTTCACGTCCTTGTAGAGCTATATAGACTCACGTATAACCACATCCGGAGAGAAATGACAGAATTCGAGCTTAAAAAGAAGATCATAGGAAATTCCCTTTACGGCGTGGACGTCATGCCCTGGGCGGTTCATTCGGCTGAACTCAGGCTGTGGTTACAGCTTATCATTGAAGAGGACATTCCCTATGAACGGAGAAAACTCTTTCCGCTGCTTCCAAATCTGGATTTGAATCTGCGCGCTGGTGATTCTCTGGTTCAAAAGGTCGAAGGAATAAGCCTCCGTGTAAAGGATATGGAAATTTCCCCCGCTTTAAAAAGAACGCTATCATCCCTTAAGACCGAAAAAGAGAAATATTACAACAATGACCCTACGGCAAAATTCAAGGACCCGAAATCCCTCATCCAGGAAGAACTCAGGATTTTCACGGAAATACTGGATGAGAGAATCATTATCCATCAAAAAAAGATTCAGACACTGGGAACAGAAAAGAAACCTGTGCAGCGCAAATTATTAAAAGAGGCGGAAAGAGTAGAGCCTGAACAAAAAGGGCTTTTCGAGGAACAAATAAAGGTTTTGAATCGAAAAATAGAAGAGACAAAAGAGGTGAAAAGAAAGATTAGGGAACCCGGTCACAAACCCTTTGTATGGGACATTGACTTTGCAGAGATTTTTGGAGACAAGGGAGGTTTTGATATTGTCATCGGCAACCCACCGTATGTGCGACAGGAGAAGATAGCGCCTCCCAATAAATTAAAGGCCGAGGTAACGCTGGAAGACAAGAAGGATTATAAGGAAAGGCTTTTCAACTCTGTTCATGCCCATTTCCCATTCATACAAAAGATTGATAAGAAAAGCGACTATTACATCTACTTTTATTTCCACGGCTTGGCGCTTCTTAACAACAAAGGCACGTTCTGTTTCATCACCTCAAACTCATGGCTTGACGTGGGCTATGGTAAAGACCTGCAAGAATTTCTCATAAAATATTGCCACATAAAGGCCATCTACGACAACCAGAGCAAGAGAAGCTTTGAACATGCAGACGTTAACACCATTATTGCCATTTTCAGTGCGCCGAATGTAGGGGCAATTCATGAATTGCCCCTACAAAACATTGCAAGATTTGTCATGTTCAAAAGGCCCTTTGAGGAGGTAATCAATACAAGAAACCTCCTTGAAATAGAAAGGGCAAACGACATAGTAAAGGCCGACACATACAGGGTCTTTCCCGTAAAACAGGAGACCCTTTTAGAAGAGGGATGGGAGTGCCCGGAAGATGTAGATGCAATTCATGAATTGCCCAAAGATATGAAAACAAACCAGGCATTACCTAAATCTGTAGGGGCAGTTCATGAACTGCCCAAAAATATTGGGGCGATTCGTGAATCGCCCCTACAAAAACCAAAACAAAAATCCCTCATAAAAGATAAATTTCTGACAGGCAGATATGAAGGGAACAAATGGGGTGGCAAATACCTCCGGGCGCCGGATATATTCTTTACCATCCTTGAAAAAGGAAAAGGTAAACTGGTAAGGCTTGGAGATATTGCAGAGGTAAGGTTTGGAATTAAAACAGGGTGCAATGAGTTTTTTTATCTGCCAAGTAAGCATTTTGATATCAAAAAAGATGGTAAATTCTGTGAGCTTATACCAAAATATGATGGGTTGCCAGAAGGAATCAGGATTGAGGAAGAATATTTGGCATGCGCATTTCTTAGCCCGAGGGATGTCGAAACTCTTAATGTTAAATCCTCTATTTTAAAAAAGCACTTGCTAATGCTTGATGCGAAACATAAACCGCAGAATGGTTTAAGAACTTATTTACAGTGGGGTAAACAGCAGAAAATTAATAGGCGGCCATCTTGCAAATCTCGTGATAAATGGTGGGCAATAGCTGGTCGACCAGCGTCTTTATTAGCTTGCAATTATCTGGTTAACGATTACATGCGTTTTTATTATAGTCGGGAAGGAATGTGGGTTAGTGACAATTTTCAGGAAATCCATACAACAAAAAATACGATTGCACTTTCCATATATCTAAACAGTATTATTTCACAATTATTTATAAATATGATAGGACGGTCCAATTTTGGTGGAGGACTTTTAAAGATTCAAACTTATGAGGTGTCAGATTTATTAACCCTTTCTCCAGATAATATTAATAGTGAAGAAAAGATGTTAAAAAATATTTTGGATAATTTTTCTGAAAAATGCAACATGTCGTTTTATGAGCAATGCGGTATTAATCCAAACCTTCCGATTCGTGAACAAAAACCCAATCCATTTCCCGACCGCAAGGCTTTAGACGATGTTGTATTCGACATCCTCGGACTGACTCAGGATGAACAAAACGAGGTCTACTGGGCAGTGTGTGAGCTGGTAAAAAACAGGCTTGATAAGGCACGGTCGGTATGATGTTCTGTAGATGCAATTCATGAATTGCATCTACAAATACAATAAAATTTGCAAACGAACATATTATGAACCATCCAAAGTTTAGAAAATCTATACGGCTTAAAGACTATGATTACTCACGGGCAGGTGCGTATTTTATAACAATATGCACTTACAACAGGGAATGCATACTGGGGGACGTAACTGATAGGGAAATGATTTTAAATCAATTCGGCAAGACTGTTTTAGAATGCTGGAATAGTTTGACAGGACGTTATGCCAATATTGGATTAGACAAATTTGTTGTAATGCCCAACCATATTCACGGAATCATTAAGATTATCGATAGTGTAGGGGCAATTCATGAATTGCCCCTACAGGGGAAAGATTGCACGAATCAACAAATTGAAAGGCGCAGGATGCTCATTCCCAAAGCTATTGGATATTTCAAAATGAATGCGGCAAAACAGGGAAACATCGCACGAAACGCAACAGGCATTCCTTTTTGGCAGTATAATTATTACGAGCACATCATACGGAATGTAGATAAATTGAACAAGATCAGGGAATATATTCAGAATAATCCATTAAAATGGCACCTTGATCGAGAAAATCCTGAAAGAACAGGAAATGACTTGTTAGAAGATGAAATATTTGAAAATCTAAAAGACGATAAAAATGAATCGAAATGTAGTGGTAATTCATGAATTGCCACTACAAAACTGCAATACCCTCGATGACACTATTTTTGACATCATTAACATAACGGAGGTCAAACGAAACGATGGCTGCTGGACGGTGTGCGCACTGGTGAAAAACAGGCTGGATAAGGCAAGGAGCGTGTGAAAGGGATGAATGAGATGCCCACTTTCCAAGAAGATTATATAAAGCTACTTGAGACATTAATCAAAATTGCAGACGCAAATAAAGGCGTTACCTTAGGAGAGGACAATCGGTTTTTAGATGCTGAAGGGCTTTGTAAGAAATTTATTGGGCATGCTGCATCGGCACTGTATCTTTTTGAAAGTACGACCTTGCCAAGTGTCAAGGTTACAGATAGAGGAATCAGCTTCTTTGATCCGGGATCGATAAATGTTTTAGGCAGGGCAGCACTTGAGTCCTTCTTGGTTTTTCATTATGTTTTCATAGAACCTCGGTCAGATGATGAAAAAGACTTTAGGTATTACTTATGGCTTCATGCAAGCTACCTCGACAGGCAAAAATTTCTAACGCGGTCTGAAGACGGGAAAAAGCAGCTTAATGATGAGAAGAAAATCATTGATGCCTTGAAGGAAAAGATTAACAATAACAGTGTCTTTAAACAGCTTGATGAAAAGAAAAAAAAGAAATTAGTTGAAAAGGGACAGTGGAGGCTTCAGTCATGGACGGACATAGGTATGTCTGCCGGTTTGAGCGAAATTCTTGCTAAACAGTTTTATAGCTTTTTATGCATATATGCACATTCAGGATGCCAAAGCGCTCAGCAGGTAGGTAATGCAGAAACCGCAGAGACTCAGAAAGACCTGTGTGTTGCTACAATGAAACTTATAATGATTGTAATGGCAAATATGATAAAGGTATATTGCCAGATGTTTGTAAAACCTAAAGACGTCCGTCAGAAGGATGAAGATGCTAAAAAGCTTATTGACCAGTGGGTTAATATTGGAACTTTTCTCCAGAATGAGTTTTAAGCATTAAGTAAATGTTATCTCCAATACTGAAACTAAAACAAATATAGGAGGTGGATAAATGAAATTTACCCGTATTACAGTTAATCCCAACCAGATGGGTGGTGTTCCATGTATTCGTGGGCTTCGCATTCCAGTTGCAACTGTTGTGGGTATGATTGCCGACTGTATGTCAGAAAAGGACATTCTAAAGGCATTTCCTGATCTGGAACTAGGGGATATTCAGGAGGCATTACAGTATGCCTCTGAAGCTGTGCGAGAACGAGAAATCCCTCTGGTTACATTACCATGAAATTTTTGATAGATAACGCACTCTCGCCATTACTTGCTGAGGGACTCTGCAAAGCTGGTCATGATACCGTACATGTTCGCGATTATGGATTAGAAGCATCCGATGATGTTACCATTTTTTCCAGAGCATCTGAAGAAAACCGCATACTCGTTTCTGCAGACACAGATTTTGGAACATTGCTGGCTCTGCGCGAAGAGAGCAAGCCATCCATAATCTTATTCCGCCGAAGCACAGAACGAAGTCCTGATAGACAATTAATACTTTTGCTTGCAAATCTTCCTGCCATACAGGAAGTTTTAGAGCAAGGAAGTGCCGTCGTCTTTGAACAGACCCGCATACGCATTCGCCCCTTACCGATAAGTGGTGAAAAAAGAACGAGTAAGCCATGATCCCCAAAAAAATCATAGACAACAGCGATGTAAAGTTATCTACATTCCTTAACGATGTCCTGAAGGAAATTCCCAATACACAATTCGATATTGCTACCGCCTTCTTTAACATCCAGGCGTTTGCTTTTATAAAGGACAATATTCAAGGTGTTAGACATTTTCGCCTGCTTCTGGGAAAGACACCGGAGATAAAAAATGAGGTTACGTTGGGTGAAGTACTTTCAAAAATGATTCGGGAAGAGGTTGAGGGGTTTGACCTTTCTCAAGAGAAGGATAGTCTGGTCAAGGAATTCATACGATTTCTCAATAAAGATAACGTAGAGGTAAAACTCTATGACAAGGAATTCCTTCATGGGAAGGCATATATCTTTGACCAGCTCATTGTTGTAGGTTCTTCAAACTTTACCCCTTCAGGGCTGACTCACAACACAGAACTTAACTCAGTTTCCCTTGAGGCTGAGGCTAAGTATGTAAGGGAAAAGTGGTTTGATAAATTCTGGAATGAAGCGGTAGATTTTAAAGCTGAACTTATTAAGATTCTTGAAGCCTCACGGTTTGGGACGAGGGAATATACACCCTATGAGGTTTATATAAAATCCCTTTACGAACTTCAAAAAGACGATATTCAATCGGAATACGAAGAAAAAAAGGGGGGAGAAGAAACGTTACCAGATTCAAAGGTTAACCTTGCAGAGTTTCAGGACGATGCCGTAAGAAGGGTTTTTACCCGACTTAAAAAGTATAAAGCCTGTATGGTCGCGGATTCAGTTGGCTTGGGCAAGACATGGATTGCAAAAAAAATCATAGAGGAGTTTGGATTTTACAAGAGAAAGAGGTTTCTCGTCGTCTGTCCGGCTCAGTTGAGAAATATGTGGAGAGATGAGGTTAAAGACTTGTTGCTTTCCGAAAGCATACTGTCACAGGAGGAGCTTGCTACTGAAGAATTTCTTCAAAAGGCACGACAGGCTATCGGCGGTGATATGACAGAGGTCTCTTTACTAGTGGTCGATGAAAGCCATAATTTTAGGAATCCTCTTTCCAACCGGTGGGAGAATTTCTTTACCCTCATATCGGATCATATAACAAAGGGTGGAGAAAGGCCCTATATCCTCTTCCTTACAGCCACACCCATCAACAATACGATATGGGACCTTTACTGGCAAATAATGCTCCTTACCTTGACTGACCAGAAAACTTTTATGAAAGAGGGCATATTAGACCTCTTTAAATTTTTTAAAGACGTTGATAAGGAAGAAGACCCTAACCTGTTGAATGATCTTATGAATGAGATATCAATAAGGAGGACGCGGGACTATATCAAGCAGAATTATCCAGATGCAGAGGTAAATGGCAAAAAGATTCTATTTCCTGAAAGGATACTGGAAAATATCGATTATCAACTCGATAAGGCGTACCAGGGACTGTACAGGGATATATCCCGCACAATTACTGAAGAATTAACAATGGCATATTACAGGATTCTTGATCCTGAATACAGAACAGAGAAACTATCGAAAGAAGAAGAAATGGCGTTAGGACGAATGGTGGCGTTAGAAGGCATTTTCAGAACTATCCTCTTAAAGAGACTCGAAAGCAGTGTTGACGCATTTCGTAAAAGCATCTCAAATCATGTAAATTTCTTGCTAAAGTTCAACGAGTATTTGGGGAAGGGCAAGTTCCTAACAAAAAATTCTTTTTATAAATATGTGTCAAGCCAGGATGAGGAAACACCAGAGGAATTTATAGACGAGTTGGAAGATATAAACATTGATAATTACAGAAAAGAAAAGTTTTTCAGGGATATAGAAAAGGACATAACTCTTTTTAAAGAGATGGGCAAAAAGGTTGAGGAGATTAATGCAGAAGCCGATGCTAAGCTAAAAGAATTGAAAAAAAGATTGCTGGAACTTAGCACAAAAGGACAAGTGGTTATTTTTACCTATTACGCCGATACCCTGGATTACATCTACGAGAAGATTTCTGAAGATTCCTTATTTTCCAAAATAAGTATTGAAAAGATTTCCGGAAGGGTAACTTCGGCTGCTAAACGCACAGAAATTGTATCCAACTTTATGGATGGGAAGATCAATATTCTTATGAGTACTGACGTGCTTTCGGAGGGAATGAACCTCCAGAAAGCTCGCTATCTGATAAATTACGACCTCCACTGGAATCCGACCAGGATGATTCAAAGAGCGGGTAGGATTGACAGAATCGGCTCTCCGTTTAAGGAAATCTATGTGTATAATTTCTTTCCGGAAGAAGAACTGGAAGACCTCTTGCGCCTTGTAGAAGTCCTTCAGAATAAGATTCGAAATATTGATAGCGCTGTCGGCCTTGATGTTACTGTCCTTGGAGAAGAGGTTAACCCAAAAGTGTTCGGCGTTATAAGAAGGATAAAGGAACAGGACGCAACCATATTTGATAAGTTAGAAAAGGAGGTCTTTGGCGGCGGAGAAAAGTTTTATCAGCCGTTGAAGGATTATTTAAAAGCAAGGGCTATACAGGAACTGGAATCAATTCCATTGGGGATATACAGTGGTCTCAAGAAAGGGACAAAAGGGATATTTTTGTATTATAAATACGGTGATGCTTTCCATTTCTGGTTTTTTTACGACTTTATAAGAGGTGAAAAAATTACCAATAAGACAAAGATACTGGATTATATTTCCTGTCTTCCAGGCGAGGTAAGAGAAATACCAAATTTCTTTGAAAAGGTTTATAATTTGAATTCAGAAACAATCAAAGAGATAGAGTTAATTTATAAGGAAGTAGAGCAACGAGAAACAGTTGATTCTACTTTCGGCGAATTAAACTCAGACAAAAGCAAGAAATTTGTATCCACGCTTATCAGAGAGATAGATTTAAGAATAGATGAGTATCTTCTCGACTTTGCTGAGGACAAAAAAAGTGAAGAGAAATGGGAAATGGCAAATGAAAAGTTATTAACAATAAGTCTTACCAAAAAGAGGCTTCAAAAGTTGAGGGCTGTGTGGAAAAACTATAAGAATAATCATAAAAGCTGGAAAAGACTTCTTGGGGAGATATCAGAATTCCTCGAAGGAAAGCTGGCTATGGAAAGAGAAGAAATCCCACCCTATAATCCTGCATTGCTAAAGTTGATTACTATTGATTTTGTTTGTTAAGAAAATATAGCAGATAATGAGTATATTCCGATTTGTTTATTAATAACCCGCCCATTGCTTGAGAAATTCACTGATCTCGTCGAGTTTTTGTGCAACTGCCTTGTAATCAACATCCATGCCTTTTATGGCATCAATTGTCAATACATCTGCGGGTGCTCGTACAGCGTATCTCAGTGGCATCTGTGCACACGGTGCCCACGCGAGACTCTTTTCAACTTCCTTGCTGACGAGATAATCAATCAGTTTTTTCCCATTTTCCTGGTTAGGCCCATTTTTTATGAGACAAACCATATTCGGCATAATAAGCGTCCCCATACTGGTTTGGTCAGGAAATACGATCTTTACCGGACTTCCTTCCCGAATAGCAACGTTCGCATCATCCGTATCGGTAAGACCCGCCACAACCTCTCCCCTTGCAACAAGTCGTTTTACCTCACCGTTCGATGAGACGATTTTTACCCCATTTGCTTTCAAGTCTTGGAGAAATTTCTTTGCCTTCTCATCGCCCAATGTGATAAATAGGAATGCCACATGTATGGAGGTAGTACCAAATAATGGGTTTGCAATGGCAACTTGGCCTCTCCATTTTGGTTTTGTAAGATCAAAAAGAGACAACGGTTTCTCACCTGCGGTTACAAGATTTGTATTATAAAGAATAATGCGGGCACGTGCTGAAAAACCAGCCCAATGCCCCTCTTCATCCTTGTATATCTTTGGAATATCCGCCGCAGCACTTGAAATATACGGTGTTGTAATACCTCTCATCTCAAGTAATACAGGTCGTACCGGATCCCCGCTCCAGAACACATCTGCCTGTGGATTATTCTTCTCAGCAATCAAGCGGTTAACCAAACCGGTACTCTTTGTCTCTTCCGTATCATAAATAGCACGAACCTTTATCCCTGTCTTTTTCTCGAATTGTTGAAGAATAGACTCCGAAAAGATCTTATCTTCTGAGGTATAAACAATGACCTCTCCTCCAAGGCATATTTTTAGGAAGAGTAACGGAACGAAAATCATCAAGGTAATAAATCTCATAATTTCACCTCTCTCTGTTTTTCCAAGTACTTAACTAGCTATTTATTTAAATTCCTAAATTCTTTCTCTCAACTATTTCTTCGCATGATTCACAAACCGCAAGGTAATTTCTGCTGAGGTTGAATGGTCCCAATAAAGTTCATCATTGAGCACTGCAATGGCACAGACGTTGTCTTTGTTTGGATCAATCACCGCATCGTCATTATGTCCTGTATTGAGCTTGCGTGACATCTCCAGCGTCCAGCCCTTCCCATCATGTATTCCTTTTCCACGGACATCAGCCACACTGCCCAGAGGTTGTCGCTGTTCAAAGGAATCCACTACGTTCCCCTCAAAACTGGCAGGTTTTGGTTTTAAGAAGTAAGATGTTGTTCCTTCATCCATGAGACGTGCAATATAGGCAATTCCATGGCCACCCATTGAATATTCAATTCCACCCTGAATTGGCTTCTGGCTGATAATGTGTTTTTTGTCGTCTACCCAGCCAACAGGATTACCCCGTCCTGCCTTCCAATGCCATACATCGGCACTATATTCATGGGTAAGTGTTATCATGCGGATATCAAAATCTCCCGACAGAGGAAATTCTAACGCAAACTGGTCGTCAGGTTTCGAAGGGCGCTCATACTCCTTCTTATCAGCATTCCAAATATAAGGGTCGCGCATGTCACTTTTTGTAGCATCAGGCCATTGAGCCATTACATATAAGGTATCATCGGTATGAAGGGTGCGTAAAACAACTTCTGCCGGGTTATCGCCTCCCATAGCCTCTCTCACCACTACAGTAAAGGGTTTAGCCTGTTCCCACGCCTTCTCCATTTTTCCATCAATAGTAGGAGTTGTTTTCGTGTATGAGGACTCCCAGATAAGGCGTGAAGTTTCCTCACACCAACCACAGTCAGCACACAAGAATGAAATATAACCAATAAAGAGTACAAAGAAAATTCTCATATCAAACCTCCTGTTTTATTCCATGCGTTTTTTCGGGCACCTTCAGTGCAAAAATAAATGACGATACTATCAGCAAAAGGGCAATAATAACAAACGAATGTTGATAACTCAGACGCGACAAAAGGAATCCAGCTAAAATGGGACCTGAGGCATGACCGACATCAAAGATACTTCCAAACGTCCCCATGGCAGCGCCGTAGTTCTGTTCCTTACAGAAATCGGCGACCAGAGCAGCCGAAGAAGAGGTCACAAATGCCTCACCAACACCAAAGACGGCCGCTAAAAGGATCAAAAAGTAAAAATTTTGCGTCAAAGGGATACACGCCAAAGAAACAGCACCTATCCACATCCCGGAGAAGATTATAGGCTTTCTCCCGTATTGATCAGATATCTTGCCCATAACCGGTTTTGCAAGGATGGTGGTAACTACCTGTGCTCCCCACAGAATTCCAGCCAGAAATGGATTCAATTTTGCCACAGTAACGGCATAAATAGGCAAAAAAGCCTCCAGGGCGCCAACCGACAGATTTTGTATACCTTCCATATTACTGGTGATGATAATCCGATAGTCACTGATGACCTCCCTGATGCCTTTAAAAAACCTCCGCCATACTTCGCCCATGGAGTTTTTAGTCTGTACGGTATATGTCTTTCCTGTAGCCATCAGCTTTATGGTAAAACCAAAAGAGATCAGACCAATAATTCCACAAGCCAGATATGCAATATGAAAATGCTGTAAAGAATTGCCTCCGTTGCCGGATAAATAATTGAGTATGTATCCGCCAAAAGGAGTGCCAATGAGGTTTCCAATGATCGTAACAGAGGAAAATAAGGAAAGTTTCGCGCCCTTTTGATCGCCGGCGGTATCAGCAATCATCGCCATGGCTACGGGACCATAAACAGAAGTAGCCAGACCGTGGAAAAATCTGATCCCTACCAGTTGCCAGTAATCTGTTACCAGATAGTAGACAAAAGGGGTGAATGCAAAAACCAGGATGCTGAGAAACAGCATCCTGTATCTGCCGTAGATGTCAGAAAGGGTGCCTGCAGGTAATTTGAAGAAGATACCCGTTATGGTAGATGCACCAACGACAAACCCGATTGCCTTTGGACTTGCACCTAATGACAGTGCAAAGAGGGGAAGGAGCGGGGTCCTTGCCATGGCGTAACTCATCCGCGCAAAGAAACCCACGGTACAAAGGACAGCAAAAGAGGAAAGTAATCTGTTTGTCATTTGAATATCCCAAAATATTGCAGATTTTCCTTTTATTTAAGCGGGTTTACGGTAGGGTGGGTTAAGCGGAGCGAACCCACCATTTATAAATACAGCGAAGGTGGATTCGGCGTAAAAACCAACACCTTAATCCACCCTTATATAGTTGAAAAGTAATTTTGATAAATGGCATCAAATATCTCCATACCCTTCTCCAATAACTTATTATCGTTGTTGAGTTTTTTGCTAAGCCCGGTAATAATTTGAGCTATTCCATCGGCCTCTTTGCGATTATATTTATTATCTTTCAAATCTATATCATGCACAATTTCTGCAATTGGTTGTAAAGCAGGATCTTTTAAATCAAACACCCTGATTAAGGTTTCAAAGGTACAGGCATCGCCATGATGGGTAAATTCTGCACCATACATATCGAAAGGTATCGTATTTTTTGGCAGGTTATTTTCTCCTTTGGATATAAAGACGAACTTTGCCTTTGGATCGATAAATCTTCTGATAAGCCAGGCAGATGCTAAACGATCGATATAAATATCTTTTCGCGTCATCCATTTTTTACCCAGGAAATCCTTTTTTTGATAAACTTTATTGACCAACGGTGCTTCTTCTTTCATTTTTTTAGACCATTTTTCTATCCTCTTTCGTATAGATTCAATTTTTTTCAGGAACTCATCTCTCTGGGGGGCATGGAAAAAATCGATCTTTGCTATCTCATCAGCACTTTTTACTATCTCGCTTAATTTCCTTTTCAAATCTTCTACAAATCGGTCTGTTATGCCTTCTGTCCCTTCTATCTGTTCTATTTGTTTTAATACATCACTGCATTGATCAATGAGTGGAACATACTCCTTATTACAGGATTCTTGAAAGGTTTTTATAATCTCTTCATTGTGTTTTTTGTCCATTGATTCAGTAATAAAGAGTGATGCATCACTTCCACTGTCTATAATTTGTTTACAAATCCACTGCATACACTCCTCATGTTCCTTCGTATAAGGGAGTAGATACACGGCATTCTTGAAGAGTACTGCCCCCAGCTTTTTCAGATTTCGCCAGACCTTTACTCTAAGGTTTGGCGCATCTTGCGCAATTTGATGTGTTAGGAGTATCCATTTATTCATGAATATTTATTATGACACTACGTAAGCAAACATTTATGACTTACCTCCGCCTCTCCTCTTACCGATAAAAAAAGTTATACCCATTGTTACGCCCCAATCCACACTTTCGTTGTTTAAGCCTGTAAACCCTGCAATATCATAATCTATACTGAGCGGTCCCTCCCATACCACCCCACCCAACAATTGATGATCCAGGATAGTATTCTCTACCTTTTCTCCGCTGTATTCGGATACAAGATGAAGTCCTTTATATTGGGGTAAGGGGACATCCACTATAATACCATAAATAAAAAGTCCTCGCGTATTATGCTCAAATGCCTCTTTTTTTGTACCTCCACCAAGGGTGATGTGGCATGTTAGTTTCTCCAAGTACCACGAGAAGATACCGGCACCTTCAAAATCTAATCCTGAGGTTCCCTTTTCTGTAGGAAACACAAAACCTGTCTCTGTGGCAAAATTAGGTATCGGGCCGCTGCCACGCCACCAGACCTTCTTATAAAAGGCTGCCGTATCCGCAAACTGTTTCTCCTTTACGCCCAGCGTTCCTGCATATTCGCTATCGATTAATTCACCTACAGTCTCAAGCACAATTTCGCTATCCCATGGCAACCCATAGTTAAAACGGATACTCGGTACGTCTAATACGAATTCGTCAGGACCCGAGTGCTTTTGCTCATGCAATCCAAATATTCCCAATTCTATCTCCACAATATTGGGTTCAACGACATCGGCATCTGTTGTAACGAAAGGCCTCAGTGCCAAGACATTTTTAGGGGGAACAATTCCTCCCAAAGCACAGAGTAGTATTATGAACCATGATATTTTTTTATTTACCTTGTCCACTGGTAAAATACTTAACTCTTGGTACGGTGATTCAGACAACTATGTATCATTAAGCATGAGATTATCAAAATGCGTCTGTGCATCGGCCTTTGTCCATAAACCAATCTGGCCAACCTCTGGAAAAGTTGAATCCTTTACCTCTGAAAAAGATATTTAATATATGTTATATATATAACATAATGTTATTATTGTAACAATATCCTCTTTTATATCAACAAACTTTTATATAGGTAAGATTCGATTTTGCAATTAAAAGAGGGAAAAGAACTGCAATGCCTATGAATTTCATTAATCTTCTCATCAATGAATCCCCTCAGAAAGAATGGGATATGGGTTTTCAGCCGGACCCCATATCAGATAAGCCAAGAAAAGGGATGGGAGTTCACACGAAAACCGTATTTGTGAACCAGGTAATCCAGGATTTACTTGGAAATTGACGGAGGTAGTGCAATGGCCCCATGGACAATTGAGGAATTGTCAGGTGTGAATTTCTCTGATGCACATATGAATAAGAGCTTGAACACAACATTCTTTCGTCTTCTAAAAACCAGAATATCAACGAATGTTGTATTGTTGTATTGATTCCTGACCCGAACGAGTTTGAAAAGTTTTATATTTTAGTAATCTGCAAACGTAATATACAATAATAAGCGAATAGTCATTTTCAACCCGCTCTTTCTGGTTAGTCAGATAAAAGATAGTTATTCATGCTATGATTTCAGATGCTCATACCCGCGTGGCTTTATATGCCGGATATTACCACCGGAAGACTTCATCCGAATGCCGTGCTCTTTCACGATTTCCCCAATGCAACTTACCTTTACATTTTTAAGCAAACCGAATGATAAGAGTCTTTTTGCCTGATTTCTTGATAATGTCATTAACAATTCGTAATCTTCACCGTCTGATAATGCGTGATAAAGCGGCTTATGTCCCGTTTTTTTCGATAATTCCACCGCTGCATGAGAGACGGGAATACGATCTTCATACAAGACGGCACCCACACTACTCTCTTCTAAGATGTGATTCAAATCCGCCGTCAACCCGTCGCTGACATCAATCATAGCATGTATCGTAAAGTTCTTATTCAAGACAAGTGACTCTTTCAGTCGAGGTTCGAAAGAAAGATGTTTGCCAAGAATAGACCCTCCCAGCGTCCCGGTTACCAGGATCGCATCCCCTGCCCTTGCACCTGAACGCCTGATGGGTTTCAGGCCATCGTCTCGTCCCAGCATGGTAACATTGATACAGAAAGGACTGCGGCCACTGATAATATCGCCACCCACAATCTCGATGGCATATTTATCTGCAATACCCCATATACCTTTATAGAGTTCCCTTGCAAATTTCTCAGGAGTATGATCAGGAAAACATACGGAAATTACAGCAACGGTAGGCTGGCACCCCATAGCAGCCACATCACTGATACTGCAGGCAATTGCCTTCCTGCCTGCATCCTGAACGGTGCACTTTTTCAAGTCAAAATGGGTGCCATCTACCAGCATGTCTGTCGTAATAAGACACACCGTATCCGATGAGACGTCTATAACGGCACAATCATCCCCGATTCCCAGCATAACGTCTTTACGCCTTTTCTGCCGTTTCCGAATCCATTGTATGAACGAAAATTCACCCATAATATTCCTACACGATTTAATTAGCCCTTCGGCGACTTTGTTTGCAGTGACTACGGTTGGTTCAATCTTGTAGATTGAACCATGCGTTTAGCACATGTCTGTACGTTTTGCTTTACTCCAAACGTATGAGACATGCCAAACGTTTCGGTTCAATCGTGGACGAGTGAACCAACTCTGAAACTTTGAAATTCCTATACATTAAGGTAGGTCAACCGTCCCCGGTTGACATCATATTGACAAGCGGGGATGCTTGTCCTACCGATAGAGGGGAATTATATAAGATTGAGATTCTTTAACATTTAGCAAAATCTTCACAAAAATATACTATAACATCTTTAACTTGCTTGACTCAACATTTTAAATTTATTAGTATGTGTCTTTATTACTAAATCAGACATGAAAAACCAATCAAAGCCAACTGCGTACAAAGGCAACAGTCCAAAGGCAACTGCCATAAAATTCATCGTTTTGCTTGGCGTCGTGAGCCTCTTTGCGGACGTAACCTACGAGGGCGCCCGGAGTATCAATGGCCCCTATCTGGCCTTGCTTGGGGCAAGCGCAACAACGGTTGGATTTGTTGCAGGGCTTGGGGAGTTGATCGGACATAGCCTGCGGCTTGTCTCAGGCTATATGAGCGACAGGATAGGAAGATACTGGGCAATCACGATATTTGGCTATTTGCTGAATATGTTAGCTGTACCTGCCCTCGCACTGGCGGGTCGTTGGGAGATCGCCGCTATCCTCATGATCACCGAGCGCATAGGGAAGGCGATCAGAACCCCGGCTCGTGATGCAATGCTTTCTCATGCAACAAAGGAGATCGGCAGGGGAAAGGGTTTCGGATTACACGAGGCATTAGACCAGATTGGTGCCGTGCTCGGCCCTCTCACGCTTGCGGGAGTACTTTATTACCGGGAGAGTTATCGGACGGGATACATTATCCTGCTTGTACCTGCCCTTATGGCAATAAGCGTGCTTGTAACGGCCCGGTGGTTATATCCTCAACCGCGAAATTTAGAAGTGTCTCAACCTGAGCTGGAGACAAAGGGATTCCCCAAAAAATTCTGGCTTTATCTCATTGCCGTTGGACTGATTGCCGCTGGTTATGCGGACTTTCCGCTGATTGCATATCACTTCAAAAAAATATCCGTTGCTTCAGACACCTGGATTCCACTCTTTTACGCTATTGCCATGGGAGTCGATGCCATTGCTGCGCTCTTTTTTGGATACCTGTTTGACCGCAACGGGATTTCCATACTCATCATCGCCTCACTCATTTCCATGCTCTTTGCACCGTTGGTCTTTTTAGGAAACTTCTCAGCTGTTATAATTGGAGTGACGCTCTGGGGCATAGGTATGGGGGCGCAGGAATCCGTCATGCGTGCAGCTATTGCAGCGATGGTCCCGGTAAACAGACGTGGCACGGGATATGGTATTTTCAATACCGGTTATGGCATATGCTGGTTTCTCGGCAGCGCTTTGATGGGGATTCTTTATGACTTTTCTTTAATGACTCTCATCGTGTTTTCGGTCGTAACACAGCTTGCATCAGTCCCACTGCTTCTGTTGGTCAAGAAAATACCAAAATAAATATTTGCCAAGTTACAAAAGGACTTTTTCTTGACCTGAATCCAGTTCTCCAGTATTATTTGAATTCAAATGTTGCCTTTTCATACCTTAAACAAAGGTAAATATTTTGTGAATAAAGTAAAAATAGCATCGGAATTTGACCCATCAGCAGACCTAGTACTTTATCAGGGCAACTGCCTCGATTTACTTTTCCACGTACCTGATAATTTCATCAAGTTAGTGGTAACCTCCCCCCCTTATAATCTTGGTAAGCAATATGAAAATCGTATTACAATGGATGAGTATTTAACTCAACAAGAAAAAATAATTAAAGAATGTGTACGCATACTGGATGACCGAGGAAGTATTTGTTGGCAGGTTGGCAACTACGTTGATAACGGGAAAATTATTCCACTTGACACCTTTTTATACCCTATATTTGCTTCGCTGCAGCTTCATTTACGTAATCGTATCGTATGGTACTTTGGACATGGTTTGCATGCCTCAAAACGGTTTTCCGGTCGATATGAAGTTATTCTTTGGTTTACGAAAAGCAATGAATATACTTTTAATCTTGACCCCGTTCGTGTACCACAAAAGTATCCACAGAAAAAATACTTCAAGGGGCCAAAAAAGGGAGAACTCAGCGGTAATCCATTAGGAAAAAATCCTGGAGATGTATGGGAAATTCCTAACGTAAAGGCTAACCATATAGAAAAGACTATTCATCCATGTCAGTTTCCTGTCGAATTGATTGAACGTCTGGTACTCTCGATGACGAATGAGTTTGATTGGATATTAGATCCATTTATTGGCGTGGGGACAACAGCAATTGCAGCATTAATGCATAATCGAAAAGTTATTGGTGCTGAAATTATGCCAGAATATGTAAAAATCGCAAAGGAACGTATTCGTTTAGCAGAAAAAGGATCACTGTCCATAAGACCTATGGATCGATCAGTTTATAATCCTGACGCTCCTAAGGCAAATGTTCCACCACAGATTGTAAAACTAGGATCAAACCCACGTCAGCTCAAGTTACTCATGTAGAAGTAACACACTATTCGAGGACAACAAGATGCGGATCGCATATGAATATTCCCACCTGGGAGGTACAGAAATATTACAAGTACGTTATCCAGATCACCAAAGTGAAATTTACCAAGTAATTGCTGAAATAACTGCGAAAAGAACTAAAGTAAGCAAAGAAAAAACTATGAAAGGAAAAACACTATATGCTCCAGCAGATATGAACCAGCAGTTTCATATTGCATTTACAGCACGAGGATATACCGAGTTGCGTGATACATATACAATTACTATACCCAATAGTGATGTAACAATTCCTGGCGCATTCAAACAAATTGATTTTGTGAAAGACAGGGTACTGGTTGAAGTACAATTTGGGAAATATTTTGCTATGTTTTACGACATGGCCAAGTTCCAGTACTTCTTTAACGAAAACAAAGCCGATGTTGGTGTTGAAATTGTTCCCTGTCACGCATTACACAAACACATGTCAACTGGAGTATCCTATGGAGAACAATTGGTATATGATATTGAACGGCTGAAACGGCATTTTCCCGCCGTTCCAGTAAAGTTGATTTTGATAGATGTGGATGAAACCAATTAAATCGTATTTTTGCATGCTATATAGTCCGTGGCCCTAGGTCCTTTTATTATGGAAAAATAAATAGCACTTATGTCAATAAACTTTGAAGGTAATTTCTCAGCAACCGCCATTGGAAGTCTTCCCCATACAAACGTCGAAACAGCGTGTGAGCTTATGTTCAAATCGCTTCCGGAAATACCCTGCTGGCCTCAGCTACCCAGGATCAGTACCAGAGAAGAGATGTGCATTCAATACACGGAAGGACTCCCCTGCCTTACCATTCATGCAGACGGGAAAACCGTAAGCATCGATGCATCAGGTGACACATCCGGCGCCTTGGCTGCTTTTTACGAAACCTATCTAAAAAATGAACCTGACCTCTTTCAAATAAGTCCTGCATGCTCAGCAGGATTTTACGCAATGATTGACCGTCTCAATAAATCGCCCCAAAAATCTCTGCGTGCACTCAAAGGGCAGGTCGTTGGCCCGATCACCCTGGCCGGCTCCTTAAAGCTTTCTACCGGTATTACAGCCTTATACAGCGAGGAATTCTTTGATGTAATCATCAAACTGATGTCTATGAAGGCATATTGGCAGTTTAAACAATTATCACGTTATGGCCTGCCGGTTATTATCTTTGCGGATGAACCGTATCTTACGAGCTTTGGTTCTGCCTTTATGAACATCAGCCGGGAAAGGGCAATCAGCGCCCTCAACGAGGTCTACGAAACAGTTCAATCACATGGCGGACTCACCGGCACCCATTGCTGCGGCAACACGGACTGGGCTATGCTTATGGGCTCGAAGGTGGACATCATTAGTTTTGATGCTTATGAGTTTATGGACAAGTACCTGATGTACTGGCGCGAAATACAGGCATTTCTTAACAGAGGCGGCTATCTGGCGTGGGGCATTGTTCCAACTTCTTCAAAGATAAACACCACATCCCTAAACGATCTAGTAAAGAAATTGGAAGAAGGTATACAATTTCTCGTCGGGAAAGGTATATCAAAAACCCTGATTCATGACAGATCTATCATCACACCCAGTTGCGGGACGGGGACATTGACTATAGAAGAGGCAGAAAGGGTAATGACATTGACACACGATATTTCTTTAACCATGAGAGACAGCGGATAAGAGATTTTTTACGAAAATACCAAATTACCTTTCAGCTCTCAGTGTAATCCTGTTAATTATATTTGACATCTGCTATGTCAAGAAATGACCTGTGAATAATGCTTTGCGGTGCTTAATTCCCCTGCTCCCCAAAAGGCGTAGAGCAAAGATAAAACATGCCTAACAAGATACTCCATTTGACTGCTATTCTGCTACGCTTTGGAGAGGCGGGTGAGCTTTGGTATTAAAAATAGACTTTGCAATCCAAAAATTATTTAAAACGATAAAACAGCTTTACACAAATCTGTGCATAATATAAACGTCTACCAAGCCAAGTTTCCTGTGGTTAAATGCCTTTGGCACGGTACCGACAATCTTAAATCCAAGTTTTAACCATAATTGAATTGCGACAATATTTGTGCTCACCACAAAATTAAACTGTATTGCTGTAAAGCCCAGTTTCCTTGCCTGCCTTATGGAGTGACTCCCCATAGCCTTGCCAATTCCCTGACCTCGTGCCACAGGATGCACCATATAAGCCGCATTTGCAACATGTTCGCCCAGACCAGGCTGATTCTTCCTCAGCATATAGGTCCCAAGGATTTTATTCTGGGATTCTGCAACAAAGGTATGAACAGGCGGCGACACCCACAAGATTCTGCAATCATCTTTGCTTGCCTTTGGATCAAAGGCAAAGGTATCCCCTCTTTTCACTACCTGATGAAAAATACCCCAGATATCTTCAAAATCAGAACCCTTTGCCTTCCGTATCTTAATCATCGTTCTTTCTAAGTTTTATGGGTAACGTAAAGGTGAAGGTACTCCCTTTCTCATATTCACTTTCTACCCAAATTTTTCCTCCCTGTAATTCCACCAGATGCTTTGTAAGGACCAAGCCAAGTCCTGTTCCTTCGTAACGGCGTGAATATGAGCCGTCTAATTGAAGAAATGGTTTGAATAGTTTATCAATGTCTTCAGATTTGATACCAATTCCCGTATCGCTTACCCCAATTTGAACATATTGTTCCACCAGTTCTGCATTGATAGTAATCCTGCCATTTTCTGGCGTAAACTTGACGGCATTGGATAAAAGATTAAACATGATTTGCTTACATTTTACTTTATCAGCAATGATAGGGGGTATGTCGGCGTGGATATGTGTGTGTATGCTGATGCCTTTCTTGTCAGAAAATTCGGAAATCGCATTTAATACCTCAGCAATAACCGCTTCTAAGGAAAACTCTTCATATTTGAGCTCAAATTTTCCGGCCTCAATTTTTGAGAAGTCAAGGATGTTATTAATCATGCTGAGCAGGTGCTGTCCGCTACTATGGATATCATCTAAACACCCTTTTTGATCTCCACTGAGAGGACCGATAACTTCATCCCTTAAAACTTCGGCAAAACCGATAATTGCATTCAACGGAGTACGCAACTCGTGTGACATGGTTGCTAAAAATTCTGATTTCAGTCTGTTTGCCTTTTCAAGTGCAATATTTGCCTGGCGAAGCTCCTTTGTTCTTTCTTCCACTTTCTTTTCAAGATTCAAATACAAACTTTCCAAATGCTTCGATTGTTCAACCGCAGTTTTTTTGTATACGTCCAGTAAATTTGTTTGAGTTGCTATCAATGACCTGAGCCTTTCTTCCTCTTTAATCTCGGTTTTATCGCTGACAAATATCTTTTCTGTTACAAAAGGCAACACCGCCAACCTTACATGTAAGGCGACGTTTTTGAACATATTTGCTATCTCACGAGGAATTTCCGTTCTAGAGAATATAATTAGCGATAATAAATTTCCCGTTGGCAATATGCTCCCAAATCCTAAAACTGACTTAATTCCAAAAGGGATTACAAATCTATTCTGATCTGGAATATAAGGGCTTCCAAGGGCATCGGGTACGTGGAATATGTTGAAAACCTTGCTTCCCAACTCTATGATAAGTTCCGGGCCGGGATTTAGAACATTGCTGATATCAATTCCTAATTGGTATATCATTTGGGAAATCATGGGAATTTGTCCCACGGTATGTTCACTCACCAAAGGAATAACCCGGTGTTCTTTGGAAAGCTTCGTCGAATTCCACTCCGGCCGTATTCCTACTGTAGCTAATTGAATCATACACGTCATCCCTTGCCGTACAGGCTGTCCAACTAATATTTCGTTGGCCAATTGACGTAATTCCGGGTCAAGACTTGCATAAGGATACGTCATGAAAAAACGAACCAGGACACACGATTTTTCCCCTGTTTGTTTCTCAGTAAGATTATCATAAAAATAGTGAACCATCAGATTAGCCAACTCTTCCAGGTTTCTTGCTTTAAGCCCAAATTGCTGTAAAGCATCTCCGCAGCGGGTCATATCTTCTAAAGTAAATTTTGTTAAATCATACATTGTTTTGCAAATCTGCCCCTTTCAGGGAAAGGCATGAAGGAGAAAAAAGGTGTATAAAATCATACCCACCATCTACCTTTCATGCGCATGTTCAGCATACTTATCCTAAACTATGTAGTGTCTGAACGAAAACGCACTTTTTGTAAAAGTGCGCGGGCGATTTTTTCCTTACCAAGAGATCATTTTAAAATTTGAGATTGGGTTTTTGCTAAAATACGGTTCTTTTACCCGTTTCCCTTGATTTTTTCTTTATTTTAAC
>PHFX01000113.1 GCA_007618135.1 Candidatus Brocadia sp. WS118 | reverse complement strand
CCTCATCCCAGTTGCCGATCAGTATTTCCCGGCCCCGGGATAAATCGCCGTTCAGGCTTCCCTGAATCCTGCCGTCATAATAATCGCCGGAAATTTTTGCCCGCCCCATCTTCAGGTTTATATGCCCGAAGGTGGAAATCCATAACCCGGAGAGGTCTTTCGATTGCGCCGGAAGACAGAGCGATAAAACAAAGAGTATTAGCACACAATAGATTTGCTGCGAGTAGTACCTTTTTTTCATCATTTTTCCTCTTGTTGCCGTTTCTCCTTTTCGTTCCAAATAAGGATGTCTATCGGCAAAGCCTGTGCCGAACGGGGGAAGGATTCGCCTCAAGGTAACAAGAGGTTTAAAAGAATTAGAATCTTTGCATTTATATGAAAAAAGGAGAGATTTCTTTTGATTTCCTGAAGGTTGAAGGCCGAAACAACCCGTTTTGCAAAACGCCTGCCAACCAAGCTCTGCTTACCGGTTGAAAGGGAAAAGCTGTTTCGCAAAAGCGGCGTAATTGAAAGCGGACGATAAATTTACTCAGTAATTTTATTCAGGAAAGTGTTGTAAATGATCGTGCCCGTTTTGCTGAACGAGAGACGAGGTTCTTGAAAAATGTGAGTATTTTTTTTACAAACATCAAAAATATAAATATTTATAATGATCTAAAACGAGCATGGCAAGCGCGTTATCTATAGAATCTATTTTATATGCCTCAGCCATTTTACAGGTTGACTTTGTTTAATTTATTCGCTATACTTATCCGAATCCAAAAAAAATAAATTCTTCAATACCGGAATTCTGGCACAAATAGTAGGCTTCTGCTGCACGCAGTTCATTGATAAATTGCAGACCCTGCCTGGTTAGAATGGCTTACAATTTATCATGGTCGTACGCTTGCAACATGCGGCGGAACTTTTGCAGGAAAATGACGCCAGCGTCTGCGCGGCCGCTTCTCCCAGCAACTTTAAGAACGCCAGCTATTTTACCATGTTTCAAGAAACGATTTGGATGTTTGCCCTCGGAGTTCAATTAAGGGGGTGGGGAAAATAAATGGATGCAGTTAATCCTAAATTGCATAAACCTGCTCACATTTTTTAAAAGCAAGCAAAAGGACTTGCACGAGTATAGATCGTTTTTAGCGATATTTTTTGGTGGGAACTCTTGATAGCATTTAGCGTGCGCCGCTTCTGCTCCGGGAATGTCCGCGCATAAAACATCATGATAACTGGTATATCTTAATTATATGAGATACAGGGGGGTGAGAAAGAAATAATGTACCAATGAATGGAAGTAAAACTGTGATTTTGCTTAACACTTATGGTAGATCGGTTCTAAGGGAGTGTTCTTGCACCCAACCATTTAACCATACAACCCCAGCGATAGGTGCCGCTTGCAGTTCATGTGTATCTTACGCTGTGAAAACCATAACTTCATAAATGGAGAAGATATCATGAAGCATATAAGAGCAATACTGATCTTAGCAGCAATGTTTATATTGAATAGTTATCCGGTCTATTCCCAATCTCCCCAGTGGAGCTGGACCGAACAGGCTGGCGGAAGCGGTGGCGATGGGGGTTATGGCATCGCGGTAGATGGTTCGGGCAATAATCTTGTGACGGGTGATTTTGAGGGTAGCGCGACTTTTGGAGACACTACCCTGACCAGTGCGGGTTCAGCTGATATATTCATCGCCAAATATGACGGGAACGGGAACCTTCTCTGGGCTGAACAGGCCGGTGGCAGCGGTTTGGATGTTGGTCTTGGTATCGCCGTAGATGGTTCGGGCAATAGTCTTGTGACCGGTTATTTTTCCAGCAGCGCAACCTTTGGAGACACCACATTGGTCAGTGCGGGTGGAGTTGATATATTCATCGCCAAATATGACGGGAACGGGTACCTTCTCTGGGCCGAACAGGCCGGCGGAGGCAATTACGTTGTTGGTCATGGCATCGCCGCAGACGGTT
Organism: Candidatus Brocadia sp. WS118; assembly: GCA_007618135.1. GTDB lineage: Bacteria > Planctomycetota > Brocadiia > Brocadiales > Brocadiaceae > Brocadia. The sequence continues at coordinate 1,389 of PHFX01000113.1, read as the reverse complement.
CGGGCAATAGTCTAGTCACGGGTTTTTTTCTGGGTAGCGCAACCTTTGGAGACACTACCCTGACCAATGCGGGTGTCTATGATATATTCATCGCCAAATATGACGGGAACGGGAATCTTCTCTGGGCTGAACAGGCTGGTGGAAGCCTTTATGATTTTGGTCATGACATCACCATAGACGGTTCGGGCAATAGTCTTGTGACGGGTTATTTTGAGGGTAGCGCAACCTTTGGAGACACCATCCTGACCAGTTTGGGTTCGAGAGATGTATTCATTGCTAAATATGACGAGAATGGGAACCTTCTCTGGGCCGAACAGGCTGGCGGAAGCGGTGCTGAGGGTAGAGACATCGCGGTAGATGGCTCGGGCAATAGTCTTGTGACAGGTTATTTTGAGGGTAGCGCAACCTTTGGAGACACCACCCTGACCGTATCAGGTTTCGAAAATATATTCATCGTCAAGTATGGCGGGAACGGAAACTTTCTCTGGGCCGAACAGGTTGCTGCCCCAAATGATGCTAATTTCGGTAATGGCATCGCGGTAGACGGTTCGGGCAATAGTATTGTGACAGGCTCGTTTGTCAGTAATGCCACTTTTGGAGACACCACCCTGACCAGTGCGGGTGGAGTTGATATATTCATCGCCAAATATGACGGGAATGGGAACCTCCTCTGGGCCGAACAGGCCGGCGGCGGAATCGATGGCGATGGGGGTTTTAGCATCGCGGTAGACGGCTCTGGAAATAGTTTTGTGACGGGTGGTTTTGGGGGTAGCGCAACCTTTGGAGGCACCACCCTGACCAGTGCGGGTCAAGTTGATATATTTATTGCCAAAATCGAGAATGTGACGACCGGGCTCTCCCCTACCACCACATACATACCGACAGTGTCCCGATTGTACCAAAACTATCCCAATCCTTTCAACCCGACCACCGCCATCCGCTTTTCCCTGCCGGAAGCAGCGCAAGTAAAACTGACCGTTTACGACATCAGCGGCCGGGAAGTGCGCAACCTGGTCTCCGGCAGCCTGCAAGCCGGGGTGCATGATATTCAGTGGAATGCCACCAATAACAATGGCGCTCGGGTGGCCAGCGGGATTTATATCTATCGCCTACAGGCGGGATCGTTCGTTCAAAACCGGAAAATGACTTTGTTGAGATAAGAATTGGCAATCCTAAAGCGGGGCCAAAACGTCCCCGCTTTATGTTTTAAAATTATACTCATTTCTAATGCTACTCGGAATAAAAATACCCTTCAAAAGAAGGATTGACCCGCGTTTCCACCAGGCCATAGCGATAGCGCCCCAGGATTTGCTTGACGCGCACATTGGGATTGGGAACTTTTTCCACCCGGTAACCGGCGCCAATATCCACCCCGGCGCGATCTTTGAT
>PHFX01000112.1 GCA_007618135.1 Candidatus Brocadia sp. WS118 | reverse complement strand
CGATCACGGTCTGCTGCGCAAGGATGAAGGCGATCAGGTCGAAGAGATCTTCAAGGATAAGTTCGGAATGAACTTTATCCGCGCCAACGTCCAGGACCGCTTCCTCGGAAAGCTTGCGGGCGTTACGGAACCGGAACGCAAACGCAAGATTATCGGTGAAGAATTTATCCGCGTCTTCGAAGAAGAATCCAACAAGCTCGGCGATTTCGACTACCTGCTGCAGGGAACGATCTACCCGGACGTTATCGAATCCGGTACGAAGAACGCCGCGACGATCAAGAGCCACCACAATGTAGGCGGACTTCCGGAAGACGTCGACTTCGAGCTGATCGAACCGCTGCGCACGCTGTTCAAGGACGAAGTCAGAATGCTCGGCGAAGAACTCGGACTGGACCATGAGCTCGTATGGCGCCAGCCGTTCCCGGGACCGGGACTCGCAATCCGCGTAATCGGTGAAGTGACCGAAGACAAGCTCAAAATCCTCAGGGAAGCGGACTGGGTCTTCAGAGATGAAATCGCGAAGGCCGGACTCGACGAAGAAATCTGGCAGTACTTCGCGGTGCTGCCCGGCAACCGTTCAGTAGGCGTCATGGGCGACGAACGCACCTACGACTACACGATAGGCCTGCGCGCGGTCACCTCCGTAGACGGAATGACCAGCGACTGGGCGAGGATTCCGTTCGATGTCCTCGAGAAGATCTCGACAAGAATCGTCAACGAAGTCCCCCATGTGAACAGAATCGTGTACGATATCACCAGCAAGCCGCCGTCGACAATCGAGTGGGAATGATTATAGATCGTACATGTAAATAAGTTTATCGCTAGTTCCTTGTGAAAGTTTTTCACAAGGAACTTTTTTAGTGTTCCTCAATTCTCATTATTCCGATATATTTCTTTTGCGATCGAAATAAATCCATTGATATCCTCACGTTTAATGCTTTTGTGTGATGCAATTCCGTAGGAAATAGAGTCCGGTGTATCTATCGGAACCACAGTCAAATCGGGATCCTCCGGGCATGCAAAGTCAGGCATAACTGCGATGCCCAGATCTGCTTTTACCATCGTATACCCGACCATAGGCGTATCGGCGATGTATATTGTAGACTGTGGGGTTTTCAGCTGTATCTCCTTTTGGATGCGCGCCATTTTCGAAGGAGATTTTAGAGGATTTAATAATATGAGTGGCTGATCGACCAGATCATCTAAGCGTATTACTTTTTTATCTGTTAAGATATGATCTTCTGGCAGAACGCAGACATATTTTCCGGTATATAGTTCTTCATAGTTTACATCGGGCAGATGAATGATGCTGCCTTTTTCCGTAAAAATCAGATCGAAGTTATTGTTGCTAAAAAGACTGATTTTGTTTTCAAAATCTGCAATTTTCAGATAAAGATGAACCTGAGGAAAGCTTTTGTTAAAGCATCTTAGTATATCGGCAATATATTTCACTTCAGTGTTGCCTTCATATCCGATAAACAGATTCGATTCAAATTCATGGGCGTAATCTCTTGCCTTTGAAATAGCGAGATTTAATCTGGTTAATATTTCTTTGCAGTCCTCGTAAAAAGAAATACCGGCAGGCGTAAGCTCTACCTTTCTTTTGGTACGCGTAAATAATTTCAGCCCCAGTTCATCTTCAAGGGTATTGATCTGATGAGTGACAGTAGGCTGGGTAATATATAACAATTCTGCCGTTCTTGAAAAGCTGAGAGTTTCAGATAAATGGACAAAACATTCAAGCTGTTTAATATGCATAATTTTCTCCTGACGCGCAATTAATAGACGTTGTCTATTAATTATAATATATTTCAATTTCACTTTTCTATAAAAGAGTGATATTTTCTATGTATCATAAAAATATCGGAAATCGATGAAATGGAGAAATTAAATGCGTTATATCGTTACAGGCGCTGACGGACAGTTAGGCGGAAGAGTTGCAGCCAATATGCTGAATGAAGTGGCAGGCGATCAGTTAATCTTTACCTGCCCTGATAAAAGTCGTTTAAGTGAAAAACGTGTTGAGGACTGGACTAAACAGGGAGTCACAGTGCGGGAAGCTAATTATGATAATAAGGAACAGATGATAGAGGCATTTAAAGGCGGAGATCGTCTTTATATGGTTTCGGGTGTTGTAATCGGACCGGCAAGGGTGCAGCAGCATAAGAATGTGATTGACGCTGCTATAGCTGCAGGCGTGAAACATATTACCTATACATCTTTCTTTGGAGCGAACAGACCCGGTTATAAGCAGTATGTTTTACCTGATCACACTGCAACTGAGGAATATCTGATGTCTTCAGGTGTCGAATATAATATCATGAGAAATAATTTATATTTAGAAAACTATCTGCTGAATTCAGTTATGATGGCTAATCTGGATAATAACAGATGGGTCACTACAGCTGGTGAAGGAAAAGCTACTTTCATTGCGAAAGATGATTCCGGCAGAGTTGCGACGGCATTGTTATTAGGCAAGGGCGAAAAAAATAAAGATTACGATGTTACCGGTCAGCTGATTGGCGAACATGAAATATGCAGGATGATCAGTGAATATTCAAATATTGATTATGAATATATCACTCTAAATGAATTTGATTATTATGATTATCTAGATTCTATTTATATCCCGCGGACATCAAAAGGAAATTATTCAAAATCACCTGTGCCGTGGTGTTCAAACGATATGGTTTCTAACGAATCAGGTATTAGAGACGGCTTAATGGCATGTGAAACTGATACTGTCGAAGAATTGACCGGAAGAAAGCCGGTTAATCCCAAAGATCTGCTTGAGAAATACAGCTTTGTATGGAAAGAAAATGTTAAAGCATATCGAGACCTAAACAGACAATAGATATATAGAAGAACTGAAGAAAAGACCCTGAAATGCCTTTAGACTAAGGATTTCAGGGTCTTCTTTATGTTCTGTGATATCAATAGCTCCTGATCCTAGGATAGTGTCAAATGACGTTCGCAATTTCAGCTCCCGGCAACGATCCGGTTCGTTCAGGCTGCTTGAGGCAGCAGGTCCGACAATGAAGATTTATTAATGTACGAGCGACTGGTAGACCAGTCTTCCGAATATTCGATCAGATACGAAGTGACTAGTCTGATGTAGGAGTTCTCATTCGGGAAGATTCCGATAACGTTGGTTCTTCTCCGAATCTCTTTATTGAGCCGTTCGAGCATGTTGGTTGAAGAGATTTTCCTTGAGTCAATCTCCGGGAAACTGTAATAAGTCAGTGAATCTTCCAGGCTGTTTTCCAGAATTGTTATCGCTTTGGGAAAGCGTTTTTCATAGGTCTCAATGATAGAATCCGCTCTCTGACGTGCGATCTGAGCATCCGGAGCAGTCCAGATTTCTTTGAGC
>PHFX01000111.1 GCA_007618135.1 Candidatus Brocadia sp. WS118 | reverse complement strand
AGCACTGTCGGGGCGATATCGAGCAGCGATGCGCCATGAATCCGGCTGCCGGCTGCAAGGCCGGGACCGTGGGGGTTGTTTATAATCTTCATTCTTGCAATCTTGATCTCTTATAATCTTGCTTCTTGGTCACGCCGTTCCCTCCATCCGAAACGCCACCTTCATCGCCCGTCCCTTCTTATTCCTGCTGTTTGAATCCACCCACGTCGGCCAGAATGTCCAATCTCCCGGAATATCAATGTCCCCATTCTCAAGCTGATACTGAATCTGGTCATTGCTGATTGTGCCGTTCCAACTCCCAATTGTCCCATCCGGCCTCTTATAATTCACCTTCGGCGATGTCGCGCCGGATAGAGATGTCTCGGGATCCAGCTTCATCAAAAACGTATCGCCCACAATCAACGGATCATCATAGTAAGGGATTTCAATCTGCTTCACCGCCACGCCTCCTAAATCGGGAGTTTCCAGTTCAATAAACGTATGCGCCGCTGTTGATAATATTTTCCGCTCGATTGCAATTGTCGCCAAATCCAGCGATGTAAGCGCCAAAACCGCAAACCGTAGAGACGCTGCGCCAGCGTCTCCCCGCCCAATCGCCGGAGTAAACAACATCCGCTCCGCTGCTGCTGCCGACGTGAGTAAAACTGCCGGAACTGCAACAACGAAGTCCTTGGCGTCAAACGCCCGCGCCCGCCCAGGGAGCGCATTCGGATAAAGTTGTGTAATAGCCATCGCATCTTAACCTCCCTCCTAAAATCCCCCTTAAAAAAGGGGGATAAAGGGGGTTGTAAATCCCTCACACGATAATAAATTCATCACTCGTCAACGGCGCCTCCGTAACCGGCGTAAACGTCAGCTTCTTAGCGGTTCCGTCATAATCCGTTATCTGCGCCGCCTGCCCCGTCAACGTCCCCGTAATCCAGATGATAATCCGGTCGTTATAATGGTCGTTCGTTGCTTCAGTAAGGTCGGTAGTCATTTCCGATGTACTCAACGTGCCGCTCTGCGCCGTTCCCTTGATGATCGTGCCCACCGATTCTTTCAACCGCGCCAGCAGCGCCGCATCACCGCCCAGTTTCCCGACATCGACCGTTTCTGTCGCCGGATCAAAGGTCGAAACCCCGTCTATCTGATCCGAAAGCGTCTTCAGCGTATCACTGTCCGCCCCCCGGATATTGCTCTCCGCCGTGTCAAGCTCTGCTTTCGTAGGCGGATCGTAGGCGTTGAGGGCATTGGTAGCAGCGTTTTCTACATCGGTTTGGGCCTGGGCAGCCAGGCTCTTAGAAACAATGCCCCCTTCCACATCAATAAAAGCGCTGGTATCAATCGTGGCAGCCCCCGCTGAATTATCGGTAAATTTGCCAATCCCCGATATTTTCCAGTCGCCACCGGTAATGGTGCTTTCAAGAACCAATTCACCCCTGATATCAACCGGAATATCTCTGCCTCCATTACCGATTTTCCCAATTTTTAATCTTCCGATAAAATTATAAATCTCCAAATAAATATTGTTGTAAAAATTACTCTCGATTATAACATAGCCGCCATTGTCATAATTAATCTGTCGGCAATCAATAAATTGTATTCTGGCAAAATCCCCATCGATTTTAATCGTTCCGGATAGCAGGCACTTCACATAAGTAGCCCGATGATAAAATTGGCTCCCGTCGATATTGCAATTGTAAAAAACGTTATTGTTTTCTGAGTTTGAACCCCATGCGCCGACCGGGGTCAAACTGAAAAACTCGCATTTTATGTAGGTTCTGTTTCCAAGATTTACCCGCTGATACATCGAAGCGGTTCTGATTTCAATACCTGTTAAATGATCTGCAATTACATAATCAGTCCCGGAAGCAAGGATAAACACTTTCCGCAAATTTCTGCTTCCCAGTAGAGCATAAACCCGGCTCCATGTCTCCACCGGCGATCCCGGTAAACCGTCATTTGCATCATCGCCGTTCACATTATCCCAATAGACATACTCATCAATTTCTACGGGATCGAAGCTTATACCGGCAATATCGCTTTGTATGGCCGCTTGAGCGGTATCCAACTCCGCCTTTGTCGGGCCGTCATAATCTGATAATGCCGCATCCACTTCCGCATTGGCATCCGCCTTTTCCTGCGTGGATAAACCGACCGCGCTATCCTTAGCCCCGAGATAACTATCCACCCGCCCCGATTGCAGGCTGTTCGGCGCTGATCCCATCCACTGCCGCACGTCCACCGGTATATCCCCGTCCTCCACCGGGTACAGCACAATCGGCGTCGTTTTCGCCCCGCTGGTAGAAGTCTTGACGATGATTGTCACCGTATCCGCATTCATCTCCGTGGCCGTCAAATCCAGGTAATACATCCCCGAAGAAGTGGCAATCTCCGTTGCCTCGTTCGTGCAATCCACGAAAGTGCCGCCATCCTTGCTGATTTCCGAATCCAGCCCGACTGCGCCGCTCACCAGGTCGCCATCCTCGTCAAAAATCGGGAAAGTCACCCGGAAAGCTTCATTCTTCTTCGGATAAGGTTTTGCATCACTTGCTGCCATCTCACCACGTCCTTATGTGTGGTACTTGTTTTCCTCTTAAACTCATCGGCTGGCCGCCGCCTGCCGCTGCCGGCTTAATTGCAACACCGGCTAAAACGGTATGATCCTGATTCCCCAATGTATAAGAAATCTCCGTCGTTGATGCCTCACCAGCTTTCGTACACCCGGCAGCATAAGTGTTTGAAGATACACTATCATTCCAGTAATCAGTCTGCCCGGTTCCCGGCGAAAAACTGTCCACCGTCTCCCCGCAAGCGCACCCAAAAACCAGGTCGCCCTCATCCGATGGAACATCAATCGATATCGGGCTCGATCCTTCCGATAAACTTTCAAACGTTCCCAACGGTGCAACCTGATCCACCCCGCTGACAACCAGGTAACCGACAATCGCCTGGTCTTGTAAGCTCTCATTAAAAGTGCAGCCCAGGATATAATTTCCAACTTCAGGATTCACCAGATACCAAATCTCGACCCGGCTGTCATCATCCGAGATATCAAATCCCAGCAGCGTTAAATCCGTGCCGTTCCATTGCAATGAGTCAACAAACTCAAAAGAATTATTATCAATCGATACACCGACAATCAGTAGCGAATTCGAGTACGACCCCAGATTGATCGTTTGGTTAATCGTCGTACATCCGTCACAACCCTGATGTCCATATTGCTCTACGGTTGGCATATTAAATGATCACCCTTTCTCACAACCCGCATTTTCTTTCCTTACAATAGTTCACAAACTCAATATAAAAAAACCACACCAACCATTTCAACCAAAACCGCCCCCCTCAACATCCCCCTTAAAAAAGCTTGTCCTGTGCTTGTCGAAGGGGGAATTAATGG
>PHFX01000264.1 GCA_007618135.1 Candidatus Brocadia sp. WS118 | reverse complement strand
TAAGCCGTCTCGATATAAACCATCAGCTTCCCGAAATACGGATCGAACTCCACCCGGAAAAGCACATTGTGCAGAAGATTCTGATACTGCTCTAACGCCTGTATCCCGAAATCAATCTGCGGATTCTCCGCATAGAATTCCAACAGCCCCTCCCGCTTCGACGCCTTCCCCAGCGCATTCACCACCCGCCTTTCCGGGACAAAATCATACACCAGCGAATTCTCCTGGATCACCCGCTGCGTCAGCGGTTCCGAAACAAACGGCAGCGTATCCCGGTTCGTAAACCCGAACTGCCGCAAATAAAAATCCTCCGCGTGCTGATTATTCTCGAAAAAATCGATCATCGTCTGCCGCAGCGTATTCCGCTGCTGCGCCCCGATCTTCCGCGCCTCATTGATGCTCCGGGTAATCAGCCCCTCGATCAACTCCCTCTGCCTAAACACACTAAACCTCGAAAAAAACGCCATACCCATCTACCTCCATGTTAAAAATCCCCCCTTTGAAGGGGGGCTAGGGGGGATGTTAAGCTCCCCCTTCTTTCCTCAAATATACACCCCCCAACCCCATTTTTAAACCAAAACCGCTCAACCTCCCGCAAGGGAAGGGGTGACCCAACCGCCCCATCGGGTCACCGCGAAAATAGCCCAGGGTTTCAACCCTGGGAACCGGAAACCCAACCCCGCCCCCTTGCTCGTGCCGATGCTCTGCATCGGCGCGCAATGAATGGCGACGCTCCGCGTCGCAGCCGCCGGAGTTGAAATGGCCCGATTAATTATTCTAAGATCATCAACCCTGGGAACAAAAAACCCAATCCCTCCATTTTTAATCTTCAATTTTCAATTCAAAATCCCCCTTATCCTTTTCCCTTTTCCCTTTTTTTCTCCCCCCTTGACAATTTCCCTTATTTATTACTAACTTTACTCATTAAACGAATACAATAGCATCTTTATCATATATTAGCATTCAACCGCAGTACCAGTAAAAAAGTATCTACCGGATACAGCTAAGGCGAGGCCTGCTGACGCTATTCCCTTATCACAAAGTTAACGACTTACGAGGATGTTTTGTTATGCGTATGAGGAAACTTTTAATGGTAATCTTAGCCACTGTGACTCTGATTGCGTTACAAAAAGATGTTTTATATAGTCAAAGCATGGAACAAGAGTTAGCTAAGGCCGAAAGTTATTTTAATTACGGTCGAAGAGCTGAATCAATGCCTTCAGTTTATGGTCATTGGTTACCGAAAGCATATGAGGATGCGTTAGCAATATATAAGAAATATGGAGTGCGTAGTGGAGAGGTTATTTACGTATGCAACTACCTGGGAATCTACTACAAAAGAAAAGGCGACTATGGAAGAGCGATGGATTATTATAAATGGGGCTTGCCAATCGCAAAAGAGCTTAATATTAGCCTCGATCATCTATTGGTAAATATGGGGAACCTATATTCTCTCCATTTTCAGTTTTTGGATGCGATATCCTACTACAAACAAGCATTGGAGGTAGTAAACAAGGAAAATGATAAAAAGGTTGACGACAACTTGCTAATCGCCCTTGGTTTAAGCTATCTTAATCTTGGTGAGTATGAAAAAGCACAAACCTATCTTGAAAGGACACTTGCATTATCAAAGGCTGCAGATGATAACCGACGTATTGAGATTGCTTATGGCAATCTCGCACTCTTAAATTTAAATCAGGGAAATTATAAGAAAGCTCAAGAGTTCTGTAACGCTTACACTTCTATTTCCCAACGACAATCTGCAACTTTGGGTGAAATTTATTTAACCAAAGGTGAAGTAAACGATGCCATTTTGATTTTTAAAAATTTGGAGGATAGTTTATTATTAGGTAAAGCATATCTGATTAAAAAAGATTTTTCGAATTCTTTGAAATGCTTTCAAGCAGCACTAAATAACGAGGAACTTAAATGGAACGACTCGAATTATCTGCTTGCTACTTATATTGGGTTAGGACAAACATTCGAAGGCATGGGCAATCATAATAATGCCCGGATTTATTATAAAAATGCTACAGAACTGATAAGCACACCTGTTAATATGCTTGAAACAGCACAAAAAGAAAGGTTTCTAAACGTTGAAAGATATGGTTTCAAAAGAAAAGATGCATTTATTGGACTTGAAAGAGTATCAAAAGGCAAACAATAGCTTGATTACTTGCGACAAAAGGTTTTGGGAGTGATTCAACATCGCAAGTTAACACAGGTTCGAGCAGACTGGCAAGCAGAAACACGATTTTTATGCTCAGTTAACTTTAAATTGAGCTTTTCGATTAAGTATTATAACCTGCTCTCCCGCCGCTCAGCCTTGCTAACAGGATATCGTGGTTGAGCGTAAACTGAATGAATAAAAGAAAAACATTAATTTCTCGTTTCAATCAACTGAGCTTTTGGAACAAATTAGGGGCTATTGGCTCACTGGCGTCGATTCTGGGTATTCTACTCTATTTTTGGTCATCAAGCAAACCGCCGGAGAAGCCCGCTACCGAGGGCTCACTGAATGAGCCGCTGTTCAAAGAACCCGACATGGTATTTGTGGATTCATCCTTCTCCATCAGCAAATATGAAATTACGAATGGAGAATACTTAGAATTCTGTGAGGAAACTAAATATAGATTACCCGACATGCATAATGAATCTAAATACAATGAACCTGCACAACCGGTAGTCGGTGTTAGTTGGAATGACGCGATGGCCTATTGCAGATGGCTCACTGCTAAGATAAAGAGCGGTAGAAATTATAGACTACCGACACACTCCGAATGGAAAATCGCTGCGGATTGTGTAAATGGTTCGCTATATCCCTCAACAGCTAGTACTCCAGATAAAAACAGAGTCAATTTCGGCAGGAAAAATGACAAACCTCTTGATGTAACGCGACCTTTTGGTGAAGAATCAGAACTTGGTATTAGAGATATGGGAGGTAATGTCGCTGAATGGTGCTATGACGAGGATCCCAACTCTCCTACACGCAAGATAGTCTGCGGCGGGAATTGGTTCGACAACAAGATTGAGTATCTGAAGTGTAGCAGCTATAGAAGCTTTCCACCTGAAGATACAAGAAAACAAACCATTGGCTTTAGGATTGTGTCCATCAAAAATTAATCTCAATTTTAATGAGGTGTTGACATGAAGACTTACAAACAGCTACTATGTAACCTGTTGACCTCAGGGTCACTGCTGTTTTCTATCACACTTGGTACAGGGACCGCTCTCTCTCAGGAACCTAATTCTATAGACATTTTAACACAGTTCTATGCGACCGGGTGGATGGGAGACGGGGAACTTGGAACAACATATGTAAACCTCACGGAGGCATCTGAAGACACTCCACATTCGGAGCCTTATTGCGTAAAGATCGAGTACA
>PHFX01000110.1 GCA_007618135.1 Candidatus Brocadia sp. WS118 | reverse complement strand
TTCTCTGGCATTTCGATTTTTGACCTATCGTGATTATGAGACCGCGCCACTAAATCCACAATTGCGACTATCAGTAATTCTCTAACTCGCATTATATGTTTAAGGGTATCAATGGTGCTGTCATAATCCGGCGTTCTAACAATTGCATCAACACCGACGCCGGGTTTGGTTGCTGGTTGCTGGTCTTTCTGTTTGTTCATGTTTTTCTACTCCTAAAGTTTATTGCGCCAATTCCGGCGCTGGTTATGCAAAGCGTTAGACCTGTTTACATTGCTCGACCGCCCGGCAAAGCCATATCGCAAAATCCACTGGTGTTCTTTCTCGCTCCGCTTTGCCGATATGTGGCCGGCGACCTTTACGCTTTCTGCTCCAAGCTACCACATGCGAAGGTTCCCCAAACTTTAAAGGAATACGAGGGAGATCGTATTTTTCAATTCCAACAATATATAACCACGTTGCTTTTGCGGCGCGATGCCCCCACCAAAACTGATTAACCTGAATTGTGTATCCCCCATATTTATCTTTTTCCCTGCCCGGGCGAGGTAGATTTTTCACCTTCCAAAGTGTAGAACCTCTTGGATGTTCCAATATCCCGCCGTTCTTTCTTATAATATCAACAGCGAACAATGCCAAAGCCTTTTCGCCTGGCTCCGGCTTTGCGAATCGCCTTAAATTGCCCCATGCCCTACAAGGGGGATGAGCTATCACCGGATAGTCTTTATCAAATAACAGAGCATTACGTTTCTTGTCATAAACATCGCAGCCAAGCAAATCTTTATATATGCTATCCTCACGTGCAAATAGTACCGCCACAGGTCTAACAATTGCATCAACACTGACGCAAGGGGCTGTACTGTTTGTAGAACTCTTTTTTAAATTATCGTTCATATTGCAAATAAAGTTTTTTAGTTTACGCCTTGCGCCGGTTATGCAAAACGTTAGGCGCTTTCTGTTATCTCAAGTTTTTTTAATGCTATCCACGCCAGGGCACAGGCATCTTCGGGAGTAGCAGCAAATTTCATAAACCGTGTTTCCCAATCAGTCACCGAATAAGTTTTTTCATCTTCCCGATTCTCATAATGCCGGATAGAATGATTCGGCAATTCTCGGATTAGCTCCCCCAGGGTAGGAGCCTTTATATTCCAACCATCAGTGGATATTTGCAAAAAGTATGGGTGTCTGGGATCATCTTTCGGATAATAATATCCTTCTGTGCTTTGCGGCCATCCAGCATCTTTTAGCTGTTTGGCTATTTCAAAACTTACTATGTGCATATTGTCTCCTTATCAAGTTTCGCCCCTAACAATTGCATGGAGCGCGATTCGGCCAAAAAACGGCCTCACGCCTCATGCAAGCCGTTAGGCGTATTCTTTTTTCGGGAATACCTCATCAATGTCAATCCCGAAGTCGTCGCATATTCCATTCATCTCGAAAACCATATACCCGTCTTTCATGTGGCATTCAATCCCACTATCGTCAAACGCCCCGGCTCCAAGCAGGGAAGCGAAATCAGAGATATTGTAATATTCGACAAATAGCAATACTTCTACTTCACCGCTGTCATATTCCAAGCGGTTATACTCCAAATTGTTTTCCGTTACAAATTTGTAAAGATCAAGAGCGTTCATCGCACCTCCCCTTCGTAGTGATCCATCATCTTTACAATAAAATCACTGGCAGATAGTCCGCCCCGCAGTCGGTTAAATCGTTCGCGCTCTGCCGGTGTAGCCTGGGCAGTGGGGAACCGTGTTACGCGGCCCCCCCTTTGTTTTCTTTGCCCTTTTGCCATTACCAAACCGATTTTTCCATTTGACCATCACGCCGCCCTGCCCTGGCAGCTTTTTCGTAGAAATCATATTCCGTCGTAATGTAATAGCCAACCGGGATTAACCTTTTTATTTCCTTATCAATTTCTACATCCGAAAGACTATCAAATCCTTTTTGCCTTTCAAGATCGCGGAAATGGATAACTATTTCGCCATAAGTTCTCATGTCTTTCTCCTTTGGTTAAGTGTCACCCGTATAATAACACTTTCCACGTGGAAAGTCAAGCACTAAATCACAAATATTAAAATCTGTGCTTTATCAAGTTCCATCTTCCCGCGTATGGCGGTATAACTATGCGCATGGAGCCGATTCAGCCCTTCCGGGGCTTCACTGCTCATGCGCGGCGTTATATGCCAAAATACTTATCAACAGCCTTTATATCATCATCCAGCAAAGGTAAAGCGTAATTTTTAAGTTCCTTCCACTCTTCAAGTGTTAACCCCATGGCCTTGATCAAATCAATCAAGGAATACCCATCTCTGCCGTGAGCAAATCCGGTTATTTGCTGTTCGGCTTTTAACAATTCAATTTCTGTAACTGTTATCATGTTATCTCCTTCATTTTCTCGCGCCGCATATAACAATTGCATGGAGCGCGATTCGGCCAAAAAACGGCCTCACGCCTCATGCACATCGTTATACGGCTTTAATCGCAATATTGCGGATATGGCGGCCAATAGGCTACTTTTATAAACAAAGGTTCAGCATCGGGATCTAAGCGTTCTATTATCGAACGATTTTTATTACACTGCGGAGTGCCAATATGGCGACCTTTGAAATTCAATCGAAAACCAAAAACCATTCCATTAATAGCCGCCCACCATGAATCGGTAATAACTCTATATCCTTCTTTGGGCGTTGTGACTTCTTTAATAGAAATCGGGGTATATCTTTTATCATCTAAATTTATCATAGCCACTCCCGCCGTCTAACTATGCGCATCAACGCCGAATCTATTCTTTTTCGGCGGCAATTGTCCTGCCTTTATCGCTGCATTGATCAATTGCGATAAATATGATTTGCCACAATTAAATAAATCCTTCCCCCCAATTTGTTCCAATGTTTCTGTTCCGCCATACCCCCGGTAATTTGCTTTGATGTACCCGAGCTTCTCCTGAATGTCATCAGAGTCCCAGTTGAAACCGTCCCCCCCGCTCCCCTGGTCTTTGGAATTCTTCCCCCCATTAACTGAACTAAACAGGCGAATAAACCTACTAAACTTATTTGGTAAATCTTCTTCAATCCCTTGTCGCACTTTGTTTACAGTGTTGTAAACAAGTTCGATATTCTTAAACGCCTTCCATCTGCCAATGATTTTATTACAAAGAGAGTTTCCCAACCCTGTAATGAGACCGATCAGGGCAGATAATAAGGCTAATGACATTTTATATTTCCAGTTTTCCGGTTTTTTTTCATTCGTTATATCTTTAAATAAGACGGTCCCATGGGCAGCCGCAAGCACCGTTGCTGTATCGGAAACAAGTGGGGTAAGAGCTTGTCGAATTGAATCTTCAATTGCCCTTGCTATTGCTCGTTCGGTTTCGACCTTTTCCAGCATCCTTCTTGCCCA
>PHFX01000263.1 GCA_007618135.1 Candidatus Brocadia sp. WS118 | reverse complement strand
CATCGCCGATTATCCCTATCAGCAGATCACCGATCTGCTACCGGCCAACTGGAAAGCTTGTCTTGAGCAGAGTCGAAAGGAAAAATTCAAAAAATAATCCCGCTCTCTATACCCGTCAAGATGTAGTTCACCGGGCGGATACGTAATAATATTATCAACATTTTCGTCTTTCTGAATAGTTATTCCCAAGAATTGTTCAAACGCCCTTTTTATACTTTTCATATCTTGAAAACTAATATCACTTTTTCTTACAATGACACTTCCTATTTCTTCAGAGAGGTCAAATTGTAAGTCCTGTAATTCCCTCAAGCTAAGCTTGAATTCTTGATTAGCAATATTATCCGGCAATGTATCATTATTGTTTAAATAATGATTCAATCCTTCATTAAGAATTGAATTGACAGCGGACGCGAAATATGAAACTAAGAGAACTAAACATTGATTGTAAACAGGCTGATATTTACTTTGCTTGGGTCCACTTTTAATGAGACTTTTGAGGAACTCAATTTGCGCTGTTGGATGATGCATAGGATTTGTTGTTATTCCAAGCCTAATTAATTTCTCCTTATGCTCCTCCAATTGCCTAACTACTATTTCCAGATACTCTTTGTCAAATTCAATTATCTTAAATACGCTTGAGATTTGAAGTTCAAATTTTGCTATTGCGTTTTGAATTTTATTTTCCATCAACGTTTCAGAAAAAAGTTAGGAACTAATTCTACATTTGCGATTGTAACCGACTAACATTACGAGCAACCACACAGCTAATGGCCTATAGGGAACACCAAAAGATATGTACCGTGTAGTCGCTCATCTGGCTCGGAGTGTTTACTCATAAGTCTTATCAAACTCCACATTACCTTCTGCGTCAGTAACTTTAACCCTTACTGAATGGCTCAAAGGAATTGTGTTACACACTCCCACCATTACTTCGTTCAAGAACTGCATGACGTAGTCAGTTGTTGAACAATCTTTATTGAGAGTGACTTCAACTATACCCTCCGCTTGGGCTACCTTCTTTGCACCTTCCTGCAACGGTAGAGGACTGACAATAATGCCTCCTGCTGCACTGGTGTCGATTATTCGATAAGAGAGCCCTGCAATATGGTCTTGTTTCTGTCCAGAGGATGTATGCCTGCGGCATTCAACTATTATGAACATTTCATTCGTATCAGTTTTGCGCCCTTTCGCATCGATTTCCCAGTCTGTACCTGAGCGTATCCCCTTAACCTTCTGTTTCCCTTCAACGTCTTTTAATCCGAAATTTTCTCCAAATTTGGCAAGAAGGTACCGGGCCACTTCTTCATATGTCTTCCATCTTGTAATCATTAAGTAACTCCTTCACGCCGAACGACCACGCTCAACGGTGCCGCTTGTTCGTGTCCGTTGGGCGATTGATTGGCGATAGTTATATTCAAGGAACAATCTCGAAATTGAGAACCCTTATCTCAATTTTGGACCTTGGTGTTCTAGGTGGCCGCCAACTGGGATGAGCCCCATGAGATCCACCAAGAGGAGGTGAATTTAGTTGTTCGGTAATACCCTCAACGTGTCCGTTTAGTCTTTTAGCTAAGCCCGCGGGAATTATGCTAGAATAATTAATCACGTCGAAATCTATGGGCGACCCACTTGTATCATAGAAAATGACCAAACAATAAATGTTACCTACTGTTTCACGAAGTCGATTATGCAATGACAAAGAGTATTCGCCACTCTGAGTATACGAATCCCATGTCACTTTCTCTCCTGTTACTCCCTCTGTGTTTCGTCCACCTAAATCAGCGAGGATTGACCGTTGGGCCTGAGGTGCTTCCGCCTGGGATAGTGGTTTCAGAAGGGGGGCCTTGGTAAGCAAAATTTTCAGATAATTAGAAGGGATTGCGAAGTTCAAGTTTTGCCCGCCCTTGAAGGTAGCCACTGAAATTCCAATGACTTCACCCCTTCCATTCAACACGGGGCCACCACTACTGCCAGGGGAAATCGGAGCCGTGATCTGGAGGAGTTTATCGGTGCCAACCTCTCTGATACTGCTCACGATTCCCTGTGAGAAAGTTCCTTCTAATCCCTGTGGGTTTCCGACAGCATAGACAGACTCGCCGACCTGAACGGCGTCACTGTCGCCAAGATGAAGTGTCTGTAAGCGGCCATCCCATATCTTGAGAACTACAAGATCCCGCTCTGGATCAACCACACTGATACCCTCGATGTCATACTTCGTTTTCTCACCAACCAGCTTTGCGTAGCCACTCGCTGCACCTTCGACAACGTGAAGGTTGCTCGCAATCTCTCCTTCACGGACAAAAAAGCCACTACCCAACGAAAGGGGCTGGCCGTTGGCATCTTCCATCACGAGAAGAACAGTTGAGCCAAACGCTTTCCTGGCGATTTCCTGCGCAGTCTGGGTATACACTGAACTCGCTCCGAAGAGCATGAAAATTACCACACATAGAAACGCGTACCATCTTGTTGTCATTCGTATCATCCCATCATCCTTCCTTGTCGCACAAAAAATCTTCAACATCCTATAACCCACATCGACACTGGCTTTCAAAAAAGTTAGGAACAAATTCTCTGTTTTAACTGTGAGCGGCTAACGCGATATTCAGCCGGGCAACCGTTTACTACAAAATTTTATAAACACGTTGGATTTGAATATACCACAGAACTTCAAAAAAGGCAATTACTGGTTGCCTCGGCTGGAATAAAAAGTTATGCGTGGCCTTGCGCAACCAACTTTATTGGGCGCACCGTTTTTATAAAATTAACGACAGCTTTGCGTTTTTTGCAAGGCTGCGAACCTTTGTCTTTTAAAACTTCGAGTTAAGAATAGGCAATGGTGCGCATTTTTTTGCGCACGATTGCCGGAAGCGCCTGTTCGACAAATAAACAATTTCAATAAATATTTTCAAAGGAATTGTCTTTAGTTTTATCCAAATTTAGCCGACCACTACATTATATTTTAATAAATAGGGATATAAAGACGCACCAGCGGTGGACTACAATATAGCGGTGAGCAATTGTGCTATTACACTCTGGCTGCTTTTTGGTGTGTCGGAAACTGTAATTATCAATTTGGGAGTCGTGTTATGTCGCATAAATGTTCAGTCGAAGGATGTAACGAAGATGCTTATTGTGAAGTTATCCTCTACGACGTTTATATGCATGATGGAACTGTGCATTTCGAACAAGATTATACTTGTCCTTATCTCTGTAAAAAACATTTGATTGAGAATGAGGAAAGTGTCTCTGGTGAACGCAAGCCTCGTGAAATCTCCGGCGGCAAGTACACAAATAGAGAGTGCGCTCAAGGTTTTACCATTTATCGTCCGCTTGAGTAATAGATTCAATGATAGTTGGTTTGTTTGTGCTGTAGTTGCCTGGATATAATTCCGACGAACATCATTACTCACTCTTTTTGTAGA
>PHFX01000262.1 GCA_007618135.1 Candidatus Brocadia sp. WS118 | reverse complement strand
GGGAGTGGATATCATTTATGCTAACTGAAAATCCAAGAAAAAGAGCTTCGCAGATGCAATTGTTGGAAAATTTAATTAAAATTTAGGACTTTGTTAAGTTAACGCTTATGCCCCTTTATCCCCTCTTTCTAGAGGGGAAAATATCTGTTTGAAATTCCTGAACATCAGGAGTAGGCAGTAAGCAATTGACATGAGGCAATTTGCCAGGGGAATGATCTATTTTTACTGCAAATTGCCTCTCTTTCTTTTTGACTGCGGTTAAGCCGTATTTGTGGGTTTATGCAAGAAAGAAATAACTGATATGCGGATAGAGGAATCGATCAAGATTTATGGTGCAAAGATAGACGAGTTATTAAAAGAACTCATTCCACCGTATCGAGATGATTATTTGAGCGCACCTATCTGGCATCACATGCGAACAGGGGGAAAACGGGTAAGGCCTGCACTCTGTCTGATTACTTGTGAGGCATTGGGAGGCAATCCCCATGAGGCAATCCATTTCGCTTTGGCGATAGAGGCCATGCATAATATGTTTCTTATCCACGATGACATTGAGGACGGAGACACTGTACGCCGTGATCAGCCTACCGTATGGGTACAATATGGCACTGCTAACGCGATTAATGCAGGAGACTACCTTCTGGCATGCGCCTATAAAACTACCCTTGCAAGTCCCGTATCATTAGAAAAAAAAATTGCCTTATTACAGGTGCTCACGTCGACCTATGAAAAAACCGTTGAAGGCCAGGCGCTGGACATTAACGCCCGTGCAGCGGAAGATTTTTCAGTCGATAAATATATGCAGATGGTAGAGCTTAAGACCGGCTACTATCTTGCATGTGGTATGGTTGGCGGAGCTATAGTATCCGGCGTATCGGAACAGGTTGTGGACAAGATATGGACGTTGGGAAAAACCATGGGACCGGCATTTCAGATACGTGATGATCTCATTGATCTTACCCATGGCAAGGGACGCGGGGGGGTAATTGGTTCTGATGTGAAAGAAGGCAAGGCAAGTTTTTTATACTCCTATGCCCTGCAGGTCGCTAGTGCTGAGGATAAGAAACAGTTACGTAACATTATGTTAAAACCCAGGGATGAGACAACTGATGCCGATATACAACGGGTGCTGGATGTATATAATAAGTATGGCGCAATACAACATGCCCAGAAATTTGCTGATAATTTAGTAAAACAGGCGTATAAGACAATTGATGAGATTCCGGTAGAAAACAAAACAATATTTAAAGAGATCGCTTCTTTCATGGCGCAGCGGATGTCTTGATCGTCCGGTATTAATAAAGAAAGAATTTAAAAGGATTTTGTCTGGAGAGTGAGAAAGATGGGAATAACAGGAAAGAGTTTGCCATTGGTAGCAATTGCCAGTATCGTTGTGGGTTTATCCGTTTATGGTTGCAGCAAAAAAGAGACATCCGAAAATGCTGAAGTCACGAATCAGGAGATCATGAGCGATGAGGGTTCTGATACCCAGGAAGTAAAGAAAGAGGTCGTCCTACCGGAAAAGATGACCGCTGCAGAGTATTATCAGTTCGGAGTGGAAAGTATTAAAAAGGGCGGTTTTGATGAAGCGATTGCGGCATGGCAGAAGGCTTTAGAACTCGATCCAAATATGATGAATGCGTACGAAAAGCTCGGCAAGGCATACTATACTCAGGGGAGATTTGACAAGGCGGGTGAAATATACCGGAAGCAATTAGAATTGAAGCCGGAGGATCCCATGATCTATTATAGTTTAGGCGTTGTCTATCGTATGAATGAGCAATTTGAAGACGCTGTAAAGATGCAAAAAAAGGCCTTGTCCTTAAATCCTAAACTTGCTACCGCCTATAACGAGCTTGGATTAATCTATTGTAAACAGAAAAAATTAGATGAGGCCATCGCTGCACATAAAACAGCATTAGAACTCGATCCGAAGTTAGGAACTGCTCACAATTACCTCGGTGTTGTCTATTTGTTAAAAGGAATGAGCGCCGAGGCTGAAGAGGAGTTTAATCAATTCAAAAAATATGAGGCGGAGAAAGCCATGCCCTCAGCGCATGGTGCGCCCTCTGCACATTAAAGGATACGAGATGATCTTCCTGAAAAACTCTTCTTTTTATGCAGAAGAAGTTAATGTGGCTGGGTGGGGGTCAACAAACCTTTAAAATAAGAGGCTTACGCAACCATAGACGGCTGCGTAAGCCTGCATTTCAATGCTGATGGCTTCTAAACTAATTTTTTGATTTTGCTTGTTCCTTTTGGCAAAGAGGACAGGCAAGGAAGTCAATGTCACATTTGTCGCAGTGTTGAACTTCCCATTCTTTCGTCTTATGTTTGCAATCAGGACACTTCATTTCCCATTTTGCCAACGTATGTCCTTTGATAGGTCTTACACGCACCTCCTTACATTTTGGACATTTTGCTTCCATTTTGAGCTCGGCTGAGGCTTTTTGGCACATCACGCATGAGAGGACGTCTTTTCCACACGAGTCACAATGATGAACAGAGAGTTCTCCTATCTCATGTTTACAATCCGGGCAAACCATAGGCATGGTTGCAAGTGTCTTTCCTTTTACAGGGCTCACGCGTACTTGTTTACAGGAAGGACATACGAACTCTTCCGCAGTTGAATGCTCAGGGGCCATTGCCTTATCACTGTGTTTGTGTACTTCTTGCGCATAAGTAAAATTACCTATTTGGCTTATTATGCCAACTGCTATAATTACCGATGCACCTATTCCAAAAATGTTCTTGTTTATCATACGCTCTCGCCCTCCTTTAATGAAAAAAGATTAAGAAAATTAAATTCTACATATTGTAAATATTTTGATTAAACCTGTCAATAAATTTATTTCAGATAAATTATTCATCAATACTTATCCCCGCATGTCTCGTTGCGGTTAATTCTGTCGTAAAAACGACTTTTTTTGGTAGCTTTCTTATCATCCTCATCTTCCCCGCCTTACGAAGGAGGAAGATGGAAATCTTTTTTAGCTCTACTGCACGGTTTTCTTCCAGATTTATTTAAGTTCCTTCTTTTTTTCTTCCAGAAGCTCCTTCGCTTCCTTCAGGTACTTTTTAGGTTCCTTTTTAAATGCTTCTACACACTTTTTATTACAAAAATAGTACTCTTTGCCTTCATGTTCCAGTTTAAGCGCCTTATCTTTGTTTATTTCCATCCCACAAACACGATCGATAATGGCAGTTTTCTCTGCCGCCATGATGGTGTGACCGCTGAAATGGCTTGAGATAATTCCTGCAAAACCAAAGGCTATTACCAAACATAAAACCCGTTTCATTTCATTTCTCCTTATAGGAAAAGTGTCCATATTGTCTTAATACAAATAACATGCATAATAACTTATCTATTGTAAGCGCATAAAGAAACTTGTCACATTGCGAGGGTGTTAGCCCGAAGCAATCTCTGCTATGACTGTCATTCCGAGCAAAGCGAGGAATCTCATGGGTTTGCTTCGCTTGGGCTCGCAACTTTGGCTTCGCGGAGTTTAC
>PHFX01000109.1 GCA_007618135.1 Candidatus Brocadia sp. WS118 | reverse complement strand
CCAGCAGTTCCTGCAACTTTTTTATCGTTGCTTCTACGTCAATACCATCGACTGTCAATGCGCTGTTCCAATAGCTGTTTTAAAGATAATGCTATTGTACAACCTGTTTTTGAAACAGAATTTTTCGCACCAGAACGCTTTCTGACGCTGAAAAATATTCTTAATTACCCCGGGAATAAATTAGCTTATTCTGTTTGCTGAATAAACCTTTACAGGCTGATCAAGTGCTTTCTGCGTCACGTTTCTCAACACGTCGACATCTAACTTTTTTGGACAAAAACCCTGTCAAGTACTTTTTGCAGTTTTTCTCGCTGAATAATTACAAAAAGTAAAATACTTGTGGGTAAGTTTTGTTTTGCGAACTTTAGTCGAATTGCTCTAAAGCAAAAAATGCTTTCTATCAACAAATACACCAGCCTGAAATCATGTTGATGCGTGATTTAACGCTTAGTAAAAGCAAGTCCCAAATAAAGTGAAGATTTGAAAATCAAACCAGATGTTTATATTTACTTCTGACGAGTTTAGGGGGCTTTTCCCTGGAAAGTTAGAAATTTTCTGCCGCAGAATCACTATAATATGCGGCGGATTTAGAAGATTATGGATTTTTACCGCCGCACCGCTAAAAACCGCATCATTACTTATTCTTTGGAAATTCCTTAAGGCCTTTTTGAGTAAACTCATTCGGCGGATTGCGATGCCAAATCAATCAAATCTTCGATCATTTGTTGATCAATTTTTCCACTTGCTTTGAATGATCTGTAAAGCGTAATTGCTGCTAAAGCTTTTTTCTCAGGTTTGAATCTTATTTTTTTCTGTTCTAGCAAAAATTCAAGTCGTTCAATGATGGTTTTCAGTAAATCAGTATCTATCGAATCATCATTAATGTGTGTAGTAATTCTTGCTTTCTTTTTAAGGAAATTATGAACTGGTTCGGCTAAGTCTGATGCAATCCCATCTACTTCCTTATTTTTCTTATAAATTTCTTGTGCGGTTGAGACTGATTCTTCAATCAAAAGTAGAGCATCTTTGTCTGAGATACCAAATTCCCAGCAGGTTAGAAAGAATAAATCCTCAATAACCATATTTCTTAATGTATTTTGGAACGTGTTTTCTCGTCCATAAATCACATAAGAAATGTCGGCTCCAATTTTCGTGGCTGCCTCAAGGTACTTAGCATCAGGGTATCTGGCATCAGATTCATAAGATGATTGTGCACGTCTGCGCACGCCACACGCAACAGCAAAGTCCTCTTGTGTCATATTGAGTTTCTCGCGTTCTTCACGCAATCGAGAGCCTATACTCATAATTTACTTCTTGACAATGTGCGTTTTTGTACTCAATATGCTCGTTCGTGCTCATTTATTTGAGCTTGATCTCATAAATAGTAACAGGAGAAGACATGGAACAAAAGAAATTAAAAACGCGCGAAGAAGTATTGAATGAATTTGTAACTAAAGGGATTAGCGTCCGTAGCTGGGCCATAAATAATGGTTTTTCCCCTTCTATTGTTCGTCACGTGTTAAGTGGCAAGTTAATGGGACGGATTGGTAAGAGTCACAATGTAGCAGTTAAGCTTGGCTTAAAGAATGGCGAATTGCGTCGGGGGTGACGGTGCCAACCAAAAAAACATTTATCAGTGACCCACTTCTTAGTATTGATGTGGTTTCAGAGCTTGTTAACAAAGCTTGTCGCACCATACGAGAGAATTGTGTTGACGGGAAATATTCATTTTCACAGAAAGATGAAACAGGTTCGTGGCTCATACCACTGTCAAGCCTTCCGCCAATAGCGCAAGCGCGATACTGGATAAAGTGTGCAAGAGATAGCAGAAATTTTGGAAATATTGATAACTTGCGAGAGTTAACCGAAGAAGAGGAGGAAAATTTATGGTTGTTTTTTGATGAATCTTCCGAAAAACTCAAACAAAAAGCTTACCGTGATGCTGAAGCTTGTCTTGCATGGCAAATCATGAAATTAGAAGGTAAAAATTTTCAAGATGCGCTGAATGAAATAGAAAATGAATATGGTTTGAAAAAGACCTCCCTATATGAAAAGTTTAATACCGTTAAAGATTTTGAATCAAAGCACTGGCCAGCGTTATTAATTGGGAAGTGGAGAGGAGAAAATGCCAAGCGGGTTGAATGGCCAATGGAAGCATATGGTTATTTTGTTAATGATATGACGAAAGGGCGAAAAGTTAAAGCCGCATGGGATCGAACAAAGCGAGAAGCAGAGAAACAAGGGTGGGGCAAAATTCCAAGCTATGATACGGCTAAGGAACATTGGAATAGTATTCCTGCGGATATTAAGGAGGCGCTTTTAGGGGAATTAACTGCATTAAAAGTCAAATCACCAACAGCCATTCGACATTACGACTTGCCGCTAAACGACACATGGTCAATGGATGGAAGACGAATTGACGTTTTCGTTATTGATCGTAATGGTAAGTATGGGGCTAAAAATAATAAATATCGCCTATGGTTTTATGCCTATATGGATATTCGCAGCCGGTATTTGTTGGGTTATGCCTTAAGTCCTTCTTTGGATGCTGATCTTGTTCGCAATGCTTTTCTTGATGCTCTCAAAACTACAGACAGAATTATTCCGCGCGAATTGCAACCAGATAGCGGCATGGAGGGCGCAGCTAAAGAAATAACCGGGGGTGCACCTTGGAGACGACGGGGGAAGGTAAAAGATGATGAAATCATAGGGCTATTCCCATTCTTGGGTATTGTTATGGGCTGGGTGAACATAGCACATGGCCAAGCAAAACCAATTGAAAGATTTTTTGGAACATTATCCAAAAGACTGGAAACTTTACCCGAGTTTCGGGGGGCTTATTGTGGCAATTCAACACAAAATAGACCGGAAGAATGGGATGCTGAAAAAGCTGTACCTGTTGAGTTATTTGAGAAATTACTTGAAGAGGAAATTTCCAATTACAACCAGAGGCCGCATCGAGGCAATAACATGGATAACAAAACGCCGCTTCAGGTTTATACCGAATTGATGCAGCAACCCGGATACATAGCTAAACGTATCAGCAAAGCTCAGTTGCGTGTTTGTGCTTATTCAGCAGTTGCCATAACCATACGTAGAAATGCCACATTTACCATTCTTGGCGCTTCTTATTGGAGTGAAGGAACGGCAAAACTTGCACCGGGTAAAGGATACTATGCACGTTATAACCCGCGTGATCTGAGCGATACTGTTTATGTTTACAAAGGGAAAAAATTGTTGTGTGAAGCTACCAAAAAGGAATTGACATCTTTCAATGGTAAGCCTCCAGTTCTTCCACGTACCACTTACCTCACTTTAATGATTTAATGAACTCCGGTGCCAACGGAAGTAATTCATCGATACGGCTATTGGGCCAGGCGGGGAGTTTTGTGAGGGTTTCTCTAAGCCATGCGGCCGGGTTGATGTTGTTGAGTTTGGCTGTGCCGAACAGGGTTTGAATGGCGGCTGCACGCTGACCAGCACGTTCCGATCCGGCAAAGAGCCAGTTCTTTTTGCCGATGGCGATGGGACGAATGGTGTTTTCTACCGG
>PHFX01000108.1 GCA_007618135.1 Candidatus Brocadia sp. WS118 | reverse complement strand
ACCAGATTACCGTCGGTGAATTGCTCAGTTTTTTCTCCTACATCACGATGGTATCCTGGCCGATGCGCCAGGTGGGGCGGGTATTATCGCAGATGGGAATGGCGCTGGTGGCCATTGAGCGGATTGACGAAATATTGCAGGCGGAACCGGAAAGACAAGACGGCAATCCCATCACCCAACGCTTAAAAGGCGAGATTGAATTCAGAGATGTGCATTTTAGCTATAATGGTGAAACTTCCGAGAAGGTGCTGGAAGGTATTTCATTCAAAATTAAACCCGGTGAGAAAGTCGCTTTTATCGGACCCACCGGATCGGGTAAATCAACCATTATCAGCCTGCTGGTTAACCTGTATGAACCGGATCGAGGCGAGATACTGATCGACGGGCAAGATATCAGAACGCTTTCCCGGCGTTCGCTCCGGAAAAAAATTGGGGTGGTTCTGCAAACGCCTTTCCTGTTTTCTACTACCGTGCAGGAAAATATTATTTATGCAAACCCCCTTGCGGAGGAGAATCAGATTCTCGACTCGGTAAAAATTGCCAAAGTGGATGAAATTGAGGAAGTGCTGCCCAACGGGTTTCATACCTTAGTCGGTGAGAAGGGGGTGACCCTCTCCGGGGGCCAAAAGCAGCGGGTAGCCCTGGCGCGAACCCTGCTTTCCCAGCCGGATATACTGGTGCTGGATGATGTGACCTCGGCAGTAGATACGCATACGGAGCATTCCATTCTGCAAGCACTGGAAGCGCCGATGAGCGACAAAACTACCCTGATCATCTCGCACCGCATTACATCCATTCAAAAAGCGGATCGCATCCTGGTGCTCTCCAATGGCCGGATTGTGCAGGAAGGAGACCATGACAGACTGGTGGGTATGGAAGGATATTACCGGGAAATTCACAACCTCCAGACCACCTTAGAGAAAGAAATTCACGGAGTCAAATGAAGGCGCAATTACGGGAAAAAGAATTTAAGCAGAAACGGGCCCTGTGGCCGTTTATGAAGCAGCTCTTCGGCTACAGCCTGCGGTATAAGAAATGGTATGTGCCCTTTGTCAGCGCAATCCTGATTGTGGCGGTTATCGACGCCATTTACCCCCTGGTATGGCTTAATTATATAGACGGTGTGATTACGCCGCTGGTGAGCCAATACAAAGAAGCGGCTGTAAAAGGATTATCTCCGGAACTCTCATACAAGGGATTATTCATCTTCGCCATTATCTATGTGGTGCTGGCTGTTCTTCAAACTGCGAGTGAGAGTGTTTTTGTTTATTTTTCCGGTAAGATCCGCGAATATGTCGTCTCTGATTTGCGGAGCGATATGTTCAGAAAATTGCAGTATCTCTCCTTCTCCTTTTATGACCGCCAGGCCCTGGGCTGGCTGATTTCCCGGATTACTTCCGATGCGGGTCGAGTAACGGAATTGATCTCCTTTGGCTTCCTGTCCCTGGTCTGGGGCGTTTTTATGATTATCGCCTGTTTGGTGGCCATGACCCTCTATAGCTGGATTTTAACCCTGATCGTTCTGGCAACCATCCCCTTCTTATTTCTTCTTTCGGTGAAACTGCGAATGCTGGTATTGCAATATGCCCGGGAAGCCCGGAAAACCTATAGTGAAATGCTCGCTACCTTTAACGAGCACATTCACGGGGTGGAGGTGAATAAGATCAGCGTGCAGGAAGATTCCGCCGCTGCCAACTTCAGCAAAATCAGCGGGAAAATGGAATGGGTATCTTTTCGATCTTCCTACTACAGCGCCATGTATTCCCCCTTAGTGGTGATGGTCGGTTCCGTTGCCGCCGCCCTGGTGATTTACCTGGGCGGCAAAATGGCCATTGCCGGCGGCATTACCCTGGGGGTTTTGGCCGCTTTTTTCGGATACGCGAGAATTATTTACGAACCGATCATGGACATCACCCGCTTCTATGCCCTGGCGCAAAACAGCCTTTCCGCCGGAGAGAGAATTTTCTCCTTAATAAAGGAACCGATTACGATTTATGACCGTGAAGGGGTGACGGATTTTGGGGAAATAAAAGGCAACATAGAATTTGAGGGCGTTCGCTTCCACTATGTCGCCGAGAAGCCGATATTGAAGGGGTTGAACCTGAGGATTAACGCCGGGGAATCCATCGCCCTGGTAGGTCCTTCCGGTGAAGGCAAAACCACCATTACCAGCCTGATCTGCCGTTTTTACGAACCCACCGGGGGAGCGATAAAAATTGACGGGGTGGATTACAAGGAGAAAACCTTAGAAAGTTTTCGCAACCAGTTGGGGATTATTCTGCAAACGCCGCACGTTTTTTCCGGCACTATCATCGAGAATATTCGCTACGCCGATCAAAATGCCTCCGAAGAGCGGATTGTTGAAATTTTGAACTCCATTGGCGCCAAAGAAATGGTCACTCGCTTAGCGGAAGAAGTCGGCGAAGAGGGCAGCAATCTTTCCCTGGGTGAAAAACAGTTGATCTCCTTTGCGCGGGTGATCTTAAAAAACCCGAAAATCTTGATTATGGATGAGGCCACATCTTCGGTGGATACCCTGGCGGAGGCCAAAATTCAGAAAGGAATTGCGCAGTTGATTAAGGGCCGAACTTCGATCATCATTGCCCACCGGCTCTCCACCATCAAACATTGCGACCGCATTCTGGTAATCAAAAAGGGTGAAGTTGTGGAGGAAGGCAAACATGAAGAATTGATTGCGAAACGAAGATTTTATTACGATCTGTACACTAAACAATCGAGGGAGGGGGTTGGGTTTGCTGTTTGAGGGGTAATACTAATTTGAACTTTTCGTGCTTGGATATTTGTCATTTTTGAACGAAGCGAAGAATTTCATAACATAAACATCAAGAGAGTCTTCACTCCGCCATGCTCCATTCATAATGACATGAGGACAAGACTAAGTAAACTCACTCCACCGCGCAAGCGCGATTAGCACGAAGTGCGGCGGGATGGGTTTACTCACTCTTATGCTTTTGCCCACATTCATATTCAACGATTAATCTTTCCAATTCTTTAAGATTTTGAGTTTCTATACATGCTACAAATGCACTAAGAGTTACATATTTTTGATTTGCTCTTAAATCTTTTATTATTCTTTTAGCAGTGGTTATTAAAACTTTAATTTCTCCTCGTGTTTCTGCTTTAGATTTAAAATTTTTGCAATCATAAGTTAAATTAGGGTCTGCTGAATAATTCTTAAGATATTGTAAAATGTAAAATTATATACTGCTATTTTGAGATTTGGTGCAAGGTTTCTGCATGTATACCCCCAAAAACCTTGCACCTGAAACATGGATTTGGGAGTAAAATTTGACGGATACAACATATAGTACGTTTTCCGATTCAATAAAAACAAACACTTGGCACATTACAAAAATCCAGGATGTATCAATCTCGACTTTTTCAGCAGACCCTACAATAGACAGCATGGATATGAGAATTTTGAAACTTTCCAAGGGAAAACAGATCATGGGATAGATTGGAGTTCGACGCCAGAACAAGTGATTAAAGCCTATGGTAAGCCGAAGGAAGAATACATTAGAGTGGGTTGGCGACGGATGGCTTATGAGGGGATAGATTTTTGTTGGGAAAATGGTGTAATGGTGAGAATTGGTATTACTGCAAAATGAGTGTTCTATCTGTAGCATGCCTAACAAGGAATGAAACCGACCCAACTGCATTGGCGGTTCCCGCTAACTGCGGATGGGTCGACAACTGATTTTGCTAGTAGCAAAATCAGTTACGTTAGCAAGTGAAAAAGGTCTGCGCTATCCCCCATCTTTCAACTGAGTGTATATTTGTTGATACTGAAAAAGACTTGAGACACTATGAGCAAAGTTTTTGAAATGATAAAACGGATTTTAAAAGCAAGACTAAAACAATTACAACTGTGTGTTGTTCTCCTAACATCATTTGTTCTATGCAATTGCTCCACAACCCATGAAAGTGAGATAGACATGTTGTTCGAGGCCTATATGGGCGATTCCGTTCCCGGTGCGGCCGTAATGGTCATCAAAAAAGGGCGTCCCATCATAACTAAAACTTATGGTATGGCAAACGTCGAAGACAGAATTCCAGTTACACCGCAAAGTAACTTTCGGCTGGCTTCCGTCACCAAACAGTTTACAGCTATGGCTATTATGCAACTTCAAGAGCGTGGGGCATTGGCATATACCACAACGCTGCAGGAAATTTTCCCGGAATTTCCGGACTATGGTAAAAATATTACAATC
>PHFX01000261.1 GCA_007618135.1 Candidatus Brocadia sp. WS118 | reverse complement strand
TGATGTTTGTAAAGACGATAACGAGATGGTGTTGGTATAATCTTCGATAACGATGTTAAAGTTGCCTGATTCTGATTTTGCGTCTTCAACGTCAAGGTAAGACAGGATAATGTTAGAACCGGCAAGATCAAAAGCGTCAGAAGTGTAAACCGTAGCACCTGCGCTATTTTTGAACTTGACACGATGCCGTAACGGTAAGAAATACGAATCAGCAATAACCATATCAGAAAAACAAAGAAAGGAAAGGAAAAAAGCGAACTAATTAGCTAGGTATGCCTTGATGTATTGCGGCCCGTAACGTCTCTGATTAGCTTGACGATTTTCCTTGACTCGATGATGTCGTTGCCGTTGATGTTCAGTGTGATCTGAATTGGGCCGCCACCTACAGAACCCGTTATACTGCCCTGTGCGATCTTGGATTTCGGAGTAATGGATACATACTCGTCTTCTCCGGCTTCGGCAACCATAAACATCTGTCCTTGTCCGCCGCGTACCCATCCCTGATATCCAGTAGCCGTCTTTACAAGTTTAACACCACTTGAAGTCGTCTTTGTTTTGTATTCGGGCAGGTCGTCAACGTCAAAAGATACCTTGATACTTATCTCGCTTTGTAATTCCTTTTCTATTTCCTTTCGTGTTGCTTCTGCACTGTCTACAGCCTTGCCTAAAGATTTGGTGTATTCCTTAAGGTTTACAGCGGGGAATTTGACCTGTAATTCCGTGACTATGGTTTCCTGTGTGCTTTCAGCCGACTTTATGGCGTTAGCAAAACTTTTAGTAAGCTGGCGCTGATCGATTGGCGGCGCCTTTAGTTTCATTCCCGATATTGCCTTTTCGATATAGGATACTGTTTGGTCTATGGATTTGGTCATCGTGGTGATAAGGCCCGTGAGTGGATTGCCCTTTGTTGTCGCTTTGCCGTTGCTGTCAAAGTTGATATATTTTGATAGGTCCAGTTTTGAAAATCCCTGTCCCATACCTGTTGCAAAGTCCGTAGATGTGTTTATGCCCAGATCTGCTGCGACCTTTTGCAGCGCAGGATCGCCCTTTATCTTGTTTAGCAATGCCACAAATTTATTTTTAAATTCTTCGGCGGTTTTGGAATCTGCAAGTCCTATAAGGTCCGCAGCAAGAGGTTTGGAATCCGGATTGCTTTTGATTACCTTTTCAATTCGCTTTTTGAGGTTGGACAGCCATTTGCTGATTGCACCGTCATCGAAAGTGAATTTGTCAAAGGACATTATTGAACCGCGTATATCTTCAAACAGGTCGTTAAAATCAAGGTCTTTAAGGTTCTGCTTCCAAAGGTCTTTGATCGTGTTTTTCCCAAAGCCCAAGTCTTTGAAAAAGTCTTTGAATCCTGTTTTGTCAAGTCCTCTCATTTCGTCAGAAAATGAACGTATAGCGCCAATGTAAGCATCCCACGCCGCAGTATTATCTTCTACGACTTCTTTTTGTTCGCCCAATCGTGCATTTGCAAGAGGTATCTCAATACTCAGTTTGGCCTCCATCTGTCGCGCAATTTCTAAAGCATCGGCAGATTTCTGTGAAGCGTCAGCCTGTAGTTTGGATTGGGATATTGTTTGGGCTATCATATCCTGATAGTTTAGCATCTGTATGTTTACCTGTCCGAATTGCCATGCCTGTTGCTTCATCGTGGCATTAAATGTTGAGGCGGCGGTATTGGTCTGTGCTAGCTGTTTCTCAAGTACTCCTATATCATTTACAACCTTTGCGCGTTGTTGATTCCATGCGTCTAGTGCTTCACCACCGGAACTGTTGAAATTATCCCAGAACGTACGTTGTGGTTTATTCGCGTCAAGGTCGATTAATGCTTTATTCAGTGCATTAAGGGCAACCCTTTTGGCGTCAATATCAGATGTCTTTATCGCGGTAAATGCAAGATCGATGGATTGCTGGCTTAGGTCCATTATTGCCTTTTTCAGCTCATCAGTTCTTGCCCTTGCTTCCATCAAGTTCTGTGCGAGTAGAATTATTCCGGTTATTGCCAACCCCACAGCGCCACCTATTGATAACGTCTTTAGCGATAATCCAAGACCTTTAACTGCGCTGGTTATTTTCGATAATGCAGGAATACCAACCGACTCTAGCGCCTGCAATGATGTACCTAAAGTTCCTACCGAACTTATAGCCGTAGTAAAGATATTCATGTAGAAATTCTCGTAGGTTCTCTGCTGGTCTTCTAGTGCTTCGCCGTGCATTGTTACGGCCAAGGTTGCGGCTTCTTCTGCCTGTGCCAAATCGGTTACGGCCTGCTCATATTCGACAGTTCCCTGTTTTCCCTCTGTCGTTAGCTGGTTGAGTTTGTCTTGCGCTTTTGTTACTGCTTCCTGTGTTCTGCTAACCTTTAGGGCCGTTCTATCAACAGCTATCTGAGTATCCCCCAAATCCTGCCATGCACGGTTCAGGTTTACTACGGAGGACATGGCCGCACCTACTGACGTGGTGATGGCACCAAAGTTATTTTTCAGGCCTGTCATTACCTGCGAGATTTTTGAAGTTCGGCTATCCAATCCCGTCATCGCCGTGTTTATCTTACCCAATCCGGTAGCCGAAGAATTGACAGATGTATCCATACCCCTTAAAGCGTTCTTAAAATTGTTAATTTTTCCCGTTGCCTGACTATCATCGACAACTAAAGTATAACGAATAGCACCCTGCGTACCGCCAAAAGACATATTTCGCTAAGGGTAAAAAGAAAAAAGGAGAACTAAACTAACCATATAAGATTTTGTCGATATCGGATTTTGTTTGATTGTCGTTGAAGATTTCAGTAAGGCCCAAATTTACCGCAACATGGAATCGGATGCAAGAATCAGAGAATCCGCCTGTGGTCGTTGCAAGTTCAACACATGCAGAGGAGATGTCTATTAGTTTCTGTATCTTTTTGAGGAGGTTTGAAGATATTTCCAGACCACCTACTTGCGGTTCAAGGATTACCGCGTATGTAAAAAAAGGGGATAATAAAATAATAGAGAAAAATAAGGATAAGGTTACAGGTACAATCATCAAACAGATGTTCTAGCCTTATTTTCTCTTAAATTCTTTTCTATATTTGTCTGAATGATTTTTGGGAACTGTCGTCTGACTTCTTCTTTGGATTGATCAAAAAAGTTATGTTTTCCAAGAGCGCCCTTGCTGCCTGTTCTTGAGTTCTCAATACCGGCATATTCCGTTATGGCATGGACTTCTATCGAGGTTTTTCCTAAGGGTTTTTTTCCTATACTTGCCTTTAGTTTTCCTGAAATGACGTGGACCTTTTGCTTTGCTATTCGGACACCCAGATCGGCGGCCTCGTTAAGTGCGTTAGGTGTATAGGTATTTTTCTGTTTGTTCATGAAATTATCTAAAGATGTAGCTATCTCTTTAACTCCTGCAAGTTTGGCCGAAATAAAGGGCATGCCTTAAAACATCAAAAAAATTATTTGGGATGTAACATACTGTTAATCTGCCTGTCTGACTCTTTTTTCCATTTCTCGTGTTCGTCTTTTTCCTGTTCATATTTGGACATGGTCCATATTACATTTTGGTCTTCGACAGATATAAGTTCC
>PHFX01000158.1 GCA_007618135.1 Candidatus Brocadia sp. WS118 | reverse complement strand
AATTGAATCAACTAATTCTAAGCTTAAACTGTGCCCGGACTGTTTTAAATTATACATATCTTCCATATATTTTTTGAATGCATCGAACGGTTGTTCTCGGCTCTCCACAAGATCAATTTGTATAATTTGATAATAAAGCTTCAAGTAGTTTTTCTCCAGTGCAATTCTTCTTAATTCCGGAAAAATATCCTGGTTGGAAACTAATAATTCTAGACGATCCTGAGTTTCAGGTAATTCCAGGTTTTCGGTAAGACTTTCGCAAATGCCAGCAATAATATTCTTGCCAACCGGTTCGGACGCGAGTTGAAATAGCATTTTTTGAATGCGCAAATTGTTTAAATTTGGAGCTATTATATCTTTCCCTATTTTTTCTAACCCTTTTTCCTTCTCGGATAGGAAACCAAATTTTTCTCCGAAATGGATTAAATCCAACAAATTTGTCGGATCTTTGCTTTGAATATGCTCAAAGCGTTCTATCCAGATTCCCTTTAGCTGGCTTGTGGATCGAATTGCGCTATCGGAAAATTCAAGGTTAGCGAGGGTTTTGCTAAGCTGTTCGAGTGAAATTACCCGGAAGGCCTTATCGAGAAGCCAGGTAAGATAGGATCTTTCAATAGCAGACCAAATTCCTGGCCGGTTTCTTATAGTTTCCACTTGCATTGCCGTGCGGAAAAACTCCGTGCATACTTCCAGCAAGGTTAAATCAGGAGCATGCTTCTGGATTACCAAATTAAAAAGTTCATTCAAAAATATGGGATCAATTGATCCTGGATCAGTTGTAGAGAGGCGCTTAGTGTACAAGGCCAGAGCTCCCCGATCATGAATACCCGGAACATCTAAATTTCGATTCAAGGCGTAATATGAGAGCGCAGAGTCTAAATCTTCTATGGGCAACGCAGGATCAATATATTTGCCAGGAGAATTAAATTCGATAATTTCCTCTAAATTTTTCTGCTTATACAGGTAGGTTATTTTCTCAGCAAATCCAGAGACATTTTGGATCGAACTAAATCGATTGCCTTTAAAATCGAAAACATAAAACTGGTATTCCATTTCATTCTGGGAAAAACGAAAGTCTGAGTCAGGAGTAGTGCCGATAATTTTAAAATCAGCCTGATAGGGGTTTTTAACGTAAGTGTTAAAAGATAGACGCAACGCAATGTGTAGGGGAAAGGCATAAAAGATGGCAGCAATCCATAATGCAATCGACTTGTTATCGTCCACAATAATGAGTGGACGTTTGGTACGAAACGAGTCCTCCACTGCGGTTAGCAAAGCTGGCAAATGTTTTAGGCGATCACCATCCTTAAGAAACTGCGCTACCTCAAGGATCTGAATTCCCCCCTTTAATTCTCCGACTTCGATTGCCGGTAATTCGGTAGAACTTTGTTCCTGGGTTTTCCAGTGCGAAAAACGCCAGAATGATATGGGCGGGAAATTCTCAATAAGTAAATCGGATTCTTTGGCAACCAGGGCATGCACAAAATAATTGCCATAGCGATTTGAATAGTCCTTGCCCAAATATTTGGCTTGAGCGATCACCCCTCCGCCTTCCTGTAATGGGGAATAGAATAGGGAAACCGGCAAATTTTCAATCTCTGCTGGTGAAGGTTGTGGCGGCGCGGAGGCAGGAGGAACATAAACGCAAAACCGCTCGATCAACCGGAGCAGGTGCGGTTCAAGCTCCGGGGAAGCCGCGTTAAACTGAAACCCGCTTGAACCGCTCAAACCGGTTACGCATGATGTATAATAAACCTGATAAAATTGCGGCATAGAATTTTTTTTCTATGATTATATTTCAAAGCTCAAAGGCGCTTGAGAACCCTTTGATCCTTTTATTTTACCTAACTTGTAAAGTACCCAGAGAAAGGGATCTACTACCCGGTGAGGAGCAATCCCTTTGCGGATTTGCCCGCTCTCATCCGGCGCGGATCCCAATGCCGATACCCCAAAGAAGGCATAATTGGTAAAGTTATGCCTTAAAAACATTTCGAATCCGCGGCCAATCCAGTTCGCCAAATGGTCATGCATGCTCTCATTCACCTGTTCAAAATCTTCCAAATCAAAAAAGCCCCCATGGTTGGAATCCCATTTCACTGGG
Source organism: Candidatus Brocadia sp. WS118 (assembly GCA_007618135.1). Classification (GTDB taxonomy): domain Bacteria; phylum Planctomycetota; class Brocadiia; order Brocadiales; family Brocadiaceae; genus Brocadia. Next base: position 46,540 of record PHFX01000158.1, on the reverse strand, counting down.
GTATCTGGCTGCATAAACGGTAATACCGCATCGATCTTGGAAAAAGCAAAAGCTATTGGAGTATCAATCTTTGCATCATGAGCTATCCCGCTGCTATCCCGAACCAGGTTGGCGAGCCGGGTTACGATATGGCCCGGATCAATTATTTCCCGAGGTATTAGAACATTCCTATCGCGAACCCGGTCACGAAGTTGAGGAATCTGCAACGGGTCAATGAGGAATATAAGCCCTTGCGCCCGGGCTATATATTTTGTTTCAGTCTCCATTTTATCCATTTCTTCTAAATCGTCGCCTGCGGTATCAAAAAAGACCATCGAACTTGCCTGAATTTGTTTTTTTTTCTCTATACTAAGACGATAGATTAATGGATAACGTACAGAAATATCAGTCCTTGCAGAGGCAGTTTTTTTAATAACAACTCGGTTTATATAGAGTCTTTTATGAAAATCTTCCTTATATCGTTTAATGGTTTGGTCATCCATTTCACTGAATGCTGCGTTGAAATCAGCCGCAACGTGTTTTTTTAATTCATGGATAAGCACGGTTATATAATGGCTCTTACCGGATTCTATAGTGCCTAGCAGCGCAATGGTATGACTGTCGGTTTCTCCAAACTGCCTGGGTAGCTCATTGTGGCAGTGCGGGCAAAGCCGCTTGCTGGTCTTAAATCCACACTGGCAAATTGCAAACGCCAGCATTTGGCTTCTGTTTGAAGAAAGCGTGCCCTTGATTTTATCCCATCCCTTATTAGGTTTAGTTGGCAAATTTTTAGACGGTTCAACAACTCTGGGCAGAATAGGTGAGTCACCAATTTTTCGCTGGTACTTTCCGAGCATTTCATCCTGTTCTGGTGCGCAGGCTTTACTATCCGGATTCATACAACGGAATACCACTTCTGACGGCGAGAATGTCTCAAAACAGTATAAGCAAGTTAATTCCTTCATATTTTACCTCTCCTCAAATTACATCTGTTCATATTAGTAGTCTGAATTAGTCTGTTCGAAGGGTAACGTAAACCCCCGGCCCATATCTTTTTTTACCTATATTATCATAAGCATAGACAGCAAACCAGTACGGTTTATCTTCCGGGTTTTTGATCTGGAACCCGCCGGAGGAATCATACTCTCCTTTGGTAATATCCCGACTTTGAGCTATTGAATCGCTTGGCCTTTCCGGATATTTATCGTGGCGCCAGCTTACCCAGACTTTAGCGACATCCAGTGGCCATTCCCATAATAATACCAGGTAATGGCGGCGATCCCAAACCTCCAACCCGGTAATTGGGGGCAGGGCTTCCTGCGAGTTGATAATAATGTGCGAAGTTTGAGCCGGGGCGGAACAGGCTTTGCTTTTCAAGGCAAAGATCGAATAATAAATCTGTACATCCTGGGGCGGGGAGTTATCGATCCAAGAAGTATCCAGAACCCACCCAACAATATCGCCGTCAACCGGTGATTTGGGAGCGCTTGCTGTTTTCCTGACAATCAGGTAATTTATATCCTGTTCATTGGCAACGGCAGTCCACTTTAAGGAAGCAGCTCCGTCTTCCAGCAAGGTAACCCGGGCACTGCGAGGAGACTCAGGGCGTTTTACGGACATCTTTTTGGCTGTATCCAACTCTTTCTGAAGCCTTTCTCCATGTTGCTCTACAGCAAGTAGTTTCTTTTGGACGCTTTGCAGGTTTCGTTCAAGCTCGTTTACTTTCTTCCCTTTTTCCTCGCTTTCCCGAGTTATTTGGTTTAACTGCTGTTCCAAATTCCTCATTAACGGCTCCGCTTCCAGAAGCATTTTTTTTGCCTGTTGCAATTGTCCCCAATTTTCTCTCATAACTCGTAACCGCTGTTCATACCTTTGTTGTAAATTTGGGGGAAAGTCCACATCGGCAGAATAAGTAAATTCCCATCCACAAATTTTGCAGACATCTACTTGTTCTTTTTCTTTATATTCTGTTTTACATACCGGGCAGTAAACAGAGACAAACTCTTCTAAGTTTCTATTCATATTCCAAAACTTTCTCTTTTAATTGCATCTATTCAATAACCAGATAGAAGTCAACTAACTTTTTGCGACTGTCCGGCTTCCGTCAATCGTCGAATGCCATCCCGCAAGCTCTTACTTAATTGAATCAATTCGCCAAGACCTTCATCGAGCAATTTCAGATCAGCAGAGATTCGCTCGGAGCACTCATGAAGCTTTTGCAGGCCGGGCAGCATTGTAACTTCAGGTGCCTTTTCGATGTTTCCATTATATTTTGACCAGTGAGCTTTATATGCCTCTTGCATTCTTTTTCGCGTTTGCGCATCTGCTGCAAAATGGACGGCATATAAATTACGGTTTGCCTGTTCTACCTCAGAAACATGGTTTAAGGCTTCCATACAATTATCTAACTTTTCGATCATCTCTCTGCACCGGTTTTCCACCTGTTGATATTCTTTTACTTTCTGCTGCCATTGTTGAGTTAGTTGCTTGGTTTGGTTAGACTTCGCTACAAAACGCCTGTCCAGGGCATGCCATTCTTCATTTAGAGTGGATACTAACCTTTTAATAAGTTCCATCCATTGTTTAATATTGTTCTGGCTCTGTTGGTTTAAAGAAGATAAAGTTTTTTCAAAAACGCCGCACTCTGCTGAAAGAGAGTGATTCAGTTTTTCTAAAGTTTCTATTTCATCTTTATATTTTTTGGACGCTTGTTTTAATGAATTTACTTTTTCTCTTAACTTTTTCAGATTCTCCGGGGTAGCTTTTTGCTTTATTTCCTGAAACCGCGCCGCCTCTTCTTCCAGGGAATCATATTCTTGCTCTGCTTTTTCCAGCCTCTCCTGGTTTTGCAAGAATTCTGCATGCTTCTCACGCCAGCGCTTCGTTTTGCTTTGCATTTCTTTTAGACGCCGTTGTACTTCTTCGACATCCTTTAAAAATTCGCTGTTCTTAAACTCGATGACTAGAAATGGATTTGCTATAGTAAAAAACCGGTAGATTTGATCGGCCATATTCAAGTACTCAATCAAGAAATCTTTAACTGTCAGAGGGTCCCGGGTTATCATCTCTTGAATACGGTCATTTTCCCAAACTATATCAGCGAGTAAATGATTGATTAAGTTGAGAAACGATTGATCTCTCTTATCCTGATCGGATTCCGCTTTGATATTTTTCCATAACTGCTCGAACTTTTGCCAATTTCTCATTTTCTCAGTTTCCTTTTGCTGGTTGGGAGCTTATTTTCGGCAAACTGATTTTTTCCAACAAGTCTCCCAAACGCGTCTTGGTTTCCTGGCCATTATCGCGGTCTTCTTTCACGTGCAGCGTAAAGATGGAATCTTCATCTACCGAAAAGCCAATTTTCCAACGATTTCCCTTTTTATAATGATTTGGAAAAAGCGGATCGATTTTTTCTCCCAAATCCTTTCTCAGGTTAAGATATACTCGATTTTTATCATCGCCCAAAAAGATTTCCACACTGATTTGGTCCGCGGGCTTGTCCTCATGAAATTCAAGCGAGTAAGAGAGATAGCGAGGTTTGCTATGATTGGATAGTATTTCGCCCTTTTGGAAAATGATTTTATCGCTCGGTCTCAATTCACCCGTGTCATCGGCCAAAATTCGTATCCCTACGCTGATCGGGCAGGTAGCATGGACTCCATAATCTTCATTGGCAACCACTGCCGCTCCTTTTGAAATGGCAAGAGCCCTGTTTTCTATGGAAAGATAAGAGGCAAAGAGTTCATCCGAATTGGATGATTCAAATACCTCTTTAACGGTTTTTTGCACCAGGTAAAAATTGCTAAATCCGCCAACCATCAGAATCTTAAAGTGATCAGTACTGTGCAGATCAATATAATAATTGGCCAAATAGGTTTTCATCTCCTCCAAAGCCTCTCTCAATTCCGGTTCAATTTCTTTTCGAAAAGCAGTAACAAGGTCAGAGGGTTTAATTTTAAATTGCTTATAGAGATCAAATATGGAATCATTGAATGTTTTTCTGTTTAGATATTGTTCCAATGCCCTATCCACATCATCTTTAAGATCGATTTTTTTTTCTTCGAATTCTTTCATTAATGTATAATAAAGCTCTTCGCTGCGAGAGAGCGATTTTTTATTAGTTTGTTCATAGATATCCATGACAACCTTCTCATCAAAAGCGATTCCGGCTTTCCCGATCGTGTCAGGCGAATAGCCTTTTCCGGTTCTTTCCAGTATTTTTAGTTCTTTATACTTTTCTGCCCGGCAAAGGCTGAGGTCTAATGTTCCCCCTCCGTAATCACAGACCAGAATATGACCGTGGAAGGCTTTTCCATTTCTTTTCTTGTAAAGGTAACAGAAGTAAACGGCGGCTGCAACCGGTTCGCTTAAAAAACTGGAGGTAATTCCCAATTCGTCGCAGATTTGCTTCAATCTTTCCCGGGCTAAGTGCTGGTTATCTTTTATCCAGATCTCCGGCGCAGTGATGACCATACTTTCGATGGGTTCACCGTTCAACTGTTCTTTTTGGTAACTCTCAATCAAATATTTTATAAAATCTTTGGCGACATCTTTGGGGTTTCTCAACCCATAATTGTTTTCTGCTAATCTTTCCTGATTCTTTTCTCCCAACAGAATTTTGAACCGCGAGTAGGTTTCATAATCCGGATCATCCCACCGTTTTTGGCTGGCGCGGCCAATAGCGATTTGCCCATCTTTTTTCTTGTAAGAAACGTAAGAAGGGATATAATCTGTACTTCCTGCACCCTTCATTCGATAGGTTTTATATTCCCGCTCGTTCTCATCATAATAACTCAAGATGCTATTGGTTGTACCGAAATCGAGTCCTATTCTGCCCATTAAACCTCTCCTTTTTTACTGCTTCTAGGATCATCTGAAAAAAAAGGAATATCTTCAATTTCTAATCGATAAAGCTGTTCATCATCTACTTTAAATTGATCCGCAACTTTAGCCAGACGATTGTCTTGCTTGGCCATCATTGCATCCAGCAGGTTACGAACCGCTCGCCCGTTTCCAAACTGTTGGTCGGCGGTTCTTTCCCATTGGCGGAAAATTGCCAGCAGTTTCTCTTCCACTCCTGGCCCGAGCATTCTTTTTCTTTGTTCCGCCATGAGTTGAAAGATTTGCAGCATTTCATCCCCATTGTAATTTTCAAAAAAAAGTATTTGTGCGAAACGAGATTTTAAGCCAGGATTAGCATTCAAAAAACGCTGCATAGGTTCCGGGTAACCGGCGACGATAATACATAAACGATGGCGATTATTTTCCATAAACGCCACCAGGGTGTTGACCGCTTCCTTGCCAAAGCTGTCACGCTCATCGGAAATCAACTCGTATGCCTCGTCGATAAACAAAACGCCGTCAAGAGCAGATTCCAATATCTCTCGAGTTTTGATTGCGGTTTGTCCCACATATCCGGCCACCAAATCGGCGCGGGCAGTTTCGATCAGGTGACCTTTTTTGAGGATGCCAAGCGCCCGGAACATCTCGCCCATTTTTCGCGCCACGGTGGTTTTCCCGGTTCCGGGATTACCGCTAAATACATAATGGCCGGGAGCTAAAGCCATGTCGCCGCCGCGCAACTTCTCCATCTTAAGCTGATTGATAATAGTACGGATCATCTCTTTCACCTGCTGCAAGCCCACCAGCGAATCAAGGCTTTCCAGAACGGTCTCCGGTGTTTGGGGTTTGTAGCCAATTCTGTGACGTTCATTTTCAGGGAGATCTTCGGGCAATAAGGTTTGTAAATCCCTGTCGGAGAATGAAACTACCTGGTATTCTGCAATCCGTACCCCCTGCTTTTCCCGCATACGCTGTACTAATCTCTCCACCGCGCTGGCATTGCCGAAGCCGGCCTTTTTGTCAACTACCCAGACGGCAAACAGCCTTTGGATCTCTTCTTCCAATCCATCGCCCATAAATTCATGATTCACCTCTAATACATTAACAAATTTTTCAAAAAGAGCTTTTTCATCAAAATCTTCAAACTCGATAACTTCTGTAAAGCGTCTTTCCAGGCCCGGGTCAACCTTAAAAAAGTCATGTAATTTACCGGGATAAGAAGTGCAGATTACACATAGATGTTCGGCATTGGCAGACATAAAAGGCACCAACGCCTTGATTACTTCTTCCCCGCTGGGGTTCTCAGCCAACTGATGCGCCTCGTCGATGAACAAAACTCCGTTTAGAGCCTTTCTGAAAACCTTAAGCGCTTTTTCTGCGCTAGCTCCAATATGCGGATCCATTAACTCTGTTGCTGTAACCATAAGTGGCTCGCTCCTTCCCAGAAGGCCCAGCAGATGCATAATTTCACCGAAACGTCGGGCGACCGTGGTTTTGCCGGTTCCCGGGTTGCCGACGAAAATGAAATGGCCGGGAAGAGGCTTCTGCACCTTTAATCCCCTTTCACGTTTTTGTTGGATAACTTGAATATGGCTGGTTCTTTCTTCCAACCATGTCTTTACTCGTTCTAAACCCACCAGATCATCCAACAGTTTCAACGCCTCTTCCACCGTAGTGGGTTTGGGAGTTTTGAGATGGTTTCGCAATCGTTCGTGTATATCGTCAATAGTAAAGGTGAAGCGCTGTTCGCCGGTTAATTCTTTTTCGGCAACCCGTTTAACTCTCAGTTCATCCATTTCCTGGTATAAATTCATCACCTCTCCGGCATTCCCGAAGGTTTGAGGATCTCGGGCCGCATGCCAGTTTGCAAAAAAATGTGGCAGCATTTCTTTGAGTAAAGGATCAATAGTGCGATTTGCTTCCCGAGCTTTCTGTTCAAAAATGTATTGAAGGGTATCCGGTTTATAATCAGCAATGGTAATGATATTACTTTCTCCGAAACGTCTCTTTAAACCGGGATTTGTGTCTAAAAACTGATCTATCTTACCAGGGTAACCTGCAATCACCACAGCAAATTCTCCATTGCGAATTGACATTGCTTCCATAATCGCTTCGATCGCTTCCTTACCAAAATCTCCTTCTCCTCCTTCAGATAGTTGATAGGCCTCGTCAATAAAAAGCATCCCTCCTCGGGCATTGTCTATTTTTTCAGCCGTTTTGATCGCTGTTTGGCCTACATATTCTGCCACAAGGTCTTTTCTGGTGACTTTAACCGTATGGCCTAATTCCAATAACCCGGCGTCGCGGTAAATTTCTCCTAACAGGTTGGCAACCATGGTCTTGCCAGTTCCCGGGTTGCCTCGCAGGGCGATATGTAGAGTGGGTTTATCACTAAGTTGCGGCGGGATTGGCCAGATACGAAAAACGCTATTTGTCAGGGCGTTCACCGGTTCTCGTTGCTCTACGGTTTCCTCATATTCCTTCTGGCGCTGCAATAACGCCTCCATTCTTTCTCGAACTGCTTCGACGCCTCTCAATCTGCGCAATCGTTGTAGCGCCGGGACCTTTTCTAAATGGCCCCACAATCCTTCGAGATCTGGTTTATTCAGCGATTTAATTCCTTTCAATCTGACATTAATTTTTTTCAGATCAATTCCCTCGGCGCGTAATTGGCGAGTTAATTGGGTGACTGCCTCTGGCAGATAATCCCAATCGACTGGCAGCATGCGCGTAAGACGATGATAGTGAATCAGATACTCGCATTCGTCTCGCTGCGGTGCGCCAATTTGAATCATCTGCCTGGAAAGCCGGTTTTCGCCATCAAACATTAATCCGAACAGAAACCTCCATTCCGGGTGATGCGACAAGAGCCCGTTGATATGTTCAACATTTATTGCCGGGAAAATAAACAAACAAATGTTCTCATTTTCCGCGCCCAGTGCTTTCCAGTTTGACAGATCTGCTGCCAGATGCCGCACCGCATTGGCGTCGGTGCTATTTATGAAATCAAATCCATCCGAAAACACCACTGTCGTTTTGCAATGAGTTTCCCTGATACATTTATCAACCAAACCGATCATATCGATATCACGCATTCCACCCAGGTTCAGCGAATTATCACGTGGAGCGTTACCACTCTCCAGCATATTCCTACCACTTTTGCTTACGCCAGGGGAATCTTTCGATGAAACAAACCTGTATCCCAATGGCCCGGCAGCTATCTTTCTGTTTTGGCGATGGCTCGAATCGCTTTCACCCTTTTCCTCTTTCTTAGCTGATTTGGGTGTTATCAATTCTTTGCTCTCAAAATCAAAGAAATAAACTTTCCGTTTACCGTTAAAGAAAATAATTCGTTGATACCCTAACGTTTTTAAATGGCGATGGAGCACTTCCTCAAAATTCAGGATTTCCAGGCTTGGCCAGCAAAATTCGTCGTCGGTCTTACCGTACAGGAAAAAGAATCGCTCATCATAATTAGTGAAATGACTCAGTAGTTGATTCATAGCGCTTTTTCCATACCTTTGCTAATAAATTTCTTCTTACTTTCCTTCAATTCCGCGAATTAATTGTTTAAGGGGATCATATTCAACTTCGATTTTTCGAAAATCCACCCACTCAAATTCTTCCAGAAAAGAAGAGGGCAATTCGGGTTTTTTAGAAAAATCAGGAAGCATAACCGGAATCACTCTACCGCCGCACTCAACGGATTTGCGCATAAAGGCCATGTATTCTTTGTCTTGCCAGCGACCCAAACCGTTTGGCCCTATGAATACTACCACAACCTTACTATTCTTGATCTGTTTCTCAATTTCTTTTTGCCATGATTGACCAGGCAAAATATACCATAGATCAATCCAGGGTAGGATACCCCATTTCTTTAACTCCTTTCCGATTTTTATTACCGCTGCTTGATCTTTATGATTATAGCTAAAGAAAACATCGAATTCCTTATTTTCCTCCTTGCGTCGTAAGGTTTCTTCTAAAGATTCATATTCCCTTGCTTTATCAGCATACTCATCCATTCTTGCAATTTGAATTAGCATTTTTTTGAGTTGTTCTTTTGGCAATGAGAGTGAAACAGATTCTCCACATTTTCCACATTCGATCTGATCATAACCGCGGCTCAGACGGCCTTCAGCCCAATCCTTTTGGATAGTACTACCACAATGTTGGCAAACAAACAGGCGTTTAATTTTACTAACACCATGGCGTTTCAAGTGACGAAAAATAAACTCCTCAAAAAGGAAACGGGTCACCGGGGAAGTATCTTTCGCATAAAAAAGCGTTAGTTCCCCTTCCCACTTCTTTTTCTGCAAATGAATACCACAGGCACCGCCATCCCTGTCATTGTATATTACAGCATTTTGCCCCATATCTGTTCGTTCGGTTAAAAACAGTTTGGTATTAGCGAGACGCACAACAAGCGTTGTATAGATATTCTGTAATGCTCCTCTGAACCGAAATATTGTTGATCTACCTTTTATGATCAACGCTTTCTTTTCTAAATCACGGCCAAACTGGGAGGGAAAGACAAAATAAGCTCCGTCGCCGGTAGGTTCTTTGAAAACTAATTCGTGAAATAACAGTTCTTCTATGACAGGGTAAAGTATGAGTTTTTCTATACTTTTATTGGAAATTTTTAGTTTTTCCGGAATACTAAATATGCCATTTAAAGTTTTTTCTTCGGCGATAGAACCCATTTTTTCCGGATCCTGCGCGGCAGCGTTGATAATTGAAGAAGCGTATCCTCGAAACACTTCCGGCTGAAACAGAATGAAGTGTTTCTCATAAAGAAAGCGTACCAGATCGTGGTTCTGCAAATAAAATATGGAAGTATCAAATTTACTTTTCAGTTCATTATCCTGAATGTCCGGATAGGTTTTGCAAAATATGCGAAATAAATCTTCTGTGGTGCTAAGCAGACGTCCATCTTTTTTTTCATTTAGAACAAATTCCTGAATTTGCTGAAAAATTTTTGTTGAAGTAGTCCTGGGAAGCGCATTCCAAGCGATACTTTCACAAATTGCGTTACTAAGTTTCTTCAGCCTTTCAGTTTTCTCGGGATCAATCTCAAAAAAGCCATCAAATCTCATCTTTTCTTTAGTTTTTCGGATGTATTCGTCGCTGGTAGAATTTCTATCAGTAGTTTTTTTGATAACGATGAGAAACTTTTTCAATACCTTTGTGAGATTACTCTGACGATTTTGGGCTTGCGCGATAGTACGAATCCATAGTTGTATTCCATCAAATTGGTTCTTTTCCACAGGAGTCTTGAGAACCATTAAGATCAATGCCGCTCCATTTAACTCCATGCGATGATCCAATTGGTAATTGGGGTCGCCACTCAGTTCCCGAAACAAAATTTCTCGAATCTCTTGCGGTGAATCTTTAGAATATTCTTCTTTCATCTCAAAAGACCAAATATGGAGTTTATCCACCGGTTTCACCATGTTTTCTGCTGTCAACAGCGACTGCAAACTCTCAGTATCCCCAATCATTATAACCTTGGCATTCTGATAATAGACGGGCTCGGCGAGTTCTGAACTATTTAGTATAAGATCGTACTTTAGATCCCAAATGTGGATATTTTGATCATATTCTCCCGGCGTGGCTAAAACCGGTAAAACAGGATTAAACGCCAAGTCAGTTAATGAACTGGGTTCTTGAAGTCTGGCGGCCTCCTGCCAAGTGTCGGTACGCCACAACCGTACCGTGCTGTCATGAGATTTGGATGCTAATAAGCGCCCGTCCGCAGAGAATGAAAGACTCCAGATTTTGCCGGTATGACCCTCAAGAATGTTTTCCGGCAACTCGGAATCTCTCTTCCAAACCATTATCCGCTGATCGGTTTCTCCACCTCCTGATGCAAGTACCCTTCCATCGGGCGACCAGACAACGCTGAAGATCCCACAAGTATGCCCATTTAAGATCCGAGGCACATCACTTGTCTTGACATCCCACAGACGCAACATATTGTCTGGCTCTTCCGCCCCTGAAGCAAGCAGAGCTCCGTCCGGAGACCAGGCCAGACAATATATTGCATTGGAGTGCCCTATGTACTCGCAGATTTGTTGCTTTGTGCGTTTATTGATTTTCCATAGCTTAATCGTTTTATCTGCGGAACCTGAAGCCAAACCTTGCCCCTTCGGCGACCATGCCACACTATAAACCGGCCCCTTATGCTCATCCAGTACGAAAATTGTTTCCCCAGTTTTAACATCCCAAATCCGCAGAGTTTTATCTTCGGAACCCGAGGCGAGCCTCTGACCATTTGGCGACCATGCGGCACTATAGACAGCACCTTGATGTCCTGTAAGCACCATAGATTCTTTTCCGCTCTCAGCATCCCACACTCGAATAGTCCCGTCAAGAGATGGAGAAGCTATCATCTTTCCATCTGGCGACCAGGCAATCTGGCAAATAGCCTCTTCGTACCCTTGTAATATGCCCCGGAGTTCCATCCCTTTTGGAATAAGAGGCACGGTCTCCCTCTGTTCCTGCTTCATATACTGGCTTTCCTACTTACTGGTTTTTTTCGTCTTTTCTTGAGATTGAGGCAATTTGCGCTTTGCCTTCCTTACTTCTTTGAAATCTAGTTTACGCTCATCCTGGCTGGGTTTATTCTCTGTACCCGGCTCACATTTAGGTTCACCACATTCCAGGCCTTCTTCCTGAAGAGTATTTGTAATCATTTTCAGTCGCTCTTGACGGAAGCTTTCATCATTAGAAGTGCGATCAAAAAAGGAGACATGTACCCGGTTATAGATGGTATCATCTTCCCCCTCTTCCGGGGTGATGATGGTTACGATCTCATCCCCGCTATAATTTTCCAACTTCACATGTATGGCTCCACGATGATCCTCTCCTTCATAAGTGGAATCGGTTACCTCCCAGCCGGCATTTTCCAGGGCATTGGCAATGGTTTGAGCCATATTGTTGCGCAATTGGGAGGCTATAAGTGCTTGTTTGGCCTTTTCAGTCAAAGTTAGGCACTCTGCCTTCCATTGCTCCGATTGCCGGATCGATGCTTTTAATTCCTCCAATGCTAAATCATCCGGTTTACCCAGCCGTTTTAATTCATTTTTTGCATTCTTTTTCAAACCGCTAAGTGCACCTTCAGTCCAAAAATCAATTTGCCCTTCCATTTCTATCGAACCATCTTCCGTATCTAGTGCAAATCTGCAAGATTCTTGCGCTTCACAAGTGGCCAGCAATTCTGTGGCGCTTTGCTTGGCAGCCTCCAAATATGCGCTCCACTCGACTTCCAATTGTTCGATTTCAATGCGGAGTTCCGATGCTCGAATAAAAGATTGTTGCGCTGAAGCAATAGCCGCCTGATAAACACCCTGCTTGAAATTTCCTTCGCTGAGTTGTAACTCCGCCCGGATTTTCTCTAATGCACCGGGTTTAAACTTTTCATGGCTTTGATGCTCATCAATATAAGAGATCAGGGTTTTTGTATTCTCAATCCAGGTTTGGGCTAATTGCTGTTCGTTCGCTTCTTTCTTTGCCAATCGATCATTTAATGCAGAAATTTGAGATTGCAGGTTTTTACGCTGGGCTTCCAATGCGTTTGAGAACTCTTCTCTTTGCTGATCGAACATTCTGAGGTATTCTTCCCGGTTAGCGGTCACCTGGCTTTGCAGAGAATTCAGTCCCTTCTGAAATTTTTCCGCCTGTTCACGAAGTTTGCGATTTTGTTTTTTCTCAAGTTCTCTGATATCCTCATGGAATTCTGACAATTGTTGATCGTAGGTATTTAAGCGCCTTTCTGTTGATTGCATACGATTTAGAAAATCTTTTCTAAGTTCGTCAGAGTATCGACCCATTCGATTTCGAACGTCCTTTTCAATTTCTTCCGTTCGCCTGGCATTTCTCATTAATCGATCATACTCAGAGCGCCTTAATTGAACCGGATAGTCTTTTTCACCACTCATGGTGTACCCCCAATTAGCAAGGTTTGAATTTATGGTTTAGAAAATTTTGACTGCCACTGTTGAAGCATTTCTTGGCCAGGAATTCCGACAATTTTCATTTCATCTCGATGAATATGAATCTCTACCTGGCGCTCCATTCTTCCATAATAATACTCGAAAATCTCTGAGTATCTATTAGTCAATCGATGAACTTTTTGATTGGAAGAGCCGCGTAAACTAAGACCATCATTAAGTGATTTAATATATAAACCATCAATTAATATATCAATTCTTTTTAAGAATTTTTTGATGCTTTCTCCCGCCTCTTCAGTTGCCATGGAACGCAATTTTTTCAATTGGTAACCGCTATATACAATTACTCCAATATCTCTATTTGCTTTAATCAGATCGATCAATTGAACTAAGCCTGGCGTTTGTAGAAAAGGTTCTCCTCCACTAATAGTTATTCCTTCTATTTTTGATTCGTTCAAGATCGCTTTGGCCAATACTTCTATGTCAATTTCCTCTCCTCCTGTCATCGGAAGAGAATCCGGAGTCATACAACCGGGGCAGCGAAACGGGCAACCCTGAACCCAAATTGCAAAGCGCGCATAAGGCCCTAACGTATGAGTTACAGGAATAGTCATATAAATGCGTAATTTATTAGCCAATGAAGATTCACGATATCTCAAAATTAACTCTCCAATTTTTTCAAGTGGCACGACAGACTCGTAAGGAAGTATAACGCTTGCCTTAGGATGCAGCAATTGGTTGCAATACCTGAAAGATCAGATGTTCATAGATCACCTCTCTCTTTTGTTTAGTGAATCTATGATGAATTTGATTGAATCTGATCAATCAAATTCTGTGCATTTGCCGCATACTCGTTATAGCCGATTTTTAAGAATACCTGTTTAGCATATTCGGTATGGTCAAGGGCATCCTTTAGGCGAGTTTGTTTTAGTAGCTGTAACGCTAAATTAAAACTTGTGAATGCTGTACCGACAAGGTCGCCAATCTCGTGCATCATTGTCAAACTTTTTTTATAGAATACAACTGCCTGATCCGTTTGCCCTATATCACCATAAGCATTACCGAGGTTGCCCAGCGCATTCGCTTCTCTTTGCCGGTCGCCAATCTTTTGAGCAATCACCAAACTTTTTTTATAGAGCTCAATTGCCTGGTGAGGATCACCCAACTGGCGGTACGCATTGCCGAGGTTGCCCAACGCTGCGCCCTCTCCTTGCTGATCACCAATTTCGCGTACAATGGCCAAATACTTTTCATGAAATTCGATCGCTCGACGGGGGTCGCTCAGGTTAGCATAGACATTGCCCAGGTTACCCAGGGTTTGGCCCTCTCCCTGGCGATCTCCGATTTTGCGGAGGATATCCAAGCTTTTTTCGTAATACTTAATTGCCTGATGGGGATCATTCAACTGTCGATAAGCAACACCCAAATTCCCCAGCGCGGCTGCTTCACTGCGGCGATCGCCAATCTCACTCGCAATTGCCAGATGTTTCTTATGGAACTCAATCGCCCGGCGGGGATCACCTAACTGGCGATATGCATTGCCCAAATTACCCAATGCTTTTCCTTCCCCATCGCGGTTTCCAATCTCGTGAGAGAGTGCCAATCCTTTTTCATAGAACAATATCGCCTGTTGATAATCACTCATCTGGAAATAGACATTACCCAAGTTACCCATCACCTGGCTCTCTCCATGGCGGTCCCCAATCTCCTGAACAATTGCTAATTGTCCTTCATACATCTCTATTGCTCTTCGGAGATCGCCTAGCCGAAGGTAAGAATTGCCCATGCTGCCCAGTGCTTTCCCTTCCCCATAGCGGTCACTTATCTCCTGGGCAATCAGTAAACTTTTTTCATAAGACTCAATCGCCTGGCGAGGATTGCCTAATTGATGGTAAGCATTTCCAAGGTTACCCAGCGCCTGGCCTTCCCTCTGGCGATCTCGAGTCTCCTGGGAAATTACCAGGCTCTTTTCATGGTATTTAATGGCGTTAAGTGGTTCACCCAAATCTAAATAGACATTTCCTAAATTGCCGAAAACTGCACCTTCCCCCGAGCGGTCGCCGATTTTGCGAGCAATTAGCAAATCTTTTTCAAAGAACTCAATAGCTTGTTGAGGGTTACCCAACTGATGATAGGCAATGCCTAAGTTGCCCAGTGCAACTCCTTCTCCATGAAGGTCATTCATCCCTCGGGCAATGGTCAAATGTTTTTTATGGAACTCGATTGCTTGCAGAGAATCACCCAACTGACGATAGGAAGTGCCCAAATTGCCCAGAGCTGCAGCTTCCAGAGAACGATCCTGCATTGAGCGAGAAATAACCAGCACTTTTTCAAAATAAGACTGCGCTACTGCAAACTTGCCAATATCATGGTAAGATAGCCCTATAGCATTGTATGACCAACCCACCGCCGACTCGCCAGCCTGGTCTGGCGAGCTACCCGCGTTGGCCGGTGCCTCTTTATCCATAACGGTTTTGTAAACACTGACAACTTCGGATTCCAATTCCAACCAATTGCTATAGCGTTCTTCCCGGTTCACCTTTACACATCGCTGCAGCAGTTGGGTCAGATGATGGGGTAAAGTTGAAGGTATTTTACCCACCTGACCTTTCCGATGGGCTTTTTCTATCTCATCAAGTGTTTTACCGGGCACGGCGAACTTCCCGGTGAGCATTTCATAAAGCATACACCCATAAGCATAGATATCGCTGCGCGCATCCAGTTCTGCGCCGGCCCATTGTTCCGAGGCCATGTAGAGCGGCGTCCCTGCTATACCCCGGGTCAACTGGGTTCTTCTCAACTGGCTCTCCTTGCTTTCTATAGCACCAGCCACTGGTAGCTGGTCAACTGTTTCCTGCACCGCGGTTGCCAAACCGAAGTCGGTAATTCGCGCCAATCCATCCCGCCCTACCAACACATTCTCCGGCTTCAGATCACGGTGAACCAGGCCAGGTATTTTTGTGGTGGCGTATTTCATGCCCCGGGCGAGGTGCAGGGCAAATAGCAATGCCTGCTCCACCGGCAGGGGTTTGCCGGGAGTAAGCCAGGCCCTTAACGAGGCGTCGCGTTTGCCTTCGGCAGCAGCAACGAGTTCGAGAACGAAAAAGACTTCCGATCCGACAGCACTTTTGATAACTTGATAGCATCTGACGATATGGGGATGGTTGCCCAACTGCACCCAGGTAGTACCTTCCCTTAAGAAGCGGTCGCGAGCCTCCCGGTTGGGAAGATACTCCGGGCGGAAGGTTTTCAAGGCCACTGGGCGGCCGCCTTCCCCGTGATCCACGCAGAGGTAAACCAGCCCCATTCCCCCAGCCAAACTGGGTTTCTCATAGGGGCCTTGCACTACTTCGTAGCGGCTGGAAATTATAGTTCCAGAGGGATAAATATCCATCGATTGACTCTTTTTTCAATATTACTCAATTTCTCAATTATTATCGCAATCTGCTTTGAATTTGGGCAATAAGCTGGTTAGCACGCTGAACCATGGGGATATTTTGAGCCTGTATAAAAACATCTCTTGCGAATTCGGCATAAGACAATGCCTCTGTATAACGACCTTGATCATAGAGCAATAATGCCAGATTACCACTTGTCATCGCTGCTCCAATCATATCACCAAGTTCTCGTGCGATAGTGAGGTGTTGTTCAAAATATTCTATTGCCCAGGAGGAATCTCCTAATAATTTGTAAGCATTACCCAAATTGCCCAGGGCATACCCCTCACCATGCCGATCATCGATTTCCCTTGCTATGGCTAAATCTTGTTCATAACACTCTTTTGCACGAATTATATTACCCATGTTCATATAAACATTTCCCAGGTTACCCCAGGTTAACCCTTCTCCACGTCGATCACCTATTTCACGAGCATTAGACAATGCTTTTTCAAGATACTCTATTGCCCGGGATGGATTACCTATTCTGTTATAAATTACCCCTAAATTTCCCAACGATTTCACTTCCGCATAGCGGTCGCCCACTTCACGAATGATGGGTAATGCCTGGTTGTAATGCTGAATTGCCTGCTGCAAATCACCATTATTCTTATAGAGAAGGCCGAGGTTGTCTAACGTCAGTCCTTCCCCGTGACGGTCTCCAATCTCCCGCATAATGATCAGAGCATCCTTAAATAACTCAATCGCCTGAACTGGCTTTCCTAATTGCTGGTAGGCGCCTCCCAGGTTTCCCAAAGCTGCACATTCACTGCGGCGGTCGCCAAACTCGCGAGCAATCGTTAAATGCTTTTCGTAGAATTCAATAGCTTTTCTTATGTCACCAAGATCACTGTGGGCATTACCCAGGTTACTTAGCATGTTACCTTCTGAATATCGATCCCCTAATTCGTGCGCGATGCTTAGGCTCTGTTGGTAGAAGTTAATTGCAGCATGTACATCACCTAATTGGCGATACGCGTTTCCCAGGTTTCCCAATACAATACTTTCACTTTGTCGCTCACCCATCTCCCGGATGATAGCCAAATCCTGTTTGTAAAATTCAATTGCCTTTTTCGCATCGCCCATTCGGAGATAAGCACTGGCAAGATTTCCCAGCCCGGCTGCTTCCATCAAACGCTCCTCTTCCGTCCTGCCGATCTCCAGCGTTCGTTCGAAATAGCGTATTGCCACTTCAAAATTACCTATATCCATATAGGATAAGCCCAGGGCATTGTATGACCAGCCTGCTGCCACGGTATCTTCTTCCTCACTATCATCTACCCTGGCCGGAGCAGGTTTACCATTTACTGCCTCATACGCGATCTCAAGCGCATAGGATAATTCCTCCCAATTCCTATAGCGACCCAGCGGTTTTGCGGCTAAACAACTTTTCAACAACATACCAAGTTCGGCCGGAAGATCGGGCGGCAATTCATATTCAGGATTATTCCGGTGAAAGGTGGTTATCTCTTTAATATTATTACCAGTTATAGCAAATTTTCCGCTGAGCATCTCATAGAGGATGCATCCAAAGGCATAGATATCGCTGCGAGCATCTAATGTCTCGCCAGCACACTGCTCCGGAGACATATAGCGTGGGGTGCCGGCAATTCCCCTGGTCAGCAGGGTACGCTGTCTCCCCGTTCCATCGCTTTCCATGGAATCGAATTCGTTGCTGGCTTTCTTAGTCTTGCCCAGAGCCTTTGCCAGCCCCAAATCCGTGATTCGCGCCAATCCATCCCGCCCGGCCAGTATATTCTCTGGTTTCAGATCCCGGTGAACGAGGCCGGGAATTCTGGTGGTAGCGAACCTCATACCTCGCGCAATGTGCAGGGCAAACAGAAGCGCCTGCTCTAGCGGCAGGGGTTTGCCGGGAGTAAGCCAAGCCCGTAGGGAGGCATCGCGCTTCCCCTCCGCCGCGGCAATCAGTTGCAGCACCAGGAAGACTTCCGAGCCGATATCAGGTTTTGCCACCTGGTAACAGCGCACAATGTGGGGATGATAACCTAACTCTACCCAGGTGCTACCCTCACGCAGGAAACGGTCGCGGGCCTCCCGGTTGGGGAGATACTCCGGGCGAAAGGTTTTCAAGGCCACCGGGCGGCCATTGTCCCTGTGATCCACGCACAGGTAAACCAACCCCATGCCCCCGGCCAGGCTGGGTTTCTCGTGGGGGCCTTGCACCACTTCGTAGCGACCGACAACTACGGTTCCTGAGGGATAAATAGACATGGTGAGTGCTCCTTTGTGGTATAGATGAAAATGCTTACCCCATATAAGTTTTGATCTGCTCAATTAACTCCTGCGCTTTGACAGCATACTGAATGTGCCCGGCCTTCTCGAACGTCTGCCCAGCGGATTGGGCATGGGGGAGGGCTTCTATAGGGCGGGCATGGTCTAAAAGCAACCGCGCCAGATTGAGATTGGTCTTCGCCGCTCCCATCACATCGCCAATATCGTAGGCAATTGCCAGACGCTGTTCGTAAAATCCAATCGCCCGCTGGATATGGCCCAATTGAAAATGGGCATTGCCCAGATTCCCCAGGGCCTGGCTTTCTCCATAACGATCTCCGATCTCTTTGGCAATTGTCAGGTGTTGTTCATAAAAGCCAATTGCCCGCTGAACATCCCCCAACTGAAAATAGGCATTGCCTAAGTTGCCCAGGGCTACTCCCTCTCTACCGCGATCACCAATCTCTTGGGCGATCACCAGAGACTGTTCAAAAAAACCGAGCGCCCGGTGAGCATCCCCCAACAAACGATAGGCAACACCCAAGTTGCCCAGGCCGGCGGCTTCCCCCTGGCGATCACCCATCTCCCGAACGATGGTTAGGTGTTGTTCATAAAATCCAATCGCCTGCCGGGCATCTCCCCACTGCTCATAGACAATGCCCAAGTTCCCCAACGCTTGGCCTTCTCCATGGCGGTCGCCAATCTCCCTGGCAATATCCAGTCGCTGTTCAAAAAAATCAATTGCCCGCTGAGCATCTCCCAATCGAAAATAGGCATTGCCTAAATTGCCCACGGATCTACCTTCCCCTTGACGGTCGCCGATCTCCCTGGCAATCGCCAGGTCCTGTTCATAAAACCCAATCGCCCGCCGGGCATCTCCCAATTGAAGATAGGCATTGCCCAGATTACCCAAAACCGTTCCTTCCCCGTGGTGGTCGCCGATCTCCTTGGTAATCGCCAGATTTTGTTCAAAAAAATCAATCGCCCGGCGAACATCCCCCAACTCAAGATAAGTATTGCCGAGGTTGCCCAGGGCTGATCCTTCTCCGTACCGGTCGCCTATCTCCTGGGCAATGGCCGATGCCTTTTCAAAATGCCCTTTCGCAATCCCAAACTTTCCGATATCATAATAAGACACGCCTATGGTATTATAAGACCAGCCCAGCGCTAACCGTTCCACCCGGTTCGCGTCCTGATCCCGGTCGGTTATTTGTTGCGGAACGCTGCCGCTCAGTGAGTGATAAACTTGTACCAGCGCATTCTCTACCCCTTCCCAACTTCTATAGCGATCCTCCGGCTGTCGGGCCAAACACCTCTCTAACAGTTGGCGGGTATCCACGGGCAACTGGGTAGGTATCGCTCTCAATCGTCCTTCCCGATGGGCTTGCAGAAACTCCTCAATATTCTTTCCTACGACGGCAAACTCCCCCGTGAGCATCTCGTAGAGGATGCAACCGAACGCATAAATATCGCTGCAAACATCTAAGGTCTCGCCTGCCCCTTGCTCGGGAGACATGTAGCACGGGGTACCGGCAATACCTTGCGTCAATTGAGTGCGCTGCCGACTTTCTCCACTGTCATCCCCTATATCAAATTTACTAATGATACTGTCTTCACCCGTCAGAACTTGCACTAACCCAAAATCGGTGATCCGTGCCAGGCCATCCCGGCCCACCAGCACATTCTCCGGCTTCAGGTCGCGGTGCACCAGACCGGGCACCTTTTCCGTCACCCATCGCATCCCTCGGGTTATATGCAGGGCAAACAGGAGCGCCTGTTCTGGAAGCAGAGGTTTGCCGGGGGTGAGCCAGGCTCTTAAAGAGGCGTCATGTTTGCCCTCTGCTGCGGTTACTAGTTGTAGTACCAGGAATACTTCTGGGCCAACCACGGCTTTTACCACCCCGTAACAGCGCACGATGTGAGGATGGTAGCCCAACTCCACCCAGGTGCTGCCTTCGCGTAGGAAGCGGTCGCGGGCCTCCCGGTTGGGGAGATACTCCGGGCGGAAGGTTTTTAAAGCAACCGGAAGACCTCCCTGACTGCGATCAACGCAGAGATAGACCAGTCCCATACCTCCTGCCAAACTGGGTTTCTCATGGGGGCCTTGCACCACTTCGTAGCGGTTGTTGATGATACTGCCGGAAGGGTAAATTGCCATTGTGAATGCTCCTTTTCTTAAATGTGGCGGTTCAAACTCATTTTATCTGACCCTCGATTGCATCCAGAAGATTCTGGGCATCCGCCTTATATTGATCATGCCTCACCTGACTAAATACTTGCAGGGCATATTGAGCGTGTGACCGGGCTTCTTGGAATCTGCCTTGTTTGGCATACAGGTTTGCAAGATTGAGGCTAAAACCTGCCTTATTCATGACATCACCAATCTCCTCTTTGATCGCCAAGCATTGTTCATAATACTCAATTGCCTGTTTCGTATCCCCTAAGTCTGCATAGGCATTGCCCAGGTTGCCCAGGGTGGCGCCTTCACCGTAGCGGTTGCCGGTCTTCCTCATCATAGTGAGAACTTGTTCAAAAGATTCAATGGCTTGTCGTGTATCACCTAAATATAAATATGCATTGCCCAGGTTGCCTAGTGCAATGCTTTCACCATGCTGGTCGCCGGTCTCCCGGGTAATCGCCAGTTGCTGCTGATAGAATTTTATGGCCTGTCGTGTTTCGCCTAAGTGAAAATAGGCATTACCCAGGTTACCGAGGGTGGTGCCTTCATCCTGCCGATCACCGGTTTGACGGGTAATAGACAGACATTGTTCAAGGAACTCAATCGCCCCCTGCGAATCGCCTAATTGACGATAGGCATTGCCTAGGCTGCCCAGTGCTTTACTCTCACCAAGGAGATCACCAGTCTCCTGAGTAATCGCCAGATGCTGCTGATAAAATTCGATCGCTTTCCAAACTTCACCTAGCTGAAAATAGGCATTACCCATGCTGCCCAAGGCCATACCTTCCCCATGCCGGTCGCCAGTATTCCTCATTATAGATAGATAATGCTCAAACAATTCAATGGCCCGCCGTGCTTCACCCAAATGTAAATAGGCAATACCCAAATTACCCAGAGCAATACATTCATCGTGCGGGTCACCAGTTTCCTTCATTATAGCCAAATGATGTTCAAAGAATTCAAAAGCCCGTCGCACTTCACCTAACTGAAGATAGACAGAACCCAACCCTCCTATAGCCATGCCTTCACCGTGCCGGTCGCCAGTCTCCTGGGTTATCGCTAGATGGTGCTTATAGAATTGAATGGCCTGCCGTGCATCGCCTAAATCTGAATATGCGGTGCCCAGGTTGGTCAAAGCACGCCCTTCGCTGCGTCTGTTTCCTGTCTCCTGGGCAATTGCCAGATCCTGTTCAAAGAACTCAATGGCCCGTCGCGTATCGCCTAACTGACGATAAGCAATGCCCAGATTGGCCAGGGCGGCGGCTTCCAAAGAACGATCCCACTGGTCCCGGGCAATTTCCAATACATTCACAAAATAATCCCGCGCCACAGAAAATTTGCCGATATCCAGGTAAGATAGACCTAGAGCAATATACGACCAACCCACCGCTACTGCCTCTCCTTCTTCACCGTCTTCGCTCTCCAACGCTGCCGATGTAGTCTCACCGGTCAATTTCATATAGACCTCCCCTAATCGAATCTCCACAGCAGCCCAACCGGCAAAACGCTCCTCTCGCTTAAAGTTTAAACAACCAGCCAACAGTTCTTCCACACTACCGGGCAGATCTTTTAATTGCTCCTCAGGAACCGCTTCGGGTCCCTTGCCGGAGATGACAAACTCGCCCTTGAGCATCTCATAAAGGATGCAGCCAAAGGCATAGATATCGCTGCGGGTATCTAATGTCTCGCCAGCCCACTGCTCCGGAGACATATAGCGTGGGGTGCCGGCAATCCCTTGCGTTAACAGGGTACGCTGCCGCCCCAAACCGTCGCTTTTCATCGAATTGAAATTGCTACAGATACCTTCATAACTGTCTATTGCTTTTGCGAGCCCAAAATCGGTAATCCGCGCCAACCCATCTCGACCGACAAGCACGTTCTCGGGCTTCAGGTCGCGATGAACCAGGCCGGGGATCTTCTCAGTGGCGTGTTTCATACCCCGGGCAATGTGCAGGGCAAATAGCAGGGCTTGCTCGACCGGAAGTGATTTGCCAGGGATGAGCCAGGAACGTAGTGAAGCGTCACGCTTTCCCTCGTCCGCGACAATCAGTTGCAACACCAGGAAGATTTCTAAGCCGATAGCTACTTTATCAACCCGGTAACAGCGAACAATGTGAGGATGGTAGCCTAACTCCACCCAGGTAGTACCTTCCCGCAGGAAACGGTCGCGGGTTTCCCGGTTGGGTAGATACTCCGGGTGGAAGGTCTTCAGGGCTACCGGGCGCCCGTCATCTGCGTGATCCACGCAGAGATAGACCAGCCCCATGCCCCCGGCCAGGGTAGATTTCTCATGGGGACCTTGTACTACTTCGTAGCGGTTAGCGATGAGGGTTCCAGAAGGATAAATAGGCATTTTATTCACCAAATTATGATTCCAAGAGTTCTAAAACTTCACCTTTATTGTGCCTGAATGCGATCAAGTATTTGCTGTGCCTGTGCGGCATATTGGCTGTGCCCAATCTGCGTGAAAGCCTGCACAGCGTATTCAGCATAATCTTTCGCTTTATTCAATTGGCCTTTCTGTAGCAGAAGAATCGCTAAATTAAAACTTGTCATTGCAGCGCCGACAACATCTTCGAGATCGTGTGCTATGGCCAAACTTTGCTCGCTGTATTCAATTGCCTTTTCCACCTCCTTGAGATCAGCATAGGTACTGCCCAGATTGCCGAGTGCTCCGCCTTCGCTACGCCGATCACCCAGCTCGCGCGCAATCGTCAACTGCTGTTGATAGCATACTATGGCCTGCTGCGCATCACCAAGATTGGCGTAGACACTACCGAGATTCCCGAGCACAATACCTTCACCCCGGCGGTCGTCAAGCTCACGCGCAATGACCAAATATTGCGCAAAGCATTCACTGGCCTTACGCCAATCCTCCAACAGCGCATAAGCGTTACCCAGATTACCAAGGGCGACACCTTCACCATAGCGATCGCCAAGTTCACGTGCAATCGCCAAGTCTTGCTGATGGAATTGAATGGACTGGCGGGCATCGCCGAGTTGAAAGTAAGCATTACCGAGATTGCCGAGGGTCCGGCCTTCGGCATAACGGTCGCCAAGCACACGCGCAATCGCCAAACGTTGTTTATAGAATGCAATAGCACGGTGCGTATCGCCGAGCAATTCGTAAACTGTGCCGAGATTACCGAGGGCGGCACCTTCGCCATAATGGTCGCCAAGCTCTCGAACAATCGACAAATGCTGTTCATAGAATGCAATAGCACGGCGCGCATCACCGAGTCGACGATAGACATTGCCTAAATTACCCAGAGCCACTCCTTCACCATGGCGGTCGTCAATCTCCCGCGCAATTGCCAGGTATTGCTCATAGAATTCAATAGCACGGTGGGCGTCGCCGAGTTGTGTGGCAACATTGCCAAGTCCGCCCAGTGCTGCACTTTCTAAACGGCGCTCTTTTGCTGCATGAGCGACACTCAAGACCTTTTCAAAATAAGCACGAGCTACTGGAAACTTGCCAATATCTGTGTAGGAAATACCAATCGCATAATATGACAGTCCAGCCGCCAACTGCTCCGCATAAGCATCGGTAGCAAAATCTATCGATTCCGGAGGCGTTTTACCGGTAATCCTTGCATACACCTCGGCCATATTGGTGACCACTTCGTTCCATTCTCGAAACCGATCGTTCCGATCCACACGCAAACATTGAGACAATAGCTTTCGGAGGTTTTCCGGCAAATCAATCGGTATTTCACAATTCTTACCGGCCATTTGAGCGGCTTTAATTTCGGCAAGATTGTTACCGGAAATTGCGAACTTACCGGTAGTCATTTCAAAGAGTATGCAACCGAAAGCATAGATATCGGTGCGTGCATCCAGTGCTTCACTTTTCCATTGTTCTGGTGCCATGTAACGTGGTGTGCCCACGATGCCGTGCATTTTTTGTGTTCTTTGTAAAACCGACATCTCAATTTCGACTGGTGAACCCGCTATGAAAGTTTTATTGATTTCCTCAATGACCTGTACCAGCCCGAAGTCAGTAATGCGCGCCAGGCCATCTTGACCAATGAGCACATTTTCCGGTTTCAGGTCGCGATGCACCAAACCGAGAATTTCCGTTGTGACTTGCTGCATACCGCGCGCAATATGCAGTGCAAATAGTAAAGCTTGCGCAATAGGTAGTGGTTTGCCTGGTGTAAGCCAGCAACGCAAAGAAGCATCCCGTTTATCTTCAAAGGCGGCAATGAGCTCAAGAACGAAAAAGACTTCTGCGCCAACTTCGGATCTGAAGACTCGATGACAGCGGACAATATGCGGATGTTTGCCCAACTGAATCCAGGTGCTGCCTTCCCGCAGGAAACGGTCGCGGGCCTCCCGGTTGGGGAGATATTCCGGGCGGAAGGTCTTCAAGGCAACCGGGTGGCCGTCTTCTGAGTGATCTACGCAGAGGTAAACCAGCCCCATGCCTCCAGCCAGGCTGGGTTTCTCATGGGGGCCTTGCACCACTTCGTAGCGGTTGGCGATGATGGTTCCTGAAGGGTAAATATTCATGGCTAAGCTCTCATCTGATATCCAAAATGAACGTAATATCTTATTCAAATAGGCAGCAAAAGGAAACCAACCCCTTATAATTTTTCTCGAAAATCATGTATCAGTTTTCTTGCATTTGCAGCGTATTCTTCGTGTCCGAATTTCTCAAAAATTTCCAGTGCATATTCAGCTTTGGATAAGGCGTCTGTAGTACGACCCGTATGAGACAGTAATATCGACAAGGTGAAACTGTCTCTTGCTGCCCCGACTGTGTCGCCAATTCCATGCGCTAAATCTATAGCCTGTTCATAGAAGTCAATCGCTAAATTGTAGTTTCCTTGCTTAAGGTAGGCATACCCCATGTCACGAATAGCACTCCACTCTCCCCGTTGATCATGAATCTCTCGGGCGACATTTAGACGCTGCTCCAAATAATTTATTGCTTGCCAATAGTCACCCAACTCGGAGTATGCAGCACTGATCCCTGCAAGAGCGGTTAGCTGGCCGTGAGGGTTACCAAGCTTTCTCATAATGATAAGACATCGTTCGTAGTAACGAATCGAACGTTGCATATCGTGTAATTGTCCGTAAACAGCCCCCAAGTTTCCAAGAGATTCTCCTTCACCACTTAAATCATCAATTTCACGCATAATTGCTAATCGTTTTTCATGATAATCTATCGCATAGCGAAAATTGTCTGACTGGAAGTAAACGTTTCCTAAATTGCCTAATGCATTTCCTTCTCCATGTCGATCCCCAACCTCACGGGCAATTTGAATACGCATTTCATAACACTCAATTGCTTTATTTGTTCTACCCAATTTGTTATAAGCATTACCTAAGTTATTAAGAGCCATCCCTTCTGCGACGCGCTCCCCGATTTCACGTGCAAGTACCAAACTCTGTTCGTGAATTTTGATTGCTTGATCGGTATCTCCTATATGTAAATAAACATTTCCAAGATTAGACAATGCCATTATTTCCATTCTAAGTTCTTTCTCTGTTCTACTTATCTTTGTCGCCCGGTTAAAATATTCTCTTGCCACCTCGAATTTTCCAATATCCCTATAAGATAATCCCATACTATTATAAGACCATCCCAAAGCCACTCGTTCAGCGCGAGTCTCAACAAGAGAATCTGGTGTTTGGGGGGCATCTTTACCAATAATCTTTTTATATAAATTGGTTAATTCCACTTCCAATTCTTTCCAACTAGGATATCTTTCTTCTCGATTTTTTGCTATACAGGAATTCCGAAGCTGGACAATATCGGTGTGAAGTCCTAAAGGTAATTTGCGAAACCGTCCAGTTCTATGGGCTTTCTCTAAATTTTTTAAATTTTTCTCGAAAAAGGCAAAATTGCCGGTGAGCATTTCATTAAGTATACAACCGAAAGCATATATATCCGTCCGCTCATCAAGTTCTGCGCCTTCCCATTGTTCCGGCGCCATATAAAGCGGTGTGCCAACAATACCGTGGGTTAACTGCGTTCTTTCCAGGCTTATTTCGTCATTCGTATAGAAATTAGAAAGATTCCACTGATTATTCTCTACCCCTAAAGCAGTTGCTAAACCAAAATCAGTTACTTTAGCTAAACCATCCTGGCCCACCAATATATTCTCTGGTTTCAAGTCTCGGTGAACTATCCCTGTTATCTTGCTGACTGCATGTTTCATTCCACGGGCGATATGCAATGCAAAGATTAAGGATTGATCTATAGATAAAGGCTTTCCTGCAATTAACCATGAACGCAGTGAAGCGTTATTTCTATCATCTGCTTTGTTTACAAGTTCCAGAACAAAAAAGACCTCAGAGCCAAATTCAAACTTGATTACATTGTGGCACTGAACAATATGAGGATATTTCCCTAATTGCATCCAGGTGGTGCCTTCCCGTAAGAAGCGATCCCGGGCCGTCCGGTTAGAAAGCAGCTCCGGGCGGAAGGTTTTCAAGGCCACCGGGCGTTCGTTTTCCCTATGATCCACACAGAGATAAACCAGCCCCATGCCCCCGGCCAGACTGGGTTTCTCGAGCGGACCTTGCACGACTTCATAGCGGCCCGCGATCATACTTTCCGATGGATAGATAAACATGGATAAATCCTTTCTTCTCGTAATTAAATATATTACGGCAATCGCTTTTTTATACGATTGATCAATTCCTTCGCCTGGGCAGCATCTTGAACATGCCCAATCTGGGTGAATACCTGAAAAGCATTTTCCGCATACATAAGCGCTCTGCGTAAATCGCCCAACATAGCATGAGCGATACCTAAACCCCCAAGAGCTGCACCTTCCCCGCGTCTGTCACCGACTTCCCGGGCAACCACCAGATCACGCTCATAAAAATCAATCGCCTGCGGAATCTCTCCCAGTTGAATATAAGCATTTCCTAAATTGCCCAGAGCCTGACCTTCCCCATGGCGGTCGCCGATCTCTTCGGCGATAGCCACATGTTGCTTAAAATATCTAATCGCCTGAAGAACTTGACCAGACTGAAGGTGAACATTGCCCAAACCACCCAGTGCGAGACCTTCTCCATGACGATCCCTGATTTCGCGGGCAATGATCAGAGCATGCTGGTAGAAGTCCATTGCTTTCCTCATTTCACCCTCCTGATAATAGAGGCTGCCCAGATTACCCAGAACCCCGCCTTCCCCGTGGCGGTCGCCGATACGTCGAGTAATGGCCAAATGTTGTTCAAAAAAAGTAATCGCTTTTGAAATCTCGTTTAAATTTGCATAGGCATTGCCCAAACCGCTCAGAGCTGTTTCTTCCCCGTAGAGGTTGCCGATCTCCCGAACAATCTTCAGATCTTGTTCAAAGAAAACAATCGCCTTCCGCACCTCACCTAACTGATAATAGGCATTACCCAGATTGCCCAGAGCTGCAGCTTCCATAGAACGATCCTGCTTGGAGCGAGAAATAGCCAGTACTTTCTCAAAATAAGACTGCGCTACTGCAAACTTGCCAATATCATGATAAGATAACCCTATAACATTATATGACCAACCCACCGCCGACTCGCCAGCCTGGTCTGGCGAGCTACCCGCGTTGGCTGGTGTCTCTTTATCCATAACGGTTTTGTAAACACTGACAACTTCGGATTCCAATTCCAACCAATTGCTATAGCGTTCTTCCCGGTTCACCTTTACACATCGTTGAAGCAGTTGAATCAGAGGGCCGGGTAAAGTGGAAGATATTTCAGCAAGCAGACCTTTCCGATGGGCTTTTTCTATCTCTTTAAGGGTGTTACCGGCCACAGCGAACTTCCCGATAAACATTTCATAAAGAATACACCCATAAGCATAGATATCGCTGCGTGCATCCAGCTCTGCGCCGGCCCATTGTTCCGGGGCCATGTAGAGCGGGGTGCCTGCTATACCCCGGGTCAACCGGGTTCTTCTCAACCCGCTCTCCTTGTTTTCTTTAGCGCCAGCCACTGGTAGCAGGTTGACTGTTTCCTGCACCGCGGTTGCCAAGCCGAAGTCGGTAATCCGCGCCACCCCATCCCGCCCCACCAGCACGTTCTCTGGCTTCAAATCCCGGTGTACCAGGCCGGGAATCTTCTCGGTGGCGTGATTCATACCCCGGGCGAGGTGCAGGGCAAATAGCAATGCCTGCTCCACCGGCAGGGGTTTGCCGGGAGTAAGCCAGGCCCTTAACGAGGCATCGCGTTTACCTTCCGCCGCAGCAACGAGTTCCAAAACGAAAAAGACTTCTGAGCCGACCGCACCTTTGATGACTTGATGGCATCTGACGATATGTGGATGATTGCCCAACTCCACCCAGGTAGTGCCTTCACGCAGGAAGCGGTCGCGAGCTTCCCGGTTGGGCAGATACTCCGGGCGGAAGGTCTTCAGGGCCACCGGGCGGCCGTTTTCCTTGTGATCCACGCAGAGATACACCAGCCCCATGCCCCCGGCCAGGCTGGGTTTCTCGTTGGGACCTTGCACCACTTCGTAGCGGTTGTTGATAATGCTGCCGGAAGGGTAAATTGCCATTGCCAATGCTCCTTTTCTTAAAAGTGGCGGTTCAAATTCATTTCATTTGCTGCTCGATCTGCTGTAAGAAATACCGGGCTTTTGCGGCATACTGAGGATATCCCGCATTGGTAAACACTTCCAGGGCATATTGAGCATACGGCCGGGCTTCCCGGAAGCTGCCTTGTTGGGAATACAGGATTGCAAGGTTTAAACTGAATGATGCCTCATTTATGACATCGCCAATTTCCCGAAGGATCGTCAAAGATCGCTTATAATGGTTAATGGCCTCATGCACATCGCCTAACTGAGCGAAGACATTGCCCAAATTGCCCAACACCGTACCTTCGCTCTGACGGTCGCCGATTTCGCGGGAAATGGCTAAATACTTTTTATAATACTCAATCGCCCTACGCACATCGTTCAACTGACGATAAGCAATGCCTAGACTGCCCATCGCTTGGCCTTCGCCCTGGCGGTCTCCGATTTCGCGGGAAATGGCTAAACACTGCTCATAATACCCAATCGCGTCATGCACATCACCCAACTGCAAATAAGCATTGCCCAAATTGCCCAACGCTTTGCCCTCACCCTGCCTATCGTCGATTTCGCGAGCAATGGCCAAATGCTGCTCATGATATCCAATTGCGCCCTGCGCATCACCCAATTGAAAATAAGCACTACCTAAACCGCCCAATGCCAAACTCTCGCCCTGCCGGTCACCGATTTCGCGAGCAATGGCCAAATGCTGCTCATGATACCCAATTGCGCCTTGCGCATCGCCCAATTGACGATAGGCAATACCCAGATTGTCCATCGCCTGGCCTTCGCCCTGCCGGTCACCAATTTCGCGAGCAATGGCCAAATCCTGTTCACAATACTTAATTGCCCTATGTATATCGCCCAACTGACGGTAGGCAATGCCAAGGTTGCCCAACGCCTGGCCTTCGCCCTGCCTATCGCCGATTTCGCGGACGATGATCAAATGTTGTTCAAAATACCCAATCGCCCTATGCGCATCGCCCAACTGGCGATAAGCATTGCCCAGGTTACCCAGCGCCACACCTTCGCTCTGACGGTCGCCAGTTTCTCGGGCAATGGCCAAATGCTGTTCAAAATACCCAATCGCGCTGCGCACATCGCCCAACTGGCGATAAACATAGCCAAGGTTGCCTAACCCCGCAGCCTGCAAAGAACGCTCTCCTTCCTGCCGCCCGATCGCCAGTACCTTCGCAAAATACTCCCGCGCCACCGAAAACTTGCCAATGTCTGAGTACGATCCTCCCATAGCATTGTAAGACCATCCCAGGGTCACAAGCTCGGCACGTGTTTCGCCCTCGGTCGTTATTTCGCTCAACGCCTCTTTCCCGGCCACCACTCGATACGCACTCGCCAGCACTGTTTCTACTTCCCCCCAACTTGTATACCGCTCATCCGGTCTTTTTCGTAAACATCGAGTCACAATTGTCTCTAATTTGCCTGTCAACGTCGGAATAATGGAACTCGGCGGTTTTGGCTCTTCGCTCTTATGGCATTGCTGGTATTTCAACAATCGTTCTTCTGGTGTCTTGTATTTTTGTATAAAAGGTGGCTGCCCGGTTAGCATCTCAAAGAGAATACAGCCAAAGGCATAGATGTCGCTACGCTCATCCAATTCTTTGCCATCAAACTGTTCTGGTGAAGCATATTCAGGTGTGCCCACAAAACCTTTTGTGAAGGTCAGCAATCTACGCTGGGCTAACGATGGGTCAGCTTGCACTTGCTCTGGAATAGCTTCGGACAGATTGCTCAGGATGCCAGCCAATCCAAAGTCGGTTACTCGGGCAAAACCATCCCGCCCCACCAATACATTTTCCGGTTTCAGATCGCGATGAACCAGGCCAGGGATCTTCCCAGTGGCGTGTTTCATACCCCGGGCAATGTGCAGGGCAAATAGCAATGCCTGCTCCACTGGCAAGGGTCTGCCGGGAGTAAGCCAGGCCCTTAAGGAGGCGTCGTGTTTGTCTTCGGCAGCAGCAACCAGATCCAGAACGAAAAAGACCTCTGAGCCAACATCAACCTTGAATACTTGATGACACCTGACAATGTGCGGATGGTAGCCCAACTCCATCCAGGTGCTGCCCTCGCGCAGGAAACGGTCCCGGGCCTCCCGGTTGGGGAGATACTCCGGTCGGAAGGTCTTCAAAGCCACCGGGCGGCCGTTTTCCCCGTGATCCACACAGAGGTAGACCAACCCCATGCCCCCGGCTAAACTGGGCTTTTCATGGGGGCCTTGCACCACTTCATAGCGGTTGTTGATCATACTGCCGGATGGGTAGATCGTCATTGCCGATACTCCTTTTCTTGAAAGTGGCGGTTTAAGCTCATTTCATTTGCTGCTCGATCTCCTGTAGCAATTGCCGGGCTCTTGCGGCATATTTAGCATGCCCTGCCTGGCTAAACACTTGTTGGGCATATTGGGCGTGCGGCCGGGCTTCCCAGAAGCTGCCTTGTTCGGAATACAGATAGGCGAGGTTGAGACTGATTGATGCATCACTCATAACATCGCCAATCTCCCGCAGGATTGCCAAAGATCGTTCATAGGATTCAATGGCTCGCTGTGTATAGCCCAACCGACGATAAGCAACACCCAGGTTGCACAACGTCTGACCTTCACTCTGACGGGCGCCGGTTTCGCGGGCGATAGCCAAAGACTGCTCAAAATAACCAATCGCACCGCGAGCATCGTCTAACTGCAAATAAGCACTGCCTAGGTTACCCAATGCCACACCTTCGCCATGGCGGTCGCCGATTTCCCGGGCAATGGCCAATGACTGCTCAAAATAATCAATCGCTCCCCGCGCATCGCCTAACTGACAATAAGCACCGCCCAGGTTACCCAACGTATTACCTTCGCCATGGCGGTCACCGATTTCGCGGTCAATGGCTAATGACTGCTCAATATAACCAATTGCGCCTCGCACATCGCCCAACTGATTATAAGTAGTACCCAAGTTGCCCAACGTCGCACCTTCGCCCCGACGGTCACCGATTTCCCGGGCAATGGCCAATGACTGCTTATGATACACAATCGCCCTACGCGCATCGCCCAACTGCGAATAAGCATTGCCCAGGTCGCCCAACGCCTGACCTTCACCGTGCCGGTCACCAATTTCCCGTGAAATGGCTAAACGCTGCTCATAATACCCAACCGCCCTACGTGCATCGCCCAACCGACGATAAGCATTGCCCAAATTGCCCAACACTACACCTTCACCTTGGTGGTCGTCTATATGGCGGGTAATGGCCAAACACTGCTCAAAATATCCAATCGCGCTCTGTACATCGCCCGATAGGAAATAAGCATTACCCAAATTGCCCAATGAATGACCTTCGCCCTGGCGGTCTCCGATTTCCCGGGCAATGGCCAATGACTGCTCATGATACCCAATCGCGCTATGCGTATCGCCCAACCCCCAATAAGCATTGCCCAGGTTGCCCAATGCAACAGCTTGCAAAGAGCGCTCTCCTTCTTGCCGCCCGATCGCCAGCGCCTTCTCAAAATAGTCCCGTGCCACGGAAAACTTGCCAATGTCAAAGTACGATGCTCCCATGGCATTGTAAGACCCCCCGGCAGCCACCCGCTCGGCAGGCCCACCTGAACGACCTGGTCGGGCAGGCAGGTCTGGCGAACTATCCGGGGCAGCCGGTGCTTCTTTACCCATAACGACTTTCCAGGCCTCGGCAACTTCGGATTCCAGTTCCAACCAGTTGCTATACCGTTCTTCCCGGTTCACCTTGACACAACCTTGCAGGAGTTGGCCAAGATGATCGAGTAACCTGAAAGATATTTCCGCCACCCGGCCTTCCCGATGGGCTTTTTCTATCTCAGCAATAGTGTTACCGCTCACTACCCGCTTCCCGGCCAGCATTTCAAATAGAATACACCCGTAAGCGTAGATATCGCTACGAGCATCCAACTCTCCGCCGGTCCATTGTTCCGGGGCCATGTAGAGCGGGGTGCCCACCACACCCTGGGTCAACTGCGTTCTTCCCAACCCGCTCTCCTCGCTTTCTTTAGCGTCTGCCACTGGCAGTTGGTCGCCTGTTTCCTGAATCGCGCTCGCCAAGCCGAAATCGGTAATCCGCGCCAATCCATCCCGCCCCACCAACACGTTCTCCGGCTTCAGATCGCGGTGAACCAGGCCGGGGAGCTTCTCCGTTGCGTGTTTCATGCCCCGGGCGAGGTGCAGGGCAAAGAGCAGGGCTTGTTCAACCGGCAGCGGTTTGCCGGAGATCAACCAGGAGCGTAATGAGGCGTCGCGCTTGCCTTCGGCCGGCGCAACCAGATCCAGCACAAAGAAGACTTCTGACCCGACCGCGCCTTTGATGACTTCATGACATCTGACAATGTGGGGATGTCTGCCCAACTGCACCCAGGTAGTGCCTTCCCGCAGGAAGCGGTCGCGGGCCTCCCGGTTGGGGAGATACTCCGGGCGGAAGGTCTTCAAAGCCACCGGGCGGCCGTCTTTTCCGTGATCCACACAGAGGTAAACCAGCCCCATGCCGCCGGCCAGGCTGGGTTTCTCATGGGGGCCTTGCACTACTTCGTAGCGGTTGTTGATGATACTTCCGGAGCGATGAATCGCCATAATATCATACTCCCTGGATTAAATAGATCTGAAGTTTATTTCATTAAATTCGTTGTTACCTCACCTTACTAAAATATATAGGGCTTATCAATATAAAAATTTTCATCGTGCTGTTTAATTTTATGAAAAATTGCCTTGAGATGGTTTTGTTTTTTCCAATTTAACTGCTAAATTAAACCGTTTAACGGATGAAGTGTTTGTTTCTTTTCAAACTCTCAGGTTCGTAAGAGAAATCGGATATGTTACGCTTTCAGAATTCTCCCTCATTTAGCGCACTTTTGGAATGTTGCACCGATCAAACCTCCCCTTATTGGGAGGCAGGCTGGGATGAGTTTTTGAACCGTTACAAAGAGATGATTTATAAATTTGTGGTAAACCGCTGCTTTAATTGGAAAGTAGAGCGCCTGGGAATGCAGCTTAATGATGTGGTGAATGATATTGTTTCTGAAGTGTATATTATTTTGTTAAACAAATTATATACCTATCGGGTTGAGGAGGGCGAGCAAAATTTCCGGTACTGGTTAGCCACGGTCTGCAATCGCGCCAGCGGTAGTTATATGAAGCGCCGTTCTATCGCCGCATTTATAGCGGAAGAGATAGAGGATGTCGAAAAAGATCTTAAAAAAACCACCGAAAGATTTCAGACATATATTCGCACTTTTGAAATAGATACCCGCTTTGAATTATATGAACATTTAGTATTGATCTTACGAACTTCCGGCGAGCAAAAACGAAATGTTGAACGCGATATTCATATTTTTTATTTATACGTTTGGGCGGATTTGCCGAAGCAGATAATTGCGAACGGCCACCCTTGTTTTGCAGATGATCCGAACATTAATGAAGGCAATATTGATAATGTGATTCATAGATTCCGCTCTTTTCTAAGAAAAACGGCTAATTTGTAAAAGAATGAAAGAATCTCCTCCGGATTCCTCTATTTAAAGTAGAGAAAAAACTTGCAATACATTAAAATTGCTGAGGTATCATGTCTAAGACCGATTCCTTAGAAATATCCCTCGAGCAAGCTTTAGCCTTGCTAAAAGATGCCCAACACTCGCGGGACTTTACCTGGCCACAACTTTCCCCGGGTGCGGCAGAGTATTTGAATACGTTGCAAGAAAGATTGAAATCTCTCCAATCCGATGAAGGGAATGGCAATATCTTTGGGAATATCCCTTCTCTGGGGTGCAATTTAGATAAACCATACCTCTTAAAAAATGTAGATTTTTTCCTGATTTTGTTCCTGGATAATCGAACGGGGAAAGATTGTTCGCGTTTGTTCGAACATCTGAACGATTGTTTCCAATGTGCGCAGATTTTCTCCTCTACACTAAGAGATTATTCCCGGGCATATCAGAACCTTGTTAAGCCTCGAGAGTCAGAATAATGAATCAAATTCCTAAAATTTCGCACCAGACGATTGCGGCATATTTACGAGATGAACTCGATACGTCTGAAGAGAGGCGTGTCCTGGAAGCTCAAAAGGATGACCCCATAAACAACCTTCTTTTCAAAGTCATCCGGAAGCTAAAAAATAATATTGATTTTCAAAAGCTATCCGTCCCTGAAGATATACGGATGACCTTTGAGGAGATCGAAGATGTTTTGATGGAAATTCTGGCCGGCCAACTGCATGAAAGGCCAGTGCAAAAATTTGCCTATGGTTTACTTCATTCAGCGGAATTTTACGATCGCTTGCTGTTAAAGCTTTCTCAAATTGGTTCCCTGATGGTTCCCCGGAAAACACCTGAACTTGCCAAAATAGAAATAAAGGAAAATGATGAAATCTTAATAAATGCCGGTATCTTGAAGGCAGTGCCGGAGCAACCACAGGAGATTGAGCGAATTTCCCAAAATGGAAAACCAGGAATTGCTAAGGGATTAAAGTGGTTATTTAAACCACAAAATGGCTTTCCCAAGCCGGCTTTAATCATGGGAGGAGTAACGTTAGCGATTTTAGTTGGCTTAATTTTTTATTTCAATTTTATACAAACAGTTACTTATAGGTATTACATTTATGACGATAAGATACCGTATGAGATAAATTCTGCCGAATTACGGGATGTTGAGAAAGAGGCCACAAAAGATACCATACTCTATCAGTTTGTAAATATATTTAACTCCGCCCTGGGGAGTTATAGAGTAATGGAATATAAGGAAGCCATCAAGACCCTGGAACCTCTTGATTCTATCGCACAAGAACTTCTATCCAAATCAACAAATGATAACACGTTATTAATAATTCGCAATTATTATTTCTATTTAGGATTATCGCACTTAGCTCTCTCTCAAAAGCAAGTATTTTCGGACGAGGAAAAATCAGGGCATTTAAACAAAGCAATCCGCTATTTATCGCGTGCCGATTCAATCGCCCTCGGAAATAACCTTGCGAATAACGATCGGGAAATATATTTTTTAGGATTAGCTTATGATTTTGCCGGTAACATTGATTTAGCAATCGCTCAATTCCATAAAATTAAACCCGAAAGTGAGTTTTATAAAGATAGCCGCAAACTGATTCGGGAATCCGGCAAGTGATAAAACGGATAGTGCTGAATTTAAAGAGAGCCAAAAAATTCATTCAATTTATTGAAAGGTAAGATTGAGAATGTATTAACACGGTTCGGTTATTCGAACTTAAACCCTTAACACTCATTTAAATTTTAGGAGAATATTATGACACCCGTAGCTTGGCTGCTTATCGTAATCGTAGTAATTGCTCTCGCGGTTTTTATTTTTAAGAAAGTTAATAAAGGTAAATCAGGGGTTGCATCGCAAAATGATCCCGGGGAAGCAGGACCGGGAAAAGGAGAAGGGCGGGGAGGGGAAAGCCAATCCCAACGAATAACCCGTGCTGATCCTGGGAATGCGGGTCCGGGAAAAGGAGAAGGACGGGGTGAGGATTTAGAAGATACAGAAGACGACAAAGATGACAAGCCGACAAGAGGCTAAATAGCCTGACAAATCAGTTTATGGAGAATGGTAAAAATTTTACAGTAAAAAACGTATTTACAACTCGTGCCTTAACATTACTATTCGATCTTCTTCTTTTCTGCACAATTCAGGCATCGTCTGCAGGTGAAGAAAGAATATATCGATCTTATTATGCGCTTCTGGACTCTCTGCAAGCGGTTTCTTTAGATCAGCGATTTGACACACTACAGCGATTTTTACTTAACCATCCGAGCTTTGAGGAAGTGTACTTGACGCTATTGGATTGGTATGTCTATAATGGACAAATCGATAAAGCGCAGGGCTATTTTCAGCAATTGAGTGCTGAACCGGAATATCGGCAACATGCTTTTTGGATGATCGCAAAAGCATATCAACTGAAAGGCGATTCTTCATCTGCATTCAAGGCTTATGTTCAGGCTTTGAAAACCGGTCCACCTTCACTGCTGTTGCTGAAGGAATTTATCAATCTCGATAACGATCAGGTCGGTAAATTTAACGGAGAAGCGATCATCCAGAAATTATCGCTGGCGCAGGAAATTCGAGAAATTGCCTCCGCATTTTATTACTATTTCCGGCAGAAAGATGAAAAAGCAATTGAAATTTTCTCAAAATCTCCTGATAAAATCACTCATCATCCGGTGGTTCTCGATATCTGGGGATATTGTTATTTTTATAGCTCAAGGCCCATAAAAGCTGATTCGATATGGCGTCTTGGATACCGGATAGCCAGCCAACAAGGAAACTTGAGAGCCAAGACCCGTTTTTTATCCAATCTTGGACTGCTTGCAAAACAGGTAGCAAAAGATTACCATTTGGCGTTAGCCTATTATGACTCGGCCTACGTAATTGCCGCTCGGATCAATGATTATTATCGCCTGCAAATACTCTCCGGTTATCGGGGCTTTTTATACCGAGACCAGGGGAATTACCAGGAAGCGGTAAAATACTTTGAGGAAGCAATAAATATCTGCTCAAAACTCCAAAATTACCGATTTTTGTGGGATTGGTACCGGGGATATGCGATGACCCTGTACTATTTGGGTAGATATACATCAGCCTTAGCCACTATTGATAGCAGTGAAGCATTGGCTCGCCGCTCAAAAAACACTGAACTTTTGGTGAGAACCCTGCTAGATAAAGCAGAATTATATATTACCCTTAAACAACTACTGTTGGCAAAAGCAACCTTAAAAGAAGTATTGAATATAACCGTAATAAACAAATTAAGGAATCATCAGGAATCTGCCCGGGCTAAACTCGGGCAAGTTCTTATGTTAGAAGGAAACTACGTTGAAGCAAGAGAGCTATTCGAAGAGTATATTGATATATTGAGTAAAAATCCTGCATATCGTAAAGATGTCTATTTGTGGATTGGACGAGTTGCTAACATTTATCTTGTAGAGAAAAAGTATGAACAGGCAAGGGTAGAATTTCAGAAAGCGTTTAAAGCCGCTCAAGAAGCCGAAGCAACTGCTTTTGAGGGTTGGTATTTGCTCCACATTGGAGATGCGGAATTGCATTTGGGAAATATCGATACTGCATTTACTAAATATGAAGCCGCTTTAAAAATAGCCTCGGAAGAGGGTATCACAGAAATGCTGTGGGAAATTTATGAAGGATATGGGAATGCCTACAAAAAAGCCGGAAAACTGGAAGCAGCTATTTCTGCCTATCGTCAGGCAGTAAAGATCATTGAAGATACTCGCAGTGAATTAAATGTCGATCAGTTACGAATCGGTTATTTTGTTGACGGATATGCCGTATATGAGAGCCTGGTGTATTGTTATTTGCAGCGCTATTGGAAACAAGATAATCCATCTGATTTGGATAGTGTATTCTATTATCACGAAATGGGGCGGAGCCGGGCGCTGCAAGACTTATTGAGTAATCGAGGTGTTACTCACTACACTCATGAATACCTGCAAGCACGCAATCGATTGCGATTATTGCAGCGAAGCATCCGTTTAAAATTAGATCAATTTCGCCCCGCCCGGGAAATAGAATCTCTAAAAAACGAACTCGAATTAGTTCGTCTCTCCATGCTGGCGCAACAGTTAAATTCACTGCCTGACAAACACTCTCCTGAAATAACAAAACCTCCCGCTTTTTCTAACTTATCAACCATACTTAAAAATCTGGAAAAATCACATTTGGGGTTGTTACTATACCATATCTCCGAAGAAGTCTCCTTTGTTCTGGCTGCGGCTGAAAATAAGGTGGAAATTGTGCAACTCAACCTAAATCCTGATTCACTTGAATCTGCAATTGAATCCCTCATGAAACCTTTTCATAATGCCGAAGCGGGGTTAATCCAGAAAATCCCTTTTAAAGCGGAAACGGCGTTTCGCCTTTATCAGGCATTGATCAAACCGGTAGAAGAGAGGTTTCATCTTCCACGGCAACTTTTTGTAGTTCCGGATTTATCATTAACAAATTTGCCTTTTGAAATGTTGCTTACGAGCAAACCGGACTCTGCCGAATATACACCGGGGGATTTACCGACTTACGCTGACTGGTTTTTGCTACATCGCTATACCTTCACTTATAGCCCGAGCACATCTTTACTGCTTGCAAAAGAAGCCTCTCCGGTAACTGACAACCCCAATGTGATGGTAGTTGCAAATCCGTTTTACTATAAAGCAGAAGATTTAGTACTCAATCAGACCAGGGCTCAGCAGCGATACAGTTGGCGTTTTACACCGCTATTCTTTGCTGAATGGGAAGCAGAGCAGATTAAACGAGTTCATGCCAATACCGATATCCGGAAACGTGACCAGGCGACGAAATCTGCCTTGATCAAGGAAATCCCCCGCCATCAAATTATCCATTTTGCCACTCATGGTTTTGTGGATTCAACATTTGATTCGTTTTCAGGCCTGGCATTGGCACTTGGACCCGATTCAACGGATGATGGTCTCTTTATGGGTTACGAAATATTAGATCTTCCCTTTAATTGCGATTTGGTAACCTTAAGCGCCTGTGAAACCGGCCGTGGGAAGTTCGTTGTGGGAGAGGGCGTTCTGGCGCTGCCGCGTCTTTTTATTGGCGCAGGTGCAAAATCAGTGATCATGACATTATGGAAAGTGGATGATAAATTCGCTTCCGAGCTGATGCCAAATTTCTATGATTATCTTCTGAATCAGAAACTAACCAAGGCAGAAGCGCTCGCCCGGGCCAAGCGGAATCTCATTGGGAAGCGAAATACAGAAGGTGCTTCCATATATTATCAGCATCCATTCTATTGGGCTCCCTTTATTCTTTATGGTGATCCGGGGGGTTCGTTCAATTCAATACACAATTCAACCCTATATATCATTTTATTTATCATCATAATAATCCCGGGAAGCATACTCTTATTCTTTCTCATTCGCAAGCGCGCTAAAACTCGAACAGTGAATGAGACGGAGAGAATAAAATGAAATTTTTTAACGATTCAAACCCTATTGTTTATAAAAGGGTTCAAAATTCAAGAGCATCAAAGTTAGCCAAAAATAACAGAAATTTTAAATGAAAGAGGGGAACAAAATGAATGAAGAATTAAAAGCATTATATAAAGAACTGGGCTACACCGGCATTGTCGAAGCGTCAGAAGAAGTGACCCGGGGTGATACGGAACCGGAACAATTTCCACAAACCGAGCTTCAGCCCTTAGATGAATCCGGCTTGAAAGTAATTGAAACACTTTTAAAAGACAAACCGGAAGAAATCCTGTCCCAGATAAAGCGGAATTTCAGTTACCCTTTAACTGACGATCAAATTCAACAGACCCTTAGCGAAGCCAGACGAGCCTTTGATTCACCCGGTAGATTTGTAGAAGAAATTCGAGCCAAACGCAGCAAGGATTTAGCGGAACCTGATACTCGCGTAACCCGGGGAGAAGTAACCCGCAGCGCCTCAACAATTCCGGATGAGTTGATTTTATACCCGGATATTCCCATCGAACCCAACAGCCATAAATTTGAGCCAGTAGCTGATGCACTCGGTTGGTTTTTCAATTCTATCTATTACATTCTGCGCGACAAAGTAAATCCCAAACACTTAAAAGCGGATTTCCCGCTACACAGTGAATTTCCCGGTAATTTTATTTATACTATGAAAAACCAGCAAGATGAGATCGCCGGTGTGGATGATAAAATCACCATAGCGCTTCTTGCCGATTTTGGTACCGGTCTATATCACTCGAGATATATTGCCAGGAATATCGCCAGCCTGGATCCGGATTATGTTATTCATTTGGGGGATGTTTATTACGCCGGCAGATTCTCGGAATTCAGGTATCATTTTGAGGAACCATTGGCGCCTGTCTTAAATAAAGCGCGGGTATTTACCATGAATGCCAATCACGAGATGTTTTCCGGGGCATTTCCTTATTTTAATTATATCTTTCAAAAACGAAACCGGAGAACGGGCTGGGTCGAACAGGAACAGGAGGGTAGTTACTTTTGCATCCGCAGCGAGAAATACCAAATTATTGGCATCGATACTGCCTACCACAAAGACGGGCGGCACCCCGAGCAAGCGTTAAATAGCTGGCTTGGTAAAAGATTACGGGAAGGCAAGGAAGCGAATCCCAAACGCATCAATATTCTGTTAAGCCCGAACGAACCCTATGAACTGGGGAAGGATGAATTCAGCGGCCTGTATTATGATCTGGAAGAATTTGTCCGAGAAAAACTAATTGATGTTTGGTTCTGGGGCAATACCCATTATTGCGCTTTATTTAAACCCAGCGGTAAAGCGCCATTTATTGGCAGTTGCATTGGTCATGGCGGCCACCCAATATACAAACATGATGTTGAAGAGAATACCGACAAGCACCAGCGCATTGTGCGAAAAAATGCGAACATTCCTACAGCAGAATGGGTGGATCTCAGTTTCAAATTTCCGAAGGCCACCGGCTTAAGACCGGATTTGGGGAATCATGGATTTTGTTTATTAGAATTAATGCGCAATAGCGTAAAGCTGACTTATTATGATTGGCTGAAGAAGATTCAGTACCATACGGTAATAGAGTCAAGAGACATTCAACGATTGGATATATGACACCGGTTTAATTTGGAAAACTAAATCCAATTAATACAACTTAAGTTGGTGTTCACTTTTTTGAGGAAAGACAAGTGCTGATGGAACATTAAAATCAATTTGAGGGTTTGAAAAAATATTCGGCTTATTAACAATAAAAGAATAGCTTATTATAATCTCATTTGCTAACGCACGTCTTTTTGTAAAACACCAGAGAGAATCCAAGGGGTTTCTCTCTATAATATAAAGAGGAGAATTTGAACCATTCAATTTACCCAAATTCAAAGGAGGACCATCGATGAACATTCCCGAAAAAAATGAAATACTGCGCATTTTTCGCAGTGGCAATAAAGCGGAGATGCAGGCGTTCGTCAGAAAAGCGCCCTACTTCAGACTACAGGAGCAGACTTTGATGCTGGTAGGGTTGAACATAGTTGAGGCGCCGGTGATGGCGTTGAATTCTATGGCAGCAGCTTATTCACAGGGAATTGGTGAAGGTTTGGTATATGGTATGGTGACCAGCCAGGCATGCTATGAATTGGCCAAAGAAACCTGTGAACGGGAGGATATTTCTGAAATAAGCCGTCAGACAATCCTCTCTAATGTTGGCACTAGTGCGGCCTCTTATACCAATTGCCTGCTTCAGCTTGGGGGAGATAGCTATGACGCCCTGCACAAGTTTGCAGATGAAGCAATTGCCTGGTTAAGCACAAAGGGTGATAAAGAGTCATGTGCATCACTTTTGCTGAAGAGAATGGAAGCTTATTTGAATCAACAAGATTATGACCAGGCTGAGGAAGTTTATAAAGAACTGAATCGAACTTTTGTTCATAATCTGAATATAGCGGATAAAATTGCTTATCAGAATGCGGAATTCAAACTGAAAGAACAGAAAGCTGGACCAGGTAGAATGCCGCAGACAGATAAAGATACTCTTGATAAGCGCTTTGATGCTCTCTCAGAAAGCATCAAAGCAATGGGAGGTTTTCTGGGAAATGATGAGAAATGGATTGTGGAGGCACTTCAGAAGCGTCTGGAAGATGAAAAGGACAGACCAATAGATTTGGATAATCTGGATTATATGATGGAGCGGCTGGAGAGATTTATGAAAGGTGAAAATATTGATGTTCAAAAAGAGATAGAAGAATATAATAAACGCAAAAAAGAAAAATATGATAAGTGAATTTCAGATCAGGAAAAGATCGGCTTCAATTATGGCCTTCATTATGGGGCGGCTTAAAAAAAGCGGGCCTGACGAGATTAAAGCGAAATTAATTGAACTGGAAGAAATACGTTCTTTTACAAAGAATCGATTTCCTGACCATGATAATAACGTGTTATGGTATAAAATCCATTGTCATCTTCAATTGCAGGAAGACAACGAAGCACTGATTACCCTTTCAGAACTTTCGCGAAGTCTGGATACAGCCCGGGCCCGTATTGCAAATCCCGCCCAACGCGCCGGTTTACACGGACAGTTTCCAAATATGTATCGCATATTGGCAAGTCTGCAATTTGATCATGCTACTCCAAGAGAACTTCTTCAAACCATTGAAAGGGGTAAAGGTCGTTTCTTGATCGAGACAATAGCTTCAGCAGAAAATGAGGGACATACCATTGAATCTTTTGCTCAGGTTGTTGACAGGTTACCTGGTATTGTTCATAAAGAGGGTATTCATTATCTAAGCTTTTTGGTAGATCGAGATGTTATTTACGCAGTTTTGGTGAGTAAAAAGGGTACTTTTACAAAGAGCCGGATTGACATTTCAGAGAATCAATTAAGAAAATGGATATATTATATTGATCCTGAACAGTGGATTGAAAAGGCAAATCTGTTTAGAAAGTCTTCCCTGAGAAACATGGCTGAAGTGCTC
Organism: Candidatus Brocadia sp. WS118; assembly: GCA_007618135.1. Lineage (GTDB taxonomy): Bacteria > Planctomycetota > Brocadiia > Brocadiales > Brocadiaceae > Brocadia. Next base: position 2,964 of record PHFX01000158.1, on the reverse strand, counting down.
CGCCCACTTGTATCCTGGATTGAACCACTCTTTGATGAGGGACTCCTTGAAAAAAATGACCATATCTGTTATTGTTCGGATGGGATTCTGCATTTGTTTCCTCTACATTATATTACTTTTAAAGATGAACCTCTGGTTAATCGCTTTTCGGTCTCGCGCATCCATGGAGCACACCTGCTGTTGGAAACACTCAACCGGAAGCCAGTCAAACTTAACCGGTATATAGCGTTTCAAGTGCCCACTCAACTTGATCTTGAGGAGAAGGAGAAAATAGATTCTTTTGCGATAGCCCCTTCATGGTTGGCTCAATATCTTGAAGGTGAAGCAATCAACGGAATAAAGGCAGAGATGGAAAAACTCTTACGAAGTAACTTTCAGGAAAAAATTGTCCATTTTGCGACTCACGGGATTTTTGATCAGAACTATGAAGAAAATCCATATAAATGGAGCGGTTTACTGCTGGCTGCAAATGGAGAACTGCCCGAAGTTCCTGGAGAAGTGCGGAATGTTGACATCGCACATCTTCTTAGCCCGGAAAAACTTCTGGAAAATAAACCGAATTTAAATAACAGTCATGTAACATTGCAGGCATGTGTCTCTGGCCTCTCAAAGGAAGGGGTCGGGCACGATTTGCTTGGATTGGATTGGGCACTGATGTACCTCGGTGTTGGCAGTTTACTGTCATCTCACTGGAATGTTGATGCTCAGATTTCAGGACAGTTCGCAACAAGTTTTTATGATCGCTGGCTAATGAAAAAACGGTCGCGTGCCCAGGCATGGCGGGAAAGTGTTTTAGAAATTTTGCATAAGCCGCCGGAAGGGGAAAAAAATCATGCATACTATTGGGCGCCATTCAGCCTTTCCGGTGACTGGCGTTAACTGTTAAAAAAGGAGGATACAGATGAGTGAAGCCTTGAAGAAACGGATCAATATATTGACAGATTATCAACTGTTGCAATTCTTTCATGAGTTCAGCCAGGAAATCATCAATAAAATGGAAGCAAGCCCGGAAGAAATTTTGGATGGAATTCCGGTCAGATGGAAGTCTGATAATTTATTGGGTTCAATAGGAACAATCTCTGAAGAGACTTTCGAAGAAAAACTTTCTTCGGAAGAAGCGGTGGCGGTTGCGCAAACAATTCTAAATTATTGGAGTGAAGATCCTGAATTAGCCCCTTTGCTGGAGCAGGCGCTGAGCCAATATAAAGACCAGAAACTCGGTATGCCCCCGCTGATTGAGATAGGGATGGCACTTTCTATGGTAATCCTAGCTTCAGCGAAGGTTCGAATTAAATGGAAAAACTTTGAATTGGAAAAGGGAAGGATTCTTGAGGGGTTGTTGGGGGATACAATTTCAAAAACAGAACAAATTTTAGCCGATAAACTTTCTGTAAGTAAAACGGATGGGGCCATAAAAATCTTGTTTATGGCAGCAAACCCCAAAGAAACAACCCGCTTGAGAATCGATAAGGAAATGCGTGAAATTGACCATGGAATCCGTCTCGCTAAACACCGCGATCTCTTTATGCTAAAATATAAGCCGGCAGTGCAAATTGAAGATATTCGCCGCGAATTGTTATATGAAGAACCGAATATCGTTCATTTTTCCGGCCATAGCGGAATCAAAGGAATTATTGTGGAAGACCAGAGTGGAAATGCCGTAAAGGTAAATCCGGAGGGACTATCCACTCTATTTAAGATATTGGCGGATAAGATTATATGCGTACTACTGAATTCCTGCTTCTCAGAGTCTCAGGCCCGGGCCATAAACAAACACATCCCTTACGTTATTGGTATGCGTGAAAACATCAGCGATGAAGCCGCTATCGAATTTTCTATCGGATTTTATGATAGTCTTGCCGCCAGTAATCCGTTGACTGGCAAGATGATTGAGCGAGCATTCGAATTGGGTCGTAATGCGATTCAATTGAAAAGTTTACCTAAATATTTAGTGCCGGTGTTGTATGCAAAAGGAAAAGTTAAGTAGCTTATAGAGTTGTTGAAGATGTTTTATAAAATTTAGAAAATGTTTGAGAGTTTTCCTTTACGGCTCACCTATGTATTAATAAAGAACAATTATTCAAAACGCTATATGGAATTTGTTTAGTTGTATCTGTGGCAAGTATTATCAAGACTAAAAAATTTGGAGGGATTCTATGGAGGCTATATTCACTATTTTAGGATTAATGGTTCTATTTTTTATTCTTTCACCGATTATATTACCCATTTTATATGTTATCGCCGCGGCAATTGGTATCAGTAAAGGGGTGAAAGCATATCGCAACTTAAAGGTAGAGTTTAATAAATCCGCTGCCGATATGGAGAATATCCTTAAACAACTAAAGCAGCGCTATGAGAGCCTGACTCCGGCACAAAAGGAGCAACTCCAAAAACTGTTTCTGGTGGCGCTAATATCCGGTACCAATGCATTTAACCAGATGAGTACGATGCGACAGTTGAGCAGCCTGGAGCGTCAGGACCATCAACTCACTATGGCTGGTTATATCAATCAGGCGAATAGTATGGGGATGGGGATTGATCCCTCTAAATACCTATAAAATGTGGTAGTGCAAAAAGTTTTGCCAGGGAGATTGCACAGGAAGACTCCTTGCTTTATTGGTTTTGTTGCTTCAGGTCTTGCAAGCACATTTCGATGCCTTGCGCGGCCATCGGGTTACCAAGTTGCTGGGCTTCTTTGAAACTTTCCAGCGCCTCCCGGAAACGGCCTGACATTGCCAACGCTACCCCTTTATTTTGCCAGGCCTCGGCATCTTGCCGGTCGATCGCCAGGGCTTGATCATAGCAAGGAAGGGCTTCTTCATAGCGGCCCAGCTTGCCCAACGCTACCCCTTTATTATACCAGGCCGGGGCAACTTGCCGGTCGATCGCCAGGGCTTCATCGTAGCAGGAAATCTCTTCTTCATAGCGGCCCAACTCGCCCAACGCTACCCCTTTATTATACCA
>PHFX01000260.1 GCA_007618135.1 Candidatus Brocadia sp. WS118 | reverse complement strand
AATGCTTGAGGAGCACAGGGCGGCAGTATAGGCAGCGGCGTTTTTGTCAACGGCGTGTTTTTTTACGCGGTTGCTGCCGCGTTTTGCCTTTACTGACGACCGAGCACCGCAAAGCTGTAGCCGCGGAGGATGGGTTTTGGCCGAGCATGGGGCGATGATAGTGCAGGTGTTTATTGATAGATAGACAAGTGGCTGGGAAAAAGAGCGCAGCCGCCGCGATGCCGAGAAGTTTATCTTCGAGTGCATCGCGTGGGCGGCAAGTGATATGCAGTTAATGAAGTAGTTATTCCTTTTCCAATTGCTGTTTAGCAACCAGATATACCAAGACTGTAGTTTATTAACTATCATTTTTCTCTTTTATGGTAAATATTCTACCTAACTCTTTATTGTTCAATTGAAAATCATTTTCAACCTTAGCAATCATTGCATTCACTTTAGGATTTGTAAGATACTTATAGGTATTATCGTATCTTTTAGAAGGGAAAATGTGTTTTGATTTCACATCCTCAATATCATTTTTCAATTTTAGAGGTAATTTAATAGTAGCAATTATTTCATTATTCAAGTCGTAATTGATATCTGAATAGTTTGATTTTGAGATGAAAATTCCATGCTGAAAATGAGGTCGTAAGCTTAAGTCGCGATGATGATATCTTAAATCACACCATTGAGTATTGGCACCAATACATATCCCTTCACTATTAACTTTATTTTCATATTCCGCCCTCAACAGATAGATCCATCCAAACTCATTCTTACTTTTTTTGATTTCATAAATATTTTCTTTTATAAAATTCATTTCATTCCTTGCGAACCATAAACCGATAAAAATATTGTCTACTAAATCTAACCAAGGTGTTTTTAATCCATAATGCTGTAATGATGCACCACCAATTTCTCCTTTGAACCTTGCGGCAGGTTTGATTTGATAAATTTCACATTTTACTTTTTTATATGCTTCAAGCCTTTTCCTTATTCTTTCGCCTGTTAGATTATCTCCTCTGAATATCGAAGGTATCATATTATTAAAATCATCAGTCTGGCCTCTTACAAATACATGATTCCTGGCATTTGGCCGGTTACATTCGAATTTAACAAACCCTAAAAACCTTATGATAATCATTAAGTCATCTATAAAAACAAATTTTCTTTTAGTTTTGGGGTTTACATCTGGTTTCAAAGAAGGATGCTTCTGTTTTAAGTAATTTTTATTACAAAATTTCTGTATTAAATCTTCCATATTTCGTATGTCTCAGTTAACGCAAATTCTTTCAAATGATTTATTATTAATAAACAAAATTTTTCCCTGCTTATTATAATACTTCGCTCCTATTGAGTGATGTGGTCTAATATAGATCGTTAGGTTTATAATAGTCATTTATTCTCTAAATCAGGAAACAACCAATATGGATTTTGAATTTTATATTTCTTAGCTATTTTATCTCGTAAAGTTAAAGCTACTTGTATAAATTCTGCTTTTGCTGCTTCTAATCGTTTAAGATCATCTACTTCTTGTATTATTGCATCTTCAATCCAGTTACGAGGTGCATTAAAATCTTTTAGTATAGTATCAAAACAGTTTTTGCAAATAGGGCTAGGGCGGTCTATGTCTAGAGGTTCTAATGCAAAGTCTTCAATATATGGATCTGATTCGTTTGATAAGTCGTCTATTAATTCTGGGTACTTCCTCTGTACATAGGAATCATCTGAGAAAAAAGACTCTTCAAAATCTTCATCTTCCTCTGGTTCAATAGTCTTCCAACACCCACAGAAATAAAGATATTCATTCTCTGAGGATCTATAAAGATTTAATTCTGAAATTTCATTACCGCACTTAATACAATAATCAGCACCAAAGCCTAGAAGAGTAACATCATATTTGCGGATGTAGAGCATATCCTCCCGGTCAGAATTATCATCCCTCTTTCTTAATATTTCCATAATAATCCCCTTATTAATCTTTATTTAATGTTCCATCTACATTCTAAAACTGTAGTTATGCAGATAAAGATAACATCGGCAAGAAAAATAAATTTTATAAGATTTTGTACGTAGTGATGTAAATAAATCCTTTATAGGCTTGTTTGTTTTTACCTGTAATCGGCACTGTGACCGAGTGACCTCCTAACCCCTTTTTTTAAGAGGGATGTTGAGGGGAGCGGTTTTGGTTGAAATAGGGAGTTGGGATTTTTTATATTGAGTTTGTGAACTATTACAGGGAAAGAAGATGCGAGTTGTGAGAAAGGGAGATTGTTCGATATGCCGACCATAGAGCAATATGGCCATCAAGGGTGTGATGGGTGTACGACTATAAACCAAACGATTAATTTGGGGTCGTACTCGAATTCGCTGCTGATTGTCGGGGTGTCGATTGACAATAATTCTTTTGAGTTTGTTGACTCTTTGCAATGGAACGGTACGGATTTGACGCTGCTGGGATTTGATACCTCAGATGATGACAGCCGGGTCGAGATTTGGTACCTGGTGAATCCGGAAGTTGGGAATTACACCCTGAGCTGCACTTTTAATGAGAGCTTACAAGATCAGGCGATTGTCGGTTATCTGGTTGTTAGCGGTGTGGATCAGGTTACACCATTGGGAACATTTGAAAGTTTATCCGAAGGATCGAGCCCCATTTCCATTGATGTTCCATCGGATGAGGGTGATTTGGTTTTTGGATGTGCCTGTGGGGAAACGGTGGACAGTTTTTCGCCGGGAAACGGGCAGACTGATTACTGGAATGATAGCATATCTTCAAATACTTATGCAGCGGGATGTACGAAAGCTGGTGAGGCATCTACAACGGAGATTTCTTATACATTGGGGAATCAGGATCATACTGTTTTGGCAGGTGTTGCAATTAAGCCGGCAGCCGCAGGCGGCGGGCAGCCGATGAGTTTAAGAGGAAAACAAGTTCCACATATAAGGACGTGGTGATATGGCAGCAAGTGATGCAAAACCTTATCCGATTAAAAATCAAGCCTTTCGGGTGACATTCCCGATTTTTGATGATGACGGGGACCTGGTCAGCGGTGCGGCCGGGCTGGATTCGGAGATCAGCAAGGATGGCGGGACATTCGGAGATTGCACGAATGAGGCAACGGAGATTGCCACTTCTTCGGGGATGTATTACCTGGATTTGACGGCCACGGAGATGAATGCAGATACCGTGACCATTATTGTTAAAACCAGCACAACAGGTGCAAAGACGACGCCGATTGTGCTATACCCGGTGGAGGACGGGGATATACCGGTGGATGTGCGACAATGGATGGGATCAGCGCCGAACAGCCTGCAATCGGGGCGGGTGGACAGCTACATTGGGGCTAAGGATAGTGCAGTCGGTTTATCCACGCAGGAAAAGGCGGATGCCAATGCGGAAGTCGATACGGCATTATCAGATTATGACGGGCCGACAAAGGCGGAGTTGGATACCGCACAAGCGGCCATTCAAAGCGATATTGCCGGTATAAGCTTTGATCCGGTTGAAATTGATGAGTATGTGTATTGGGACAATGTGAACGGCAATGATGCAAATGACGGTTTGCCGGGATCGCCGGTGGAGACGTGGAGCCGGGTTTATGCCTTGCTGGGCAGCAGAAATTTACGGAAAGTGTTT
>PHFX01000107.1 GCA_007618135.1 Candidatus Brocadia sp. WS118 | reverse complement strand
GAATCAACTCTTCGATAATGAAAGCCCGCGCTTCATCGAACTGGCTGACACGCTGGCCTTGAGCAAAATAGCAAGAGGCTTCTTCCAGGCTCATCTGATCATATTTGCTGACCGTATTCACGGAAATCCCTAAACGATCGGCACAATCTCGCAACGAATATTGGCGGCGTAATGCTTTGATCTGGTGATACACTTCGGCTCCTTTCATACCAGGCTATCTCCATTTTTGGTGGAGACAGCAGTTTAATTGATGATTCAATGTGTATCAATTTATACTGCCGAAAGTGTATCAATTCTGACTGCCGTTTTCATCTTTAAGAGTATCGATAATGGTAACGTGCCCACCGGGTAGAGTCATTAGTTCCTGACTACCGGGAGCATCGTGAGGATAAAGTAGTATGTGGGTTCTTTTGGGATTTAGAATCAGAACATCGACAGTTTCATGCACCAGTCCAAGATGATGTACGGTAGCGTAAGGTGCAAAAAAAACGACATTAGGTACAAGAGGGTCTCTGACCTTATATACTTCATCCCTTTTTCTGATGATTCCATTTTTAGAGAAGTAATGATCTATGACTGCTATGGTTAGGTCATCATCAAAAGCTTCCAATCTAGCTTTCGCTCGCTTAGAGGTAAATTGGGATGAAGAATGGGCGGCATCCAATAATATGTCGGCTGGGGCATTTTTATTCTTAATGATTTGGTCCCGGATGTTGCGATGACTCCATTGGTGGAAGAAAAAGTATATTTTGCGAAGGAGCTTAGGATCGGAGTATTCATTTAATGCTAGCCCGTACAACTGGCATATGTTTAGATCACTTACTTCTATTGTTAGATGTCTGCCAAGTTCATTGCTGGTGAGGTATCGTATATCCATTAGACAATTTGGAATCTTATGTTTCAGCGGGGAATATGCTAAATTAAAAAAGGCTTCTGCCCAATCCGAAATGTCCTTGCCATAAAGTTTCTTAATCAATGCCGTAAACACTCGTATAAACATCACGATATTCTGATCAGTATCAATCTGCGATAATACATATTCGTTTTCAAATCTAGTTAGTATGCTTTGATGACGGCTTAACATCTCTTCGGCTAACTTTGCATATTTTTTCGACCCAAGTCGGGATAATATCTTACACATGTTTATCACTTGGACCTGAGTTCTTAGTCCACCAAATCGTGTTTTATAGCTACTTGACTTATTGCATAGCATATGGTAAGATGAAATTGCACTGAGGATAGCGTAACGTGACCCGAAGCTGCAAAGATATTCTTTTGAATCTATGTAATTGTCAAATTTCACATTAAGTTCTTCATAACCACCGATACTTATAGAAAATACGCAGATAGCTTCGTCAATAATGTCTGAGGGAAAAGTCCATTTGTTGTACTCGGGGTCATAAACTACTACGACTAGATCTACTCCAGGATATTTTAGGTCATTTTGGAAAAATGTCAGGGCTTTGTCATAAAGTTCGTTATGATTCACTCGAACGCTTGTGAGTAAAACAATGTCAACATCTGAGCGCCGTGTCATTGAATCATATATTGCAGATCCTGATAGCCGAAAAGCATACCGGCCTTTGTAGTAAGACCCCAAACTTTGTCTAAAAAACCGTTTGGTTTGCTCTATCAATGTTTTTCTAAAACCTGCTGATGACTCACCGTAGCTTTTTACTAACTGGAACGACCTTTTCATTTTTATTTCCGCAGCGAAAGTTTGTAGCGTAGCATTACTTCTTGGAAATGTTAACCCAAGTTCGCTATGTAGTTCCCAACTTTGAATGCTGAATCGGAGAAACGGCGAATCGGTGACTTCGCCCCATCGTCCCGCCCTGGCCTTCCGGGTTCGCCGATTCAAAAGTTGGGGACTACAATACGAACTTGGGTTAAGGGTTTTATGCTATTTTGATTTTAAGTACAATTTCGCATTTGGTCTAATTTTTGAGGGAGAAACAACTGTGGGCCGCTAATTTAACCCTATCAAATGCCCATTTGAGGGTGTTTCATCCCTACTTAGAACGCTCTCTTGGTATAATTTCCCATTTCCCATATGCAGGCACAATCCCAGTTCCTGCACATGCTGAATGCCAGTTAGACCAACCTCTTCCTCCTGTACCTTCGCATCCCGAACAGACTACGAGCGGCCCCTCATGCCTAATAGCCAGAATACCTGTACCTCCACATGGGGAGTGCCAATTAGACCAGCTTCTTCCACCGGTTCCTTCACAGGCCAGGCACTTTACTATAGATATGTTGTCTTCCAGAACTTCGATAACTACTATTTTCATTTATTTCGCTCCCATATATTCTAACCAGTAATTATACAGTTATCTTGACAATTCCAATTATCGGAGTAATTTCTGTTTTCAAGAGCTATTTGGGGGAATTTTTTTTATTTCCTAACGGCTTGCATAACCGGCGCAAGGCGTAGGCTACCGGCCTTGATTGGCATGAAGAACTTAATCCAAAATAAGGAGCTAAACAAACATATAGAACCCTTGCGTCGGTGTTGATGCAATTGTTATGCGCGGTTGGCGCAATGAACTTTATTATAGACACCATTATAAGCTATTGACCAGGGTATTGTATATTTTGCGATTGATACGCCCTGAGTTAAACAACTCTGCTAATTTTCTCCTCGCCTCTTTCTTTTTGATTATTTTTCCTGTATATGCTTTTATGATTTGACCGGCAATTCCTGATATATGAATGTTGGCAGATTGAGCTATTCTTCGTCCTATTGTTTCTTCGATGAGTAAGGGTAATTTTAACTGATATGCTAAAGAAATGGCTTCCTTCTCTCCTTCATCTAATCTTTCAATTTCAGGAATATTGCTGATTGTCTGTACTGACTTTATCTCGATCAAATCTTCTATTTTGTATTCTTCCAAATAATCTAATGGATCGGAAAATTCTCCCTCTGCAACTTCTTTTAAAACCGCTGATGGAATAATGATTTTCTCATATAGCTTCCGTATAAAATCGTAACCATCGCTCATTTTCTCAAGTGTTATGAGCGGGCCAGTATCGCTTACGATCACATTTGCCATGAGTTTTACGCATTCAGTTCAATTTCAATATTTTCTTGAGAATCATTTAAGATCGAAAAACCAAACCTGGGTAATAACTCCTCAAACTCTCGTCTTGTTTTTCCCAATATTTTGGCAGCTTCATTTGCCGATATTTTACCAACATTATACAGGGTAGCAATTAGCATTTCTTTAAGAAATTTATCATTCATATCCGAAAAGGGTTTAATATCCGGCAATTCTATAGACAGTCTCATTGGAAAATCTCCCAATTTAATATTTTTTTAGCTTCGCTTAGATTTAACCATCTTCGCAGCATTCTTATATCCTAAATGCTCACTTGAGAAAATAATACGGAAAAGGATAAATTCACAAAACTTTTTTATAATGGATTTAGCCAATTTACTAAAGCGCATAACGCGATGCTAACCCGGCCAAATGCACCGACTACAAAACTACAAAAACACTGTTGATTTGAACCTACGAAAAGCCTTGAAAAACAAGCCTATACTGCATTTGGATCGGGTTGAGCAAAAGTTATATGCCACTACCGGCACAGACTATATTTATAGCACCCAACCCAAAAACAATTTGAATTTACCACCAAACCTTTATAAAAACAAG
>PHFX01000259.1 GCA_007618135.1 Candidatus Brocadia sp. WS118 | reverse complement strand
AACAGCAATTATTACTGTAGTAATAGCAATAATAGTTTGAAGTGATTCTATCTCCATATTTAATGCCATCATCTGTTTTCTTCAAGAATCTTTATCAGAAAAAATGTTTATTGAACTATCGCTCTCACTTTAACTTTAATAGGATTATTAATATTATTTGATTCAATTACATTAATTTCTTCTTCATATTGACCAATCAATAATCCTGATCTATCAACCCATACGTTTATTTCATCAATTTCTCCACCAGAGGAACCACTTGTAGGATAAACCGTAACCCAATCCATCTCTTCAATTATGGTATAAGTTTTTCCACTAGCAAAAGGGCCGGTATAGTTATTAACAATTCTAAAGATCAATTGCGTCATATTCGCACCAAAATCGAGATAGGTAGGCCAGACCACCAACGAAGATTTCACTATTACAATGGTAGGTTTTGATAAAGCATATTTTCCAGTCTCATCAAACGCTTTTGCTTCAAGATAGTGTTCTTGATCATCGGTATAACCGTAAGTATCCCACTCAAATTCCCATGGGATATTATTCTTAGTAAATGTTTTTTGGCCGTCAATTAATAATTCGATCTTGGTAATATTTAGATTTCTACCATGTTGAGCCTCGACAAATACATTCACAGTATCCTTTACAATAGCTCCAGATTCTGGTGAGATTATTGTGATGTTTATCGGTGCCGTGACAGTTACAGAAATGGGTTCTGATGAACTTGAGTTAGCAGAATTGTCATACGCTTTTGCCAAAATTACGTGAGTTTTATTATCTGCATGTTCATACGAATCCCATAAATACTCCCATGGTTTTGAAGCAATTACAGATTCTTTCTTTTCATCAATAAAAATTTCAACATTATTTGTTCCTTCATTATCACTCACATTAAGATTAATCAATACCATATCAGAAACTATAGCCCCATTTATGGGAGATATTATGCTTATCACAGGTGGTTTATCATCCGTACTTGTTGGATTTGAACAGAATAAAAGAGAGAACATAATTGATAAAGCCATCGACATCTTTAGTTTTATTTTCATTTTTTCACCCAAATATTGATTTGACTTTATTGCAACATAAGTTCGACTTCAGCGGCAACCAACCACGTGGTCAATGAGTTACACGAGAGTACCGACCAATATGCACCGCCTGGTTGGGTGTCCGACTGCAAGCCGTTGTTGGGCTATGAGATCAGTGAAAGCTCAGTCACTCAGTGGGCCCTTTCCCCACAACCGGACTGACATATGTTCTTGTGACTTCAAGAATATCTACTATATCTCTATACCCTAAAGATTCTGCGTATTCCTGAGGAGTCCGTCCATCTTTATCCGTGATTGTCAAGTCGGCTTGCCTCGCGAGAAGGGCACGAATGGCCTTATAGTCCTTCCTCCGAATTGCTCCAAATAGATTTCGCCCTGCAATCTTCCGTTTTTGTTCCAGGCGAACTTCATCTTCTGATGGAACAAGCCCAGCTTTGATAAGGGCGTTTTTGAGACGAGTAGAACATGATATTTGCTTTAACGCTGTTGGAATTAATTCAGGGTATTTTCCCGAGTTTTCACCAAGGATGCGTACAAGCGATTCGAGCAGGGACACATGTTCGTTGAGAACAGCCAGTTCTACACACGCAGCAACCCACTCATCGCGGATTCTACCTTCGCATGGCACATTATTGACAAGGTAGTAGAGTATGTGGTCTGCGAAATCGATGTGTTCTCGAGCATAGGGAAGCCACAGCGACAGAATACGTCCCCAGTTTATGGTGAACATCCGGTCTGCTGCCGTAATCCGAAGAGCGTTGCACCATTGCCTATAGGATATAAGCTGTCGAAGGTCGACGTTTTCCAAGTCAGACTGAATGTCAGAAATCGCGGCAACAGCAGTACGGAAATCGCTAGCACCACAGGTAGTGCACCAAGGCTGGACACACCATTTGTTAAGAACAGCATCATTCAGTACCTCAAGAAAGTAGTTTTTCATAACCGACTCTTGTTGCTCAACATTATGATTAACCGGAACATCCCGTTCCGTCTAACACTCTCAAAAAATTCTGAATCTTATTAGGATATTATAAACGGAAAAATAAGAAATTTCATAAGAAATTTGTGCCGAAAGCTCCGCAGTTAATTTATTAAACCTTCTCGGTGAGTTTTTTGACCTCATCAATCTTTTTGAGCAGTTTTTTGGTTTTTTTCTCTCCGGGCGACATGGAGGGCGATGCAGGCGGCGGTTACTTCGTCGTTGGTGAGTGATGAAATTTGGATTGAGGAAGGAAGAAATCCGTAGAGGTATAGGCGGAAGGTGTGATATTTGAACCGGAAGCGTTTTATCCGGAGAGCCATACAAGATCACTCCTTCGCGCAGTTTATACATCTTTTTCTCCCCACGATGGAGTGATTCATTAAATATGACTTCCAATACAATACATCACATTCCAGAATGTAATATAGTTTCATAGTTCTCTAAAACGAATTCTTGATAGCGTCACCGTCACCAGGTGACCAAGGATTCTCGCAGATGAATAATGGTCTAAAAGATGTTTCAGACGTGGATGAATTATTCCAGGAATTTGAGGTTCGATGCGGAGTCGGATAATACCGGGAAGATCATGAGGAAAGACCTGGGTCATATCAGCAAAATCATAATTGAAAGTGATAATGATTCGATTGGTTTGTTTGGCATATACTGCAATGGTTTCGTCGTCGGCGCCAGACAGACCGGCTTGCCGCACATCATCAACATCGTATCCTAAAGCTCTTAAGAAATCAAGGGTCTCTGGCCGTAAGTTCTCATCAAGCAGGAATTTCATCACATCAGTCACTTACAACCTCAACTTCTTCATCTCGCACCAGCGCAAGGGCATATTCAATTGCTGCAACAACCTGTTCGCGCCGGAGTTGTGGATACCCTTCAAGAATCCTTTCAATAGTATAACCACCGGCAAGCTGGCTTAGAATGGTTGAAACCATGATCCGTGTCCCGGCGATGCAGGGCGCGCCTCCGCAAATTTTTGAATTAACAGAAATTAAAGCATTTGCCATCCTAATTCTCCTTAAAACACAATCACTATATTACTGAAAAATATACCGTATGTAATTTAGCCTGACAAGTAAAAAATACCCGTGGTTATCAAGGAAATTTGCAAGTTTCATTGTTTTGAGTTGTCTAAATAACGAATAAAAGTTATTTTGAGATCGCATTTGCAGTAATGTTTTAATATTCAATCAGGAGCAAATGAATGAGCCGCTTAAACCACCTGGCAATCAATGACGAAGGATTCATTTTCGATCCTTCCACCGGGGAAAGCTTCACCGTAAATCCCACCGGCCTGGCAATTCTGAAGGGGCTGAAAGAGAATAAATCAACCGGGGAAATTGCCGACGCCATCCGGGAGCAATTCGATACATCTCCTGAAGATGTGGAACGCGATGTAATGGATTTTATTTCCCATCTCAGGACCTATCACCTTCTCTAAAGCGAAGCGGAGTGCCGGAATCTCCAAGAGATGATCGACCTCATAAACTGAGTTAAGGAAAGAAGAATGAACGAAATATTTGTCGGAGTATCGGGGATAAACGCGGTTGACAACCCCGGCCCGGGAGTGGGCGTGGCCCGCAGCTTAAAGGATGATAAAGAGTTGAATATTAAAATCGCCGGGCTGGCCTACGATGCCATGGAACCGGGCATTTACATCGACTGGCTGATCGACAAAGCCTTTATTACCCCTTAC
>PHFX01000106.1 GCA_007618135.1 Candidatus Brocadia sp. WS118 | reverse complement strand
CCGCGAATATTTCGATATAGATATCGCCGGAAAAACGATAAGATTCAGGCGTAGGAAGATATTGGGCAAAGAACGCTTTCAACTCGAAACCTTACGGCAGAAACTCAATAAGGCCGCCTCAATCAACAGCGTAGACTATCCCAAACTAGAAGATGAGCTATACAAGAAGATGGCCGGCTTCTACCTTATAGATACTGAAACCAATACCCCTATGACACCAAACCAATACGACGATACCGTCTTTGAAGATATGAAATTGATACTTGACGCTCTAGCATTCCGAACAGAAAAACCGATACCAATGCCATCCCCTTTGGAGAACCGCCTGACGTAGCCATTTTCGGTGAAAATCTAAGAGCGCTATTCTTTCAAGGACACGCACAACTAAACGAGCAGGAAAGAGAATATTACAAGATGTGGGTATGGCTTAACAAGTTTGGTGTAAAGCCTAACGAGCTGGAACTTATCTCCGTTGAAGACCAAAATGTAATATGGACCATGACAAAATACGAACAGGAAAAGGCCGATCACGAGAAATGGAAAAAAGAGTCAGAACAGCAAATCGATAAAATGTTACATCCCAAATAATTTTTTTGATGTTTTAAGGCATGCCCTTTATTTCGGCCAAACTTGAAGGCACTAAAGAAATAGCCGCATCCCTTGACGCTTTCGTAAACAAACAGAAAAATACGTATACACCTAACGCTTTAAACCAAGCCGCCGATTTAGGCGTCCGTATAGCACAGCAAAAAGTCCACGTCATTTCAGGCAAACTAAAGACCAGTATCGGCAAAAAACCACTAGGCAAAAACTCGATAGAAATACACGCTATTACGGAATACGCAGGAATAGAAAACTCTAGGTCTGGAACAAAGGGTGCTTTGGGAAAACATAATTATTTTGACCAATCCAAAGAAGAAGTTAGAAAGCAGTTTCCGAAAATTATACAGACAAATATCGAAAAGAATTTAAGAGAAAATAAGGCTAGAACAAGTTAAGGAATGTTTGTATCTGTAACGGTATCCTTATTTTTCTCTATTATTTTATTATCTCCTTTTGTTACCTACGCCGTAATACCTGACCCTCAAAGAGGACATACCCCTGATCTTTTCGATAGTGTGCTTAAGAAGATGGGTAAACTCATGGATGCGCTAACATCCTGTAACAATATCGCTATGTCAACCGGAATGTTTCCTGACTACTGCACCCGTTTTCAATTGATGACAAATGCACAACTTGCTGAAATCTTCAACGACAATCAAACAAAAATCGACATCGACACGATCCTATACGGTTAGTTTAGTTCTCCTTTTTTCTTTTACCCCTTAGCGAAATATGTCTTTTGGTGGTACTCAAGGTGCTATTCGTTACGTTCTCACGGTTGATGATACACAGGCAACCGGAAAAATAAACAATTTTAAAAATGCTTTAAGGGGTATGGATACCTCGGTCAACTCTTCGGCTACCGGACTGGGCAAGATAAACACGGCAATGACGGGCATGGATGCCCGAACTTCCAAACTTGGAATGGTAATGACAGGCCTCAAACAAAACTTTGGTGCCATCACCACATCAGTAGGTGCGGCCATGTCGTCAGTTGTAAACCTAAACAGGGCGTGGCAGGATCTAGGGGATACGCAGATCGCAGTTGATAGGACTGCCCTAAAGGTTAGCAGAACGCAGGAAGCAGTAACAAAGGCACAGGATAAACTCAACCAGCTAACGACAGAGGGCAAAAAAGGAACTGTCGAATACGAGCAGGCCGTAACGGATCTGACACAGGCCGAAGAAGCCGCAGCGTTAGCCGTAACGATGCACGGCGAAGCACTCGAAGACCAACAAAGAACCTATGAGAATTTCTATATGAATATTTTTACTACTGCAATATCGTCTGTAGGAACGCTAGGTACGTCATTGCAGGCACTTGAGGCCGTAGGTATTCCCGTACTGTCGAAAATAACCAATGCTGTTAAAGGATTAAGCCTATCGCTAAAGACATTATCGATAGGTGGCGCTGTCGGCCTTGCCATCACGGGCCTGATAATGCTTACCCAGAACTTTCTAGAAGCAAGGGCCGCATCAGAAGCGCTACAAAAACAGATAATGGAACTCAGTCAAACGTCTATCGACCTTGCGTTTACTGCGATCAAAAACTCGGACATACAACAGAAAACCGATGCGATAAATACTCTGCGAAAATCAATAGCCGATCTAGAAGCCCAACCAATCGAGAGAACCTTTTGGGATAAGTTTGATTCGTCTGGGGGTAAAGCATGGGACTTGCGTAACCAGCAACTAGGCAAGATGAAAAATGATCTTGCGTTGCTTGAGAAACAGGTTTACGAACTCAATACCGCATCAACGGTATTAAATGCAACAATGAATCGTCAGACATGGCAATTCGGACAGGTAAACATACAGATGCTAAACTATCAGGATCTAATTGCCAAATCCATAGCACAATCCAAACTACAGGCTGACGCTTCTTCACTTTCAGCTAAGGCCTTTGAAATTTATCGAACAGAGTTTGAAAATGGTGTATTTCCTGCACTTGAAAAGTCTAACGCTCAGTTTTTAATCAATAACAAACTTTTAGGCGAACAACCCGATATCGTAGACGAGGCCGCCGCAGCATGGGAAGAATACAGAAAAGAGATAAACAGCTTTGTAAACGAGATTCTGGGAATGGATAAAAAAGACTTTAAAAAGAAAGTTAAAGACATTGGATTTGGAGATATTGCAAAAGATCTGGAAAAGCAACGTAAAAAGAAGATAAACGTTTCCGATATTTTCGGCGATATTTTTGAGGGTATTAAATTAACAAACATATTTAAAATTAAAGACGAAGATTTTTCAAGCTGGCTTCAGGATCTTAACAAACGTGTAGAAAAGGCAATCGAAAAGAATCCAGAAAGTGCGTCCTTATTACGACCTTTCGCCACCGCCAGCAAAAACGACAAAATCACACAGGAAGAATTCGCACAGGCCATCCAGCTAATACTTGCAAACGCGAAAAACGATCCGGAAATACAAAAAATAGCAGACTTGTTAGGTATTGATCTTGGAGCATATATTGGTGCCGGTGCAGTTCCTGAGGTTGAAAAAACACTAGGCGAGGGTTTTGGAAAGATGGACTTATCCCAATACGTCAAGTTTGATGAGGGCGGAAAGGCAAAGACTGTAGGCAATCCATTAACCGGCCTCATAACTGTAATGACAAAATCCCTCGACCAAACTGTCGTATATGCCACAGGAAAGTTTGAAGAAATAGGGGCGTATAAGGTGAAAGTCAAGAATAACCCCCTTGACAAACTTATCTCAACAATAACTAAAAGTTTTGATCAGCTATACAAATACAATATCGAGTTAATGGATGGCATTGCCGCCTACAAGGTCAAAGTGAAAAACAACCCTTATGCCAAATACATTGAGAACATTATCAAAAGTTTCGACCAGATGAAAGACAAGGTCGAGAAAATAATGAACTCACTCCCTACAGAACTTACAATTGACGTTAAATTCGATGTAGAAAAACCACCCAAAATAACAGAATCAGGCGGAAAGATAGACGTCAAGTTTGCCGCCTCTGGATATCAGGGCTGGGTGCGCGGCGGTAGTGGCCAAATGTTTATGGTTGCCGAACATGGTGAAGATGAATATGTATCTATTACTCCAAAGTCAAAGATCCGATCTCAGAACGGCGTAGTAGGAGGTGGAAGCAACGGTCCAATTCAGATAACACTAAACAT
>PHFX01000105.1 GCA_007618135.1 Candidatus Brocadia sp. WS118 | reverse complement strand
TTTTTCATATTTTCGAGCCGCGACTGATGCATCTCCGGCGGGAAATCTTTTTCGCGCTCTGCCTCAACAGTGCCAATTATTTAACAAAAGAAGTGAAAATCTCCGAAGGCATCTTGAACTCTGCCCTGGTTCATCCTCGGGAGGTCTTTCGCCCAGCCATCGTAGAATCTGCCGCCAGTATCATTCTGGTTCATAATCATCCCTCCGGAGAGGTCGAGCCATCAATCGAGGATAGGAACATTACGAAACGCCTGGTTGAACTGGGCCGGCTCATCGATATTCCAGTCCTGGATCATATTATCATCGGAGAAAGAAAATATTTCAGCTTTAGAGAAGGAGGGCTTATCGAATGATACCGCGGAAAGTGTGGATTCATATTTTACCCCTCTTGTATCTCCTGGCCACCTTTGAGCATTGTTACCAGACCTTCGAGTTATACAACGGGGGGTTGAATTTCCCGATTTTGACCACCATCCTGTTAGTGTTGGCAATCGATTCCTCGATATATTTTTCCATGCAAGTGATTGAGTTGCTTCCGGCGCGGATCATCCTGGTGCTGTCGGGGATCATCAGCGTTACCCTCAATGTGAAATACATGACCGACTGGAAACCGCCTGGAACTTTCGGATTGGTTATTGGCATCGTGAGCGGGATCCTGATCCCGTTAATGCTCTGCCTGTTCGGCTGGTTGGCAAAGGCTTCGGAAAGTTCTCCTTCCACTCCGGAACATAATGGAAGCCTGAGAGCGGTAATCCGTTTCCACCTGGAAAAATATGCCGGAAAATCCAACCGCGATATCGCCGAGATGGTGGGGTGCAGCCACACGACGGTGCGGCGCTATAGAAAAGAGTTGTCTGGATCCAATAACCGATTAGATAAAAAAACTCGCGTGGGCCAAAAATAAAATCTCATCAAATTTTCCCCAATTGCGATCTCTAACACTTTCCACTTCTCTCATACCCTTCGAAAACTAAAGGAAAAATCGCTTTTTAACATTTCTCAAATTTTTTGTAAATAAGTATTGATTTTATCCTTCGTTAAAACTTTAGTGCTTTTAAGGGCATACAGATTTTCTCGTAATTCGTTGTTATTGTATGACCTATCGAGGAGGTTTTAGCTGTCTTAATTAAAAGCATTAAAATTCAAAGGATTTGGGAATAAGGTATGAATCGGGAAAAGAAACTCGAATTTTGGCCGGGGACCGCAGAATTAACCATGCCAGCGCGCAAAGTCGCAAAGATATTAAGCGTCCATCCAAACACGCTTTTCCGGTGGGCTAAAGCCGGGAAAATCGAGTGTGTGAGGTACGGCCGCAACTCAATACATTTCACTTACGATCAAATACTGGAATTTATTGATCGACACAGGGAACAGGTGAAGATTAACATTTGAAAGGATAGGAAATGGCATTCTTAGGTAAACGGAAAAACGCCAGGAATGAGACTGTCTGGGTAATCCATTACCGGGTTGGCAAGAATCAAAAAATGATAACAATCGGTAAAACAGATAAACGAACTGCGCAAAAAGTTTTTACTCAATTTACAGCCGATTTAGCCAGGAATCGCTTTGGATTAAATGAAATTAAAAGAATGACGCTCAAGGATTATATTAAGGAATATCTCGAATATGCCGTAGTTGAAAAAGCTTCGTCAACTCTCTCAAGAGAGGAAAGGATACTTCATAAACTCCAGGATTTCACAGGTGATATATTCTTGACGGATATTACTATTAAATTGCTTGAGGGTTATCGTTTACAAAGACAGAAATTAGTAAACGAAGTGACTATCAATTTAGAATTTAGGCATTTAAAAGCCATTTTTAATAGGGCAAAAAAGTTGGGGTACCTTTCAGAGAATCCTTTCTCGGAGATTAAACCGATTAGGGTTCCTGAGAGTGATATTCCCAGGTTTTTTGAGATAGATGATATCAAAAAAGTTCGAGAAGCGTTTAAAGATGATTCATTTCATGATCTTGTAGAATTTTATTTGCTTACCGGAGCAAGGTTAAAAGAGCCTCTGTCATTAACCTGGGATAATGTAGATTTCAAAAGAATGCAGTTAAGAATAAAAAGTCCTCATACAAAATCTAAGAAGCATAGAATCATCTCTTTTGAAGAAGATGAACCATTGGAAAACCTCTTAAGAAACCTCCCGAAAAGAGCAGACAACCTGCTATTCGGTCCTGAAGATAATAAATCTCAATGGCGACATTGGTGGGTGAGTCACAGAATTTCTCTAAAATTATCAAAACTTGGCTTTCCCTGGGCAACCTGTCATACATTTAGGCATACTTATATCAGTCATTTGGTAATGGCAGGAGTTCCTTTATATACTGTAAAAGAGATGGTAGGTCATTCAAGCATTAATACAACTTTGCGCTACGCACATTTAGCGCCTAAACATACAAAGGAAATGCATGGTAAACGGCCTTACTAACTATGCTGACCTATTGCTGACTTCTCTATATTCCGAAACGAAAAAGGGTTACGAAATATTCTTCGTAACCCTTTGTTTTTTAACGTACCCGGGGCCGGACTCGAACCGGCACGATCAAAACTGACCGAGGGATTTTAAGTCCCTTACAGGGTATTTTTGTAAGTTTATTTTAATCAACGTATTATATTAATTTTGTTTTACTTAAACCTCAAAAATTTTTCTGCCAACATCACTTGAAATTACTTAAATTTACCTTTTACATTACCATTATATTACCACTTTTGAAATTGATACCTTTCAAAAAACGAACAGAATACTTCATGGCTTAGTGACAAAATAACGCTTTTGAGAGGAAATTCAAATTGAATTCCATAAGTGATGATAAAATAATTCTCAAGGTTAATCTTTGTTGCTTTGGAGATATTTTGAGATTACTATATTCTTTATTTTTGTATGGATTAAAGCATCGGATTTCTAATCCTAACCCTGCCTTTCTTCATAATTCCAATATTTACAACACGACATCGATAAAATTTAACAACTTAGGCTCTCATCTAATACCACCAACTATCACCAATTAATACTACTCAAAACCGGTATAAAACCATCGTTTGCTGACTTGCCGCTGAGTTCCGGATACTTGTGTATCTCGGATTTCTGTTATAATAATCTCGAACACTATCAAGGAGGATACCAATGAATATCTACTTAGACACCTGTGTTTTCGAATGCCTCACCCGACCCCATGATACACCATCTAGCGTTGCTTCTATTGCCAGCAGCTTCAATTATCTCTTTCAACAATCGTTTTCTCCAGAATTATTTGCCAAAATCGTCGGCCAAGCCATTAAACATCCCACCAACGAAATCTTTCTTATGTGGAGCGAGATCATCGCCGCTTACCTCGAGAAGCAAATTTGCGGTCAGATATACTTTAAGGGTGGGTGGGAGCAGCGCGAAGAAGCCGATAAAACTAACTGGAGCATCATTCAACGCTTAATCAAAGACCCCAACAGTTATCTTATTCTCCATACAGCGGGTCACTATATACCGATTACGGGTTTTGCAAGTTATCCTTATCATACACAATCTACTGTCACCGGCACTCAAAATTGATACAGTTTCGGCACTTTAAATTGATACACTGGGAGATATAAACTAAACTGCGATTTTCTGTCAACGAGAGGAGATCGCATGAAAGGAGCGACCGTGTATCATCAGATCAAGAGTATGAGTAAGGAATATTCATTGCGGGATTGTGCCGAAAAATTGGGTATCAGCGTCAACACCGTTCGCAAGTATGCCGGGATGGAATTGCAGGAAGCCAGCGCT
>PHFX01000258.1 GCA_007618135.1 Candidatus Brocadia sp. WS118 | reverse complement strand
GTCCTGCGCCTGCTGCGGCAGGCTGGCCAGGGTGCCGATGAGGACGCGCTGTCATGGAAAGAGAGAGGAGATTTTCTCCCCCTTCTCTTTGTCTTTGTTGAGAGAAGGGGGTTGGGGGGATGAATTCGAAAGATTACATGTCCCATACCAAAATACTGAAATCGGCCTGCCATCCCGACCTTCCGGGAAGGCGGGGAAATAATTAAATCAGAAACTCTAAGCAAAGTAGAACTAACTGTTCACAAATAAAGAAAGGATAGTGAAATGAAAAAGATTATGTTGTTATGGTTATTGCTATTGGGTATCACATTAGTCAACGCTCAGGAAATTGGGGCACGTTTTGGTGATATTTCCGGCGGTAATGTGGCGGTGGATGCCGTTTTCAGTACCGCCAAATTCAGCAGGGTACATGCGGACGTCTCCTTTGGCGACGGGGTGGGTATTGACTTTCTCTATGATTTCTTTTATAAACCGTTCGGTAATGAAGCGTTTGACTGGTATGTCGGTCTGGGGCCCTACAGTTTTCTGGGCGATCCTTTTCAACTTGGCCTGGTTGGAGAAATCGGGCTGGAGTACCATTTCCAGGGGATTCCGATAGCAATCGGTGGAGACTGGCGGCCTTTTTTCAGGATCATTGACAATACTGACTTTGGCTGGGGTGGTTTCGGGTTTAATGTGCGCTTTGTGCTATAATCGATCCGAAAAAGGGTTAACAGATTTTTGTGATCAAGAAGCAGTTTTTTTAAGAAATTAATCAATAAGAACAATCATTGAATTATTTAGGAAAAAAGATATGTACATAAAAGCTGTTAAAATTGGGATCGGCCTGTTTTGCTTCATGCTGGCCCTGACAAATTGTACCCACCAGGCAGATGTTCAATTAAGTGATGAACAGGTTAAAGAGATTGTAAAGCGGTCGTATCAATACGTAGCGCTATACAATGTCAACAATAAATTCGCGATGGATAACGCAAGAAGAACCGGGACAAACGGTTGGAACATCTGCGTGCCGGATACAAATCTTAAAGATCACAACATGAGGGATATTGCCCGGCCCAATAACGATACGAAATATTTGGGTTGCATGCTCGATCTGCGCCAGGACCCGGTGATCCTCTATTTTCCGGCGTTCGATTCCAAATATGTTTCACTGATGTGCACGGCCTACGATCATTATGTGAATGTCCCAATGACGACTTGTTTAGGAGATTTTCGCAAGCCGGAAAAAGTGCTTTTCTATTCTGACCGAACAGAAGGATACAATGGCGAACCGGTTGAAGGCGTGGACAGAATTTACAAAATGAGCGGTGACTTTGTCTCCGCTATTTTACGAGTGATGCCCCATGCCAGTGAACCCGAACGGTTTAAAAAAATTGTCAGCCAGATGAAAGCGGTAAAAGCAATTACTCTGTCAGAATTTTTAGGTAAACCGGCTAAGCCGTATGATGATCCCCATTTTCCGGCGGTCGGTAAAACCGATGCTGATGTGTTCGGCAATAATTTGCTGGAAGTGATGCAATTTGTGTTCAATCACCTTAGCTTCGATCCGCAAAATGAAATGGATCAGGCAGTTCTGGCAGCTTATAAACCCCTTGGTATCGTACCCGGTCAAAAATATGATTCCACCAGGGTAGCTAAAATTGATGGAAAGCAATTACGCCGAATATCCGAAAAAGTGAAAGCCGAAAACCTGGCTCTTCTGCTTGACACTTCTTTGTTTGCCAAATTTGCCCCTAAGATGCTTAGACCCAAGGGACAGACAGATATTGAAGCGATACTTGCCGTTTCAGTTATCGGCCCCATCGGCCTGCCCATGGAAGAGGCGATGTACCCAAACGTGGCAACTACCGATGGCAAACCAATGAATGCCATGAATGATTATGTCATCCGTATGACCAAGGAGGAATTACCACCGGCCCGGGCTTTTTGGTCATTAACGCTTTATGATTCAAAGAATGGTTTCTTTATTCCGAATGACAGAAAGAAATACAGTGTGGGTGAGAACGCCGGGATGAAATTGAATAAAGATGGCGGCATCGAAATCTATGTGGCCGCAGCAAAACCGGACGGCGTTCCGGTTGAGAATTGGTTGCCTGTCAACAGAAAAGATGAAGATTTGGATATAATTTTAAGAATATATGTGCCGGATTTAGAAAAAGTAAAAACCTGGAAAATCCCTAAGGCTGAAAAATTGAAATAAGTGTTTGAGGAATTTTTAATTGAAACCAATAGAAAGAAATTTAAAGATCTCGGCTGTATTATCGGCGTTTATCTTTTTATTACTCGCAGTAAACGCCTGCAGTCAAAATAATACCATAAAATTCCCAAAGTTAATTTTGCAAATTACGGTGGATCAATTAAGGGGTGATATGCCCCGATCTGTTTATGAGCAGTTGGGTAAAGGCGGTTTCCGTTATTTGTACGAGAAAGGGATCGTATATGAAAACGCGCATCACCGCCATGCCAATACCGAAACCGTGGTGGGTCATGCAACGCTGGCAACCGGGGCGGATCCGGCTGATCATGGCATGATCGGCAATATTTGGTATGATAAGGAACTCAACCGGGTGGTCTATAACATTGAAGATGACCGTTATCCGCTTATCGGCGAAGGCGGTGGTGTGGACAAGAACACCGAATTAGATCCGACCCAAAAACTGGCGGGAACGGATGGCCGCTCCCCTGCAACGATTTTGACCACGACATTCGGCGACGAATTGGCTTTAAGAACAAATGGTAAAGCAAAAATATTCGGGGTATCGGTTAAAGACCGCGGGGCCGTTACAATGGCCGGGCATGCGGGAATAGCGTTCTGGTTTTCCAAAGCAAAAGGGGAGTTTGTAACAAGCACTTATTATTATGATGACTATCCCCAGTGGGTGAATGAGTGGAACGGAAAAGAGTTTCCGCTTGAGTATGCCGGTACAAACTGGGATCTTATGTATGACAAATCGAAATACACCTACGGCAATTTCGATGATATGCCCTACGAAACGAACCTTCCCGGCTATGGTGTCGTGTTTCCGCATCCTTTTGGCGGGGCGGATGGCAAATTGTTCACCACGTTGCTCACCTGCAGTCCCGCGGGTGATGAGTTATGCTTAAAATTTGCACAGGCACTTATTATAGAGGAAGATCTGGGGCAAGATGAAATTACCGACTACTTATCTATCAGTTTTTCTTCCACGGATTATGTGGGCCATCTTTTCGGCCCGTCAAGTCTGGAAAGCGAAGACAATTTGCTGCGTCTCGACAAAACCTTGTCCGAATTATTTGCCTTTATTGATAAACAAGTCGGTCTGAAAAATACCCTCATTGTGCTTTCCGCCGACCATGGCGCAGCTGCGGTCCCCGCCCAGTTGAATGCGTTTGGGATTAATGCGCAATATTTTATGCCGGATAACCTGGATAAAGCAAAGGCCATCGAAAAAATAAAATCAAAATTCGGTATTGCTGAAGAACTAATTTCAGGATTCAATCATCCGTACATTTATTTAAATAGTGAGATAATAGGTAAACATAAGCTGGATGTTAATGAAGTGTCCCGGGCCATTGCAGAGGAACTCGTTAAATTCGATGGCATTGCTTATGCAGTTCCAAGCATTGATCTTGTTGAAGGGAAAATTCCGGATACAAGACTGCATAAGCAGATACTTCGCAACTTTAATCCGAAACGCTCTGGCGATATCTACCTGGTTCTCGAACCTCACTGGTTTGTAAATGAATTCGATGGACTAACCGTTGCGAGTACCCATGGCTCACCCTGGAGGTA
>PHFX01000104.1 GCA_007618135.1 Candidatus Brocadia sp. WS118 | reverse complement strand
CGGCCAGGGCCAACGCGAAGAGAAACGGGATCTCGAACTGCGAGTTTATCGCAGGAGACGTGCTCGATCAGGCTCACGGTCTGGCCGGCGACGCGGAGCTTATCATTCTGGATCCGCCCCGGGACGGAATCCACCCGAAAGCGATTTTCAGGATACTGGATCTTGCGCCGGAATCATTTATCTACGTATCCTGCAAGCCGGAAAGTCTCGCGAGAGATCTTCCGTTCTTTACTGCGCGAGGCTACGAAGTGAAGCGGACGCGAATTGTCGACATGTTCCCGAGAACGGGACACGTTGAGACGGTTGTCTTGATGTCAAGAGTTGAAAAGTAGGTATGTGAAAAAGGCTTGATATATAGGCTTTTCGAGATTTTGGAGAAAAAATCCGCTTGCATTGAAATCGTGTTTTTATGCTTCGTGGGAACATGTCAAAATAGGCTCAAACCCTTGCGAGTGGTCGATTTAGATGTCAATGGTTGACGAGTGGTCAGGATAGATGTTTTCGGTTTTTTGGGCTTGGCGAGTGGTCAATATAGATGTTTTTTGTTTTTGTCAGGGTTGTGTGGTTGATATTGATTTTCGGGTTGATATGATAATAAAAATGAAAAAATAGGCTAACCAACATCAGGACAAAGTGATATAATGATAGATAGTCGAAGGTCGATTATTGTCCTGTGGACCATTGAATATCAAAGTCGTTGTTGGCTTGAGTATCTGTATTTGATGGTATGACGGATATAAGCATCCAGTCTTCTGGGTTGAAGCGTGGATTGTTTTCGTATAACCGCTGCATGGTGAGGCTGATAAGTAAAACAACAATAGTATATAATTCCTGATCAGTTGATAAAGTTTGTTTCGTATGATAGGTGACAACCGTATCATATGTTAATTCCTGGAGGACTTGTTTTTCTTCCTGTTCATCAAAGGTATCCAGGCATATATCGACGGAAGGCTCATCGGGATTGCTCGACGATCTCTTGATATATGTGGACAATTGCCTTTTGAGTGTAGTTTTAATTTTGCTACTGCCTCGGTAATAAATTGATATATGCAAGACCGGTCTGTTGCTATTCATAGCGATACCTCCTTTGGTAGTATCACATATTAGCTCTACAAACCAGTAATATCAAGCTATAAAAGGAGCAATTTGCGAAGTGCGATATGGCTGAAAATTTTATAGAATTGTTATTTGCAGTAAATATAGCGCTTATTATTAAACATAGTGAATAAGGAGGAGCCATCATGAGTATTGAGAAAAAATCGAAATTTATAACCGTTCTATACTCCGGAATAGCCGGAACTGTTTCTTACTTAATCGGTGGGCTACTTGCTACTATTTTGATTTTGCTCACTGATCAATACTTACTAGCCATACCTCTTTCCGGGCTGTTGGGAGGATTGTTACTGGCCGTGTTTATCAGAAAATGGAATCAAATTGGTCGATTTACACTCGCAGGAATAATTTCTGTTTCAGTCGGTTTTTTAGGAACTTTTATTATATGTGAAGGAATATTTTCACTGATTGGGATGTTTACGGATGTTTTTTCGGGGCGGCTTGAAAATGTAATATCTATAAGTCTGATGGGCGTTGTTTTTGGTATTATTTTTAGCCTGATTATCTATGGAAAAAAAGCACTTCTGTTGTTTGCTGTTGTATGCGGAATCGTTGAAATTCCGTGCATATTTTTGGCGGATAAAGTGTATTCCATAGAACCACTGAATAATCTGATAACCAAATATGGATTAGTGGATATCAACTTGCTATTTATTGTATTAGGATTTGGAATAGGTGCTGGAGTCAGTATCGGATTAATAAAGATATCAGGGAAAGATGAGATCAGATCACAGTCATCGGATAGCTCGACTAATGAAGAAATGTAGTAGGCATGGAAAATGGAGGTTTTATCGTGTCTGATAATAAAACAATTCACTATATACCACCATTACCTCCAAAGCGGGAAAAGCGCGTTGGAATTTACTGCCGTGTAAGCACAAACAGTGCTGATCAGTTGAAAAGTCTGACCGCACAGGTATCAGCTCTGACAAGAGTAACGGCAGCAAATCCTAAATGGTTGTTAGTGGATGTTTATATCGATATTGCATCAAGTAAAACCGGTTCATCCCGCAAAGAATTCACCCGAATGCTGAAGGATTGTCAATCACATGATTTAGAAATTATCCTTACCAAGAGTATCAGCAGATTTGGACGAGACACAGTGGAAATTCTCGACGCATTGAACCAATTAAAACTCCTTGGTATTCGCGTCATATTTGAACAGGAACAACTGGATACTGCTGATACAGACAGCGACCTTATGATTTCAATAATAGAGTCAATTGCTCAAGCAGAGAATGAATCACGTAGCGATAATATAAAATGGGGTATCAAACAACGTGCCGCACAAGGTACTTCAAAGCTATATAACAGAAAATGCTACGGCTATTCCAATGATGAAGATGGAAATTTAATCATTGATAGCGAACAAGCAAAAAATGTACAAAGGATATTTAATTTATACCTTGGTGGCGAAAGTGTTATTGGAATAGTAAAAGAATTACAAAAACAAGGTATCAAATCTCCTACTGGAAAAGATACCTGGGCAAAGCGTACTGTAGATGTAATGCTCACGAACGAAAAGTATATAGGAAATGTCCGGCTGTTGGATGATGGAAAGCATGAATCATACTATTTGTCAGAGGCTAACAATCCGGCCATCATAACCAAAGAAATGTATCAAGCGGTGCAGATTGAAAAACAGCGCCGCAGTAATGTCATAAAGGGCGAAGATGGTAGCCAGAGAAAAAACAAGAAATACAGCTCGAAAAAATGAAAAATTCAAAATAGCCTAATCTAAAATAAGTTATCAAGAGGATAGAATGGACGTCAAACCAGCTTAAACACAGCAATTTTACTGAGCTTTTCAAAAGTGTGAATAGCCTAAAAATTTCACGTCGAGACGGTCGTATTGATGTCAAGAGTGGAAGGGAAATAAGCCCGCAAAGCCTTATTTTAAGCCATTTCCCAGATTTGACATCCAAATCGATAACTGCAACTTATCACTCCGTGGGAACTTATCAACCGCATCGGTTTAGAGTCGCTTTTTATGATTTTCATATAGTTTAGGCTGTGGATTAGATGTCAGGTTTTGAGTTAGTGGATTAGATGTTTTTTGCCGCTGAGTGGGCGGATTAGATGTCACGGTAATTTTAAAGCGGAATTGAAGATTATTTATATTTTACGCAAAAGCTATGAAAGGATATATTATGAACGAAGAATGGAAGAAGCTTTACGATATTGCTTTTGGAAAAATCAATCCTCACGAAATATCTGAGAATATGTATGTTGGAGGAGTTGCGGCCGCAGTACTGATAGTGTCAAATGACGTTCGCAATTTCAGCTCCCGGCAACGATCCGGTTCGTTCAGGCTGCTTGAGGCAGCAGGTCAGACAATGAAGATTTATTGATGTACGAGCGTCCGGTAGACCAGTCTTCCGAATACTCGATCAGGTACGAAGTGACTAGTCTGATATAGGAGTTCTCATTCGGGAAGATTCCGATAACGTTGGTTCTTCTCCGAATCTCTTTATTGAGCCGTTCGAGCATGTTGGTTGAAGCGATTTTCCTTGAGTCAATCTCCGGGAAACTGTAATAAGTTAGTGAATCTTCCAGGCCGTTTTCCAGAATTGTTATCGCTTTGGGAAAGCGTTTTTCATAGGTCTCAATGATAGAATCCGCTCTCTGACGTGCGATCTGAGCATCCGGAGCAGTCCAGATTTCTTTGAGCACGCCGGCGAAG
>PHFX01000103.1 GCA_007618135.1 Candidatus Brocadia sp. WS118 | reverse complement strand
GACTTTGAAGAAACCCTGCGGAAAATCCACGTGGAGTTGGAAGACCTCAACGCCGAAGCGGCCCGGCTGGCAGAGACTATCAAAAGGAATTTTGAGGAGTTGGGGATATGAGGCTTCTCAAGCACTGGCCACACGTCAAACTGGGTTTAGTGTGTTCAAAGATTGGTAGTGGAGCTACTCCGCGAGGAGGAGAAAACGTTTATCTTGATGAAGGCACTGCAATAATTCGAAGCCAGAACGTTTATAATGGGTTGTTTATGACAGAAGGGTTAGCGTATATCACAGAGGAACACGCAGAGCAGCTTAAGGGGGTCACTATCGAGCTGCGCGATATACTTCTAAACATTACAGGAGATTCGGTAGCTCGTTGTTGCCAGGTGCCAAATTCAGTCCTCCCGGCGCGAGTAAATCAACATGTGGCAATAGTTCGACCTGATCGTAAAAAACTTCTCCCTGAGTTTCTTTGCTACTATATGATCTCTCCGCTGACGCAAAAATATCTGCTCTCACGCGCAGGGAGTGGTGGAACACGAAACGCCTTAACTAAAGCCATGATTGAAAATCTTGAGGTACCTTGTCCTTCTCTGAACATACAGGAACGCATCGCTTCCATCCTCTCCGCCTACGACGACCTGATCGATAACAACCGGCGGCGGATACAGTTGCTGGAGCAGGCCGCGCGGCTGCTTTACAAGGAATGGTTTGTGCATCTGCGCTTTCCCGGGCATGAACATGTTAAGATTATTGATGGGGTGCCGGAGGGGTGGGAGAAAGTGCCGTTGTCTTATCTATGCACAGATGTACGCGAATCAGCCATTCCAAAAGACCTAAATCCTGACACTGCATATATAGGACTGGAACACATTCCGAGACGCTCCATCACTTTAGATACTTGGGGTACGGTCAGTGAGATTGATAGCAATAAGTTCAAGTTCGCTGAAAGAGACATATTGTTTGGCAAAATTCGTCCCTACTTCCACAAAGTTGGATTCTCCCTCGTCGACGGGATTGCTTCATCAGATGCGATAGTGATTCGACCAACGGAGGACCACATCTACTATTACACTCTGTTCTTACTTTCAAGCGATGAATTTGTTGCCTTAGCCTCAAAGACGGTTCGTGAAGGCTCGAAGATGCCAAGAGCCGACTGGAAATTTCTTCTGAAATCCGAGTTCAAGCGTCCACCTGAAACAGTGTTGAGTTTGTTTAACGATGTTGTGAGCCCTATCTGCGACCAGTTGCAAAATCTTGCATTACAAAATCGAAAACTTTTTAAAGCCCGCGATCTGCTTTTGCCGCGGCTGATGAATGGGGAGTTTGAGATATGAGATTAGAAACAAATTTGCAAGGACGTTTGCGTAACACATCCTTGCCATACCGTCATGGATTACTGCCGATGTTCGAAGCGGTAATCAACTCTATTCATGCGATAGAAGAAACTGAAGACTCCATGAGCGATGGGAAAATTCTCATAGAAGTTATTCGAAGTACTCAACAATCCCTTGACTTTACAAACCAGCAAAAGAAACGAGGTCCCGACATTTTTGAGGATATTATTGGCTTCAAAATAACCGATAATGGTGTCGGATTTAACGAGGTCAATATGCAATCCTTTCTTACTCTAGATAGTGATTACAAGGCAGATAAAGGAGGCCGAGGGATTGGTCGCCTTTTGTGGCTTAAGGCGTTCAAAAGAGCATATATTAATAGTGCTTACCAAGAAAAAAATGGGGAACTTAAATTAAGAACTTTTACTTTTGATGCCATCTCTGGTGTTAAGGATGAGAAGATTACTGAGACTACTCCTTACTCCGAGAGATTAACAACAGTCCATCTTGATGGCTTTTTGGAAAAATTTCGTGAAGCCTCATACAAAACTACGGAAGCTCTAGCTAATGCTTTGTTCGAGCATTGTTTGTGGTATTTCGTACGCGAAGGGGGAGCTCCAAATATAATCATTAAGGATATCCACGAACAAATCTCACTTGATGATGTTTATGAGGAACATATGATTTCGTCAGCTGAAACCGAAAACATTGAGATCAAGGACAGAGAATTTGAACTTACACACATCAAATTGCGATCAAATTCATCTCACTCTCACGTGATTGCATTTTGCGCGGCCAAAAGACTTGTAAATGAAGAAAGCATATCTGGGAAAATTCCAGGACTTTATGGGAGATTACGTGATGAAGCTGGTGAGTTTGTATATGCATGCTATGTCACTTCATCTTTTCTTGATGAAACTGTTAGAGCTGAGCGAACTGGATTTAACATAACGGAGAAGCCAGGAGAACTCTTTGCTAAAACAGATATATCACTTGGTGAAATAAGAGATGCCGTTCTTACAAAAGCATCTGACCATCTTTCTGATTATCTTGAGGAAAACAAAACAAAAGCAAGAGATCGTCTTGAAAACTTTGTATCACGGAAAGCACCGCGATATCGGCCTATATTAGGAAGAATACCTGAAGATAAATTAATTATTGATCCCAACATATCAGACAAAGAACTTGATCTGATTCTTCATAAATACCTCGCGGAAATCGAGGAACAGCTTCTTGTTGCAGGGCATGATATCTTAAATCCGAAAGAGAATGAAGGTTTTCCGGAATATCAAAAACGACTGCAAGAGTATCTCCAAAAAATCGAAGATATTAAAAAATCCGATCTCGCAAACTACGTCTCCCATAGAAGAGTCATTTTGGAGCTTTTGGAGAAAGCGATTGAAAGAGGAGAAGATGGACGATATGCCAGAGAGGACTTGATCCATAATCTGATTATGCCAATGCGTAGTGATTCTAATCAGGTTATGATGGATAGTTGCAATTTATGGCTAATTGACGAGCGGCTGGCATTTCATGATTACTTGGCATCGGACAAAACTTTAGGATCAATGCCAATAAGCAACTCCAAAGAAACAAAAGAACCCGACCTCGTGGGATTTAATGTCTATGACAATCCTTTATTAGTTTCCGAGAAGCAAAATTTACCGTTAGCGTCAATTGTCGTTGTTGAGATAAAGCGGCCAATGCGAGATGATGCTGCTAAAGGTGAAGCAAAAGACCCCATTGAACAAGCATTGGGTTATCTTGATAGAATTAGGCGTGGAGAAGTTCACACCGCAAGAGGGCGTTTGATACCCAATTCAGAGGATATCCCTGGTTTTTGTTATGCAATTTGTGACATTACGCCAAGTATAAAAAGAAGATGCGAACTTATGGGATTAACTCCTACATATGACTATCTTGGATATTTTGGTTATAACCCCAATTTTAAAGCGTATATAGAAGTTATTTCATTTGATAAACTCGTAGAAGCAGCCAAGGAACGAAATAAAGCATTTTTCGATAAATTGGGACTCCCAACGACATGAACCCAAGGAATGGATTAAGATATACGGAAGACACCCTCGTCCAGCAGACCACTGCCGATTATTTGGAACAGCATCTCGG
The DNA here is from genome assembly GCA_007618135.1 of Candidatus Brocadia sp. WS118. GTDB lineage: Bacteria > Planctomycetota > Brocadiia > Brocadiales > Brocadiaceae > Brocadia. The sequence goes on along the minus strand of PHFX01000103.1, from coordinate 353 downwards.
CTGGAAGTCAGTTTATGCCTACAACAACGAAGATTTCGGGCCAGACAGCCTGGTGGGCAGAAAAGGCGACCGCGAGGTAGTGCTGGCCCGCTATCTGCGCGCCGCGCTGGTGGCGCTGAATGAGGGGCTGCCGGAAACCGCGTATAACGACGCTGTGCGGCAGATTATGAGCATCTCGGCATCCCAAAGTCTCCTCGCTGCCAACCGGGAGAAATACCAATTGATCAAAGATGGCGTGCAGGTCACTTTCCGCAACGATGAGGGCGAGCGGGTGCGCCGGCGCCTGCGGGTGATCGACTTCGAGCATCCGGAAAACAATCATTTTCTGTGCGTGCGGGAATTATGGGTGCGCG
>PHFX01000102.1 GCA_007618135.1 Candidatus Brocadia sp. WS118 | reverse complement strand
GGCAATGTATATAATGAATAGGGTGTTGGTCACCAAATAGCGTTTCCACAAGCGCCCCGGCTCCTGGATGAGGCGGTAGAGCCACTCTAAGGAGGCGTTCTTCATCCACTGCGGGGCGTGGCGGGTGTTGCCGGCTAAGTAGTCGAAGCCGGCGCCGATGCCGATCATTACCCCGCGGCGCAGGCGGCGATAGTTCGCGAACATCCAGCGTTCCTGGCGGGGGGCGCCGAAGGCCACCCAGACGATATCCGCCCCGCTGGCGTTCATCTGCCGAACAAAAGCGGCGTTTTCTTCTTCGGTTAAGGGGCGGAAGGGCGGGGAAACCGCCCCGGCCACCTGCGCCCGGGGGAAACGCCGGGGGATCTCTTCGCGCAGTTTGGCGAGGGTCTCCTCGCTGCCGCCGAAGAGAAAGTGCTTCAATCCCTCTTCCTGCCCCCACTCCAGGGTTTTCTCGAAAAAAGTAGGGCCGAAGACCCGCCCGATCTCCTTCACTCCTTTCCACTTTGCCACCACGGATAGGGGCTTGCCGTCCGGCAACGCTAACAGGGCGCGATTGGTAATCTGCCGGTAATCCGGGCGCAGCACGCCTTCCACCACGGTATGCACGTTGTTGACGGTGACGTAGGCGGGGGGATTTTCTGTGCGAAGATAGTCCTTCAATTGCCGGAAGGTTTCTTCATACGAGGGCAGGACATTGATATAGCTGCCGAGAATAGAAACTTTCATATTTTGTCTTGGTTTGCCCGGAGAAAGACATTAGATTCCACAACGGTTTCAATCTGGTATTAAATACATTGTTTAAAAAGTTGTAACTATTCAGGTTTTTTGCCACAGAGTTCACAGAGAGCACAGAGATATGGAAAAGTGCGTTAAACAAACCCCTTTAGTAGAAAAAAATGTTCCATATACCAGAATAATGATTCTAAGAGTCTTAAATTCTTTCTCTGTGACCTCTGTGAACTTTGCATGGTGAGTTTATCGAACCATGTGGCTGAATAGTAACAAAAAGTTTTTTAATACCAGCGTTTACGCATTTACCCCTCGTTCACTCGCTCTACGGGTGAACGCCGCTTAAGAGGCTCTTTCTCAAGTTTGTAACACGACGCGATGCAGGGCATCGCGCCGCGCGTTCCAACGGAGACCGTTGGAACGAGACATATCAGAAAACTTGTTAAACGGTGTATTCAACAAGGAGAATTTATGCCGGCGATTACTATCAAAAATATTCCGCCCTTATTATATGAACGAATTAAAAAAAACGCGGCGTTAAATTATCGAAGCATTAATAATGAGATTATTTATTGGCTTCAACGTTCATTAACCCCCTCAGCAACAGACCCGGATGAATTATTATCCAGGATCGAACAGTTACATTCCGTAATTTCGATTCCGCCGCTCACCGAAGAATTGTTGGAACAAGCCCGTCGCCAGGGACGCCCATGATTGTTGTGGACACCAATGTAATTGCTTATTTGTTCATCAAGGGGAATTATACTCCCAATGCCAAAAGACTTTTGCATAATGATTCCACATGGACGGCTCCTCTTCTCTGGCGAAGTGAATTTCGAAATGTGCTGGCGTTGTATATGCGCCAGGGTTTCCTCTCCGTCGAAAACGCTTATTTGTTAATGAATGAAGCGGAAGATTTTATGCAGCAGAATGAGTATGAAATGAATTCCCTGCGAATTTTAGAAATAGCTTCCTCTTCAGGATGTTCCGCTTACGACTGTGAATTTATCGCTTTGGCAGAATTTCTCAATGTAAAGCTCTACACAACCGATAAAAAAATCTTAAACACCTTTCCGGATATATCGGTATCCCTGAAAGATATTTAAGCATTTCATGAATCTTGCAATCTTTTTCCTTCTTACTTCCCGACAAAACATTGTTACTATTCAGCACAGAGGTCACAGAGGAAGATTTGGGGGTATCCACCACTTCGTGGAGAGCATTTAGAGCCTTATATCCCTGTATTTGTGATTTGATTAGGAATTTTTTTATGTCTCTGTGCTCTCTGTGGCCTCTGTGGCAAAACGCCTGAATAGTTACAAGTTCGAGATAACGAGTAATATTTAGATGTCAGACAGGATGTACAGGATTAACAGGATTCGAATGACATGCCTTACATCCGGTAAATCATCCAGGGATTTTCCCTTATTTTCCCTTTCTCTTGTCCGGCAGGTGCAGAAGAACATAGATCAGGCCGGGTTCCTTGTAAGGAGAAAATTTTTGCCCTTCCGCCCGACGAAGGTGAACAGGGATCAACCGGAGGTTTTTCTATCGTGTTAATCTTGTTATCCTGTCGAAACAACAGGCGAATAGTAACCATGACAATCTGCCCTGCAAAGATGTCACCGGAAATGTGAAAATGCAAGAGCGAACCATTCAGGGGCTGTTTTAAAAGTGGCCTGCCCGGGCAGACAGGCCGCTAAGTCTCAAAAACGCGAAGAAATCACAAAGAAACAACAAATTTCTTAGTGATCCCGGTTGGCCGCATTCGCGTTAACCTAAGTAAAAAATCACCGCAAAGACGCAAAGACGCAGAAGTTTTAGAGAGTTTTCGCCTGAAATTCCTCCTGATCTTCACAAAAATCAGCACTGTTTTCTTTGCGTCTTAGCGTCTTTGCGGTTAAAAATACCTAAGGTTAACGGGAATGCGGTTGGCCGGGATTTGTGGCTTCATCCGTAAGGAGCCCCTTACGGGGGTGGCATAGATTCAAACTTTTACCGAAGGGAGGGATTCCCGTAAAACGGCTTTTTAGTTCTATTTTAACCGCTTTAACGGTTAAAGCAGATTTAGCCAACAGCGATGAAAGGAGAAACGGATGCTTCGGAACAGCCTGATTGTGGTTTGGACGTTAGGAGCGGCGCTCGCGCTGATCTCCTGCAAGGAGAAGAGCGCGGAGCCGGCGGCCAAAGGGGGCTACGGCGCTTTTTCGTTCGAGCAGCGCTTAACCCTGCCGGGGTCGCCGGAGATGATTTACGACGCCATCAGCGGAGACATCAGCGGGTGGTGGGATCACAGTTTTTCTGAAAAACCGTACCGCTTTTATATCGAACCCCGCCCGGGAGGGGGGTTTTACGAAATCTTCAACGAGCAGGGCGATGGGGTTTTGCACGCCACGGTGATTTACGCGGAGCGCGGCAAACGCCTGCGCTTCGAGGGGCCCCTGGGGCTTTCCGGCAAGGCGGTAACGCTGGTATGCACCTATGAATTCGAAGCGGCCGGCGGGGATTCCACCCTGTTAGAATTATCGGTGCACGCGGCAGGGGAGATCGAAGACGGGGCGGAGCAGATCGTGAAGCGGGTCTGGCAGCATTTTTTAGTAGAGCGCTTCAAGCCCTACGTGGAGTCGGGCGGGCATCTTTCGAAAATGCAATAGGCGTGGCCGGGGTAAATCGGGCGCCTGCAAAGGCGCTAAGGCCGCAATGACCTGGAATTTCTGGTAGCGCTCCCGGGTAGCGGATCTTTTGGTATCTTTTTTCAGCTCCTGGGCCTGGTCGGCCTGGCGCAGGCTGTCCAGCAGGGCGCTTCCTTCGGCTAAAATTTCCGGGGTCTGCCCGACCGCGGCCAGTTCGGTCTGGTACTGGGCGGCGAGGCTGATCAATATCTCCATCACCGGCATCATTTTGCTCTCGCTGCTGAGGGCGGTTTTGAATTCTTTACCGGGAAAAGCTTTTGCCTGGGCGGAGGTGTTGCCGAAGGCCAGTTGCAGGCGAGCGCGGAACATGCGCCCCCACTGGTAGCAGGCTTCCAGGGCTTCGTCCTTTCCGCGGGTCATATCGCGCAGATCGATGCGGCTGGATACTTCGTTGGGAAGGGCTTCCGCGGCCTGTATATTGGCTTCGAAATCATCGAGCAATTGCTGGCTGATGCCGAACTCTGCCAGACCGGCCTGGTGGGCGTGGGCGTTGGCGAGAGTGGTTTTCGATACCGAGAGAATGGTTTCCTCGGAGAATTTCAGTTTGTTCATGACAAACCTCCTTGTATAATGATGTTATAGATTTAAGCCACTTACGTGTGATAGAAAAAGTATCGGCAATTGGCAGGAAGAGTTCCCGGCCTGGCAGGGAAAGCTCCCCGGTTGGGGGGTAAAGTTATCCGGTTGGCGCAAGAGTTTTTATTTCAATCCTGGTTTTGCCGGAAGAACCTCGCCAACGATCCGGCGAATTTGGTTTTTTCAATCCACGCGCCGGCAAGGGGCGCGGCCAGGCATATCGAATAGTTATGCGCCAATAAGTGATTAATCTCGCCGCGGTTTTCTTCGTATCGCAGAATTTTTTACTTGATTGCAAGAGCCGCAAATCGTATTCTATCAAAGCAATTAAAAATGGGAGAAATAATTTTGGAAACACAAGTAAGCGAACAATTTGAATTACTGAAGAATACGTTAAAGGAGAAATTTGGCGCTAAACAAATTTTTATTTTTGGTTCGTACGCCTATGGTGAGCCGGATCAAGATAGCGATATAGATTTATGTGTTATAACAACCGACCTTAATGGTAAACGAAAGATAGACATAATCCGAGAAATCAGACGGGAATTAATAAATTTGATCTCTAATCCTCTAGATATATTGGTGTATTCAGAAAATGAATTCGAGGAGAGAGCCGGTCTGAGCAATACTTTAGAACATAAGATTCTGATGGATGGGATAAAGGTGTATGGATAATACTGACATTGCCAAAGAATGGTTTAAGATTGCTGAGGCAGATTTATCCTCGGCAGAATTTTTGCAAAATATGCACCCGGTTCCCATCGAAATCATTTGCTATCATTGCCAGCAATCAACCGAGAAATACCTGAAAGGATTCCTTGCATTAAAGGGAGAGAAGATCAAAAGAGCACACGATTTAGTACCGCTAATCAAAGAGTGTCAAAAATATGATGAAGATTTTGAAACGATAGAAGAAGATGGTCTCATGTTAACCGACTATGGAGTTAATGTCAGGTATCCTTTTCGGATGGACATAAATGAATCCGATATGAAAATTGCTGTAAAAAATGCTCATAAAATCAAAGATTTTGTTTTGGCAAAAGCGAATATAAAGTAAGAGATGAGGAGATGGCGGGAGATTATAATAAATTTCTACAAGTAGTTGGTTGCGTGGGCAGCGCATAACATTTTCTTGCAGGCGATAAAAACGGTAGGTTTCAATCCTTGTTTTGCTGGAAGACCCTCGCCAACCGGGGCAAAACTTGAACCCAAGCTTTGCCCCGTAAATTCGTTTCAATCCTTGTTTTGCTGGAAGATCCTCGCCAACTTTAATATATAGTTATACGGGCAACTCAAAGCATGAACTAAAGTGGCCAAACGTAACCTTTAATTCTGAGCAAACAGATTCCACATGATCTTTGGTAATCCAGATATCCTGAAATGTGTGATTCGATATCCTTTAGAAACGGGAAGGAAGAATTAGAGTTCTATTTACATTTTTTAAATCCTGTGCTATATTTACAACCGGATTAAGTTAAGGGCTTTCGCCCTTTTTATTGTACCACTGAACGCTAATGTGTTTCAATAACTCTGTGCGCTCAGTTGGGTACATTATTTTTTTCTGGCTCCCTAAATAGAAAGTAACTGAAAATATAAGAGCATTCAAAAGTATGAAAAACGCACAAGAAGTTAAAGAATTACTCTCCGGATTAACCAGAGCGGAGAAAGCAGAATTATTACAATGGGTTGTACGTGAATTAGGCGATGCCTTTCC
>PHFX01000101.1 GCA_007618135.1 Candidatus Brocadia sp. WS118 | reverse complement strand
CTCTATTTTCGAACCGAACCGCCTAGGAGTGCGCAAGGATTCCACCGATATTCCCGCTAAAGGGGTTGACGCGGTGCTCATCGTAATTCGCTCTTCCCAGTTCATTCAGTATATTGCGCCACAGTTTGCCTTCAATAATATCAAGGCAACCCTGCTGGGCAACGAAGGCTGGAACGATCCGGCGCAGCTAAAAAGATATAAGGATCACTTAGAAGGGCTGGTCTATATCACCGCCGGTTACTTTGATCCCAATTCCACCAACTACCGGGTGTTTATCTACCGGGTGTTTATGAATCGCTTCCGAACTGAGATGAATGTCACCCCGGAGCTGTATCACCTGCTGGGGTATGACATTATGAAGTGGGTGCTGGGCAATTATCGCCCGGGAATTACCGCGGAGGAATTGCGGAACAGCCTGGAAAATACCGATCTCTACCAGGGCGTTCTGGAAAACATCCAATTTACCTCCACCCCCAGGGTAAACAGCAGGCTAACGGTATTGAAATTGAATTTAGGGCAGATATTGAATGTGGGGTTGTAGGGCTTTCCTTCTTCAACCACTTTGAAAGTCGGAGTGTCAAACTTCCCTGTCTGCCGAAGCAATCAGGCAGGCCTGTCCGCTGGCTCAGCCAGGCAGGAGTTTGATCACCCGGTTAGATAGCATAGGGTATAAGGAAGTTCTCTCTCCTACCCATTGATATTGAAGAATAAAGCTTTTCCCCTCTATAGGATAACACCAACACGATAATTTTTTCGAATGACTCCAATAGCGGGTATGCCATTGCCGCGCTGGAGTTAAAGAGGCAGCTTAAAGAATACCGGGTTTGATTTGGGAGAGATAGAGTATAACGCTGTATTTCACTATGGAGCGGCATCGACTACATATCTCGACTAAGACAAAAATGGAATTTTTTAAGAAATTTTAACAAACACGCCAGGCCCACATGTCGGTGTGCTAGCGCTCTGTTAGGTTCCATTCTTGTAACCGCGTGTCAAAGCATTGCAATAATGTCGCGTAATGGTTGCTTGAAGTGCTCTGTCCAAGATTCGGTGAAATCAAGTGTGGTTGCGATCGCAGACGGAAGACGTCCAGCCAAACCACGATCGTCGTATGGGTTGCCCGCCATGATACGGTCAACATCATCCGCAAGAATCGAGGCAAACCACTTCCCTTTGAAAATCCGATGATGCTCTCCTTTTGCGAAATACCTCTCCACCTTGTCGGTTGTTAAACTGAGCCTACGTCTAAATTCAACCACAGGTACGCCCGTTCGTCTGGCTATGTCACTGACGAGCGTACGATGCACTCCGACATTTGTTGGCCCACAATATCTCGTCTGCACCTTGGACAAGACCCTGTAGTTTACTTCATAAGGAATGCTGTCTTCGATCAACCGAAGGCACAAAACGAGCCAATCTCGCCAGAGCATGGCCACGTGTTTGCACCATCCCGGAGCATCACCAAGGTCGCTCTCAAGTCTGCGAGGGTCGACTGATGCCGCGGCAGCGGCACCTCTTACAAGGTCGCCATGTTGGAACACATAGTTTTGAACATCATAGTGTTCGGTGTAAACAACATGAAGAGAGCGCTTTTTTCTGTGTTGAAGGTCGTCCACATCTTTATCTAGGAAGAAGACGCACGCTGTTCTTTGCCCTCCGAAGGTTGAGACAAGTGAGTTCCGTTGGCGCAGGAAGGTGAAAAATGCTATCAGGGCTTGCTTGCCGCCACTGTTCCCTGGGATCTCTCGAGCCGTTGATATCTTGTAGCTGATCCGTTGATTAAGAGATGTTGAACAAATCTGGGAGAAGAAGTATGGATCGCACTGCTTCCCCTCTACAAAAACAAATAGCTGTGTCGTTGAAATCTGCATAGAGCGAAGATGACCGGAATATGAATGATGAAGACGATTCACAACTTCTCCAGTCCTAGATACGGAAGATCTTGTCATCCGAAACATCGGACATGATTTCCGGTGAATGGGTTGCAAAGATTAACTGAGCCTCGGCGTTCAGGGCGCGCACCGAATTAATGAGATCCTTTTGCCAATCTATATGCATAGAAATTTCTGGTTCATCGACAATTAGTGCGCTTTCACCAACAAGGAGGGACGAGACCAGTATCCGAAGAAGGTGTTTCTCTCCAGAAGAAAGGGACGCCAGTCCGATGTCCTCTCCCGACAAACTATTGACTTGGATGGATTCATCAGTAAAGCGAATTTCTTTGTTTGCTGTGAACATTCGCGTAATCAGTTCCTGGACGGTGTCACGGGATGACATTGCCTCTTTGATTTTGTCCTCTACGGAGTCAATGTCTTGGACAACATCCTGTAAGGTGGGGTCATTAATGTATCTTTTCTCGAAGGCTTCTCGCGTACCCAAGATTGAGGCTGAACCTTGTCGTTCCAGGAATGACTGGACCCGTTCATATGCGTTTGCTGTTGTTAATTTACTGCTCTTGCGTCTGCTACTTGCACTTTGAGGGGAGAGCACAGCGCGCAGTATGCTAGCCAAGCCTTGCTCTTGAGCCGTACGTACAGCTCCGAGTACCTGCGCCGAATAACGACTCCATAAGTATTCGACCGAGCGGGCGAAGAAGGAATCGAGTTGTTCTTCCGTAAACGACTGGTAACCGAGATTGTAATGCTCAATGTCAGGCGGAAACGGCGTTTCGGTAACGTGAAGCCGAGACGTAGGAAGATACTGATGCGCCCAGCGTGTGGAAGAGGCTTCTTTGGGGGTAGCTGGAGTACAGGACCATTTCATCTCTTCCTCACCGATTTGTTCATCAATCAATACAATCTCGTTCTCGATTTTGATCTCACGATGTGTAACACCGCGTCGCTTAATGCGCCTCTTTCTGACACGTTCTTTCTTCTCAATTGAGCGCGTGAAGACCTTGTCCCAGTTTAAGGAATAAATCTTAACCTCTGCCGCTGTGAAAGGAACGGCATCGAGGAGATGCGTCTCATTCGCCATTGCCGCATGCAGTATCTTCAGAAGGGATGTCTTACCGCTCCCATTAAGACCAAAGAAGATATTCGTATCGCGATTCAACACAATTTCTAATGGCTTTTTACGACCCGCGAGGTCCATAATCTTGAAGGATATTATGTGAGACATTAGATTTTCCTCTCGTATAGATTACAGCATTTTCACCGCTGAGTATTTTATATATCAATTATTCATAAAGAAATATTCTTGTTTTCATATTAAGACAATTTATACTGCTAATTATAGTTAAATATTTCGATTGACTAAACTCCTTGAAGTTATTCTATTCTGTTGAAAAATTTAACGATCCTTTTTCTAAAGCTCAAGGTTTATTCACTGTCGGCAGGGTAGTGATTTTCCTTTATAAACCTTTGAAAATATTTTTAAGCGATTCATTCTTCTCCCTACTCTCCCCATAACCCCAGAATCCACTTCGCAATATCCTCCATTGTCGTGTGGTAGTAAAGGTTTCTTCAATCTCGTCGTATTCCGAGAGCGTGCCGCTGCCCAAAGGATAATCGTTAATTTTTTCAAAATTTAACAAAATTACTTTGCTTTTTCGTTATATCACCGGATATTAGCTTTTTGTTAGAAAATAAAGAAGAAGAGATGAAACTATTGTATCGAATAAACAGAAAAAATAATCTGTGACAATCTGCCAAATATGTGGTTAAATTTATCGCTATATTCCAACGCTTAATTGGCATATTTAATAAAACAGTTCTATTTTTTAAAATTAACCATATTTCTATAGGAGGATATTTCGGATATGAAGAAGATTACTTTCCCTGCGCAGATGGGATTTAAGAATACGCTTAAGGAGCGGGTCGATCAATACTTCGATGAAAAAAAGATTCCCAAAACTGGCAATTGGCGCATGTTCCTGAAAACGGCAATCATTCTCTTGTGGCTGGCGGTATCTTACGTGCTGCTGCTGTTCTTTTCCGCCAATTTGATAATGGCTATTATCACCGCCTTTTTGCTGGCGCAGGGGTTTGTGTTAGTGGGCTTTAATATTATGCACGACGGCAATCATGGCAGTTATTCCAAAAACAAAACCGTTAACTGGATTATGGGGTTTACCCTGGATTTGATCGGGGGAAGCCACATGTTCTGGAAA
>PHFX01000012.1 GCA_007618135.1 Candidatus Brocadia sp. WS118 | reverse complement strand
TTCGTCCAGCAGTCTCCTCTTTTTTCCCATAGAGAAATCTTACAGATTTTTTTGCTCATATAAAACTTCTTTTCCCCCTTATTTTATGCTATATTATAACCAATTTACTGCTCAATTTTACCCACTCGCTTGCCTGAAGACCCAATATTATGAGCATTTCCAGCCTGTACCTTGACAACTATGACACATACCGCAAAGAACGTAACCAACGCTCTTTTAGGAATACTCATTGTTTTGAAAGCACACATTATCGTAATTGTTAAATTGGGACTTCGGCTACTTTCCCCCCTGTTTCCCCCCGTAAACGGGGGGATTATGGGGGGGGTACTTGAAATTCCAATATATTAAAGGTAGGCGATACCTACCCTTGACTGCACCAATTCAAGACGCAGAGTACCCTTCAAACCCCAATATTTTTCAAAACCTATACTTTTCGTTATTCAGCGTAAAGTAGAGAAACGAGGGGGCTTCGGTTACCTTCTGCTCATATTTTGAGGCTCCGAAGAATGTTCTTCCCGGCCCGGGCAGGTCGTCCTCGATGGAAATCTGCCCCACTCACAAAAATACTCATATTGGTATTAATGTACTTCCTGTAATGCACATTTACTCCAAAGTTGCCCTTGTGCTACACAACAAATGGTAGAGCTCCCCCATCGTCAACTCCTGAATCCTGGAAACTATAATTCATAAATAGATAAGTGCCTTTGCTGATATCGATCTTCGTCTCCATTTCGATACCCTGAACCCATGCCTCGCCGACATTTTCAAAAACCGAGACATTTGGGTTTGATTCCGAAGTGCGTAGGGCGATGAGATCATCGATATGATTGTAAAAATATTTTGACGGTATAAAGAAATACTCTTTCACGAAAATTTTAAATCGGACAGGCTTTTTTATGGTAGCAACCAATATACCAATAGCTCTACCCTCATAAAATGCCCAATAACCGTACCCGTTTATTTTTTAGGAATAATCACCTTATACCCTCCTAAGGTAAACCGTTATGACTATTAACAATTTACTAACCCACTAAAAAGCATGAAAGGTATACGTTACTCCGTGTCTATTTGGTAAAGGATGTGAAAACTCTATAGCTTGTTATGGAAAAGACTCTGATTGATAGGCATTTTCGTCCTATTTACCGATGTCTTTCATTTAAACCTTTGTACAACTTTCAAACATTTGCGTTGGAATATTAACCATACAAGTTTTCTGAGCAAATGTACGACAGGGGTGGGAGTATATCTGGATTACCTTTTTACGGTATGACGATCATGCTCCTGCTGGTGCTTTTAAGAATTTTTTCCAGTAAACGAAATGTTATCAAACAAGGAAAGGGTGTAGAATATTTTTAATTACGAAAAAAGAGGCAAAAACTAGCTGGCAGTCCGGAGTGCTGAGACTCCGGTTTGCCAGCTAAACTTTTGTATTGCGGGCATGCATCGTATCGGCTGTGAAATGCTTATCAAATCACAGATATTTCAGTAGGCTGTTTTGGGAGAAAAGGAAAGCGTAAGATCACAACAGTTTATTAGTCCCATTGATAGACGTTATCATCGTAATACAGTTCAAGCTTGTGTTTGTGTTTGAGTTCTTCCTGGGCCAGAATTTTACATAAGTTTTTCATATCTGGATTATCAGAGGATTTGGCCATGCCTACATAGAAATTATAGGATTTCTGTTCCTTCTTCATCGCGACAATCAACACATCCTGAAAATTTTTGACTTCAGAGATATCTTTATCTACCAGATATTCGGTAATATGCAGGTCATGGATTTTTTCCGGCTTAAATTTTTTTACCTTGGCAACATCAAAATTCTGCAACATCTCCTTATGTTTTAGCTCTTCAGCGGCAAGTTCCTTTAACCATATCTGCGAGGCCGGATCTTTGACAAATTTCAATGCATCCATATAAAATTTATATGCCTTATCTTCTTGTTGTGCAGCCTGTTTTATAATTTCTTTTACATCCAACGTAACCATTCAATCCTCCTTATCATCTTAAAGTACATCAAAACCTAACCCGAACGAGTCGGAAAAGACAAAACCCAAAGCACAATATTTCTGCGTCAATCCTGTCATGGTCTTAAACCCCGACAAGACTAATTTAAAAAAACAATTTCTATGTCTTCTTTTTTATCTTGCCTAAGGCCCTTAATTCAGAAAGCTTATGTTCTGCAGCAATAGCAGCGGTAACTCCCTCTCCTATGGCAGTTGCAATCTGCCGGTACGAATTTTTCCGAATGTCACCAACGGCATACAACCCCTCTATAGCTGTTTCCATGTGGATATTCGTTTCAATATGACACCCGACATCCACACAAAGCAAGTTGCCTAAAAACCCCGTGTTGGGCACACTTCCTATGAAAATAAACACCCCCTGACACGGCATCTCTTTCTTTTCTTTCGTTATAACATTCTGTGCCACGATACCATCCACCTTATCCTGCCCATGAATACCTTCAACGATGGTATTAAAGACAACCTTGATCTTTGGGTTTGTCAGCGCTTCATCCAGATAAATTTTTGTAGCCCTGAATTCATCCCTTCTGTGGATAATTTGCACTGTGTTTGCATACTTGGTCAGGAAGATGGCCTCCGTTATGGCAGAATCACCTCCTCCAACGACAACAACGTCTTTCCCCCGGAAGAAAGCGCCGTCACAGGTAGCACAATAACTCACCCCTTTTCCATACATTTCTTTTTCACCAGACACGCCCAATTTTTTTGGTTCTGCACCGGCGGCTAAAATAACTGCATGGCTTCCGTAGGTGCCCGTATCGGTCGTCACGATCTTGAAACCGTTTTCTACCTGTAACTTTAAGACTTCTTCGTACCGTATTTCGACACCGAATCGCCTGGCCTGGGCTTCCATGCGCTGTATCAGGTCAACACCACTGATGACTTCAGGAAAACCCGGATAATTTTCAATCAGATCGGTACCAACTAACTGCCCACCCACAAATTGTTTTTCAAAGATCACGGTCTTCAACAAGGCACGGCAGGTATACACAGCCGCAGCAAGGGCAGCAGGTCCTCCGCCGACAATAATCACGTCGTAATCAGTGTTCACATTCCCCTGAGTCCCTTCAGAGCATTTAAGACCTGCCATCCATAGAAATTCAATGCAAACTGTTTTTTCTCGATATGGCACTCCAGGCACCGCTTCGTCCCTTCGGTTGCCCAATCACGCGTCACAAACGCCGTTTTCGATGTCTCCCCTTTTGGAGTAAGTTTGCCCTTTCCAGCATGGCAAAAATTACACTCCGTACCCATAATTTCATTGAGCTCAAACATTTTTTTTGCTTCCTGTTCGTTTTCTTTATATCGCTTCCGGTCCAGATGACAGTAGTCACATTCAACCCCTAATGCAACGGATGCCCGCATCATCTCCTTTGATTTTTTCCCTTCATCGGTAAAGACGGTTAAATCTTCGTTATGGCAAAAATTGCATTCGACACCGAAGAGCGACGTCATCCTCTTGATTTGCGCGTCCTTCTCTTCTTTCGTACCCTTAAAGTACGGGTTTGAATAGGTGACATTGGGCATACCTTTCTCTCCCGGTTCAGCACGAGACAGGGAAAGGCCTTTCAGAGAAAAATATATTATAAAACCTGTAATTATGAGACAAGCTGTTGCAAATGTCTGTTTACACATGCTAACACGAAATATTTTCCTTAAAAAACATGAATGCAAAAAGCGTTACGAGTCGAGCTTATCAAAAAGGTCTTTGCTTGCGCCACAAGAGGGACAAATCCAGTCATCCGGCAACTGATCGAATGAAGTTCCCGGTTTTACACCGTTATCCGGATCACCCTTTTCCGGGTCGTATACGTAACCGCACACACGGCATTCCCACTTCGACATAGGTCCTCCCCAATGAGAAATTTGAAATATTTTACACTACTTTCTCTTCTGTAATCAATCTTTAAAATAAAGAAAGTGCAGAATCCTCATCATCTGCACTTTCTTTCCTGCCCCATCGCACCCGATCGTTGACGATTATCGATTTTCAATCGGTATCATTTTATCACGAATCTCTGCATGGCACTCAAAACACGTCTTTTCCACCATATTCGTAAAGGCTTTAAACGTTGCTTTCTGATCTTCCGACTTTGCAGCCCTTTGAATTTCGAGCGCGGAAGACGCTATGTTTTTCAGATAGACGTCGAACCCTTCTTTCAGTTTTGTGATCTTTTTTGAGTCATTGGGGTCGATTTTTGCTCGTAGGAACCACTTATTTTCCTTTGGATCGATTGGGAAAAAGACTTCGTTTATCCTGTAACTTTCATCTACTATGGCACCGGCCTCCTGGGCAACGTATTTAAAACTGCCTGCCAGCGTTCCCTCGAGTATGTTGCTAACCCGCCTCGCTATATTACTCATCAACATCCTGGTTGGAAGCGCAACCCCTTCATGTAAACTAGCCGTTTCCTCTGCCGCACTTACCGTACGCGCGCAAATGCTGTGTGTCAATCCAGCAAAACCTATGCTACAGATACCAGCAATCAACAGAGTTACTTTCTTCACATTCCACCCCTTTCCTTAAAATAACCACAAAGAAATAAATTAAAACACCATTTGCCTTATTACGTTCGAATACAGGGCTCAGTCATGGACATGGGAGATAACACCTCATTTACCTTTTCCTCAGAGAGGATATCTTGTTCCAGAATGATCTCCCGTGCCGATTTCCCTGTCCTCATTGATTCCTTAACCACTTCTGACGCCTTTGCATAGCCGATGATCGGATTTAAGACGGTAACAATGCCGAGGCTTCGCAGGGCATAATCCTGGCATCTCTTTTCGTTGACGGACAGGCCTTTTATACATTTTTCATGGAATATTTTCGAGGCGCTGCTCAGAATCGAGAGAGAGTCGAGCAATTTATATTGAATAACGGGCATCATAACGTTCAGCTCAAATTGTCCGGCTTGTGCCGCCAGCGCAACCGAAAGATCATTACCCATAACCGAAAAACACACCATGTTCATCATTTCAGGAATAACAGGATTCACCTTCCCCGGCATAATGGAAGACCCCGGCTGCACTGCCGGAAGCTCAATCTCAGACAGCCCGGTATTCGGTCCTGAGTTCATCAGTCTGAGGTCATTCGCAATACGGATAAGTTCCACGGCAAGGGTGCGAAGCGCGCCGGAGAGTTCAACGCACGGGGAATTACTTTGCATAGCCTCAAACCGGTTTTTTGCCCGCCTGATGTCCAGGTTGACAATTTTTCTCAGTACCTCTACAACCCTGTCAGCGTATTCCGGGTGGGTATTAATACCCGTGCCCGCCGCACTTCCACCAATTCCTAATTCTTTTAACGATTCACCGGCCTTTTCAATCCCCCTGGTTGCCTTCTCGAGGGAATCTGCATAACCAGAAAATTCCTGCCCCACACGAATGGGTACTGCATCCTGCAAGTGGGTGCGCCCGGACTTTACTATGGAATCAAAAGATTGCGCCTTTTCCTTAAACGTCTTCGTCAGGTCATCCAGATTCTTCACCAGCTTTTCAGACAATTGCAAGGCAGCAATGCGCATGGCGGTAGGATATACGTCATTGGTTGACTGACCGTAATTGACATGATCATTCGGATGGACAACTGAATAGTCCCCTTTTACCCCGCCAAGCATTTCAATTGCAATATTGGCAATGACTTCATTGACATTCATATGATGAGAAGTCCCTGCGCCGGCCTGATACACATCCACCAAAAACTGATCATGAAACTCACCGTTTAATATGCGATCACATGCCAGGATTATCATATTGCCAATCTTCTCGTCGATACAGCCAAGTTCCATATTAACCATAGCTGCTGCCTTCTTGATGGAAACCATGGCCAAAGTAAACACCGTCAGCGATGTTTGTCCACTGATGGGAAAATTTTCCCGCGCCCGGGCAGTTTGAACCCCGTAATAAGCCGTTACTGGCACGTTCATCTCACCGAGATAATCTTTTTCTATCCGAAATGCACCGATCCTGTTCTTGTTCATACCACCACGCACCATTGCCCTTTGTCCCGGATGAATTCCCGATTTTTAGCAAATCGGGCTAACCGGGGCATTTCCTCTACCTGTTCTTATTTATCATATTGATCCACATATCATAAATACGACCCTCATGTTCGGCCTCCCACAATTCTGTTTTTTCCAAAAATTCGAGGGTGTTTTTCAATATGCCGAAATGCACTTTCTCTTCATCTGCAAGGAAGCGATAGGTCTCCCTATCAACGGCATCATGCGCCTCACGGGCAGCCTTTTCGTAAAATTCCATTCCTTTTTCCTCAAGCTCCATGGCAAGCTTAACGGCCGCAATATCGTTTGTGCCGGCATCCACCTTTTTTTTCATCTCTTCACCCATTTGTTTGAAAATGGTGATTAATCTCTTGCGGGGACTTGTCTGTCCCTTTTCCGGCGTTTGATTTTTTTCGCTGTGGCCAGACAACAGGGCGCGAAGTCTTTTGATATGTGATTTTTCGTCTTCCACAAACGATCTGAACATAGCCCGTCCCATAGGATGCAGGGTTTTGTCTGCCAATTCGCTGTAAAACTTCACTCCGTCTGTCTCCATCTGCAGTGCAAGTGATTTTATCTCTCTTAACGCATCGCTCATTTTTTTCTCCACATTTTATCTCATCATGTGCTAATAATCAATTATTATACTTTCCAATTCTCTAAAAATAAATTGAAAATCACCGGGTCAATTTTTACAATTGAAAACGTTACAGAAAGAATTAGCCGTTGAGGAATAGGCATCGTCCGGGCATTTTTCAGAAAGGAAAACCGATATGAAACAAAAATTCAAAAGAGCCGTTACTGCGGGTATCTTTGTGCTGAGCATAAGCATAACGGCATCCATGTCATTTGCCCAAATACTCAAAGACCAAGAAAAGGAACCGGCGGCGCTTTCAAAAGAACAACTCCAGGAAACGGAGGCTTTCCATATTGGTGTACTGGCTTACCTGTGGGGTTATCCCCTGGTAATGAATCATAATCATCGCCTGACCATGAGTGCGGTTGAAAAGCCACTGCCAAGCGGAATTTACGCACCCTTAAATGTGTTAAACCCCAGCAGAAGATTGTTAGGGCCGGAATGGAAGGCCCGTTTCGCCAGTCATGAGGCCATCTTTGGCCAGGTCTGGTTCGATCTGTCAGAAGAGCCGGTGGTGGTGGAAATTCCTGATGATCACGGCAAACGATATTTCAGTATGGCTTTTTACGATTACCGGGGAGACCTTATTCGGACAATTGGAACACGCGCCACAGGAGGCAAAGGCGGGGAATATCTCTTGGTTAGCCCGCATTTCAGGGGAGAATTGTTCCCGACGTTGAACGTTATTCCATGTCCGACCCGATATGTATACGGACAGGGAAGGATCGTGGTAAACAAGGAATACCCCGCTGAGATCGCAACCGTGGTAAATATCATGCGGCAGTATTACCGCGTGATTCCTTACAGCCGCTGGCTTGACCCTTCTTTGCCTTCCAAGCCGTACCAATCCTCCGAAAAACTGAATCCGGGTATCATACCGCAGGATCTGCAGTTTTTTCACATCCTGGGCGAAGCAATGAAAATCGTGCCACCCCGGGAAGAAGAGCGTGGTATGTATGCGTTGTTCAAGACCATCGGCCTTTCCGAGCATGGATTTGATTACGGCACACTTGGGGATCACACAAAGGCCGGATTAAAAAAGGCCGTTCCGGAAGCCCGGCAGATGATGGTTTCGCGCGCACAGTCTCTCTTTACCTATACCAGCGGCTGGTTTTACCCAACCCTGGCAACAGGGTGGTCGGGATTACGGTTCCTTGACCGTGCAGCCATGTGTTATGCATTCGACCCCTTTGCGGGTCTTGCCGTTGAGCAGTTTTGCCCACGCACGAACATCGATGCTCAGGGTGAAAAATTGGATGGCGCAAAGAAACAATACAAACTCCATTTTAAAGACGGATTACCCCCCGTTGACGGGGCATGGGCGCTTACCCTGTATGATAAACATGGTATAATGTTCGAAAATCCAGCAAACCGCTACAGCATAAGCAGCATTACCAGCGGACTTGAGTACCAGAAAGACGGCAGTCTGACCATCCTCATTCAGGCAGATGAACCCACAGACCCACAGGAAAAGCACAACTGGCTTCCCGCCCCGAAAGGGGAATTCTGGTTGGTGCTCCATCTGTGGCAACCAAAAGACAATGTCCTCAAAGGCAAATGGAAATTACCCGGCGTCGAACCAGCAAAATGACCTTACACAAAGAAGCCAAATCCCGGATTTCAAATAGATTACCCCGCATGCTGGTCGCCGGTTGTACCGGCAAAGAGTTTATAAATCATTTTTTCAGCCTCCAGGGTATTCGCTGCCTTCAGTACCTACTAAACACTTGAAACGCGTCTTTGCATGAAACATGAAAAAGAATTTCACGGGCAACATGACCCTTACTTACGTCATTGCTTTAAGCATGATCGCCATGCTCGGCATTGCCTCCTATGTTACCCTCAACAAAGGCATCTCTTCACAGGAGACGAATGCAGCGGTAATTAATTTAACCAGCAAACAGCGTTTTTTGTCACAAAACATTGCCATCTATTCACTGTGTCTGGTAAATGCAAAAGATCGCGCCGAAACGGAGGCGCTCAGACAGGACATCCTCACCACCATAAGTACCATAGAAACCGTGCATAAAGGGCTTATTAACGGAGACCAATCCCTGAATTTGACCGGAAAACAATCCCCGCAAATCCATACCCTGTATTTTGAACAGCCGGTACATTTAGATAAAAAAATGTATCATTATCTTGCAGAAGCAAAAGCCCTTGCTCATGATCCACAAGAGGAACTCACGCCACAGAACCCACACGTGCACAATATCCTTAACGAATTTGCAGCGGATTTAGTAGATTCTCTCAATGTCATCGTAAATCAATTACAAAAAGAAAGTGAAAGCGACAATAAAAAGTTACAGTTACTGGAAACGGTCGTTTTAGGGGTAACATTATTTGCCTTAGTCATTATTGGAATGTTTATTTTTCGGCCCATGGTCAACAGGATAAAGCAGGAAAGCAGTAACTTGGTAAAAAGCGAGGCCCGTACGCGTCTCATCATTGATAACGCAACAAACGGAATTATCACCTTTACGCACGACGGCACCATCAAGTCCTTTAATCCTGCCGCAGGAAGAATGTTTGGGTATCAACCTCCCGAAATCATTGAAAAACACCTTAACCGTATTTTAACCGAACCTTATCACGAAAAAACCGTCAACTGGCTTAACAACGCCATTCAGACAGATACCATTCCTGCATCCAAATTAACTGCTTTTGAAGCTGAAGGGCGTCGAAATGATGGCACCCTATTTCCCATGGAATTCAACCTCAGCACATTTTATCAGGATGGTCAATTATTGTATTTAATGATTGTACGTGATTTTACCGAACAAAAACGCGCCAAGCGGCGCACCGACGTTCAATATGCGGTTACCAGGGTATTGGCAAATTCACATAACATCGGAGCGACCGTACAAGAGCTCCTTCCGGCAATAGGGGAAACCCTGAACTGCACCTTAGGATTCTTTTGGGATGCAGATAAAAAAAACCACCTCTTGTTGTGTAAAGAAACGTGGCATACGATGTCTGTTCTCCTTGACTCTGCCGAAGTATCTCCTCATCACATTTCTCTTACCTCCAAAACAGAGATACCAGGGATTGCTTCTGTTCTCAGAAAACCCGTCTGGATTCCCGATGTGTTATCTGACCCGGACTTTTCCCGTTCCTCAATTGCCTCGAAATACAAACTGACGGGAGCTCTTGCTTTCCCCGTAATAAGCGATAAAGAACTCTTGGGGGTATTTGAATTTTTCATGCATGAAAGGCAACACGTTGATACGTACCTGCTCGATTGCCTGAATGCAATCGGTGACCACATTGGACAATTTTTCAAACGCAAGCAATTTGAAGAACAACTCGTACACCTGGCAACCCATGATCCGCTCACAGGCCTTTTTAACCGGCGCCGTCTTCATGAAGAATTGGAGAGTTGGCTTGCGTATTCACGCCGATACGGTACGTATGGAGCATTATTGTTTATTGACTTAGATCACTTCAAACAGGTGAATGATACTTACGGACATCAGGCAGGCGATGAGCTGCTTATCACTATTACTGCAGTCCTCAAACAACGATTACGTAAAACGGATATTTTAGCAAGGCTTGGCGGAGATGAATTCGCCGCACTCTTGTGTCAGGTTGATAGAAAACAGGCAGAAGTTATTGCGAAACAAATGATCGAAATCATATCTCAGAAAGGCAAATTTACCCAAGGGCATCTGACGAACGTTACCGCTAGTATTGGCATTGCCTTGTTTCCTACCCACAGTGGCGAAGCACAATCCCTGCTTGTCTGCGCTGATCAGGCGATGTACCTTGCAAAAGAAAAAGGACGTAATGGTTTTTGCTTTTATCAGAGCAACTCTTGAAGCAGAGGGAAATTTCAATCTTTTGTGATTTCCCGCTACAAAGAGGAAACACACCCCTTAGTCCTCTCTCGAGAGGGAATCAAGGGGATGTGTAATAAGCCCTTAACACATCCCCACCAAGGCTATTGAGCAACCATGTGCGCGACGCTTCCGTGCGTTTGTCATGGTCTCTCCAGAGTCGTAAAGGTTTTTGAGGAGATGATGAAAAGCGTTTCATCAGTAATGCGGTAAAGGTCGTGCGCACTTTCTGGTGATTCGTATTCAGCGCTTGTCAGGCATGACGCTGAAGGAATGACGAATGGTCTGCAGTCATCATCTGCCTCCTTATTTCTCAGATTTTTCCACGTGACCTCCGAAGCCGAAGCGCATGGCGGAGAGCACCTTTCGCGCAAAGTCATCCTCACCACGGGAACTGAACCTCTGATAAAGCGCAGCGCTCAGCACCGGAGCCGGCGACCCTTCTTCAATGGCAGCGGAGATCGTCCATCGCCCCTCCCCCGAATCCGCTACACTACCGGCGAATTTGGACAAATCCTGATCTCCGGCAAACTCCATGGCGCAGAGATCAAGCAACCACGAGGCAATCACGCTTCCCCGTCGCCACAGTTCCGTAATATCGGCCAGGTTAAAATCATACTGATAATGCTCAGGATGGCGCAGAGGGGTTGTTTCCGCGTCAATCGCATGCTCCTTCTTTCCCACGTTGGCATGCCGCAGGATATTGAGTCCTTCTGCATAGGCTGCCATAAGGCCGTACTCAATTCCATTGTGAACCATTTTGACAAAATGTCCCCCGCCGGCAGGCCCACAGTGGAGATATCCCTCCTCGGCCGTGCCGCCGGTTTTTTCCCGCCCCGGTGTTTTGGGAACCGGTCCCCGCCCGGGGGCGAGGGATTTGAAAACCGGATCCAGATACCGGACGGCCTCTTGTGGACCGCCAATCATGAGACAATACCCGCGTTCCAATCCCCAGATGCCTCCGCTTGTTCCGCAGTCCACGTAATGGATTCCCTGCGGCGCAAGTTCTTTGGCACGGCGGATGTCGTCAATATAGTGGGAATTTCCGCCATCGACAAGAATATCTCCTTTTTGCACCAGACTCACAACCTCCTTCAGTGTCGCATCAACTGCGGCTGCTGGCACCATCAGCCAAACCACCCGGGGTGGTTTAAGCCTGGCCACAAGCTCTTTAATCGACGCGGCTGCGAAAGCCCCGGTCTCCTTCGCAAAGGTTTCCCTCGTCTTTGCCGTAGCAGAATAAACGATAACCTCATGACCGGTGCGCATCAACCGCCGCACCATATTTCCACCCATCCTTCCAAGACCGATCATTCCAAGTTGCATAGTAATTCTCCTTCCCAAATCATACTTGTGTTAAAAGTGTCTCAATACCATTTCTTACTGCGTCAAGTGATCGTAGAGATCCGCAGGATTAACCCCAACAACATATACATTATCCCTTCTGTTTCCCCATATGCCAGAAAAAGAGTAATTCGTGCCACTTTTATGGGTCTTCCAGGTTTTTCCATCGTAGTAAAGAATCGTTGCATGATCCCCTACGACAAAGATGTTTTGGGCATCGATACCCCAAATTTTTCTCAGCCAGTGGGACGTTCCGCTCATCTGTCGCGTCCATTTTGAACCATCATAATGGGAAATAAAGCCGTCCGCACCGGCAACGTATACATTTTTCTGGTCTAGCGTCCATACACTGGTGAGTGTTTTGCTGGTAAACGGTTTAAGCTTTTTCAGGTTCTTGCCATCATAGTAAACAACGGTGCCATATTCACCCACTGCATATACATTTTTCATACTGCTACCGCTGATGTCATACATGGAATCCACGGTACCAATCGTTCGCTCCAGCCATGTTTCCCCATTGTACCGGAATACCTTGCCCAAATTGCCGGTAACCAAGATATGTTTTTCATCGAAACCCCAGATACCCCTGCACCAATCAACTATGGAAGTATCATATTTTTCCCATTCCATACCGTTGAAATGAAGCATGGTTCCAAAGTCACCGCAAACATAGATGTCTTTGCGGCTGCTGCCCCAAATCCTGTTTAATCTATGCTTGGTGGGGCTTTTTTGTTTTATCCACGACTGGCCATCGTAGTGGAGAATAACCCCCTGCTCACCCACCGCAAAGATATCATTGGAATCAAAACCATAGATGTCATTGAGCCACATCCCGAACCCGTGATACATATAATTCCACGTCTTCCCGTCAAAATGAAGGATTACACTATCACATGCATCCAACTCCTCTGCCTGTTCTCCGAGACCCCACTCGCCTGCAAGGGTATGATGAACAGAAAATAACAGATATACGGCTAGTAAGAAGCCGACAGATAAAGACAGCGCTGTTTTCATAATTGTTTTCCTTTCACTGGTTCAGTATAGCATTTCATTAAAGTGTCTACATACGTTATCGTCATTGCGAGCGATAGCAAGGCAATCTTAATTCTTTTAATGTTAATGTTAAGGAATTTCAAAGTTGTTGCAGAGCGAAGGGCTTCTTCGTTCTCCATTGAAAAGCAGTACGCCGAATAACGAATATCGAACAAGGAATGTTAAATGATGAAGTATTCTTACTTCACTATTCGATATTCCTTGTTCTGCGGTTCGATCTTCGCTTTAAATAAGCCGCCATCCCTTTCCATAAGGTTTATTCCAGTTTTACAATTTCCACCGCAACGTTCGCCAGGGAGAGAATCTCCTTCGCGAGGGGATCGGGGTAATCGGTAAGGGTAACGATCCGCTTGATCCCGGCATTCACCAGCATTTTAGCACAGAGAGAGCAAGGATACGTAGTGCTGTACAGCGTTGCCCCGGAAATCTTTATGCCATAATGTGCGGCCTGAATGAGGGCATTCATCTCGGCATGGAGGCCGCGGCATAGTTCGTGTCGTTCTCCGGGGGGAATCTTGAGCTGTTCCCGCAGGCAGCCGATCTCCAGACAATGCTGAAGTCCGCTTGGCGCCCCGTTATAACCCGTCGTGAGAATGTGTTTCTCCATCACCAGCAGCGCCCCCACCTGTCTCCGCAAGCAGGTAGCCCGTTGAGCTACCTCCCGGGTGATTCGCAAAAAATACTCATCCCACGAAGGTCTTTTTGACATCTTATTTCCCGATACAAAATTCTGAAAATAGTGTTAATACCCTATTCAAGGGTTTTTCCCTGTTTTGCCGTTCTTCAATCCCTTTGATTCTATCAGTAATTTCAAGCCATTCAAGAAAAAATGATTTTTGACTCGATTCGTTACTTTCGATAGATATCGAAGATTAGCTACGCCTTATACACGACTTACATTTCAGCGCCAAATCAAACAGAGGATCTAACGCGCATCAGATGTATGCTGTCTTCCGGAGAGATAACAGGAATCATGACCGTTCCCATAGACGAGCCAATGCGCCGGGAAAACACCCCTGACTGTGGTTGCCGGAATTGAACATTGATCCGTGGGTGGCACGGACAAACCCTGTTTGTCCGTGGTGGACTTGTACGATATTGTTTATCAATCGCACATTTCGAGACCCTTGAGTATCTCGAAGACCATTACGAAGGAGAGGAACGTGGCAAAGCGCAAGAAAGAGGCGTGTCGTCGTAGTGTTATTTATTATGATACAGAATCGCGGCAATTCTCTGATTTTGCTATCCCGCCGGTTTTAAGAACCGTTTTACTCGCAGGAATCACCTATTGACAACTTGCAAAAGGATTCAATGTTAATGTTATAGAACAATACCAACAAAATTACTTTCCCGCCTTTTCCATGAGCCAGCACATAACAGCCCGCTGAAAGGAACTGAGCCAGGCAATTACTGTTGCCGTACAAAAGTAATCAAACAGCCACCATGACTCAAAGAGCTTCGGCTGATAGGCCGCTACCAGCATAAACGCTACCCAGTGAATAAAACAGCACCCGCAGGATACAAGTTCTCCCAAAAAAGAATTTCTCTTTTTTCATTATTTCCTCTGCGTCCTTTGTGCCTTTGCGGTAGACTATTCTCTTAACAAACATCCGTTTTTGCAATGAGCCACAGGTCATAGCATATACTTTTTTATCCAAATATTCATTGTCATCGATTATCTCCTATTTAAACTTATTTTTTTAAAGGTGCAACCCTCAGGACTCTCTTTGTATTTTATTGACAAATTTTTCACCTTACTTTATTATATTGTTGTAAGGAATGCAGAATGGCACAAATTATTAAACGTGTATCGTTAAGGAGAAGACTTATGAAATCTAAATTACCTCCAAATTCCAAATCGCCATCCCAAGAGAAATACGAGAGAGACTTCATTTAAGTGTTTCAGATTCAATCGAATGGAAAATTGAAGAAAACAGGATATTCGTTGAACCTGCAAACAAACCCTTTCTTAAGTATAAAGGATCCATTAAAGTCGAAGCCGGCAATATTAAAGAGGACATTCTGAAAGCTCGAAGAATGTGGATGTTAAAGAACACATGAACTCCTTTCTTATCGATATCAATTGCCTGATTTCGTATACCACAACCAGGAGCAAGATTCAATCTGAAAAGATAGCTGGGTACATAGAAGATGCATCAAACTTAAAGTCGGAGATAATCATTATCTCAAATGTCATTACCGAATTTGTCTACACTTTGCAATCAATTTACAAAGTCGATTCAATATTCATAAACCATATGCTTCGCGATCTGCTGAAAAATCCAGGGATAAGACATCAACACGGGTATTTTATGAGTAACATTTTATCCTTGTGGCCTAATAAAATTAAGGATTACGGGGGTGCGGTGTTAGCCGCCGCTGCTTTCGAACTCAGAATTCCCGTATTAACCTTTGATAAACCATTTTCTAAACAGCTATCGCTTGTAAACATACCACACAAACTCTTGGGATAATTTTCAGGATTTACGAAAATTTTAGAAATAATAGCCTAGCCCAACGTCAAACCAGGCATGAATAATTTTCCTGCCATCCTGATATTTATTTTTCACCTTTCCCTGCCATCTTCCGTCTTCTCTCGCCTCACTTCTGTCTTCTCTCCTCCCTCGTCCCTCTTCCCATCCTCCATCGCACATCTTCACATTTCCTCTTTCATCCCTCACTTTTGACCTTTGCCTTTTCACTATACACCCTTCACCCGCACCCGCTTCTGCAATGTGCAACCATACTGCACCCTTACCTCGGCAAGAATAAAGTGAAGGTTTTTGCATTCTATTTTCAAGGTCTGACTGGTGCGGATTTCTATAATCCGTAACTGAAAAACCTGAAAATACGGGTGCGGCCATTGGGATAAATGCTTTTGGACATTATAATTTTTCATTTGATAAGGCAAAAAATCTGCAATTTTTTGCCATGGAAATATTTTTTAGCTTGACAAAGGCCTTCTAATGGGTGACCCGCGGTACTCCCAAACAATTATGAAAACTGTTCCACTCACCAGAGAAAGGAGTAAGGGAATAAGGCTACTTTTATCAGGGATCGGGGATCAGAAATAGGAGGTAATAAAAGATTTTCCTGTTAAAAAAATCGGTTAAAAGCAGATTAAAAAAGCCATTCATGGGTTATTCAATACCAGAAAAAAAGAGACATTTAAAGAGGGAGTAATGTGAAGAGCAAAGGCAAAGGATAAATTGCAAAAGAGGAGGACAAGATCAAGGAGATGAAAGAACAGAGACGCAGAAGTAGGTAAAGGAACGAAAGAATGGGACAGCGAGCCGGCAGAGGGGTTGGTAATCAATCCATGAGGTTTGATTGGGAAGCTGTTCCATTCATAAAACGGAGTCTGAAAGGCATGACCTTCAAAATCCGCCTATGCTGCGAGCCACAAGGGGTTGGCCGTAGAACCGCAGGTTTGTGACAAACAATTGGATACAGCATGATACCAACGATTTTCTGGGACAGATACTTGCCAGGGGCAACGAGAGCGATCACAAAAAACGATCTCGAAAACAACGCCTTGAACCGGATGGGTGACTGGTGCGAATTTCTCTAATCCGTAACTAAGAAACCTGAAAATACGGGTGCGGTCAATGGGATAAATGCTTTTGGGCATTATAATTTTTTCATTTGATAGGGCAAATAATCTGCGATTTTTTGCTATGGAAAATTTTTTTCGCTTGACAAAAGCCTTCTAATGGGTGAGCCCATACAACACCATGCTGTTGCCTACAAAGGTTAGGGCAATCGCGTTTTGAGATAATTGATCTGATCCTGAGGAATGGGAGGAACGGAAACAATATTATCTGCCCCCTTTTGCACCTTGTCCTCTGGTGTGCCTCCGATGGCCCAATCCGCAAGGGAACGAGACACCACTTCATGCCGGTTGAACTTCATGCCGCCAAACGCATTGATTTCAAACTCCCCGCTAAACTCGAAGTAACCATTTCCATACGGATCGTACGTGCCGTCATAAGTATAGACAATCGGCCATACACGGGGATCCGTATTAGGCAATGGAATGCGGTCCACTTTTGTTATGGTAATGTTGGCAGAGGATTTTGACCATTCGGTGGACGTTCCTAGGTTTCTCCGGATAACGGGGGTCCCGATTTCACCGTATGGATTCCCTTCCCACTCTATGATTACATCGGCTTCGGCCGCATTGACCGCGCCGATACCTAAGTAAAGCAGTCGTCGCGAATAACTTTTCTTGGAGGACTGCGAACCCGGCATGGCGGCCCGCGCTTCAGAGGTTAAAAGCCGTTGTACCTTGTCATAAGACAAGGTGAAAGAGCCTTGCGATGCCGAGACCTGTGCTTGTACCACCGCAATGGCCCCCAAACCGATTTGAATGGCATCAGATACTGTCACCCCGGCGATGACCAGGGGATTCATCGCATAAGAGTAATCCAACTGATGGGCGACCACGCGGCTTGGGCTCTCATACCGATAAGAATAGGCCGTAGAAAGGAATAGCAGGCTCTGTGCCGCGGAGGTCCCAGGCTTCTGGAACAGTTCCGCCTCGGCCTTTCTTTTACTGACCAGCTCCGGCAAATCCACTAAGTTTCCGTTACGACGAGCTTTGGTCCACTTCTTTAGCTCCGCAGGCACGGCATCATAGCTGCCTTGGTTTAAAAGCCTTAAAAGCATCGATTTCCTGAACCGCTCACCGCCGATGTCAGAAACAAAACGGAGTAGGGCATCCTTTTGGTTCTGATTAAGCGGCACCGTGACACTCTGATTGATAATTTGTTGGAATTCCTCTTCCGGGTAACTGTGAGAATAGGCAAGAGATTGGGGCTCACTGATCGCGTCATGATGAAATTGTCCATTTTGAACCCAATTTTTTTCTGAATTGATAATATAGGTCACTGCTCCGTCGGCTTTCAGATCGAAATTGCCCTCAAAGGACACATGGCCAGTGCCGACCGGATCCCATTCTCCGCTGATCTTGTAGCGAATGATGGCGACAGGATCCGAGTTTAGACTGTAAGAGGTAGGTTCAAATTTAATGGAAAAGGTGGACGATATCATGGAACTCGATTTATCGATCAGGGGATTAATACTCGCGTCTCTGATATCGTTTCCATTAAATTCAAACGACAGCTTAAACCAGAATGTTTGAGTCCCGATTCCATATCGGGGATGGTGTGCCGTGATGGTGAACTCGATGGTGCGACGCCGAAACTTTGAGCCGGCAGGCGTATTCTGGTGGATATAACTGGCGGGCGTCGATTGCGTAGAAAAACTCCCGCTCGTGGCGATGGTCCGTCCCGTATTGAAGACGGCCACCCCCAGACCTGCAATGGCCACAGGGTTTTGAGCAAACGCATAACCTGATTGCTGGGTAACAATATTCCTTGCACCCGGCACAGCCTCACCCGTGTCGGCCAATTCAACGGCAGAATGACCGGACCTCACCGCTCCCCGACGGCCTTTTTTCCCACAAATCCGTTTCAGATACTGATCCATTTCCATAAATCGATTTTCCATAATTTCCTCCTTCGGGTGTTGTTTACACTCTGCTTGCGCAACACCTCAGGTGAAAGAGACTATCCCCTCCGGTGTGCACCGATGCATTCATCACGCATACTTAAGTGCCTTCTCTTCTATGAGCTTCTTAATGAGTAAATCTACTTGGTCATGAATCACCTGCGCCGCAGCCTTTTGCAAAACTTCTGAAGTAGGAGTGGTATACTCCTCTACCAGTTGCCTGAACGCATGCTCAGACGTTTTCGTAAGCTTCGGAACATATTTCCAGACCTTCGAAAAATAAGGATGCAAATCAAAAGGAACACTCCTGACTTGAATCGATGGATCATGGAGGTTATCAATCGATTGCCGAACAGCTTTTCGCAGGATTTCCAGTGTAGTTGGGTCAAGAAAGCCGTCACCTTTTAGTATCCAGGGCCCATCACCCGCATCGTTTGTCACTTTAATTCCATTTTTGTTGAGATGGTCATGTAATGACTTTGCAGCGATGTTGCCAATGGAATCGGGCCGTTGTTCGGCAACCCCTATGAGCAGTTCTTCAAATCTGCTTACGCTGTCTATATTCGGATTCCAATTGATGATATTCCACCACCCCTCAAGGGGTTTGTAAGTCTCTAACCGGCTAAATTTCTTTGCGATGTTCCCTTTGAATGCCAATTTTGCGACTGTAGCAAAAAACTTTTTTCCCTCCGGCTTAAGTGAGTTTCCATCAAAGAAATGGTCCTTGAAACGTCTGATGACTCCCTCCTTATTAAGGAGGTGCCCTGAAGAAAAGGCATCTGTCAGGAAATGGTCGCCGAAGGCGTTGATGATCAAAGGCCGTTCCAGAAAAGCCGGCCGATTCGCACTTTGTGGGTCTGCCATCATCTCCTGTGCAGCTTTAATTGCCCTGGCATGATGATCTTCCCATTCGGACTGATTGGTATTTCTTGCCCCTCCACTTGTAGTTTTCAGTAAAATATCCGGGGAAAAATGCGAATAGTTTTCTTCGGCAAGTTTGAGATAACGGCCGTTCGTTGCATCGTCCCACTGTTTGTTAGAGACCGACTTTGATGGATCAGTCTTGTTCCCCTTGTAGTACGCTGTATTCCGCTCGATAAACGATTTCAGTTTTTTTAATTCGGCAACATCTGCATTCATCATTTCATCAAGAGTTCCGTAGAGGTCCCCCCCCATTGCAATAATCTGTCCGTATGAAAAAAGTACACCTGGGGCTTTCCCAACTCGTAGTTGATCAACGTAAAGATCTTCTCCTCCCAATACATGTTCACCGGTATCAAAAAACGGACGGCTATAATACTCTGTTACCCCTTCCAATGTATGAAGAGCAAACGCCGAGGAAAAAGAAGAAGGTAATCTCATCTCGAACCCTTGTTTCCGCATTGCGTCCAGATCCTGGAGAAATTCCTTGGTCTCCACCTGAATATTGGAAGATACTGCCTCCTCCGGCCTTTTGACCTCCTTGCCTTTCTTCTGCTCTGCTGCCCTTTTCTCCAAATCAGCGATTCGGTCAAAATCGGCAAAGCGGTTTTCCAATTCAACCGTGCCGAGATTATAGGCATTCGCATATTGCATGCTCTGAGCAATTTTGTCAAAGATGGCCTGATCATTATTCGCAGCGGCTACAGGACGCTCGGCACTGGCTTCTTCACCAAGTCGTGGAACCGATGGCCCAATCTGGTCTTTCCCTATCGCCTTCTTTGTTGCCGGATCGAAAACCTTCTTACCCGATAAGATCGACTTCATATCGGCAACAAAATCATCGTCTAAGGTCTTAGCCTGATTAGTTTGGGAAGGCGGGGGTGAAAAAACAGTAAGGGACGCTTGTTTCTGTGGTTTTTCTTCGCCAAGAGACGGTTCGATTGATGGCATTACCGAACGAGCCGGCTTGCCTTCTTTGAGGGGATAGAGAAGATCGACTGCATATTCCTGCGAGGCGCTCACCTTTTCGGCAGGGATGACTTCCACCGCTGTATCAACATGACCCTCTCCGGAAACCGCATCCTTCCTCACAACATATTCTTCCAATTCGTGATCTGCCATCAAACAGGGAACTACATATTCCTCAAACCGTTCTTCCGTCCTCGGCGGAACGATATACTCCTCAAACGGTTTGTCCCTCTTGTATTGCAGAAGCGTTTCCCCTTGATCATAACTCAACGAGAGAACAACCGGGGATAACCGCTTCCCATTCTTGCCTTTTGGGACTTGCGGTTTGCCGTAATCATGGAAAAGCCGCTCTTCCATTTTTATCGCAAGGGTTGAACGCTCCTTGTCGGGGCGGCCGTAATAGGTTTTTATGATCTCGTCAAACGAGATCTTTTTTTTCGTTTTCTTCTTCATCTGGTTTTAGACCTTTTCCTTTCACGTTGACTTTGACAACTGCAAAAGGGTCACACGTTACAATGAGTTCGTTGCTCTCTAAAAAATGATGGGCCGGATTCAGTTGAATCTTGATCTCATTAGGATGACTCGATAGAACCTCCGACAGGGTCTGATTCACGACGGCAACAGGAGAAAAATTCGGATCAATGGCCAGGTTTTTCCCTTCGATTACCAGAGACGGTTTCTTGTCCTGATCCATCGAGAGGCTGACCCGATGAATCTGAGGAGGGTTTTGGTTGCGCTTCGACTTTTGAATCAGGTTGGCCAGCTTTCGGTAGTCAATGGTATCATCCGATGCCTTCTGCAAATCGACCTCTTTCTTTTCGATCTGTTTGAGATCGTCAAGGGTATTCACGCCAAGCTTTCGCAACTTTTTTTTCGTGGCCTTGTCTACATCGGTCTCCTGAATCGTTACATCACCCTTTGCCCCGGGCGTTTTTGTCGTTGCTCGCACCTGTTGATCGGTGATCGAGCCCAATTGAATCGTGACCTTGGATGCCCCCTGTTGTCCTGGCTGAGCCGTGACAAACTTTACTTGATCACCGTCATAGGAGGGAAAGGCATTTAAATCGAGCGCCATCTCTTTCACGGTATAGCTGAGCGGCTTGTTAATGGCCTTTACAGCTAAGGTCTCCCGCGTCTTGTCCAATTCGACAACCAGCGAATCGACAAACTCTTCTAATTGCCATGCGGTGTTTTCAGCGGCCATTAAAAATCTCCTGATCTTTGTGCTGTAACCACTAATCTGTGAAACGAAGGGAGAAAGGTGGTCTTGACAGAGTAGAGTGGTGGCGTGGTCCCGATCTGCAATCGGCCTGCCTCATCTCGCACAATATCGAGTTCGACAGGTGAATCAATTTCGCATGCATAAATGAACGAACGAACCCCCATCTCCTCGTCGGTGATTTCTCCCTTAAAAGTGAACAGTTTCTCGATGACTTGTCGAAATGTCAGGAATGCTTCGTCGATCATGGCATAGGTCCACTTTTCTGTTTTCCCCGTTGTATGGTAGCGAGGGGAGTCAGCATGATCTTTTCTGAGAATTCGATTTCAAACCCTTCGAAAGCATATTCGGGTTTCGAATCCTGGCCAGACGCATTCTCTTCTACGGGTTCCTCTTCTGACAACGATTTTCCCATCATCTTCTCCCTCCTACGTGGATTTCAACCCGATGACACGCGCCGCTATCGGTAAGGGGAATCGAACGGTTTCCTCTGATACTGAAATGACCTGACCCGCGTCATCAGCCTTTTGAACAGTACCCAATATGAATTCAAAGAGCTTGAAGATCGGCACAACCCAGACCATTCCCCGCTGGCCGGCTTTCCCTTTGAGCCGAACGTGATATTGGAATTCACCCGCGTTGTCTCTCCTAAAAAGATCCGTTTTAAACGCATCCAATTGATCGCGATTAAGAGCCGGTGCTCCATTCCATAAGGGAATCAGCTGATTCAATTCAGAGAGGCTCAGTTCAATTCCGGACTTCATTCGCCCGGCAATCTTTTCTGAAAGGCTTTCTTCATCCGGTTGTTCGCGTAAGATTTTTGTTTCCATCAATCCATTCGATTCCTGGTCGATGGAAAGGTACACAAAATACTTTAGATTTAGATTGGCCTCCCAGAGGTATTTCTTTTCACCTTGGTCCGTTCCTGCTCTATTGAGTAAAGGCGCTTCCCACACCTTGTTCCAGAAGACCCTGAATCGATTCATATCGGTCAGCTCCTGTTCTGAACGGAGGGCATTCCCCTTTTCTTTCAGGAAATGCTTGTCAACCATGACCATTTCCGAAGAGCCCAGCGCTCTATATTCGCGGCTGGTTTTTGGACTTAACCAGCGGATTTCCGCAAATACGGCAATCGGTCTGTTCAGGGGTAGAGGGGCCAACTCCTCTGGAGAGAACGAGAACGGCAGCACACTGTTTGGCTCTAGATTCTTTTGCTGGAATTGTTTTTCGTATAAAACCGACTGATCGGCATTGTTCTTAAAAACGACCTTTAAAATAGCCTTGGGCAGTGGTGTTTTGGGAGCAGGTTCTCCGACGGTGAACCGGATTTTCAATTGCACCCCCTGATTTTTTGAGAACAGGAGTCGGTCTGTACCATTCCAGCGAACGGGATCGGCCGTTACAAACGATAAAACGGCCTTGTTGCTGAAGGTGTAAGCATAGCCGGCACTGGGCCTGCTTTGCGATGTCGAAACGGCGACAGGCGGGGGCGTTGCTTCAGCAGCCGGTTGCTGAGATGCGGCAGGCATCTGTTGCAACAATTGAATGAGCGGCGTGAGATTGGCAGCATTCTCAGACGAGCCGCCGGAAGGGACTTGCCGCTGTGCTTCCAGCAATTGTTCCAATAGCCTCCTTTGGTTGACAGTGGAAAGAATGTCGGTGATGAGCTTATTATCCGCCTGCTTCATCTGTATTCTCTTTTGGATGGCTGCATTCGCCAGTTGCGGGAGTGCCTGAATCAGTGGGCCGATGGCCGCGCCTAACAGGGCCTGCCAAAAAAATGGTTGTGAAAACTCGGCCTCTGGCCTGATGAAACGGTTGCTGTGAATGATTGGAACCCCTATCGATTGCGGCTGACTCATTGTTGCACCTCCCGCTCCGAGACCGCCAACAATGGAAGTGAGCCATCGCGCCAGAAGAGCAGGCAGGGCCGTCTCCCCAGCCGGTGCTGTCGTACCGGCTGGTGCACCCGCCGGAGGATTGTTTTGTGCTCCCCCTAATAAATTTTGGACCACGGGGACAGCGACCTTCAGGAGTGTGCCGAGGATATCGTCCAAAGAGGCCGCCTGCGAATAGGTCCCTCCCTCCGATCGGCAGGGGATAGTCCGTGGGGCATGAAACGATGCGATTGTTGTCATGGGGCTTCTCCTTGAAAAGGGCAAGGCAAAATCGGCAGGAGGATCGGCCAGAAGGGCAGATGCCCCCATTGGGATTTCGATGACCCGTGAAAAGGCAGGCGATGTTTTCTCACGTGTCTTAAAACTAAACAATTGGACATACGCCCTCCCTCGATCAAACTGTTTGAGCGGTATTGAGATCTCACTGACTGAACGGAGCAGCTCCCCCCCCGCTGGATTGATGCTCAGCGGGGAGGAAAAATAGAGATCGTCAACCCAGTCAATCCCGTTTTTACGCCTTATCGCCCTTCCAATCTTGAGTTGATAGTACCTGTTGGTTCCTGTATCAATCTTAAATCGTACATTGGCCTCTTCCAGTGCAACCAGTTCCAGAATCGCTAATGCCATAGCGATCGTCTCCTATCGAGCCGGCACAGGCGCGGCCGGTTGCCCTTGTACCGGCGTGCCTTGTTTCAGTGCCGCCACACCTCCATCGGCATACATATTGGCAAAATTATCCAGTTTGAAATAGTCTGTTTTGAACTTGATATTGACCTTGCCTTTCAAAGTGGCTGACAAATCATCCGTTGCCTTCTTATCTGATGTATTGACCTGGATGTTCGTATTGGATACGGAGAGACTGCCGCTAGGACCGCCAAACAAACCGGCAAGCCCCCCCCCATATTCCATCTCCAAATTTGTCACATTGATGTTCTGATCTTCGTGATGTGCCTTACTTTCGCGGCTTGCCTTAACGCTGAATTCCACACCCGCTTCGATTTCACCCTTTTCAACAACCAGCCGTGTCACGCCCATGAGCAACACCTCTCGAAGGGCCGCGCGATGTTCCTGTGCCATCCGGATCTTCGCATCCATGATATGGGCCTTCACCTGTGCGTCTTCCGTATCAACTTTCTCTCCCTCCGGATTTGTCAACACCAGTTTGCTGCTTCCATCGGCATTCTTTTCCGCTGTGACGTTGTATTGATTTCCTTTTGTTTCAGCAAGCTTCATAAAGGACTCTTCGTCCTTCACCTTTTTGATAAAATCAGCGGACGATTTCGTTGCTTCTTTCATTAGCTTGATGTAACTGTCAGTCTGTTGCTTCATCACCTTTAAATTGGCGTCGAAGACTGCTTTCAATAAGTCAGCGACGAATTGTGGGAAATCGACGGAATCGACCAACTCACGAAAGGCTTTCGTATCCCCTCCAAATCCGGGATCGTATCCCTTGTACCCCATTTCTTTCCCAGAATCGGTTGCCATCGGTTTGGAAAGGCCGTACTTCTCTTTCTCTTTGTCAAGATAGTCTTGTATCAGTGAAAAATAAAGGCTCTTTTGTTCTGCCAGGGGAAGAAACTTAAACGACTCGCAATCCCCTAAGACCTCTCGGGCATGTGCACGGGCAGAATCATTCATCTGCACTTCGCTTGGAATGGTAGTCACATTCATCGCTTTACTCCTACATTAGTTAGTGTACTGAACGTGCAAAAGTTGTTGTAAATGAGTTTCTAAGGCAACCATTTTACTCGCCGTTATCAAAACCCATCCCCTCCTCACCTCCTCGTGGGTTCTGCAATCCTGAAGGGGAGAAATTAAACACGTAATCTCCCCTTGAAGGGGGGAAATTCCTCTCACTCAGTGTAGAGGTTAGTGAGGGTGGGTTTTCACCACAGCCTCACGGCAACGCCCCGCTAGACGTTGTATGTGCAACATCTACGTTTTAAAAATCCCATTCGTCTTGTTCTGCTTTCGAGCCGGGGGACACCGGTACCCTTTTTTCTGTTTGATCCCCATTTGATTCCTCCTCTTCTTCCTCTTTTTCTCCCCGGATCAACTCGTCTGTAAGCGCTTCCTGTAAGATGCTTTGGGTCGTAATGAAGGCGTCCACATCGCTGATGAAAGCGAGCAAGGTCTTGTCTTCCTCGAACTTGGAGGGGGTGTAATTCGCGATCGATTGGATAATGGCATAGCCCAGCCTCGCCTTATTATTAAAGACGGTTGCTTTCGGCCGTACATTCTTCATAGCCATATACAATGTCTCAACGACCCGCCACCAGGTTCCCCCGGACGGAACGATTTGCCGGAGCACCTCCGGGTGCTTCAGGATGCGCCGGATTACAAACTCAATCTCCGCATAGATCAGCGGTGTGATAACGTTCACCATTCCCGTGGCATGAGTCGATAGGTTGTATTGAAGGTCTTCCACGGCCTGCATGATGTTTTGCGGGGAGACGAACCGTTCCGGATTCGGGCTGTCCTGTGCTCGTTCAATATATTTTGCCGTCTCCAGCATGAGCACTTTCCAGAGCCGCGAAAACTCCCGGTTAACGATCAGATCTTCCGTCACCTCTGCGCTTCCCTCATTGAAGGCCTGTCGGTAGAACATCTGTCGTTCCGCCGGCCTGGTGCGATCGGTTAACTTCTTTGTCTTGAGGTTGGTGAATTTATTGGAAAAGACATACTGTTGGATATCCTCTCGCAAACGGCGATCTTCGATCAGGATTCCTCCCCGAATCAGATATTTGTGCGAGAAGTAGTTCATGATATCGAACACGCCCAGTTGGTCGCCCAATACCATACTGTAGTACAACTGAGCGGCACACTTGACGGCGAGTTTGTTCACCTGAATCGATGACTTATCGTCTTCCAGGAACGAGACGTCAAAGTCTCTTTCGGATTCTGCTTTGTCGGCTTGTGTCGTATCGGCAATTTGTATTTCCCCTTTGATTTGTGAGATGAACAGGGGAAGAAAATACTCGTTGTTCTGTTTTGTAACCAGCACGGGAGAATGTTTGATATACTGAACGAGCAACGGCTTGATTTCGGAGGGGATTTTCCCCAAATGTTTCTCCGCATCCTCAATCAGTGCGTATTCCTTGTTATAGAAGATCTGGTCATCAATAACGGACTGAACGTCCGTTTCAAATGACGCCGATGAAAGTGATACCTTTGCCGCTTTGATCTTATTCACAATTTCGCTGTTGTCGTTATTAAGATGGGGAACCTCCAGTTGTTTCTTTTCAATGAGGGTTCGCGCCCCGCTGACGATTGCGTAGCGGGCAACGTTTTTCGTGCCCTGACTGTGGCTCACAATGAAGTTCTTCAGCCCGTGAAACTCCTTTCGTTCTCCGATATAAAACGCGACCGCCACCAAATAGTTTGTGATCGCCGGATAATCGGTAAGGACCGCTTGGACGTTGTACTCGAGACTGGAGCCACTTTTAGAAAGGTAGTCCAAAAAGGTCGATTTCAAGATGGAAAGTTCCGGAGTGCCGTCCACATACTCTGATAAAGTGCTTTTATTGAGATTTTCCTTCCCCTTATCAAAAAAGTCGAGGAGACTGGCATTATCCCAGGCATCCGGAATCGTTCTTTTAGGAGTTAGTGACTTTTTTAGAAGGGTTGTGATTTCTATATTCTGCGATTTTCTGTTGAAATCAACCTTCAAGGTTACCCTGTTTTTATCATCCACCTCAAAAATTCTTTTATTCAACAACTCATTCAACTCGTCCAGGTGTCTCTTGACGGTTTCGTCCAGATCGGAACTAAAGCCGCTTGTTGTGACGAGAGGCCTTCTGATTCTCGCTGATGACAACGTGACTGAACCGCCATTTGTTAAAGATCCGATGTTTGCCATTTTCCCCCCCTTTTTTAATTTAATTTAACATGTGAGTCAGCAACTTCAGACCATCTGCCAAGTTGATGAGGCCATAGCCTGCCTGTTCATTCCGTAAGCGGGTATCCACGCGATCGGAGGTGTTCTTCAAAATCGAGAAAATTTCTCGATTTGTGAGTCTTTTTCCCTGTTCCAGCGCATAAGATTTCATCAATCCCACGGCGCCCGCAACACAGGGAGACGCTTGGGAAGTTCCGGAGGCAAGACCATAACGATTATTCGCAAGTGCACTGTAGATGTTAACACCCGGAGCGACCACCATGATATTGGCTCCAAACGACGTGAAACCGGCCACCTTTCCGATGTCATCCACAGCCCCCACGGCAATGACACCGGGCAGGGCACCGGGATAATATCGTTCGGATGTTCCGTCATTGCCGCTGGCCGCAACCACCGTCACGTTTTTACTCAGGGCATATCGGATCACCTCTTCATGGGGCAGCCCTCCTCCCGTATGCCGAATGCCCAGACTCATATTAATAATATCGGCCCCCTGATCGACCGCCCACTTGATCCCAGTGTTGATATTGTCCACGATCCCTGCACCAACAAAACGATTGCCGCTTTTCATGGTGCCCAACACCCGAATGGCCATGAGACTACACCCGGGTGAAACCCCTTCCTCCATTTCGATTCCTTTACTTACAAGAATGCCTGAGACATGGGTCCCATGGCCGACCTCATCTTCAGGGAGATCGTCATAGCCCATGACATCCCCGATAAAACGGGAGGTATCCAGACCTTCTAAATGAACAAAATCAGCGCGTTTAACGATTTTTCCTTGTAATTCCTTGTGGTCCAGGTCGACTCCGGTATCCAACACGGCGATCTTTATAGCAGGGTCCCCTTTCGTGATCGCTTTCGCATAAGGCAAATAGATCAGATCTGACCCCTTCCGCATCCCCAATACCATTGCAG
The DNA here is from genome assembly GCA_007618135.1 of Candidatus Brocadia sp. WS118. GTDB lineage: Bacteria > Planctomycetota > Brocadiia > Brocadiales > Brocadiaceae > Brocadia. The sequence goes on along the minus strand of PHFX01000012.1, from coordinate 28,579 downwards.
ACGAAACCTCTTTCGGGAACCGCTGGGAGGGAAGATACGATTCGGCAATCATAATCTCCCGAACGTCCTCAACAGAAGGAATAAGCTTGATCTGTTCCACTAAATTTTTCGGGAGGGCATAATCTTGTTGTAAAATAATCCGGTAGGTCCGGTTCAATCCTTCACGTATTTCTTCCGCGTTCCATTGCGCGCCCTCCGGCTTATATTCCCGGGTCAACCAGAACTTTAAACCCATCTCTTCAAACAAACGATCTATGTCAGGGTTAAGATCTTCTTTTATCACCGATTTATTATTGATAAAATCGATCCAGTCCGGGATCTTTAGGTCATCAGAAAGCGTCTGGTAGAGACGGACGATCATATGCCTTTTCATAGTCCAGATGTTCCTCTTTATCCCCACTGGATGGGGGAGATCATCAGAAACGGGTCTGTTTAGACTCTGTACGCGCAATATCTACGTTTTTGAGCATTGTTTTGTTAAAAAACGTTTCTGAAAAATTTCGCCTCTTGTTTTAGTAAAAAACAGATGGCCCTGTTTACCCTTCTCATCTATGCCTTGTTCAAAGATTACAAAAACAAAAAAACCTTACTGCAAAGATTTTCCACAAACATCTTCGGTAGTAAGGCCATCTTTATACTTTCCTGCCTTTGCAGGAAATATGTTAAAGATCCTCTCCTTTGCGTCCCCTGATCACTCAGGGTTTGCCCTTATCGTGATGGTACAACTGTTAATTTATTACTATGTAAAAACTTCTTTTCGTATAAACATTTTTAACAACCCCCCTTCATCCCTCTAGTTAAGAGGGATTTATGAGGATTTTTCTCCGCCCTCATCTTCTTCCGGTATTGACTCGAATACCTTTTCATACCGTTCTATCGACTCCTGCAGTGTCTTTAACAGGACATTTGCATAAAAGGGACTGCTGACGATCCTCGTATGGAATATTTCCCTCTTCCCTTCAACATACGACTGACCAAAGTCGATCACAAATTCAAAGGCATTTTGCCCAACCTTGAAGACATTCGCATACCGTCCTTCTAGTTCTTCGCCTTCCTGAAAACCTTTATCTCTATCACAGTCCATGAACGATTCTTTTCTTTTCAGACGTTTACTTTCTTTATGCGTTTCCAATAGATCAGGTTTTACATGGTAAAACCCAATGGCTTTTTTACCCACCCCTGAATCCCCTCCCAAGAGAATTTTTATACTCCCTTCTCAGGAAGAGAGGGGCGGTGTTCCTTCCCCTCTTGAGATTTCGTCGTGAACGTACAATCGAACAAAGGGTTTTGTTAATTCATCGGTCATCCGCCCCCCACCCCCCGCCAGCGGGGGACAAAATAGTTGCCCCACTCAATGGGGAGAATACAGGGGAGGCAACAACTTTGAATTCCCTCGTTATTTGGAGACGAGCAATGTCGATGCCAAATCAGACTTAAAATGAATATCACCTCGTAATCCTTGTATTTACTGGCTTTGCTCCAGTTTTGAATTTTCCCAAATATCTGGAGAAAACTGAAAATGTAACAGCTTGTGTAACATCCTCTAGCTGAAAAATCGGATAATGAAGGGCAAAAAAAACAGGGGGATGTCGTTAAGATTCGTAAAAATAACTGGTTAGACGATGCAAGATGAACGATTCATACGACGAAACGAAGTGTAACAAAAAGTGTAACATTTAGTGTAACAGTGTAACATCGATTGATAATATTGCATCTTTTTTACAACCCCCTAAAACCCATTACGGTAGGTCAACCGTCCCCTGTTGACATCATATTGACAAGCGGGGGACGCTTGTCCTACCGATAAGGGGGATTTGATGCGGCTTTGTTGCTTTATGGACATGTGACCATACTACTCTTCGGTTGACTGATTTGATACCTTTCCATCTTCCGGTAGAGGGTCATCCTGGACCAGTTGAGCTTTCTGGCCGCCTTAGCCTTGTTCCAATTTGTAGATAAGAGAACGGCAAGCAAACGATCCTTTTCATCCTCAGAATGCATTCTCGCATCGATGACCCGATGGCGGAATGTTTCCGGCAGGTCGTGTAATAATATCCATTGGGAGTGAGTACTGATAATAACTGCCTCTAAAAGATTCTTCATCTCCCGGATGTTGCCAGGCCAATCATAGGTGTGGAAAAACTCCAGGGTATCACCGGAGAACCCCTTGATATCACGTCCGAAACGCCTGCTTATTTCGAGTACGTAGTGGTCCAGCAGTACCGCGATATCCTCCCTCCGTTGTCTCAGCGGCGGCAAATGAATGTTCGCCACATTGAGCCGGTAATAGAGATCCTTCCTGAATGTGCCTTCCGATACCATCTCCTCCAGATTTTTATTGGTTGCCGCAACGATCCTGATGTCTAAAGAGATATTCCCCTTCCCGCCTAACCGTTGTATCTCCTTGCTTTCAATAACCCTCAGAATCTTTGCCTGGTGGTAAAGGCTCATGTCTCCAATTTCATCGAGGAAGACAGTGCCGCCCTCCGACTGTTTCAGCTTGCCCTCTTTGAGGGTATCTGCACCCGTAAATGCCCCCCGTTCATAACCAAAGAGCTCACTTTCCAGCAGGCTATCAGGTATGGCCGTACAATTGATGCAGACAAAAGGGTTCTTATTCCTTGAGCTGTTCTTGTGAATGAGCTCAGCCGTCAGTTCCTTACCCGTACCGGTTTCCCCCGTGATGAGCACGTTACTATCCGTCTGTGCTACCTTACCAATGCATGTCCTGATCTCTTTCATCGGTAAACAGTCACCGATGAATTTCTCTGTGTCGAAAAGGCCCTGACATGGAGTTTCTTGTATCTCAGAGGATGTGTGAAAAGAAGCACCGAAAAGGCATCTGCGAAGACTTGCAGCAAACTCCTCAAACGAAACGGGCTGTTTGAAATAATCGCTAATCCCAACCTTTAAGGCAGCAATGGCAAGTTCTTCAGTACTATCGTGCGCGATCAGGATAAGGGGAATGACGCTATTCCACCGACGGATCTCCTGTACCACCTGTAAACTATCCCGGCCACTATCAAGCAATCCAACGATGACCAGATGTATAACGCTGCATTGAATGATTTTGAGGGCTTCTGTTTTATTAGACGATTCGATACTATTATACCCCTGCTGAAGCAAAAACCGTTTCAGTTCTTCCCGTAACGTATCATTCCGTTCCACGATTAAAATTGTTGGTGTCTTCATAAAGGCGCTCCTAGTCCTTTTCTGAAATAACTGTTACCTACACAACATATTTTTCGAAAATATCTGCGGGGTTCCGTAAAAACAAAAAAGCCTTACTGCAAAGATTTTTTCTCAACATCTTCGGCAGTAAGGCTGTCTTTTTACGACTTACTACAAGGATATAATTGTCTTCTCTTCAACTACATCCCTGTATTAAGAAGACCCTATTACTTTGCGTCCCCTGATCACTCAGGGTTTGCCCTTATCGAAATATATCTGAGAGAAAAGATTCACAAAAGAAATGCCAGAATCTGGATAAAGGAAAAAATTTTCTGTAATTATCCCACTACGCATTAAATTTCAATTACTTATGAACAGATGGAAACAGAGGTGAACAACAGTGGCGTTTTTCAAGCAAGCTAGAAAAAGTGTGCCATGTCACACAAGCGTGACAGTTACAATGTGTGCCATGTCACACTTTTTGATGGAAGACTTAAGCAGCGTGGTTTTTAAAATAAAGGTAACAATTTAGCTTTTTGAAAAATCCGTACTACACGAAACAGAATGCGTAGCGCGGGCGGTTTATCCCCCGCACAAGCCGACCACAAGGGATCGGCGCTACCTTTTTCAAAAAGCCAAATTGCTACAAATAAAGAACCGGTTGAAAATCAAAATCTTATTTCCCGATACAAAATTCTGAAAATATCTTTGATAAAATATCTTCCGTCGTAACCGACCCCAAAACCTCACCCATGGCATCTACTGCTGCACGCATATCTAATGCAATAAATTCGTGGCTTTCATTCTGTTGCGCCGATTCCAAGGCAGATTGAACCAATTGGAGGGATCGCTGCAGTGCGTCTTTCTGGCGTACGTTCATGAGACAAGGCATGGTTAATGTCTCTATCCTGCCGCCCAGGACTGTCTCTAACAACAGGTCTTTCAATCTTTCCAACCCCTCTCCGGTTTGTGCGGAGGTATGTACGATGGGATACGGTGTAAGCTCAGGCGGAAATTCATAACGGGTAAGATTTTTTTTAAGATCGGCCTTGTTGACTATAACAATCGTAGTAGCGGTTAAATTGTCCGCCTTTATTTCTCTGAATTGTTCAGCCAAATCGGCGCTGCCATCAAAAACGAGCAACACGATCTGCGCCCTCTTCAGGACAGATTGCACCTTTTCCGTCAACCCTGCTATGCTGTTGTTGCCCCCGTCTTCCACCCCTGCTGTATCCGTCAGATTAAACCGAATTCCGTCAATCACTAAAATGTCGGCAACCATATCCCGCGTCGTCCCCGGTATATCGCTAACGATCGATCTTCTTTTCCCTAAAAAAGCATTAATCAGACTCGATTTCCCCACGTTAGGCTTGCCGTAGAAGACGGTATCAATCCCTTCCGGAGAAACCTTACCGGTTTCCGGCTGATACAAAAGACGGGAAATAGCTGCTTTCAGTTCATCCAACTCATGGGTAATTTCAACCGTTGTTATCAGTTCAATATCCTGGTCTGAAAAATCGATAGCTGCCTCTATGTGTACGCAAAGAGAAACTGCCTTGTCTTGTACCTGTTTGATCTGCTGTGAAACGTTTCCTGTCAGTTGCGCAATGGCTGTCGTCAGTTCAAGGTCGGTATGTGCCCGAATGATGCGCATAGTAGCCTCGGCCTGGGCAAGGTCGATCCGGCCGTGCAAAAAGGCGCGTTTGGTAAATTCTCCCGGCTGTGAAAACCGGACACACCTTTGTGTTTGAATCCTATCTGATAGAAGGGTTTCTAATAGCATTTCCAAGAGCGGTGGAGAGCCCATGGTATGAATTTCTACTACGTCCTCTTTTGTGTAAGAATAGGGCTTTTTCATGATATACACAAACGCGGGAATATTGACGCCTTCCCTTGAGGAATGAATATATCCCCTTATTGAACTGTAGGACGGAATATCTTCTGCATCGATGTGCGTGGTGGGAACAAAAAGGCTTTTCACACACGGAACGGCTTCAGGTCCGCTGATCTTGATGACTGCATGAAACGATCTCCCCGACGGCGTGGAAACCGCAACGATCGTATCCTGGATTCCGGGGTACATAAAAGAAGATCGGGGTATTAGGTTTTTATTTTTTTAATGGTTTTTCGAATCACGATACCTTCGATAATGCTGAATATGGTGCTCGTAGTCCAGTAAACCGTGAGTCCTGATGGCATATGATAGAGAATAAAGGCGAACATAATCGGCATAAACGACATCATCTTCTGCTGCGCCTGCGCCTGGGGATCTGCCGCCGGGGCCTTGGGGGTAACCTTCATCTGGGCAAAGGAAGCTCCGGTCATAATTAACGGCAGGATATTGAGGGCGCTCCCGATAAAAGGGATACTAAAGGGAAGCATCATCAGGGTATCCGGCCTTGAAAGGTCATTGATCCAAAACATGAAAGATGCCTGTCTCATTTCGAAAGAAAGCTGCAAGGTGCGAAAGAGCGCAAAAAACACGGGCAGTTGCAAGAGCATAGGCAAACAACCGCTCATAGGATTAACGCCGTATTTCTTAAATAACAACATCTGCTCTCTTCCCATCTTCTGTTTATCATGTTTGTATTTTTCTTTCATTTGATTAATCATGGGCTGCAGTTGCTGCATTCGAAACATAGAGACCTGACTTTTCCTGGTAAGGGGGAAAAGGATGGCCTTGATTATGATGGTTAACAGGATGATAGAGATGCCATAGTTGGGAACGACATGGTAGACAGCATTTAAAAATGTTAACAGCACTTTGCTTATTACCGTAAACCAACCATAGCTTAAAAGGGCACCTAACGTCTCATATTGTCCCAAAATTTCCTCTTTTTTCGGCCCCACAAAATAGACATAGCTGTGCCTGACTGTCTCATGTGGTGGAATCCGGAATTTGTTTGTCTGCACGGTGACCAGAAAGTCGGCAAGCCCTGTCTTTTCATTCGTGGGCATTCCCTCAGCATTTAATGGCTGCGCATTGATAGATGCAACTAAATCGCCGGAAGCGGGTTTCAGGATCGTGGAGAAATACTTATTCGTTGAACCGGCCCAGAGAATACCAACCGATTCATTTTTCGAAGGTAATTCCTTTGGCGCCATCCTTATTAGTTTTGTCCTTTTATTTCCCATATCCACTCCTGCCACGGCTGCTATGTCAGCAGAAGGTTCACCTTCAAGGGTAATCAAGGAAGATGCAATAACACTGTACGATACAGAAGTTTCGTCACCGGTAGTATTTTCTAAGGCGACATCCATATTGATATGATATTTGTCGGGAGGCACGGTAACCGTTTTAACCAGATTGATCCCTTCTCCCAGTCTGGCAGTAAATACGATCTTGTCTGCACTGTGTTCAGTAATATGGTATCGCTGCCGGTAAAAATTCGTTTGCTGAAGGATGGCATCAATGGCAAGGGGGCGGTATTCAGTGGTTACATCGGTCTTTAATAAATTAAGGACGTTTTTTGCCTCTGCATCTTTGAAATGTTTGAGCTGAATCGTCTTGAGCGCCGCCCCATCGTTCGTCCATACTGTTTTTACGAATTCGTTTTCTAGAACAAATTCCTGCACCGGAATATCTTTTTGAGGCTCAATAGTCTGTGCCGGCACAGGCCGGGGGGGTTCGACAGTCTTTACCTCCTGGGTTTTTTGCGGAACAACCTCTTCCGTTATTTCTTCGGTAACTTTAGCCTTTTTCGTCATCAGGGGTAATATGAATGGATAATACAAGATCATAATTATCCCGCACACAACCACAGCAATAAGCGCCTTTTTATCCATGAATCCTTTTTGGTTCCTCCGGCAATTCGGCCTCATCAATAAGCATAACAGGAATATCGTCTCTTATCGGATATCGCCGTCCGCACTTGATACAGACAATTCTATCACCTTCTAAACGGACATCCGCCTTACAGAGCGGGCAGACAAGGATATCCAGCAATTCTTTCGCAACCATTGGTAAACCCTCAATGAATTATCATAAGTTTAGCATGCTAACAAACTATCTCCAGAATTTCAAATTAAAACTACGATTATGAAAACCGTGATTCGTGTTCAGGCAGAAATTCTTCGATTATTTCGTTCACAAGGTACCGTTTAGGAAAAGAGGGAGATATGAATATCTGAGTAGGTTACCGCCTGTTCAATCTTTACCCTGTTAAGTCGAACCAGTTCCAACAAGGCTAAAAAGAACCCAATAATGCGTTTCCTTTCACGTATTCCCGCAAAAAGATCTGCAAACGATATCGAAGTATGGAGATGCACCTTTTCGAGGACATCGTTCATATATTCCTGTATTGGCGTGTCGTCGTACGTTACCGTGGTGGATACATCAAGCGATATCTGCTTCATGAGGAGGGAAAACCTTTGCAAAAGGTCCCACACACTGACACCTTCCAGCGGCAGTTGCTCATGGTTCTCTTCTGCTGTTTCAATGACGAACTCACTGGGTATTCGTGAACATTTCCTTTCCCACTCAGCAGCCCGGTCAGCCAGAACGAACGTGCGTTCCTTGTATCGTTTATATTCCAGCAATTGTTTCACCAGAGATGACCGGGGATCTTCCACTTCCTCTTCATCTTCTTTCATCCCGGTACGGGGAAGAAGCATATACGATTTCACATACATAAGCGTTGCAGCCATTACTAAAAAGTCGCCGACAATATTCATATCCAAAGCCTGTAAAGCTTCTACATATTGTAAGTACTGATCGGTAATCCGTGCAATGGGGATGTCGCAGATATTAACTTCCTCCCTTCGGATCAGGTACAGGAGTAAATCAAGGGGGCCGTTGTAAATATCCAGGTCTACTTTATATTCATTTGTCATTTCTCATGCCTTGCAGAAAAATGGTGATGAGGAAATTGAGCACCTGTTACGGCTATAAACCGGTAAACAACCTGAGAAAGTAGTGTATCGGCGGACCGAGCACCACGCTGAAGATCGAAATGCCCCCATAATTTCCCATAATGATTAGCCCCAACAAAATAAAGGGGCTGTACCGTTCGATCTCCTTATATTTCTGCGTCATCGCAGAGGGCAGTAAACCCTCCAGAATGTGTGAACCGTCCAGAGGAAATAAAGGAATCATATTAAAAAATGCCAGCGAGAGATTCATCATAATCCCCGACAGGAGTAAATTAAACAAATTGGTAGATACGTTCATCGGTATGAACGTCGCGTTGCGCAGGAGCTGAAAGATTACACCAAATAAAAAAGCGGAAACGAAATTAGAGGCGGGGCCCGCAAAGGACACGAGCACATTATCTCGGCGGGGATTTTTAAAATTATAAGGGTTTATGGGAACAGGCTTACCCCACCCAAAATGCGCAAAGACAAAACATAATGCCCCAAGGATATCAATGTGAGCAAGTGGATTTAATGTCAACCGGCCCTGGAGCTTTGCTGTTGGGTCCCCAAACTTATTTGCCGTCCAGCCATGAAAATACTCATGAATGGTGAGCGCATAAAGTATTGCGGGAATTGAGATGAGTAAATTATTGAAATCCACCGATTATGCACGTTCTCCCTTCATTGAAGCGGTAAGAGCAATACGTGGAAAACATCCTAACACAATGGAAATACGTTGTCAAGCGCAGAACACAGAATTCATCTTCTTCCCTGATACCGTCGCTCTTTTCTCTTGAATGTTGCAGGGATGACCACTATAATCAATCCGGCTGCGTGTAGAAACCATCGATTTCATTTCACAGCGATGCGCGACTTTACAGAATGAAGAAACCCCGATGAAAGAAAATCTTGTGTCTGATACTGATTTCGCAAAGGATGTACTCCTGCTCGAAGCGGAAGCAATTAAAAACCTGGTCAATCGTCTCGATTTTACTTTTCAAAAGGCAGTCGATTTGATCTTTCACTGCAAGGGACGGGTGGTAGTTACCGGTATCGGAAAGGCAGGGATTATTGGCCAGAAAATCTCTGCTACCCTTGCCAGCACGGGGACTCCTTCCTACTGGATTCACTCGTCGGAGGCAAGACATGGCGACCTTGGACGTATTGTTTCGGATGATATCGTTTTGGTGCTTTCGAACAGCGGGGAAACTGAGGTTGTTACCCTCTTGCCCTTTGTGAAACAGATCGGGGCAAAAGTGCTTGCCATTACGGGGAATAATAAATCCTCTCTGGCCATGCACAGCGACGTCGTTCTTGACATCGGAAAGATTGAGGAACCGTGCCCTTTAGGTCTTGCCCCATCGGCAAGTTCAACAGCCATGCTCGCCCTTGGCGACGCTTTGGCCCTTACCATATTTAAAAAACGGAATCTCAAAAAAGAAGATTATGCCTTCTATCATCCGGGAGGAGAACTCGGCAGAAAATTGCTGACCGTAGAAATGGTCATGCGCAAGAATGAAGAGAATCCCGTCGCCGATGAAGATACGCCTTTACTGGACGTTCTTGCTATTATGACGGAAACCGCGGGTAAACCAGGCGCAGTAAGTATTGTCGACAAGCAAAATAAACTCGTGGGATTTTTTACTGACGGAGACCTGAGAAGACATTTGAAAAATGGCATCTCATTTTTGCATTGCAGCGCAAAGGAGGTTATGACACAATCGCCGAAGGTCATCCATGCCCATTGTTTGGTCGCTGAGGCATACAAAATACTCAAAGAGTACAAGATTGATCAGATTCCCGTTGTTGATGGTTCCAACACACCCATCGGTATCATCGATGTGCAGGATTTGCTGGAGGTTGGATTTTAAAACTTGATAAAAAACATAAAGCTCGTCATTGTTGATGTTGATGGCGTTTTGACAGACGGCGCTATTCATATTGACTCCCAGGGGTGTGAATCAAAGGCATTTCATGTATTGGACGGCACCGGCATCTCATACCTCCATCGGGCTGGCATCAAAACGGCCATTATCAGCGGAAGAACCTGTGATGCCGTAATCCATCGGGCAAAGGAATTGGGAATTGAGGACATTTATCAGGGGGCTACGAACAAGATAGATGCCTATAAAGATATCCTGGAAAAATATGCTCTTCATGATGAAGAGATATGCTATATTGGCGATGACCTTATCGACCTCCCCATACTGTATCGCGTAGGATTTCCCGTTGCAGTTGCCAATGCATCCCCACTTGTCAAAAGGCACTCTGCTTATGTTACCAGGGTGAAAGGGGGTTGTGGCGCGGTAAGAGAGGTTGCAGAAAAGATACTCAAATTTCAGGATAAATGGCACCTTATCATGGAACGATATCAAAAATAAGGTATCCGCAGAAAAAAAGAATTATTCTTTGAGCTATAGATAGCATCGTGCAGGATATGTAGTGTTTGGTGATAAAATAATGATGAAATACCGTAGATTACCTGAAAATGTTAGCCATTTGCTGCCAGATGTCCGGGAATACCTGAATAAACATCCGAAGGTGATTTTTGCATACCTCTTTGGCGGCCTTGCACGGGGCAGGGTTTCTCCTCTCAGTGACGTGGATATTGCCATATATACGGCAGACGGGGCGGATATAGTGCAGGAAAAACTCGAAATACTGGGGAAATTGAATGAACTTTTGAGAACGGACGAAGTTGACCTGGTAGGTTTAAATACGGCACCGCTTCCCCTTGCAGCGAGGATAATTAAGAATAAAATAATCCTGGTGGATAAAATGCCCTTTACGAGGCACGCATTCGAATCTTTAACCATGCGGGAATATTTTGATTTCTCAAGAAAAGAGATGGATATCTTCGAAGGGAGATATAAGCTTGGTCGATAAGCCTCTCATCCTCAGAAAGCTCACGGAGTTGGACGAATACCTGAAACAGATGGGAGAGTTCTCATCCGTTACCCGTGAAGAGTATTCGCGTGATTGGAAGGTGCAGCGTATTGTGGAAAGAACGCTGCAAATGATGATAGAGACATGCGCAGATATAGCCAATCATATCATTTCGGATAGAGGGTATCGCACCCCTGACAATTACGGAGATACCTTTCGGGTTCTCCACGAAAATGGCGTACTGAAAAATGACCTTTTTGAAATTATGTTAAAAATGGCAAGGTTTAGAAATATCGTAGTACATCAATATGATAAGATACATGAAGAAGCGATTGTTATCGGGATATTGAGAACCAACCTCAATAATTTTACAGCCTATAGAGACGCAATTCTAAAGATTCTTGATTAATTGTTTAATGAATAATGAGAAAAGAGGGGATTTTATGAAAACTACTGCAAAAAGATTTATTGGTAAAGTATTACCTGACGGACATCTTTCTTTACCTGAAGATACAGCAAAGGCGGTAGGGAGTGTTTTTGATGTTATTTTACTGCCGGTAGAAGAACCTGATATATTCAGCTATGCGGAGGCACTTGCAAGAGAGAAAGGATTTTCAGACTTGACAGAATATGATATCGAAAAGATCATTCATGAGTCACGAGGTATACATTGAAAAGGGTCGTTTTAGACACAAATGTAACAATCGATGAAATTCAACTAGTAAAAGTTAAAGAGTTCTTAGTAAAAGAAGGATATTTTGGAGAAGAATTAAAAAGTATACAAATAAATGAAAGACGAAAATGGAATTGTTTATCTTGATAATAATGCAACAACACAGGTAGATGAAATGGTGCTTGCTGAAATGATACCCTTTTTTACTCAGCATTATGGTAATCCATCCAGCCGATACTATCCCCAAGCCGAATTTGCGAAGAAGGCTGTCGAGAAAAGCCGTTTACAATGTGCCAAATTAATCGGGGCAAAACCACAGGAGATTATTTTCACCGGTGGGGCAACGGAATCAAACAATCTTGCCATTAAAGGATACTGTTTTGCTAATTCAACGAAAGGCAAACATATTATTTCCTCTTTAATTGAGCATCGCAGTGTGCTCGATGCTTAAAAAGAGTTAAAGATGTATTCGAAGAGTTTGATAATGATTAAAAAAGACTGGATTCTGTAGCAACAAAAATAAGAAAAGAATTGTTAATATAACTATGAAGTTATTTTATATGGATTTTGTGGAAACTGAGACAAGGCGAATTAGAGGATTAAACATGATACCTAATCTTATTTTTTAGACTATCATGACCCTACGAAGATACATACTCATTGGCATCCCGGTAGCTTGCATGCTCGCCATTATCATATCTTTGGTTATATCCAAGCCAAAAGGAGAAACAAAGAGCAAAAAAGAAAACACCGCTCCTGTCCAGCCATTACAGCATATCCCCGGGAGTGGCACAGATACCGTGACACAAACGGTACAGGGTTTAACTATGCCGAGCTACGACGGAGAGGGAAAAGAGGTGGTAATTATGCGCGGCGAAAATACCTTACTGCTCAATGATAATGTCTACAAAATTGTCACCCCGGAAATTGAAGTCATGGACTATACCCATTCCGAGCAGGGCACGCAATCCGTTTTCATTACCTCCAAGGAGGGGGAGATGAACAGCACTTCAGACGAAGGCTCCCTCTCAGACAATGTGGTCGTACAATTCGACCCTGATACCCAGCTCAATACAGACTATCTGCGCTATTTACCTGAAAAAAAGTTTGTGTGCACCGATGAACCCGTTACCATCCACGGGAAAGGCATACAAATTGTCGGACAAGGTTGCGAAATAGACCTTGTTAACAAAAAGATGTGGATCAAAAAAGATGCAGAGATGGAGATGGATGGCATTAAAAACGACCTCTTTTTCATGTCCACGGACAGCACACCGTCCCTTACACAAGCGCCGGAAAACAACACCACATCTTCCGGAGAAACCGGCACACCGGCAACACCAGGTGAAAAAACTTTTATCCGGTCCAGCGGACAACTTACCTTTGACAGACAACCCGAAGCAAACATCATGACCTTTAACGACAACGTGGAGGTCAGGAAAGGCAGTTCAACCGTCTTTTCCGACAAACTGGTCATTTTCCTTGACCCTCAGACGAAACAGACAAAACAGGCCATTGCCAGCGGAAATGTGCTTGCATCACAGGGGACAAAAATCGCTAAAGGAAATTTTCTGACGTGGGATGTGAACACCCAAAGCGCCATCCTGGAGGACTCCCAAAAGGCAGAATTTATAAAAGACGATCTCAATATTGATGCACAGAAAATAATTTTTTATAAAGACACCGGGAAAATAGACATCCCAAGTCCCGGCAATTTAAAAGCAAAGCTCAGGGAAAAGACCGGCAAAAAAAAGGCCTCAGCCGGGACAGACAAAGCCGACAATAATATCGCCGTAACATGGGAAGGGAAAATGAATTTTCTGGACAACACGCGGGAGGCCAGTTTCGAAAAGAACATTGAAGTTCAAAGAGAAAATTCCACTCTCTTCTGCGATAATCTGAATGTAACGTTTAACGACCGTGATTATAATATCCAGTCGTTAAAGGCCACAGAAAAAATCCATATTATCGATAAACGGGATAACCTGTTCAGTGAGGCTGTCGGAGATCGGGTCACGTGGGATGCAAAAAACAGAGTCACCATCTTACGAGGACAACCCTTTGCCCTTCTGAAAGAAGGAAATAGAAGACAAATTCTCGTTCCCCGGGTTTTATTTTATGAAGACGGAAAAACAGTATTATGTGAAGGTAAAGGAAGTTTATATGAAAGAGGAGAAGAGAAGTTCCCCAATCAAAGCACAGAAGAAACTGATCTCAAAGTCAATTGGACAAAAAAAATGCTGTACTATGATACGCTCAGGAAGGTAAGCTTTTATGAAGAGGCAGAAGCAACGCGGGGTGGACAAAAATTACAGGGAGACCAGATTGATGCCTACCTGGACAACAATAAGAACATCCATAAGATTATCGCCACTGGCAATGTTCACTTTTCCAGTAAGCGTCTGGAGAACAGTGAGGGATTTGGATCGCTTTTCACCTGGGATCTGGCCCAGGATAACGCCTTATTGACCGGCAACCCAAAAGCGGAATTACGAAAAGAAGGGTCACGGACATTTTCGGAAAAGGTCTTTTTTAATATGGCAGAGAATCGGGTTACCTGGGAAGGCAGGCCACACTGGCAGATTATGAGCAACGAAACAACGCGTTCAAATAAATAAAGGATATGCGGTATATGCTGATGGCAATAATATTCCTGTATAACAAACTCTTATGTATCCAGGTTTTTCACAACCCTCTTCGTCTCTCTTTTTGTAAGGCTGACCCTTCGGCAAGCACTGGGTTTATCGCCGTGCATGATGATCCCGCCGAACCATTACAACGGGGTCGAAGGAGGATTTGGTTATGGCTCTGTTCCGCTGTAGCATTGTTCGTATTCACGCCATATGTCTCAGTTTTTGCGGAAGACATAAAGCAGGTTGAAATCTTTGCGCACCGTGGTGTGCTGGAGGACGTTCCGGAAAATACCTTTGCTGCATTACGGCGGGTTGCCGAGTTAGGAATCGACGGCATTGCAATTGACATCCGGCAAACAAAGGATAATCAGCTTGTCCTGATGTGTGACGAAACGATCGACAGGACGACTGACGGGAAAGGACATGTTGACCAATTATTATATGCCGAATTACAACAATATGATGCCGGTTCGTGGCGCGGCCCTGGGTTTCAGAAAGAACAGGTACCGCTCCTTTCTGATGCGCTGAAATTCTGTAAAATGAACCACCTTAAGGTGATTCTGAATGTAAAACAGACCTGTTTGGAGAAGCAGGTGCTGGAGGTCGTCAGGGAATGTGAAATGTCTTCGCAGGTATATTTGTGGGGAACGCTGAGAAATTTAAAGACGGAAGACGCTGACTCCGATGGGAAAGAACTGGTTTTTTTATCTGCAGAAGAAATGACAAAAGAAAAAATCGATCTTATCCACGAGGAAAAGAAATATGCATTCTCGATTATCCTGGAAAACGACAGCAGAAAGATTGTAAAAGATCGAATCAAAATGGGAGTGGACGTAATTTTGGTCGACTATCCATGCGTTGCCATGGACGTTCTGAACATCAAAAACCAGGTAAGCACCAGCAAGAAACCCAAAAAACGGGAAACAAACAATCCACGGCAAGATGACAACAATCATGCCGCACACATACAGGAACAAGTGAAAACCCTGACAAAAACCATCGAGGACGCAGAGTATGACAAGGCAAGGGCTGCCGCAATGGCTTTGATGGTGTTGCCGCCGCGATACACGACACCACCCCTCGTAAAACTTCTCAAAGACAACAGCCCGCAGGTACGGCAACATGCCGTCTGGTCACTCGGATTTTGCGGTGATAACAGCGTGGCATTGAACATAGAACCTCTTCTGAAAGACAAAAATACGGCGGTACGACGGGAGGCAGTACTTGCACTCAAAAGACTGGGCGCTTCACAGTCGGTTCCTGCACTTAACGAAATTTTACTGAAAGAAACCGATCAGGGTGTTAAGTATGACATTGCCAGGACACTAGGAACGCTCGGAGACGCGGGTTCGGCTTTTCCGATCATAAAAACACTTGCGAAAGAGCAAAGCTGGTATGTCAAAAGCGGGTGTGCCGAGGCGCTGGGCAACATCGGTAGCGACTCTGCTATGAATGCCCTTGCCAAAACCCTGGTTACTGATGCCGGAGAGGATGCCGCTTGGACGCGCACGAAGGCCGCATGGGGATTAGCAGAGATTGGCCAAAAATCCGTTCCTTTGCTGATAAGCGCACTGAATGATAACGAAGAGGGAACGAGACGCCGGGCGGAATGGGCGCTGGTAAAGATTGGGCATGCCGCAGTAAGGGCACTGATGAGTTCGCTGCATGAAATTCATAAAGAAACACGCGAACGAGCTGCACAAACCCTTGGATGGATTGGCGATGAAAGCGCCGCCACTTCACTCACATGGGCATTAAAGGATAAAGAACCTTCTGTAGTAAGTGCTGCAACATGGGCGCTAGGCAGGATTGGCAGTCCCAAAGCGCTTGCTGCACTCCAGGAACTGGTGAATAACGAAAATATCGATGTCCGGGAAAACGCAATTGAGGCCGTGGAGAGAATTATGTCAAATAAAGAAAAAATGGCCTATCAAAAAGAGCATCTTCAGAAACCATAAAAGATCGTTGATTAATACGGAAATTTTCAATATTATTTTGTATATAATAGTTTCGTTTTTTGAAAAATTTCAATAACGACAACGGCATGTCGTCGCTCTGTAGTGGCAGGTTTGAAACCTGCCACTACCGTAATATCGATGATACATGGATATTATTTTAAAATACTAAATTGTTACCTTTTTTATAAGTTGTTTTACCTTCCCTCATTTTTTCTCCTTGCAAAAGAGTGGAATCCGGGAGCAGGTTCTTTGATTGTGGCACTGCCACATTATGTTCATTTGCGTCCAAATGAAATCCAATATCGTTGATTAAACTCATGAAAGGTTTTTGTTTCAATGAAGCGCAATCTGGTATACCTTGTTGGTGCTGGTCCGGGTGACCCACGACTCATCACCGTAAAAGGCCTGGAATGTATTAAAAAGGCCGATGTTATTATTTACGACTATCTGGTAAATGTAGACCTCCTCAAAGTCGCCAGGGCGGATGCAGAATTTATCTATGTCGGAAAGCAGGGAGGCGCACATACCATGGAACAGGACGATATTAATAAGCTGCTTGTAAAAAAGGCATTGGAAGACAAGATCGTAACCCGTTTGAAGGGAGGTGATCCCTATATCTTTGGGAGGGGCGGGGAGGAAGCAATTGTGCTTTACGAGAACCACGTCCCTTTTGAGGTAGTTCCCGGCATTACGGCAGCTATCGCAACCCCGAATTACGCAGGTATTCCGGTTACCCATCGTGACTTTACCTCCACCTTTGGGCTAATCACCGGGCACGAAGACCCCACGAAAGACGAAAGTTCCATTGATTGGGCAAAGATCAGTACCGGAATCGGTACCCTTGCCTTTTATATGGGGATCAAAAATCTCCCCTACATTACTGGACAACTCATGAAACACGGCCGTTCCAAAGATACCCCTGTTGCTGTCATCCGGTGGGGAACTACGCCCCAGCAAAAAACGGTAATAGGGACGCTCAGTACGATCGTAGAAAAAACCAAGGATATAAAACCGCCGGCAATTACCATCGTCGGCGAAGTGGTAAAACTCCGGGACCAGCTCAACTGGTTTGAGTCAAAACCACTGTTTGGAAAGACGATCGTTGTGACACGTTCAAGGGAACAGGCCAGTGAGTTTGCCGATCAGCTCTATGAGTACGGTGCTCAGGTTATTGAATTTCCTACCATAGAGATTGCAAAGCCCGATACCATTCAACCCCTGGATGAAGCGATAAACAACATCCAGTCCTTCGATTGGCTGGTCTTTACCAGTATCAACGGTGTAGATGCCTTCTTCCAGCGCATGTTTGAGCTGGGAAAGGATATTCGCAACCTGAAAGGCATCAAGGTCTGTGCCATTGGCCCGTCAACTGAAGAGGCTATTCAAAAGTATTACATAAAGGTCGATTGCAGGCCGCCCAAATTTGTTGCAGAATCGGTGGTAGATGAGTTAAAGAAGGTGACAACCATAAAGGGTGAAAGATTCCTGCTGCCGCGGGCAGATATTGCCAGAAGTTTTTTGCCTGAGGAACTGCAAAAATTAGGGGGGAAGGTAACTGATTTGGTTGCCTACAAGACCATAATGGCGCAACCCAGGGATATTAATCTTGTTGATAAAATCAGGAATGGTGAGGTCCATATCGTTACATTTACCAGTTCATCAACGGTAAGGAATTTTGTGGAGATCATTGGCAGGGAAAACCTTCTGGCATTGAATAGTCATGTCCGGTATGCCAGCATTGGCCCAATTACGACACAAACCGCAGAAGAGATGGGACTCCGTATCGCCATTAAGGCGAATGAATACACCATTCCCGGACTCGTAAGCGCTATTCTGGAAAGCACTGCTGCTTCATCCGTTGAAAAATCCTGAACGTTGTATCTTTTTGTTTGCACCGTGATGCATTATCATATAAAATTTGAATATGAAATTTTTATACGAAGATTGAGGAGTGTTAATACATGCTAAAAAAGAAATTTGTAAAAGATAAATGCGTTACCTGTAAACAGTGTATGATAGAATGCGGTGTGCGGCATTCAGTATCCAAAAATATTTACGAGGCCTTTGCAGAAACCCCAAAGCCCCGTTACCGGTTACAAGTATCGACAAGAAAAGACAAGCCCCATATGACCGTATGCCAGAATTGTGCAAAACCCAAGTGTATGGCAGCCTGTGAATACGGCGCTATTACAAAATATGAAGATGGGAACGTGATTATTGATACTAAAAAATGTGTGGGGTGCTGGGCATGCGTAACACAATGTCCGTTTGGAGCCATCACGAAGGATATCGAACTTAATTTTGCGTTCAATTGTGACGATTGCAAAGGGTTCGAGACAATGGCATGTGTGGAGGCTTGCAAGACCGGAGCGCTCGTATATACCGAAAAACACGCTAGATACCAACCTGTCTAAAGAGATTACATAAATAAGGCGGATCCTGTTATCAAAACCGATAGGGGTGAATAGCAATTCACCCCTACATTTTTTATACACCATCGTTTCCCGGAAAAATATATGCGATCAAAGTGTCGTTATTTTTCCCACCGGTATCAATCGTCTTCGATGGAACGGAAACAGTTGGCATGTTTCCGTTGCATAATAAGAATTTAAACTCTGTTGGTTCAATTCAAAACGTATGGGGAGGGGGATGAACCGCCCGCACTACATCAATACACCATTGCAGGGGTAAATCTCCCACGCCATATGAATTTTTGCACGCTTAACACCGATCGTTCGACTGAGCTCACGACGAAGTCCTTTATGGTCTGACTCCATTCACACAACACAAGCGGGGTAGGAAAGGCTTTCGCCTCCCCTCAGAACCGCATAGGCTGGTTGCCACTCTGGCATTG
Organism: Candidatus Brocadia sp. WS118; assembly: GCA_007618135.1. Taxonomy (GTDB): domain Bacteria; phylum Planctomycetota; class Brocadiia; order Brocadiales; family Brocadiaceae; genus Brocadia. Next base: position 9,550 of record PHFX01000012.1, on the reverse strand, counting down.
CGTACTTTCAGGAGCACAAGGGGCAGGTTTCAAACCTGCCCTTACGTTTGGTCGTTTCTGGCAATTTCCTGTCTTCCATTGGTATCTCCTTTCTCTCTAAAAAAATTTTTCAACGCGTATCGAACCATCATACGCTACAGAACCCTTTTTGTAAGCGGCCAGCCTTCAGCTTCTAACTGACTCCTGACCGCTTACGACTTCTTTTATTCTGACTCCTAACTTCTAACTTCTATCAAACATTACCTAGTCCGCATCTAACGCCGTGCCTTCTTTGTACGGCGTGACGCATTTTTCCCTGACTTCACCCTCACTTTTTCAGGGCCGTGCATGGTGCTTACTCCGTAGTAGTCTACGTCCTCCAGTTTGTAGTAGAAAGTACCGCAACCCGGTGTATCTATATAATTGTAGCTGGCTCCGGATACGGCATCTCCTTTGGCAGGGACGAGTGTATCGTTGATCTTTTTGTAATTACCATTTTTGGTATTTACGCGGTAGAGATTGAAGCCGGCGTTGTCCGCCTCAGTGGCCGTTTGCCAGGACAATATTGCTTTGCCATTGCCTGATTCTGCATCAAATGAAACTAAAGTAACAGCGGTAGGTTGCGCCCATACCGTCTTTACCTTATAGGGAATTGCGGCATTTTTCAGGTGTATCCACCCGATATTCTCTCCCCATGCCCAGCCGTCAAATACACCATCAGCGCCAATGGTTACCCCACCGCCTGTAGGTTTAAAGTTGATCCAGCCCACATTTTCACCCCATGCGTAACCAGATAAATTGCCTGCGCCATCATTTGTAACCCCACCATAAGATACCGGGCTCAAATTAATCCACCCAATATTTTCTCCCCATACATATCCTGTCACTGCAGAATTGGTTACCTCTGCCCCGGAACCGCCGTTGCCGCCAGGCTCAAAGTTGAGATACCCTACATTCTCTCCATAGGCATATTGGGAATCGTCATTATCAGGATCGGTGTTCTCGGCACGAGCCGTTACGACACCCATCCCAATCATGACGGAAATACTTAATATCATGATACCCATTTTTTTCTTATTCATTTTTTAATCTCCGTAACAAAATCAGCCAGACAGCGGGTGACAAGCCCCCGCGCTACGTCTAATTTTGCATAACCAAATATCTCAAATCGCAAGATCATTGACCATCATAGCCTTGTGCGCCTCGTACGCACCATACGGAGGTGTTGGTGTCACTCTTAAAGTTGTTGCTCACGGCACCATTGCTGAAGACCACATACCATGCGATGCTAGTATCGTTAACATGGGTAGTAGACGACCAGTAGTACGACACCAGACCGCCAAATGGATGCCCGTCGGGGAGACTATGACTACCTGATCCGCTGGTATCAACAAGGCTTGCCAGTTCCTCTACTGTGGGAAGCCTCCATCCCTTGCGCCCACCTACAGTTTTATTATATGCGTAGGAAATAGCATTACTCCAAGTTCTCGGTGTCACATCCGGGTTCTTTTCCCACACAAGCCCCGTCTCCTTATCAAGCACCGCTGCACCGTCCAACACCAATTCAAAGCGCTTAGAGGCATCAGTAATCTTCTTACTCCACGATGGTTGGAGTTCTTCCAGCGTCCTCATCGTAGATCCCGGCGTACCTGATGGTTCCAGATTACCCGAAAGAGCAATCCCCGCATATCCCACAGGTATGATCAACACCGTTAACAACCATAACCATCTTTTCCCTCTCATCTTCATTTCTCCTCTCCTCCTACAAAAAATTAAAAAAAAGATAAAAACAGCACAACAACGTCCGAAATACCTTTTATATGTAGCGCCGATCCTTTATGGTCGGCTTTATTTGCACAACAAACACGACGGAACACCTGTCCCGTATGATTATTCCAATAGGCGGGGGATGAACCCCCGCGCTACGTCTATTCCACAGAATCAAATACCTCAAAGAACCAGATCATTGACCATCATGCCCATGTCCACCCCGTACATACCATGTGTAGTAGCTGCCGGTCTTAGCGAGATTGTCCCTGTTACCAGCTATGAAACCAACGAGATATGCGTTATTGGTATTACCGGCAAGGGTAGTAGACGACCAGTAGGTGGACGACACAATAGTAAATGGATGACCACTGGGGAGCTTTGGACTACCGGATACACTGGTATCTACCAGGCTTAACAGTTCCTCAACCGTTGGAAGCCGCCATCCTTTACGCCCACCCACAGTTTTAATAGAGCCATAGTCCATAGCCACATACCAGTTTCTCAGTGTTGTATCCGGTGACCTTTCCCACACAAGCCCCGTCTCCTTATCGAGCACTGCCTCGCCATCCAGCACCAGCACAAAACGCTGGGCAGCGGGCAATTTCTGGCTCCATGCGGGTGGTATCTCGTCCAGGGTCTTCATGGTGGGCCCAGACGGAGCCGTTGGCTCCAGACTTCCGGTCATGGCAAGCCCCGCGTATCCCAACAGGTATGAACAATGCCGTCAATAACCACATCACGATAAAATTCCTACCCTTTGTGTACTGTCAATCGGCGGGGGATAAACCGCCCGCGCTACATCATTATGCCATTGCGATGGTGAATCTCCCATGCCACATGAATTTTACCACCTGCAGTGCCGATCCCTCGCGGTCTACTCCTTTTAAAATAAAAAAGCCTTACTGCAAAAATGTTTGTTCAAAACATCTTCGGCAGTAAGGCTATCTTTCCCCGCTCTTACTTCCCTGTAAGTCTAAGACCCTTTATTTTGCGCCCCCTGATTACTCAGGGTTTGCCTTTGTCGTGATTTTTCATTGCGTGCCTTTTTAAGTAACGGATATAACGGAAGAATATCAAATAACTCTCTTGGATGTTAAGAAAAAAACGGTTCATTTTGCCACGATATTCACCAATTTCCCTGGCACTATGATGGTATTCATTACTTGCTTGCCTTGCAAAAATCCTGCAATGCGTTCATCGCTCAACACGCGTCTTTTCAAATCCTCTTCGCTCACATCAACCGGCACTGATAAACGACTTTTGACCTTACTGTTGATCTGAACAACAATCTCTATGACCTCCTCCAGAATCGCATCATTGTCGTACGCAGGCCATGGTTGCCGAAAGATGCTTGGCTTGTGTCCCATAACCTCCCACAACTCCTCACAGATATGCGGGGTGAAAGGAGCCATTAACAAGAGGATAGTTTCCATCGTGTGGCGGTAGACGTGAAAATCAAGCTCTTCCGCGGCATTGTTGGGTATGACAACGTTAAACGCATCTACATTGTTTAATAACTCCATCACAGAGGCAATGGCCGTATTGAAATGCCAGGAGGTTTCCATATCCTCGGTAACCTTCTTAACCGTCTGGTTCATCTGCCGGTAAAGGATCTTTGCCGCAGGAGAGAGTTTGTTCATATCAATATCCACCCGCTGTACCCTGGTATAGACGCCTTCGTAATCAGCAATCTTCTGCCACAGACGGCCCAGAAATCTGGAAGCGCCAATCACACCGCGGTCATTCCACTCGGCATCCTTCTGAGGTGGACCGATGAACAGAATATAGAGACGCTGGGTATCGGCCCCGTATTTATCGATGAGGATATCCGGACTTACCACATTACCCCTGGACTTGGACATTTTGGCCCCTTCTTTGATAATCATCCCCTGGGTAAAAAGATGCCGGAAGGGTTCTTGAAAATCGAGATAGCCGATGTCGCAAAGCACCTTGGTAATGAAACGTGAGTAGAGGAGATGCAGGATGGCATGTTCTACCCCGCCAATATACTGATCCACCGGTAACCACGTGTTAACTTTCTTTGTGACAAACGGTTGATGATCATCCTTGGGCGAAAGATATCTCAGGAAATACCAGCTCGAATCAACAAAGGTGTCCATGGTGTCGATCTCACGCCGCGCCGTTCCAGAACATTTTGGGCAAACCGTGTTGATGAAGGAATCAGCCTCCGCCAGAGGACTCATGCCATGCGGTTTAAATTCCACCGCTTCAGGCAGTATTACGGGGAGTTCTGATTCGGGGACCGGTACCGCACCGCATTTTTCACAATAGATGATGGGTATAGGCGCTCCCCAGTAACGCTGACGGGAGATAAGCCAATCCCTCAGCCGGTAAGTTACGGACTTTGTGCCAAGCCCTTTGAATTCGAGGTGTATGGTAATTTTATTTATCGCCTCGGTATTCGGCAATCCATCGAAATTCCCTGAGTTTATCTGTATACCGTCATCGACGTATGCCTCTTGCATCGTTTCGGCATGTAGTTCCTTGTCTCCTGGCTGAATAACAATCTTTATGGGGAGATTATATTTCTTTGCAAAGAGAAAATCCCGTTGGTCGTGGGCGGGCACGCCCATAACGGCCCCCGTGCCATATTCCATAAGCACATAGTTGGCTATCCAAACCGGAACCGTGTCGTTATTAACAGGATTAACAACGTACCTGCCGGTAAACATTCCCTCTTTCTCTGTCCCTTCAGCGGTGCGTTCCACCATCCCCTGGTTACGCGCCCTCTCTGCAAAATCCGTCACTGCTTTTTCCTGTGGAGTACCCAAAATCAATTCCTGAACTACGGGGTGTTCAGGAGCTAAAGAAATAAAGGTTACTCCATAGAGCGTATCGGGGCGTGTGGTAAAACAGGATAGTGTCTTACCTGAATCTTCTAATTTGAAATCGATCCGAATCCCTTCACTGCGACCGATCCAGTTTGCCTGCATTGTCTTGACCCGTTCAGGCCAGCCGTCTAACAGAGAAATGTCATCCAACAGCTTCTGGGCATAGTGGCTGATACGGAAGAACCATTGCTCAAGGTCTCGTTGCCGTACCGTGCTATCACAGCGTTCACAACACCCGTCCACAACCTGTTCGTTGGCCAGTACGGTAGCGCAGGAAGGACACCAATTTACAGCGGCCTTCTTTTTATAAGCCAGGTTATTTTCGTAGAGCTTCAGGAATATCCATTGAGTCCACTTATAGTAATCAGGATTGCAGGAAGTGATCTCCCGTTCCCAATCGTATCCAACCCCCCACCGGTGAAGTTGCCGCTTCATGACCTTAATATTGTTTTTCGTCCAGACGGCAGGATGGGTGCCACCCTTAATTGCCGCGTTCTCAGCGGGAAGACCAAAGGCATCCCACCCTATGGCCGAAAGCACGTTGTAACCCTTCATCATCTTGTAACGCGCAACGACGTCACCAATAATGTAGTTTCTGCCGTGACCGACGTGTAAAGTACCCGATGGATACGGGAACATGACGAGACAATAGAATTTTTCTTTCCTGCTGGCTTCATCGGCGCGGAACAGTCCGCACCCTTCCCAAAACCCTTGCCATTTCCCTTCGATCTCGGTAAAGTTATATTCCCTCTTTGCCATCCAAATTCCTTTACATATCTGATTACACGATAAATCCTTCTGAACACCCTCAGAGGAGTTTGAATTCTATCAGAATTTCATCCCGAATCAACCGAAATTCAGATCGAAAAACCTTGACAATACTTATGTATCATGTTATTTTTACTAATCACAAGATTCAACGTAAGGTAACTGACAACTGATCTCTAATAACTGGAAACTAAACAGGTGGGGCTGTGGCGCAGTTGGGAGCGCGTTTGAATGGCATTCAAAAGGTCAGGGGTTCGAATCCCCTCAGCTCCACCAATAAAATCAAGGGTTTCAGGCATTCGACATATTTCTGTTTTCCCCTACTGTGACCAAATTGTGACCGACCTCTAAAATTTGAACACCATCACGCAAACTTTCCGGGCAATGATGGGCGTACCTTTGCGTCATTCTAATATCTTTGTGACCTAATAGTTTTGATATTTTATAAATATCAATTCCCCGTTGTGCTAACCGTGTAGCAAAGGTATGCCTCAAATCATGGAAATGGAAATCCTGAATATCAGCTTTTTGCAAAGCCTTCTCAAACGCCCTTCTGAGATTATCACTGTCAATCTTAGTGCCAACGCTACTGGTAAACACAAGGTCATGTTTGATATTCCTTATCTTTGACTTCTCTGCCAGTATTTCAAATGCTATCTGGTTCAATGGAATGGTTCTTGGTTTTCCGTTCTTTGACTCCTGAATTATGATTATTCTCCGTAACAGGTTCGTCTTACTCCATTGAAGTGATAGCAATTCACCTATACGTAGCCCTGTATGTAAATCAAAAACGATTATTCTCTTAAGCCATTGAGGGGAATTTTCAAGCAATCTCTTTTCCTCATCATCGGTCAACCAACGGTCTCGCTCGTTATTCTCTTTTTCCTTTGGTGCTTTAGAGACTGGATTTTCATTAACCCATTCCCATTGTTTGACTGACAGGTTAAAAGCCTTTGACAGCATTGCAAGCTCTCTGTTAATGGTAGCAGGTTTTGCCTCTTCGCTGTACCTTAGAACTTTGTAATCATAAATCTTTTTGGGCGTTACTGCCGTTAACTTAGCATCGCCAAAATATGGCGAAAGGTGCTTTAAAGAAGCTAAATAACTCCGTTGCGTATTGATTGCTACTTTTGGAGCATGCTCTTTCATAAACTTTTCCATCATGTCATTAACAGTCTTGCTTTCGCTTGAAAACCTTTCAAAATATTTCCCCTCTACAATCTCAGTTCTTATCTTCGCCTCTATTGTCTGGGCAAGTTTCTTATCATCTGTATCCAGGCTTTTTCGGCTTCTTTTCCCTTTATAAGTGACAGAAGTCCACCAGACACCGCCGCGCTTAAACATATACACCTCCTTTCATGCGGCTCATTGTGCCTGTACGACTGTACCGGGAATTATACATTTCCACAAAAAATATCTCCAATGATTTTATTAACGGTATTTTCACCCATATTCCGTTTCAAGGACGTCATTATTCTGTCTATGTCTTCCAGATCAAAAAGAACGCGTCTGCCGTATTTGATAGATGGAATTCTTCCCTGACTTGCCCAATCGTACAATGTCTTTACAGGCAAAGAGGTATATTCAGAAACTTCTTTAATATTTGCGTAACGCTTTTTCATTGCTGATTGTTTTCGCTCAAATTAGTTATATGGCCTACTATCTTACTTAATACCTTATTATATTTCTTCTTTTTCAGATTTATCTTTGTGCTTAAATAATCGTTATATTTACCCCGTGTTTCCCTTTTCAGATGGTCTTGCGCTTCTTTCCAACACTTCATTACGGCTTCTTCATCAACAACATCTAACCCCTCTCTTGCTGCAAAGGAAGTCATATAGCCGACTATGCCATTTTGGTATAATATCTTATCGCTAGGAATCCGCGCCTTATTTACCTCTCTTGTTACTCCTGTGTAAGTGCCATCTAAGAAACTGATCTGCTGAATTATTTCCCATAGTGGGTCTGTTTTCCACCGTGTCCGATTTTGTGTGTTGTCATCTATGGCAAGCCTTAGCCAATCGCATGTACAGTATCTCCAAATATCATTAACTTTACTCAAAAGGTCTGAAAACATTTTTATGGACATCTGGCCCAAAAATTCTCTTCTTAGCTGAAATTCGAGTCTCCATACCCCTTGTTCTTTATCCCAACCCTGATTAGCCCAAATTTCCTCTAGATATTCTTTACCGCTCTTTTTTATTTCGACAGTCTTGTTATATAGCCTTGCTGAAATATGTCCACCATAGCCTATTGACCAACCGGTAAATGTCTCTCTTTTCCAACGTTTTAAGGTATCCTCTGCCCTGGTTATCCATGATTGCTTTTCAATCTTTTCAAAGTCCATATTTGTAGCAAAATCAACAAAGATATCTGCCCTGCTTATTGTCTCCGCTTCTATCACAATCAGCATTTTATTTACTAATTCCCTTAATTTGTAAATTGCATATTCATGCCCAAGACGGTTTAAGAGTTCACTTGCAATCTGGACATACATTGTTGGAACGGTATTTTTCTTACTTGCTGTTATCTGGATGTGATACCAATTATCCTCTAAAATATAAGAATAGTACCTAGCCCCTCTATCCTTTACCTCAAAGTGGTGATCATCAATGTCCATCGTTGCCAACGCCCGTTCCTTTTCATTGTCCGACTGGGCAAGTGTCTTTTTTTCATCAAGGAGTTCTCTTAAACCCTGTTTAAGTGTACCCTTGTATGAAACATACAGACTATCTATGCCTTTAAATAGTTCCTTAAACTCCATACCTAACTATTCCCTAAATGTAATTCAGAGGTGCTGTGGTTACTAGCCTTCGCACCTCATGAAGCTTTTGATATTTTTGCTAGTCCTAAAAGTAACTTGCATCATTGATCTAACCTTTATTTTTGTCCTGCAAACCCAATACAGGTTTACTTGCGCCTGCATATCTGTGATACCTGCGTACTTGCCGTTTCTGGGGCAGTACGCCTAAGGAATGGCGCAAGCAAATTGTTGTACCAGGATATGGATATTTACACACTTTTTAAAATAATGTCATACCTCTGCTTTTCTTCCGGTACGTACGCGTGCGTGCTTCGTTGTGCTCTCGCTCACGCTTCGCTCCACTCAGCACGCGTACCATCAGCTTTGAACCTAACACACCTTACTAAATTTCTTCATACTTTCAGAAGCCGAGTACATTTATTTCTCATATCTTTCACTGCTAATATCCAGATGAAACACTCAGATATTTTACGCTCTTACACTTATCTGCCGTAAAAAGAACCCCTAATTACCCCAATTGATTCCCTTCCCTCTTCGCTTCGTACAAGACACTACGCAAAGAGAGAAGGTTTTGAGCCAATTTCTTAGGCAACCTTTTATTTCCTGCCTGGTCACAGCCTTCTTTAGATTTCTACACTACAGAAAACAAAAGAAGGCTGTGATAGGTATCTCCATGCAATACAAATACTCATGCTTAAAATAGAGTTTTTTCTTGCAATCTCAGAAAATTAACAATAAAAAAAGCCAATACCTATGGTCGACCTTATCAACCATACATATTGGCTTCTTTGTCTTCGAGAGACTTCTTTGCCTTTTAGATATTGTTGCCCTTTAACAAACAGTAAGCATCTTTTTACATTGAGGGCATTTTATCTGTAACATTTTGTCAGTTTTAAGTAATTTTAATAGCCTTGTTTTGTAAATAGTATAGTCAGAATAAATTTTACTAATTTGTATCTTACAGTTAGAACATCTTCCGTTTGCTAGAATCTTATGAATAATATCTCCCATGAGTCTACCCTCTTTTGATAGTCAATTTTTCACTTATTCCATAATTTTCCTCTTGGTAATAATTCGTATACGTTCAATCCTTTTTTCTTTTTTTAGCATATAACTCTTTTTCGCCCTGTTTTATCATTTTAATTGTCTCATCCTCTCCTACGTAACCCATAGCCTCGCCTATGGCCTCTTTTAGAAGGTCTGCTGCCATAGCGGCTTTTGCAATGTCATATTTCCTTGAAAGTGCTATCAGAAAAGCATAACTGTCCCTTTCAAGCCTTAAGCTGAGTGGAATAAACAAATCGTCATAGTGTTCGTTTGCTTCTTTAGTGGCTTCTAAGTTATTTAACATATTTTTTACACTCATAAGGTATTCCTCCATGTATAGTGTTTATTAATAATACGTATAAGTATAATA
>PHFX01000257.1 GCA_007618135.1 Candidatus Brocadia sp. WS118 | reverse complement strand
TTATTATGGATAGTTAAGCAACCCTCCCGCAAAAAAAAATCGGTTCGGCATCGAGCGATGGCTTATTGCGGATTGGCATGTTCCACCAGCCCCCTCTTACTTTCTCGACCGGCGGGATTTTCTTTTAATTTCAACCCCCAAATTATATTTGATATTGCATTACTTACCCGATCCGTTTAAATTTTGCAGCTTTGAAATAATAGCGGGAAGCCCCCTTAGCTCAGGCGGATAGAGCATCGGATTCCTAATCCGGGGGTCGCAGGTTCGAGTCCTGCAGGGGGCACTCCTTAATTTCCAATAACTTAAATGGAGATGCCCCACACCCCAAAATCAAATAAATTCCCCCTTTTGTTCTAATATTGTTCCGTAGTTGCATTTTCGCTCTTGATTTCCTTCACCACTGCTAACTATATTCCCAACGGTTGGTGGAAGTTGAGCGATCAACTCCCCTTTTTCTCTATAGCCTCCAAACACGGGGAACCTGCCCTCGCGCAGCTTCCACCAACCACCGTGTTTTGGAGGCTTTTTTATTCGCGGTGCTGCCATGACCCGGGCGCAAGCCAACGATCTCAAACACGAATACACCCTCCGCACCCTGGGCGCCGATCCTACCAACGCTTCACCGCCTTCGGCAAATTCGTCATCCAGGGAACCATGACCATCTCCGCCATCCTCAACTACCGCGCCCTCCACTTCTTCTTCACCCTTGGAGACGCCATTCCGGAGTGGATCGCCATTCTCGGCGCGGCAGCCGGCGCAATCTTCACCGCCTCCACCCTCCGCGACGACGCCTTCGAAACCGTCAAAACCCTCTACTGGATGCGCGGCTGCCATCCCGTCATCGGCTCCCTGCTGGATAGCGCCAGGATGTTTTTCAAGACCCGCAGTTTCGGTATGCTCCTGCTCATGACCATCGGCATCTTCGGCGCAACCCTCTTCCTCTACGACGCCACCGCAACCGCCGAAATCCACCTCGACAACGCAGCGGAAAACATCGCCGTCGTTGACGCCCAGATCGCCGCCATCCTGGCCAGCTACAGCCGCAACCGCGAAGAAACCCGCGTTTACATGAACATCCTCAAAGCCCTCGCCGACCAGCGCAAAAAAACCGCCCAAAAAAAACGCTCCCTGAAATAACCGCCCTGAGCGCAGCTGAAAGGGGAGGGAGGAGTTCAACCCCTAAAAATTTCCCCTCTTGACAATCTCCCTTCCTTCTCGCTAACTTATTTTAATCTAAGAATACAAAAGCAATTTGATCATAGATTATAGTATTCACCCGCAGTAACACAATTAAAAGTTATGAGATGAAGGATTCTCAATGAAAGAATTTAAAATATGTCATTACTGTGGAGAAAAAGTCAAAGCAGAAGCTATAAAATGTAAACATTGTCATTCAATGTTGAATGAAAACCTTCCGGCTCAAGACAAGAGTGAGTCAAGAGATTCTGGTTTCAAAAAAGATGCAAGATTTGATATATCAGAAAACATATCAAAAATGGTCGAGTTAGAAAAAAAAGAATTGGAAATAAAAGAGTTAAAACTAATCTACAATAAAAAATTAGTAAATTTCATTTGTCAAACGATAATAGGTTCAGTATCAATTATAATTGGAACACTAGAATTGATCAATCCAAACATAATTCCTGCAGATTTAAATCCATATATTTTTATCGGATTCGGATTTGCTTTACTTGGGGGCTCTAAAGGAATAAAATTGCTGGAGGAAAAAGGGTTTCTTACGTAGAGAGCATTCGGTAATTAACTTATTAGGAGGAATTGTGGCTTTTTTTGCCAATCTAAACAAAGGAAGCTGCCCATTTTCACACTAAAAAATTATAACAAGGAAATCCCAAATGATAAAAAAGAAGTCCGCAAAATTACTATTTAAACCTATACTGATAGGTTTAGTATTTATAGCGATAGGTTTTATACTCTTATTTTCTTCGCCAATATCTCTTAGCCAATTCTTTGGGATAGTTTCCGTCGTCTTTGGATCCCAGCTAACTTTGTGGGGTTTTAATATTCGATCAGAATTCTTGGGGAATGAAACTGATACAGACATGGCTAAAATCAGAGTATATATACATGAAGAGGAGAAGCAACTCAGAGAAGAGAGATTATCTATGATAGAAACTTTTTTTGATAGAGAAAGAGTTGTTGGCGAAGAAGAAAAAAACAAATTTATTTTTATAACTTTAGCAAATCTTCATAATTCACTTAAATGGTTATGGCAAGTAATTATGGCGATAGCTTTAGTTAGTGCTGTATGGGGGTATTCTCAATCCTTAAATATAAATAATTCTGAAAATATTTTTGACTTTCTTGCAATGTTTCTAAATATCGAATTGCTTGTTTTTACATCTTTTATTCTGGCATTCATTAGATTCTATTTTGGGGATTCCAGATATTTAGATATTAGTTATTCAGAAACTTTACACCAGTACGGACTGGAGATTGCAATCACTAAATTTAGTGGAACCAAAAGTTTCCTTGATATTCTGTTATTATTAACACATGGCATGTTTATTTGTTTGATGTCATTTTATATAAATGCCCCTTTAGTTTATTTGTACTTCTTTGTAGGGTTTTTAATAGCAAATGTTATATGGTTAACTATCCAATACAGGCATAAATTTCATATTGTAAGTAGCCGTGAACGTTTGTATAGAGAAGCACAAAAAAAGGCCTTGAAGGATCCATATATTTTGCAAGGGGGCAAGCCACTTAAAAGATGGAGTATAAACAACTCTATTTTTATAGTTCTACTTTTGATAGTCATTCTATACAATATCGAGCCAACGATTCATATAGGAATAACTCTTTGTATTCTTAATTCTTTGTTTGATTTTATTTACACATGGAGATACTATTTCCCAAATTTATCAAAACTTTATGAGTCAAAAGTTCTTGAAATTCACTCATAACATAGGAATAAGTGCCATTTAAACAGTTGTGTGGTGGAGTAAGAGTATCGAGTTTATAAAGTTTGGCAGTAAGATGGTGGGCACATACTCATCCCCGTCCCCCCCCTCTCCACCACCTTCCCCACCCACCTCAGCACCCTCTTCACCCCCCATCAACTCCGAATTCCGGTTCAGCGCCTCCTTGATTATCAGCCCCGCTAACTCCGGCGCCTTATCCGCCAAAAACTGCACCCCAAACTCATCCATGACTCGATCCTCTTGTTTTCCCCAAAAAACCTTCCTACATTCCCCCCGGCTGTCACGCTCCCACCACAAAACTCCCCCCTCACTTTTGTATTCTATACGGCGTGACAGCCTCTTTTTTTTATGCACTCCGCATTACCCCGGCCATCCGGGACATTACGTAATACGCAATACGCAATACGCAATTTTTCAATCATCAATCTTCAATCTTCAATCCCCCCTCACACCTCCCCAAACTCCAGCTTCACCCGCAAAATATTAAAACTCACCCGGTTCCCCTGCACCGCCCCGATCTGATTCCTCACCAGGAAAAAATCCCCACCGCGCCGGAAAGTATCCCGGAACACAAAATTCTTCTGATCCACCGTAATCGGAACCATCTCATCCTCGAACGCCTCGAACTCCGCCTGCGTCATCATAAACACGATCCGCCATTGCAGCTTCAGCGTATTCGACACATTCTTATAAAACTCCCACCCCTTCACATTCTCATCCCGCTCCGTGCCCTCGATCTCGAACCGGTCCGTAAACTCATAAGGCCGCGGAAAGCGGTACTCCTCCCCCATAAACAGCGTGGCCAGTTGCACCAGGTAATTCCCCTGCGGATTCAACTCGAACTTATACTTCGCCGCGTTCCGTCTCTCCGTCAGCCTGAAATACAGCTTGCCGCCCG
>PHFX01000256.1 GCA_007618135.1 Candidatus Brocadia sp. WS118 | reverse complement strand
TCGATTTTAAGAAAGATGTAAAGCGGATGAAACAAAGGGGCAAGTCTTTAAGCGGCTTGAAGAAAGTTATAGACTTATTGGCCGATGCAAAACCATTGCCTGGCAAGTATAAAGACCATGAATTAGAAAGAGAGTGGGCGGGGCATAGAGATTGTCATATAGAAGCAGATTGGGTATTGATATACAAAATGACAGAAGATACTCTGATTTTAGAAAGAACAGGTACCCACGACGATTTGTTTCAATATGAAGAATAGACTACAAGTAGTAAAATTTTAGTTGGTTGCACATCATCGGGCTAACAATGCATCCAGCCGATGCCGCCAGTAAGTGTTTTTTAAACACTTGGGCGGTAGAGTCAAATTGGTCATGTTTACAAAGTTTTGTAGTGAGGTGGCGGCACGGCTGATGCAGGCGTTATACTATACGATAGTAGATAGATATTAGGTATGTTTTAAGATGATCGCTCAAACGATTTCACACTACAAGATTCTCGAAAAACTTGGTGCTGGCGGAATGGGTGTCGTCTACAAGGCGGAGGACACAAAACTCAAACGCAATGTTGCTCTAAAATTTCTGCCACCGGAATTGACTCGCGATCTTGAAGCAAAAAAACGCTTCGTCAATGAAGCGCAGGCGGCGTCAGGATTAGACCATCAAAATATTTGTACCATCCACGAAATTGATGAGACCCAGGACGGCCAGACGTTTATTGTAATGGCTTATTATGAGGGTGAGACACTGAAGGAGAAATTTGAGCATGCCCCCATAAAGATTGAAGAGGTTGTCGAAATTGCAATCCAAATTGCTCAAGGGCTTGCAAAAGCCCATGAGCAGTTGATAGTACATCGAGACATCAAACCGGCCAATATAATGATTACCAGTGATGGTGTAGTCAAGATCTTGGATTTCGGTCTGGCCAAATTGGCGAGTAGGACCAAAGTTACCAAAACTGGGACAACGATGGGCACTATTGCTTACATGTCTCCAGAGCAGGCACGTGGGGAAGATGTTGACCTCCGATCAGATATTTGGTCATTTGGAGTTGTGCTTTACGAAGCAGTCACAGGCCAATTGCCCTTCAAAGGAGAACACGAACAGGTAGTGATGTATGCTATTCTAAACGAAGACCCGGAACGCTTAATGAGTCTACGTTCAGAGATACCGCGAGAATTGGAACAGATTGTCCTTAAAGCGTTAGAAAAAGATCGTGAAAAGCGTTATCAATCAAGCGATGAAATCCTGCAATCTCTTAAAAGATTAAGTAGTGCTGAGACTCTTTCTGGAGCAAAGGATGCCGGTTTATGGATGCTGCCTCTACTTTTGAAAAGGCCACGAATTGCGATCACTATATTGGCAATTATTATTCTTCTCGCAATGGTCATCATCATTCCATATCAGCGTCTCCTGAGATATCAACGTGCCAACGAACTTCTCCAAAAAATCGAAAGGCTGGCTGAGGAAGGAAAATATTTTGAAGCTTATAAATTAGCAGTAGGAGTAGAAAAACAACTCAAAAATGATTCGACTTTGGTTCGTTTAATGCCAATTGTCTCTGATAGCCTAACCATTATCACACAGCCTGAAGGCGCTGAAGCTTATCTTCAAAGATTTGCACCAAACGAACATGGAGAATTCCCGGAAAGAGAATATATCGGTGTAACCCCGAATACCGGTCTACGTATGGCACGCGGCGATTATCATGTTTATCTTGAAAAACCAGGCTATGCTTCAATGGAGCGTACTATTGCAACTACATTAATTCTGAGAGGATTTTCATATATCCCTAGGGGAAGAAAAATTGAAGTCAGACTTCTCGAATCAGAAAAGGTGCCAGAAAATATGGTCTTCGTTCCTGGAGGAAAATATCGTTTGGTTAGCTGGGATTTGCCAACGGCCGCCGAGGTTCAATTGGATGATTATTTTGTGGATAAATATGAGGTCAGCAATAAACAATATAAGAAGTTTATTGAAGTAGGCGGCTATGTTAAAAAGCAGTATTGGAAATACCCATTTATTAAAGATGGAAAAGAGATTACATGGGAAGAAGCCTTGAGTTACTTTAAAGATCGGGTTGGATTGCCCGGACCCCGCAGTTGGGTCAATCAGGAATTCCCTCAGGGAAAAGAAAATCATCCGGTAGCAGACATAACTTGGTACGAGGCAGCCGCTTATGCTGAATTTGTTGGTAAAAACCTTCCCACAATATTTCAATGGGAGAAGGCCGCACGCGATGGAAAACGGAGCGCTTGGGGATTGGTCATGCCTTGGGGTATGGTGAACCCTAAGAGGCCCATTGAACACAGGGCTAATTTTGAGGGAAAGGGTACGGTAGATATAGATGAGTATGAATTCGGCGTAAGCCCGTACGGATGTTATAACATGGCCGGCAACGTAAAAGAATGGTGTCTTAATGAAATTTCCAGCGGATACGCTGCGACGGGCGGTTCTTGGGAAGACCCTTATTATATATTCGGCTACTATAGTACTTATCCGAGCTTCTATACCTCAAGAGCAGTTGGATTCCGTTGTGTCATAAATTCGGCTGGCGCTACAAGTGATCAAGGTGCAATGAAAATAAATCTCGAAGATCGAATTCCATCCTTTTCTCCGACTAATGAGGCGACCTTTCGGAGTTTTTTATCTTATTACAAATATGACAAAAGGCCCTTGGATGCCAGAATCGTTGAAACGAAAGAAACCGCTGATTGGATACGAGAAAAGATAATTTTTGCAGGGATCGATGATGATCGTATTATCGCTTATCTGTATCTTCCCAAACGGATTGAAAAACCTTTCCAGTGCTTAAATTTTGATCCACATGGTGCTGTATATTCTGGTGCACACAGTGCCGCTGAAGGAGCAGAATATTTTTTGACACCTCATATTAAATCCGGAAGAGCTGTGCTGGCAATGGTACCAAAAGGAGCTCAGGAAAGGGAAAGAGAACCAGGCTATGCTTATCCTGAAACAAACACGGTGAAATACCGTGAGCAGGTCATCCATAGAGTTACAGAATTCAGCATAGGGCTTGATTATTTAGAAACGCGTAATGAGATAGATATGGAGAAATTAGCTTATATCGCTCTGAGTAAAGGAACAGGAAGCGGACTTATTTCCCCTGCTGTTGAGAGTCGTTACTGTTCAGTCGTTTTGTTAGCATGTGGCCTTAAGCCATCGGAAGCTCTTCCCGAGGCAAACGCTATCAACTTTGTTCCTTACTTCAAGGCACCAACACTGCTACTAAATGGCAGGTATGATGAAGCACTTCCAGCAGAAACATCTGCGCGTCCACTTTTCAATTTGCTGCCAGAACCGAAAAAGCTTGCATTGGTCGATGGGGGACATGTACCACCAATAGAGGAGAGAGTCCCAATTATCAATGAATGGTTGGACAAGACATTGGGACCTGTAAAATTCATAAGCGAAGGGGATGGCCCCTGACCTCGACAATCAGAGGAAACTACGATGCGTAGTTGGTTGCACAGGCAACGTATAACAATGCATCAACCCGAACGCCTTACTTTTGGTGCTCGGATAAAGGTTTGCGTGTTTGTCAAGTTTTGTCTTACATAATCATTTGTACTGTTAAAATCGGCGTCGGGTTATGCAGGCGTTAGCTGCTTACAGCCGGTTTTGTAGAATTTGTACTTTGAAAGTCAATGTTGATGGGGGTTAGAGAGGGTTACAGGTTCTCTATGACGTAGATTTCTCCGAAATGAGGAAATGCCGTACGATGAGTGAATGACTGAGTGAGCAAAAATCAATAATTCGAAAGAACTTTCACTGCGGTTACTTCATATTGCCGTAGATAAAGCCAAAATCTGTTAGGTGGGAAAACTAATATTCGAGG
>PHFX01000255.1 GCA_007618135.1 Candidatus Brocadia sp. WS118 | reverse complement strand
AAACGTCGTGAGGATTGGAGCTTAGATGATCCCACCGGGACACCCGATGATGAATTTATCGCGGTCATAAATATTATCGAATCAAAAATTCGGTTGTTGAAAGCGGAACTTGTGGATTTATGAATTCCGTGCGCAAAACAAAAACGCCAGCATTGTATCAATACTGACGTTCTTTTTTGGAGAAGGACACGAGTTTGATACAAAATGCACACGGTAACCTCGTTCCCGTTTGTTCCGTTTGCTTTGTGCACACCCTTGATACATAAACAAAGCAAGCTACTCTGCAATACTATTTTTCGTGCTTCCGATTCTTTACTCTCAGTTATTAGGGGCGGGAGCTTTCACCACAATTAACTCCAAGGTTTCATCGTGCAAATTGTTTACATTCATTTTGGTTTGGAATGGAATCTTTAGAAGCGTACCGGCTTCGTATTCGTGTATATCCTGGTCATTCAAGCCGATTGAGAGCATTCCGCGAACTACGGTCATGTATACGTTTGAATTAGAAAGATGTTCGGGCAATCCTTCGTTTTTGTTAAATACCATATGCAGATAGTGTACGTTTTCATCGAATATGACTTTTTCTACAGCCTTTTTATCGTCCCTTGTTAGTTTAAATATCTGTTCAACCATTGCGGCATACCTCCTATTATTATATTCTGTGCAGTGCTCTCTATTATATCATAGCGATTTACCCTGGCCTGTTGTAATTGCAACAAACCATTGCGTATCATATGTTCTTACCGTAGTGAATGGCACTTTTAGGGCAAACCTGCCGACAATTTGTGCATTGAAGACACAATGCAGTGTTTATATCAGCTTTTTTATCCTCAGAAGAAACAACAATAGCATGTGATGGGCAGTCTTTTTCACATAACTTACAGCCGATACAGGCAGCCTTATCAACCTTTTCAGAAAGTCTCGCAAAGCGGCCAAAGATCCTTTGCAGAGCGCCAAATGGGCAGATAAGGTTATGGAATACCTCAGGTTTATATCTTAGTGTGACAAGGACCGATAAAACCAGCCAAAAAGGCAAAATCGGCAGATTAACATGCAACAGTCGTTTTGATAAAATCATAACCGCTACGCTGACGCCTAAGGCTATCCATGTGAAATACCCATTTTTCAGCCACTTGGGAGATTTCGATGTTTGGAGTTTCAACTTGTTTGATATCCAATTAACGGGAATCATCAGGGTATTCATGGGGCAAACATACCCGCAGTAAATCCTGCCGAAAATCAGAGCGGCAACCAGGCTTGCTCCAAACAACGCAAGCCAAAGCATTACTTTCCCATTTGTCAGCAAAAAGATAAAAAGAGCAAGAAATAATATACGAATGATGTTAGTTATATATTTCATAATAAATCTGCCTCCTATTGATATATCTTTATTATAATGATAAAATGAATTAAAAGGTGTTACCAATGTAACACCTCGGGAGATCGTTATGAGAAAATATTTAGAATTAATTCAACAGACTGACCTTATAAAATCATTAAAACATCAAGAAATCGAGTCGTACTTGACTGAGGGAAGTTGTAAAACCACTCGGTATGGGAAAAATAATATTGTCCATTTTGTTGGGGAAGTCTGCTCAAAACTCGAGATTATTCTCGCGGGGAAAGTGGTTATTGAGCGCATTGACGAGTCCGGAAATCTCATGACAATAGCGGAGTTTTTAAGCGGCGATGTTCTTGGAGGCAATTTAATGTTTTCAAAAAATCCGTATTATCCGATGACCGTCACGGCCAAAGAAGCTACATTAATTTTGGAAATAAATAAGGATCGGCT
The DNA here is from genome assembly GCA_007618135.1 of Candidatus Brocadia sp. WS118. Taxonomy (GTDB): domain Bacteria; phylum Planctomycetota; class Brocadiia; order Brocadiales; family Brocadiaceae; genus Brocadia. The sequence continues at coordinate 2,091 of PHFX01000255.1, read as the reverse complement.
GTTCCAATTGTTTTCGGATAATCACGAGTTTTTAAGGAGCTACCTTGAGTATGTATCCGACCACACGGTAATCCTCGGTGACAGGATCAAGCACTATGTGAACAGGACAATCCGCGAAAGCATAATAAGCTATTTGAATTATGAGTGCAAAAAGCAAAACTCGACTACAATCAAGCTAAGCATGACAAAAAAGGCGTTAGCTGAAAGAATAGGTGTTCAAAGGACGTCTTTATCCAGGGAACTTGCTAAAATGAGAGAGGACGGTTTGATAGAATTTAGCCCTATCTCTATTATCCTGTCGGACAAATTTTTCGTATAAATAATAATATCTAAGACACCAACCATTTTGTACATTATACGGGTGGAATGGTTTACCAGATTGAAAATTAGCATCTGAGACCGACCGGACAAATGTGAATAACCTTCATAAATAAAATAATGCTGCCTCTCTCCACCCCCCAATCGCCAAGGCTGTGCAGGGGGCATGGAGTGTGTAGATGTTGAAGTCGGGATTGCCCGGCTATTTTTTTGCAAAAAACCCGAGAAATTTTGAAAAGGTTATTGACATATGCCCGAAACTGAGTATAATAATAATTGTAAGCGACATATGCCGGAAACTATAAGGAGGTGAATGTTATGCCAAGAAGAGACGGAACTGGCCCAATGGGTGCAGGATCAATGACCGGAAGAGGATTAGGCTCATGCACAGGCGCTAACGCAGTTACGTATGGTGCTGGTCTTGGACTGGGATTAGGTTTAGGACTTGCCTGCAGGCGTGGTTTTGGACGTGGCTTAGGAAGAGGGTTCGCCGTAAATCAGAACTCCTCCAAAACACAAAAAGAGCTGCTCCAAGAGCAAAAGGACTTGCTGAAAAATCGACTGGATGTCATTGATAAGCAGTTAGAGAATTTGTGAGAGCAGCAGAAGTAACCGGAGGACGCTCTGGTTATTTCTGTCGTTAAGTGAGGTGAGATTATATGCCGAGACCCCGAAAATGGAGAAAAGTTTGCTGCCTTCCGGACAGCAATCGTTTCGGACCCCTTGACTCCCCTGCAGATGCAGTAAACACAGTAAATATGACCGTTGATGAGTATGAGACTATAAGACTAATAGATTTGGACCGATTTACGCAGGAAGAGTGTGCCAATCAAATGAACATTTCTCGCACAACTGTCCAAGGAATTTATGATGAGGCGAGGAAAAAAATTGCTGAGTCTTTGGTCAACGGAAAAGTACTTTGGATAGAAGGCGGCGAATATCAGCTCTGTGACGGCAGCGGGAACGGCTGTGGCAGAGGCGGCTGTCGGCGTCATAGATGCGGCAGAGGTTTTACGGAAGAGCCCGAAATTGAAAATAATTTAAATGAGATTAGAACGGAGGATTCAAATGAAAATAGCAATACCAGTAGATGAACAAAACTTGGACTCAGGTGTGTGCCCGTCCTTTGGGCGAGCTCCATATTTCCTTTTCTATAATACAGACACAAAAGAAAGCTACTACCTTGATAACAGCGCTGTTGCCAGCCAGGGCGGAGCTGGAATCAGAGCCGCTCAGGTAATAGCTGACCATGGTGTTAAAGCACTGCTCACTCCACGCTGCGGTGAAAATGCGGAAGAGGTCTTGCGCAAGTCGGAGGTACTGATCTATAAATCGATACCCGGAACCGTGCAGCAAAATATTGACGCGTTTGCAGCCGAACAGCTTATTTTGCTCAGTGATTTCCATCCGGGATTTCATGGCCATGAAAAGTAAGGGTGTAAAAATCGCCATACTGAGCGGCAAAGGCGGTACAGGCAAAACACTGGTATCCGTTAATTTAGCATCAATTGCCGAGAAATCCGTCTATATTGATTGTGACGTTGAAGAGCCCAATGGTCATTTGTTTTTTAAGCCTGAGAAGGCCCGGGAAGAAATAATTTCTGTAAAAATACCAGTCATCAACGAAAGTTTATGCAACGGCTGCCGTAAATGCGTTGATTTTTGTAAATTCAATGCGCTTGCCTTCATAAAGAACAAACCGTATGTTTTTGAAGAGGTGTGCCACTCCTGTGGCGGCTGTATGCTGCTCTGCCCGGAAAAAGCAATTGGAGA
>PHFX01000100.1 GCA_007618135.1 Candidatus Brocadia sp. WS118 | reverse complement strand
AGCGCAGAAAAAGCGAACAGTGCCGACGCAACCATATTGAAGGCCGCTTTGGGGTGGGACGAAGACGATATGGGCTGGGACGAGTGCGAACCCGACTGGAGGAAACTTCGGAGACCACCATCTGCATGGCATTCTTTGCCATGAGCATTGCGGCATATCTGGCCGCTTGTTTTGTGCAAAAATTGATGCAGTGGTGGCGGCTTCAGGCGGTATACAGGGTCATATATCGCAAACCTGGATCACAATATCAGCTGAAGCGACTTGACAGAATCGCTATAAGCATGGCTTGGGGCGCCTAACTCCAAACAACAAAATCATTTTTCAGCAGACCCCATCTAAAGTAACAGTGACACCGGCCGGTATGTTTATCACCTCCCGGGGCTGCTGCGTATCACCAATCCAAACCTTGCCGGTCCAGAGAGAGTGCTCAGTAACATCGTCGAAAATGGCTTTCGGTTTGCGGCGGAAGTAGTTAATATCAGGATCGAACCCGTTTGACGTTACCCACATGACAAATACACCGTTTTGATTATTCGACGTAGCTGTGCCGGATTTCACATTGTCAGGAAAAGCTATGAACTCAAGCAGTTCCCATCCAACTGTTTCCGAATAACGTTGATAAAAGATGGTGTATTGAGTGTTGTATAACGCTATATCGCTAAGATGAAGATGTTGATTATCTACAGTAACTCGTCGTCCGAAATAGGGATAGATTTTATCACCTGCTAACCCTAACGGCATTGTCCAGTTTCCACCATTCGCCGAGCGCTTGCTCCAGTATAAGGTTGTAAAAGGAAATTCAGCAACGGTATAGAGAGTATGAAGATGTCCTTCGCTGACGATAACATTGTTAAAATCAATCCAATCACCTTCATTATCTATAAGTTCAGGATCCTTCCAACTGGAAGTAGAGAATTGAAAATCACGGTTGACGGCATTCCTGCCACCTCCTAAAGGTTCCCACCAGCCAGAGTAGCCAATATGCACCCAGTCTGAGGAAATGGTAACGGTGGGAAATTTCCCGTACGGCGTATCGGGATGATCGGTGACATTTTTTAGATTAACCCATTGATTTGAAGGGAATGGTAAATAAAGATTATACCAGACCCTTGATCCATTTTCACTCCATACAAGGTGCAACCCGTTATCATCCATCACCGCATCGGTTTGGTCAGGAGTATCTGAAAGCAAAAAAGACTGGATTTCTGTCCAGGCAGTCCAATTCTGGCCGTCAAAATTACGGGTTTTACCTTTTATGAGCAGATTACCTCCTTCGTTCTTAAAATACAGCACATACACGTCATTCTGGTAAGGTGCCACTACCGGGCGCTGTCCCTGGTCAAGGGTAAAGCTCTCAATAACAGCGCCGTCGTTTCCCAGCAGGTAATAGCGAATATCGCCGTTTGCGTTCTCGAAAGCATAATGGATGCCGGCGCCGTTGGCCTCAACATCGGGTGGATAATCAGGATCATAGTATTGATGGGTCTCGTTAAAGCTTAGAACAATGTCTTCCCAGGAAGGGATTTGACCGTAGCTGCCTGTCCAAAAAAACAGGCAGGCCAGCATCATCGTTAAAAATGAAGGGGATTTCATGACGAACTCCTTTCATATTTTTGAAATACAGTCTACTTGGTTAAAACAATTTTTTGCTCCCTCTGCTGTTCTCCTGCTTTTAACTGCACAAAATATATTCCGCTGCTCACCTCCTTTTCGATTTGGTTGATACCATCCCATTTAATTGAATGAATTCCGGCAGTTTGCCAGTCGTCTATTAGCGTTATCACCTCCTTTCCGAGAATATTGTAAATGATTAGTTTAATATGTTGCGCTTTATAAAGTTGATAACGAATTGTAGTTATGGAATTGAAGGGATTGGGATAGTTGGGATATAATGCTATTGTATGAGGAGTTGAAGGTTTTTGAACCGGAATTCCCAACACAGTGCTGTCAAATTTATAGACATAGGCTTTGGTGAAAAGTCCAAAATTATTGATGGGAGTAATGGCGATGATAATTTCACTCAACCCATCGCCATCCACATCCCCCATGGCGATGCCATCCGCCCAGGAAATCCCTCTTTTGATCCAAAACAATTCATAATCATTATCACCCACAGCCTTGAAGGTCAATACCGCACCGCCTACATCCACCGTAAATTCATCAACTCCATCGCCATCAATGTCTCCATGAACTACCTGGTGATTATAGAGCATATTTCCCCCAACAATATCCACCGCCCAGGTCGGGTGATACAGGTCATTCCCTTTTGTTTCCAAAGCAGTCACAAGATTATGATTGCTTTGCGCGCCGCCCAGAAAAAATTCCGGCAGACCGTCTCCATCCAAATCCCCGGCGGAGAAGTGATAATAGGCATGGTGGGTGGGAAGTTGAGCCTGCCAGTGAAAGGCAAAGCTGTCATTGGCAACGTTTTCAATACCGAAAACCTTTCCGAAAACTTCTCCGGTGAAAAATTCCATTTTCCCATCCAGGTCAATATCACCGATGGCGTAATTTCCGAAAGCATCTCCGGCGTTGGATGGATAACGAATAGAGGCGGTTTTGATATAGCCGGTGTCGTTAAATACATGTTCCCTGATTTCGCTGCCAGGACCGAACACACCCATGCTATCTGGAATACGAGCGATATATAAAATCTCATTTTGTTCGTCCTCATCAAAATCACCGACACCATACCCTGCTGTTACTGTACCGTTCCCTCTAGCAAAGCTAAAGCGAAATTCGGTGGCATACTGGCTGGAATCGGGCGCTTCATAAATGCGAAGGCTATCACCAAAACTAAAAAATACTTCACGAAGTCCGTCTTTATCTATATCCGAACCTAATTTCGCACCACCCCCTTTTACCGCCGGAGGTTCCTGGAAGACCACTACTGAATCAAAATATCCACCTTTTTGATATTCATAGAATCGATTTTGTCCCGTGAAAGGCGGCCAAATATCCTTTTTGTGAGCCCCAATTATTTCATTGATTCCGTTCTGGTTGGAATCAAAAATAAGTAGTGGTTGACTAAAACCCGCCAGCGGTACGGTTCCCATCAAATAAAAGCGGTTAGCATACTGGGTAGTGTCGATTTCCCATACGTTAATTACCACGGTGGTGTCGGCATAGAGGGTATCCAGAGGATGAGCGGAAGGCTGCTCTCCCGGTCTTCCGAGATATTTTACCCACTGGCTGCCGGTGTATTTATCCCGGATAGTGGCCAGACCACCGGTTTGTTCCACAATTTCGTAACGGGAGTTTGTTTGAGGTTGGCTTTCCTGCTGGGCATAAAGCAGAACAAGCAGAAAAAGGCTTAGCAAGAATATTGTATAATAAATTCGTTGCATGGCTTCCCTCTCTTACAAAATTAGCATCGTTCAAAGCGCAATACTCGCTGGCCAAAGTTCCTGTTTCAGTGGGTTTTTTGAGAATTCATGGCTTCGCCAAAAGAGAAATGTTCGTCAGAGAATTCGTATCGGAAAGGTTCTTTATCCCTGAATCGTAAAGAAGATTCGGGTCAGAAATCGTAAGCCGTGTTTTAGAAATCGTTCGCGGGGTTTCCATTGTAGCCCCCGTCCTATTTCAGGTTGATACTTGCCATTATACCGGCCTCCATCATCTAAAAAACAAGCTAATCAACCACAATAATGAAAACCACATCTTTATCATTTTTTTTGATATTCCTTTGGTGTACGCCTCAAAAAGATTCCTTTCACACTGTTCGATGGCGCAAGCCATGCCTTTCGGCACAAGCCTGTCTGTACACTTCATTCAGGCAGGCATCCCCGGTAAACTGGAGCAGGTTCTTGCCTGTCGCACCTGTAAAAACGAATTCAATTGGGATTTTCAATCCTCTGTGTATTATATTTGGCCTTGCCTTTCGATCCGGGGCAGTGCATGTTTCATATCCGTATTACGCAATACGTATTACGCTGAAA
>PHFX01000254.1 GCA_007618135.1 Candidatus Brocadia sp. WS118 | reverse complement strand
GCAGCAAACCGCTGATTTCCTGCAAAATTTACGAAAGCAAACCCGCCATCCGCTGTTAGTGGGGTTTGGCATTTCCAACGCCAAGACCGCCGCTGAAATGAGCCGCTACGGCGACGGCGTCATCATCGGCAGCGCGGTGATTAACCGGATTGCGCAGAATCCAGATCTGCAAAGCGCCCAAGCAGCCATCTTTGATTTTGTGCAAGAGATAAAAAAAGCTTTGAAATGATGCTGCGCATCGTGTTCAGTTTACAAGAATACAAGAACACAAGAATACAAGAATACAAGAACACATGAACACAAGAACACATGAACACATGAACACCAAAGCACCCAAACACAAGAAATTAGTTTCGGGAGTGTATAAAAGACTTCAAAGTAAACTCAAGCAGCTCAACAGCACACTGAGGTAGGCTGCGCCGTGTTTTGACTCTGCCGGAAAGATAATGCCTTTCATGCCGAATTCCAGGGCGCGTTGGATGTTGGGCCAGCGGTCGTCGATGAAGAGGCAGGAAAATGGAGTGATGCCGTTCAGACTGTTGATGACCGCCCGGAACATCTCGTAGTTGGGGCTGGATTTGGATACGCCGATCTTGCAGGAACTGATGACGTTCTCCGGGCGGAAAAACCGTGTGAGCCCCAGTTTCTCCACCTGGCGGTGCAGCCAGAATTCGGTATTGTTGGAGCAAATTGCCAGCATCACTTCGCTGGATTTCAATTTCTCCAAAAGCGGGGTCATTCCTTCCACCGGTTGAATAAATTTATCAGTGAGATTTATAAAGTGTTCCGGCGAATGGGGAAGGGAGAACTTTTTGCTGAATTTTTTCCAATACGCCGCTTCCAGCATTTTCCGCTCTTTTTCGTTACCTGCGGGGAGGTGGGCGAATTCTTCCCACAACACTTTACCGTACTCCCAGACTGCCTGAGGATTAAGATGGTGTAGGGCGGCAATACCCTCCTCCTTATCCAGGAGCAGATGCTCCCAGACATCATACGCCAGTACGCCGCCAATGTCAAATATGATTGCTTTTATCATAAGAGTTCTCTACGTGAAAGGTGCGCCGGGTAGTATGAGTAGTGGAGGAGAATGGTTTTGTTATTTATTTCCACGGAAAATGGGGATGTTTATTCTTAACTTTGCGTAGCGTTAAACTAACCAACATATTGACATAAACCAGTTTTATGGGTGAGTGATTTGTTTTGTGGTAATTTTTTTAAATAGACTCAAGTACCCACCTTTCTATGTCACTTTTATCTTTAAAATCGAGGCGATATTGATCCTGTCGAATCCAATCAATAGCTCCTTTTGTTAAGTGGCTTGTCGTTACTATAATTCCTTTTGTTGCCTTTTGCGAATCAATAATAGCAGATAGCTCTCGAACGGCACGAATTTGAACTTTATTCTTTATACCATACTTTTTCGCTTGCCATAGAGATTTTATTAAACCGATTTCAGGATTTTCAATTGTGGCAATGACATCTATTCCACCATCTTTCGATCCTCTTGTCAATTGGATATTCCACCCTTCTCTTTCTAATAATATCGCAATCAATTTTTCAAAATCTCTCCAGTTCAGCTCCGAAAGTAAACGACCTTTTTTTAATAATTCTGCGGCAATAAGCAATGCAGTAGGAGATTTTTCAATCCAGCTCGGTTGAGTTTGATCAATATTCGGTTGCCAAATGACCGATTCCGTTAATTCGGGTTCAACCAAATCAATGATATCAATTAAGTCAGCTCCCAACCACGTTTCACTTTCAGACCAATCTTCTACATGACTCCTAAATTCTTCAAGCCATTCCGCTCTTACACTATCAATACGTGCTTCAAATCCAAGAATGCTTGGAGAAGTTAAGAAATTAATTGTCTCAAAATCGAGTAACTGATTTGACCTGATAAAATCTGTTATCTCTTGGTCAGTTGGTTCACCTTCAGGAGCGACGTAATTGGAATCCGCATGGATTCTAGACTCGCGATGTAAAGCGATATTGCTGGTTATTTCATCCCTCACTATTTCGCGAAGTTCTGCTGCTGATAAGCGTATTCGCATGTGACTTTCCTGTTTGTCTAATTCAAAAAATTTTGTTTTAGGTATTCTTTCAAGAAGGTGTTTACAAGGTCTTCTATTCCTTTATTTATCATCTCAAGTGTCGATTCTCTGATCAAGATGTTTCTTCTCCATGTTTCTCCAAGTATAAAGTAATCAACACCTCTAACCTTATAGGATACCTTCCTTATGAAACTTGTTTCTATATATGTAGAATTACCTACCATTAGAAATGAGACAACGAAACACCCTCTTTCAGCAGTATTTTGACTCACTTCTTTCATTGGAATCAAGCCATACGATTTTATACAACTATCGACAATATCTTCGTGCTTTTCTTTAAAACTTTCGAAACCTTTTGCCCATCCTTGAACGTCAAGAGTAAAATATACTTGTTTGTCAGTTGATATTGATTCAAGCCCTTCACCAACATTTTGTGCAAAACAAGTAAGGTTCACGATTAATAGAATAAAAAAGACCTTCACTAAGATGTTATTCATGATTTCCTCTATATTATACCTGGATTGCAAGGTGACTTTCATTTATTATGATATAACAGAGTGTCAATCGGTTTATGCTGATATATTGTGTGTTTACAGCTCTTTAATATTTGGATTTACACTATACTCCTTTATTCAATATGATCATCGTCCAAATATAGGAATGCTCAATAAAAAAGCCAAAACTTTTGGGCCATGTTTACCGGATCGTAGCGCTTGTACGCATCAGAGAAAATTATTATGCGCATAAAAGAATATTATGATGCGCAAAATAGCAGACTAATTTTTTCAGGTTCGCAAACTGACCTCTTCAGGTTAGAAAATTAATCTCAAGAGGTTAGAAAACGATTCTCTTGAGGTCAGCAAGTAATTTTTTGAGGAAGATTTTTGTCGGTGTGTGGAGGGGGATTTTGATAGTTTCGAAATGTGTTTCGTATAGCCGGGAAATCTATGTAAATAAATTTTGTGGCAAAGCCACTCCTGCGGAGCCCTCCAGACCTATACCCAATCCCTCCCCATCCCTCCCTCAATAATTCTTTAACCAGGCGTCAAAATAATCCCAGATGGTTTTGTCCTTTTTCTGCGATCTTTGCCAGTCGGTTAAACGGTCGCGGGGAATAATGCCGATGGGGCCGGCGTAAATGCCCCCGTCAAGTAGGCCGTCGAACACCCGCACCGCAATCACATTCTTTTGCCCGAAGAGCAGATCCTCAGCGGGTAGTTCATACGTCCGGACTTCCTGCCACTCATCGCCGTGGATGATCGGGCCAGTAAAGCTGCTCATCCGCCCGGTTTTCCCGATGAGCTTGCCGTTCAGGTAGGTTTCATCGAGATCGTCAATCTTTCCCAGGATGAGCACCAGCGCCTCGCCCGCGTATTTTTCCGGGAGCACAAACTCTTTGCGGTACCAGGCAAAACCGTCGTAATCCCGGTATCCCTGCACTTCCCAGTTGGAGGGGACAAGAATATTGCGCCAGTTGCGGTCATCATAAGCTTTTTCGCTCCACTCGGGATTATCACCGGTGGAAAATTTCCAGACCCCGTCTAAGGGAATTTCCAGCGCCAGGTCGCTAACCAGTTCAAATATCCCCACTTTCCCTTCCAGGATTCCCCCGATCAGCCGCTCATCATACACCCGTACCGCTACCACGTTTTCCCCGGAAGGATTGAGATATTCCGGGGGAACGAGATACTGGCGCTCTTTCTGGTAAGCGGTTTCGGTTTTGGGAGGAAACACCCCGGAGAATCCGATCAGGTGACCGTTGAGGTACACCTCATCGACGTCGTCGATCCGGCCCAGGAAGAGGTAGAGGGTTCCGTTGCTTTCGGGAAGGGAAAACTGGAAGTGCTTGCGGTACCAGGCAAAGCCGTCATAGCCGGGGAAGCCTTCATCCTCCCAACTTGAAGGA
>PHFX01000253.1 GCA_007618135.1 Candidatus Brocadia sp. WS118 | reverse complement strand
GTGGAATATGACCCTTATTTCAGCAAGATCATGGTGTATATCGAGACGGCGTTTCTGCCGCACTTCATGGAACATAACCCGCTTTATCCTGTAGGATATTCTATCCCGGTGAAGGTGGATACCACCAAAAAGGCAAACAAAATGCCGGAACTGATTTATCTTTATGTGAGCGATACGGAGATATATTTGCATGATGAGGAGGGTGTAAGGGTAAAGGATGAGCGATTCAACGGGAAGAATCCTTACGGAATATCGACGGTGATCGATGTGTCGCCTTTTCCGGCAAGTGAATATTGGAGCCTCGGAGCCAAGACTCTGGTGGACTGCAACATCGTTTTGAATGTGTTGCAGCAGGTTTGGGCATACTCATTCCAGTATTCAACCTTCCGGCAGGCGTGGGGAACGGGGATTACTAAGGAAATTGCAGATAATCTGCGTTTCGGGTTTGATGAAATCTGGTGGGCGCAAGACACGAATGCGAAGTTCGGCACCCTGGAGGGGGATGATTTCAATATATCGGCAAATATGGATGCGCTGGAACGCTGGATTTCACGGCAGTTGGACCACTACAATATTTCGATGAACTTCCAGGAGCGCGGGAATATCATCGCCGGGGTAACGCTGAAGCTGAAGAAGGGGCGGTTGTTAAAGAAATTCAAAAAAGAGGCCACATTCTGGAAGATATTCGAGCAGAGATTGCATAAGGTGATCGGAACGGTGGCGGAATACCATGATCTGATCAAGAATGTGGATTTGGAGAAAGACAAGATCATCAGCGATTTTATTGAGCCGACGTGGTCAGTGGAGACGCCGGAGGACCGCGATGATTGGGATTGGAGAGTTCAGCGGGGGGCAGCAAACTGGCGCGACTTTATCCGGGCGGAGAACCGGGATTTAACACCGGAGGAGGCGGACGAGCGGCTGACAGAGAATTTGGAGCATACGAATAAGCTGCTGAAAGTTAAGAGGTTTAATGAGCGGTTTGAGGTGGTGGAGATGGGGGCGAAGAGCGAGGAGCGGGGGAAGTAAAAAGTAAAGAGGGAGAAGTAACGCTAAAGTTGTAAGGTACGCGCCTTCATGCACGATACTTCGTAACCCTACAGAACTTCGATATAAGTGCAAACATCAAATTCATGACCGCGCTGCTCACCTCAGACATCAAGCGCTTTTTAGCCAAAGAGTACTATTCCACCAAATGAACATTTTCAATATTAGTAGGTAGGCTAACCTAATTGACCCCTAACAATTACTGCTCAATGAGCAGATCACCAAGAGATTTGGCGACTTCCAGAAAGCGCGTGCTGGATGATTCAGAAATGATTTTATCAAGTTGCTGTGTAGAAGATGGAAGGCCAATCCTTGTGCTGAGCGAGAAATCACCTAGTAGATTTTTATGTCCGCTACTCCACTTACCATGAGCACTCCAATCCGAATGGTCTTTTACAAATGGTGTCAGAAAACTTCCGAATCGGGCGAGTTCACCACGGATTGATTGCAACTCGGTGCGTATCTCTTCAATAGGAATTTTTTCAGCTGGCATTATAATCACCTCCTTTCATGGTTTTCTCTGTATTTCTAATCCATTAATGAAATACCACCCCCTTTCATATTAATTTCAAACCATTGGATTCGGTCATCGAAACCGGCTAGCCTACCTAACATTTGTATATCAAATTCGTCATTCACAAGGCCATTAAGAGCAGTTTTGTACCGAAGTTCAAAAATATCACACTCGCCGGATTTTGCCGAAAAAGAACCAAATTTACTAAAAGCTGTTAAAGGGCAAGGTGAACCACACCAACTTCTAAAAATACACTGTTGACATTCTTTTATACTGTCTAACTTCCTATGTCCTAACATTTCTGCTGCAGGGTGCTTCAGCAGATTCTTAAAAGAGGATGTTTTGATGTTGCCAAGGAGCAGTTGTTGGTCATCAGTAGATTGATTACAAGGGTACATGTCTCCATTTGGCATTACGATGCAGATATTACGTGCCGCTCCACATGGAGATCTTTCACACATGAATGCCCTATAAGGATGGAATAGATGTTGAAAAGTACGAGATAGAAAATGCTCTTGGATTAACTCACCTCTTTCATGGTATATTGGCGTAATTACAGAGCTTAAGACCTTAAAAAGCCCTTCAACATAAGCATTTGCAAAAGGTATCTTTTTATGACCTGTTGCTCCTCTTCCAAGTTCAGCCATGGGTCTTAAATTAAGTTCGTAATAACCGCATAAATACAGATACAGAGCAATTTCAGCCATCTTATCTACGCTTTCTTGAGTTATTACCGTGATGACCGAGCCTGTATTATCTGGGTATAGGCGTCGGAGTTTAAACATATTAGCCTCTAGAATCTGATGGCTTCCACGACCACCTGCAAATGGTCGCTGTATATCATGTACAGTTTTAAATCCATCGCAACTAACCCCAATACTTATATTATGCTCTTTAATAAATTCAAGAATGTTATCATTGAACTTAGTGAGATTTGACTGAATAACGAATTCTGCATTCAGTAAATCTCCATACTCACGTTTTGCATATTCGACTGTATGACGAATTATTTCAAAATTAAGCAGTGGTTCGCCGCCAGTAAACTCAATAATGAATGGTATATGAGCATGAGTATTAGCACGGTATTCCGCAATCCGATCAATAAATATTTCTGCTAATTCTTCTGTTGCGCTATCGCTTAAAAGTGATGGAAGGGCTTCTGCAAAACAATATTTACATGCTAAGTTGCAACCTCTAGTTACTGCAAACTCAAAAAAATATAATTGTTCAGTGTAGTCACTCGTCTGGGGGAAATTTTTTGCTTGTCCGTTACATGTACAAAGACCAACTTGATACAGAAACTCACCAGTCCTTCCTTGTGGTGGCGCAGTGTGAGATTTAATCAACCTATATTCGTCTCTATCGAAAATAGCCCATCCACCGTTTTCTGGATTGACGATTACATATACGTTATTGAACGCTAAGGTTTGAACATGGGATGACCATGAATAGCGTGAAGTTAGTAAGTCTGATTTGCTAATTTTAGTAAAAGATTCCTTGTTCATAACGTTGAAAAGTGTACGAGGCATTTAAAGACCCTCCTCAAAAATTCTAATAATTCATGGTTTTTTTAGAATCAATTCTCTCTATGAAAAACCTAAGGGTGACGAATCAAAAGAATATTCTATTATCGTAAAAGAGTACGCAATGCATTCTCTTGCATGATTACATGACTGAATCCCACGACAGCAAAAACCCGTTTTTTTTGCAGTACTGCCTTCGTGATTAGCTTTACCATGTGATGGTTGCGGTAGGTACTCGATTTACGTGCTATCTCATTTGTAAACTGATCAAATTCGGTTGGATCGAACCATGTTTCAGGAACTTCCCTCCAGTCATACGGTTCTTGGAAGTAATTTGCATAACTTTGTTCCAACTCGGTTAGAGAGTGTGGAAAACTACCTAAACTCGGTGTACTTGATAAATTTAGCAATACATTCGCAATGTATTCTTCAACGGGCCCACATTCCTTCATTCTCTTAAATTGTATGACGTGTCGCAAGATATAGAATAGCTTCACATTCTCTGCTGAAAAATGCCGAAGAAGCATTGTAACCTCATCGGATTGTAAAGGTTCTAGGCTTTGAATTAGAATCTTGTCCCTATTGGCCAAAAATCTTAGTAGACCACCTTCGCCATGTTTAGCAATGGCCTTTTCTCGTGAATGTTCTATAGGCCAAATTCCTCCCTCACTGAATACGATATTGGGTTTGAAATCTTGCCATGTTTTTTCTATTGATGATAATTCAGAATACTCAGGATTAAAAGTGTGTTCTGAAATACCATAGTAAAAAAGACGCCTCTGGTATACTTCTTCTTATGAAATTGGCGATGATCGGGTTGGGGCGTATGGGCGGAAATATGGCTCGCCGCCTGACCCAAAAAGGACACTCGGTGGT
>PHFX01000099.1 GCA_007618135.1 Candidatus Brocadia sp. WS118 | reverse complement strand
GCCAAACCCGGTTTACCCTGGGGTAGCGACGTGCACCGCTTTTTGAACGAAAAATATCCCGCTGCGGAGTTTTTAGATACCACCACCGGGATTGCCTGGGTTGAATATTAGGGAAAGTAAAAAGTGAAAAGTGAAAAGTGAAAAGTGGGGAGTGAAAAGATTGTCATTGCGAGTGCCGGATGCGCGAAGTAATCCCCAGTCTTGATCGGGAGATTGCTTCGGCGCAAAGATGCCGCGCGAAGACAGGGAGAATGGGTCATGAACAGTAAAGAGATTATTTTTTATTTGCGGGGGTTTATGGATGCGGCGGGGGATAATCCCACCCCGGGGCAATGGTTGGCTTTGCGGCAAAAACTGCAAAAGTGGGCTGAGGAGAATGATTCGATGGTTCCGCCGGATTGGTTTTATCCCTGGTGGGATCCGCTTTATCCCTACCCGTATGTTATAACCTATGTGACAAGCGGAACAACTCCCGAAGGTTATTCTGCTGAATCTAAATCGTTCGATTTAGTTTTTGTTCCCCATGACACAGCCACGGGTATGAATATTTCCATGTAGAGACGTTGCGTTGCAACGTCTCTTTGGGGATACAATACGTTAATAAAACCATTTTTAATATTCAATTGCGAGATTCTGTTATGCCAAGAGGAACCATAAATAAAGTGTTTTTGGGCGGCAGGCTGGGGAAAGACCCGGAATTACGCTATACGCCGGTGGGCACGGCAGTCGCCAGCGCGTCTTTGGCCACCAACGAAGGCTACAAAGACAGCAGCGGGGCCTGGGTGGATAAAACCGAGTGGCACAACCTGGTATTGTGGAGCAAACTCGCCGAGTACGCCAACGAATGGAAAAAAGGGGACAAGGTAGTTTTAGAAGGCAAACTGCAAACCCGCCAGTGGGAAGATAACGGCGCGAAGCATTACAAGACCGAAATTGTGGTAACCCATGTGTTCGACCACATCCCTTATTCCCGGGCGGAAGCGCCGGCGGATGAATCCGGCAGGGAAGATGGTGCACCGGCAGACGATACGCCGTTTTAAAGGCAAAAGGTAAAAGGCAAAACGCTCCTTTGGTTTTCTCGTTTTTTACTTTTTACTTTTTACTTAAAACAGGGAGGCTTTGGGAACCGGAGGGGATCCCGGAGGATGAAAGAGAACCCACAAAAAATAAAAACATTTGTAAAAAATGCCCGGAATGCCGGGAATACCTGGCGGCAGGTTGCCGATCTTTGCGCGGCAGAATTCAGCCAGCCGTTCAGCGACCAGCAGGTGCGCAAGATATATACCCGTTCCCGGCGCAAGAAGCGGGTAAATACCCCGCTGGAATTCCAGACTGACAGCCAATCCGACACTCCTGCCTATTTGCAGTATTTCCAATGGATCAAGGATTATCAGGAGATTAAAGGCGGGGATGATGGCAGCGTTAAGCGCCATGAACTCAAAAGCGCTGCGCCGTATATCCTGGTGGTATTCAGCGCCGACTGGCATTTGGGGAATTTCGGGGTGGATTACGGGCAGGTGGAAAGTCTGGTGGATTTTGTGGCGGACCGCCCGAACGTTTATTTGGTTACGGTGGGGGACCTGATCGACAATTTTCGGCGTTTCCGCAGCACCGAGGCGCTGTTCGGGCAGATCCCCCCCAACGACCAATACCGCATCCTGGAAAGCCTGCTGGAACGGCTGGGGGAAAACGGCAGGCATATCGCTTCCACCTGGGGCAACCACGACGTAGAGTTCGATGAAAAACTCAGCGGCTTTTCTTATGTGGCGCAACTGCTGCAGAAGAACACCCATTATTTCAAGGGGATCGGCAAGCTCCAATTGCAGGTGAACGAGCAGGAATACATTGTCGGGCTGACCCATTTCTACAAAGGGCATTCCATGTATAACCCGGTGCACAGCCACATCCGTTTTCTGCGGGAGCAATTCCCGGATTGCGACATTGTGGCCACCGGGCACAAGCATTTTCCCGCCGCGGGCTGGTGGCCCAACTGGCAGAATGAAGGGGCTAAGGTGCAATACATGGTGCAGGTAGGTTCGCCCAAAAACAGCGATACCTATTCGCAGCGCTACTATGGCCGCCCCGTCAGCGGCAATCATTATTTCTTTTTGGCGACCGGGAAACACCAGGTGGTCTGGACCCCGTTCGAGGATATTGCCCTGGAATTGTATAAAAGTTTTAAAATGTCTTGACGTTAAAATTAACGACCTGGGCATAACCCGAAAGCGGCCAGGCTAAAAGACTAAATTAACATGAAGAATTTAACCAATAAACAAGAGCATAATAAGCATAACCAATCCGCTTTTCGGGTTGATGCCCTTGTTAGACTGCGGGGGTGCGATGGTTGAATATAAACTATTTGAGGGTGATTGCTTAGAAATATTGCCAACATTGCCTGACAATAGCATTTGCGGGATAGTAACCGATCCGCCTTTTTCTTTTGCTGGTGGTATTAGTAATGGGCGTTCAAGTATTACCGATAGCCAATTTTTTCTTTACTGGTGGCGGGCAGTATGCAAGGAACTTGATAGGGTACTAAAACAAGACGGTGAAGGTTTTATTTGGTGCGACTGGAGAACAGCCTGGATAATTGCAGAAGGATTTAATTTAGGGCAAAAGTATAGCTGGAGAGTAGCTCAGGTAATATATCATTATCGGGAAATGCCAGGTCAAGGTCAACCTTTCCGTAGTAGTGTTGATTTAATTGCGTATGTTCGTGGGCCTAAGAGTACCGGGCATAGAATACCAAATACAACCCATAATCTATTTTCTAAATATTGGTATTATGGAAAGCACGAAAATCACCCGGCGGAAAAAGACCCCGAAGTATGCGCTCAGTTGATTGAGTGGTGTAGTGATCCTGGGGATATTATTCTTGATCCGTTTATGGGTAGTTCGGCGACTGGTAGAGCCTGCGCGATGACTGGGCGCGGTTTTGTTGGAATAGAAAAAGATTCAGAGCATTTTATCACAGGAAAGAAATTGACCCAGAGAGCCTTTTCGCTGCCGCAAGGGACTTGGGAGAAACCAAAGCCCTTGCCGAGTTCCCAAATGTCATTATTTGAAAGAGCAGTCTAACGACCGGCGTTTCACCCGTTGCGGCAAGCGGGCTGAAGCGCGGATTAAACAATGAAAACTAAATTAAATGCCGAACTTGCGAAACACGCCAGACTGCCGGAATCGGTGTGCAAACGCTTGTTATATGCGAGGGCGAAAATGGGCTGGATAAATGTAAAAGAAGAATATGAAACTGTAAGTTTACGTGCAGAAAAAAACGTAAAATGCAAGGGATGTGGGAAACGATTAAAGAGAAGCAAAACTTTTTCGCAAACCCTAAATCCATTTAACAAGAAAGATGGGCGTTTAAAAACGAGACAGGAGATATATGAGGAATTGAGCAAAGAATCTACTGCATGGCATTTGGTAAAAGAATATTGTAAAGAGTGTAAAACGAATGGCAATGTTGAGAAAAATGTTAGTTCTAAAACTATCACGGTGTGTGATAAGTGTTTACAGGCAAGTTGTTGGCAGGGGATATTTATGTGCGATAAGGCAGATATAGCAGGAACAGTAGAAAAGACAATTGATGAATTAAAGGCGCTTAATTTAGAAAATCCTTGTTATTGGGAAAGCGCCTAACGAGCCGGGCATAACCTGACGCCGATTTAAACACTACGAATGATAATGAAAGATAAAACCAAACAAACACGCAAGGGCTTAATCGACCGCCAAAAACAAGGCGTTCAGGTTGATGCCCTTGTTATACGCCTGGGCGCTGTGCCAATAAGCCTGAACGAAGCAAACAACTTCGTAGAAGCATTCCACCGGCACAATGGGCGCACGGCCAGGAACGGAGGAAAGTTTGCGATTGGTGCGGTACTGGGTGATGATCTTGTCGGCGTTGCTATTGTAGGAAACCCTCTCTCGGCCACCTTGATGGATGGATTTACTGCGGAGGTTTTG
>PHFX01000098.1 GCA_007618135.1 Candidatus Brocadia sp. WS118 | reverse complement strand
CATCAAGATCAACAACAAGATGTTCGCCTATAACGAAAACAAAAAGGCCTACATCAAAGATCCCAACGCCGGTTCCTACAGCGACCTGGTAAAAGCGGCGGAGAAATGCACCGCCCGCATCATTCATCCCGGTCTCCCGGCGAACCGTTCGCAAAAAGACATTGACAAGTGGATTAAACGCGGAGAGAAATTTAACTGATTGGGGATTTGGGATTTCGGATTGCGGATTGAAAAAACATACCAAAATCCGAAATCCCAAAGTGTTTGGGTGTTCTGGTGTTATAGTGCGCCGGTTTTATACTCGAACACCTGAACGTTGGATGAGGTACTTTAGAGTAAAAACTGAAAAGTGCCTATATTTATGGAGTTGCGCTGATCTCAAAAAAATTCCCCTCATTAAGTAAGGAGGGGACAGATTTGCGAAGCGTCCAGCAAGCAAATCAGGGGTGGTTGCCCCTGCGTGCTACTTAACCACCCCGACCCCGTGAGATAACTACGTATCTCACGGGGTCGCCCCTCCTTGAAAAGGAGGGGAATTTTTGGATTGCATCTCCGCAGGAATCGGGATCATCCCAGTTTGTTACAAAAAAGCAGTTAAAATTATGGCCGTGTGAATTATATTGGAACAGATAGGGAAGAAATGAAAAAACTAATTTTTAGACATAGATGTTTCTTAATTTTATTGTGCAAAATAATCTTGTTTAACCTACCAATATTATCACAGGTAGATTATGCGAACGTAGAAAAGGGTTTACATCATTCTATATTTCTTTCAAATAAATCATCAAAAACTTTGCATGATACAGTTGAGATAGAATGGATCAAAAGTATTGAAAGCAACTATATTTCCTCAATTTTTCGAAATGTCGTAATGTCTTTAGATAAGCATGGAAATATCTTTTTTGCTGCTATCAACTCCAATAATGGTTCAGATGATGATATTATGATTGTAAAATACAGTTCAAGTGGGGATGAACTATGGAGAACTTATTATGATGGTCCAAGCCACAAAAATGATAGCCCTATCGGTATTGAGATTGATCCATGGGGGAATTGTTATATTGGAGGAAATATACCCGGTGAAGGGAATAATTCGTACTTCGCAGTAATAAAATATAATTCAGCAGGTGTATTGCAATGGGAAGAGTTGTATCAAGATCAAAACACAAGTGAGAACCGGGCATGGGCTATTGCTATTGATTCGATTGGAAATTGCTATATTACAGGCTTTTCAACCAGGATTTCTAATGCACAGAATCATTTTTTGACAATTAAATATGATTTCAGCGGGAATTTAAATTGGGTAAGTCGTTTTTATGGACCTCAAAACCACTCTTCTGCAATTGATATTGCTGTATATGATGGAAATGTATATGTCACAGGCAATACCGCAACAATTTTACCCAACCTCGCATATGACTATGCAACGGTCAAATATGATCGAAATGGAAGTGAAAAATGGAATGTCCGGTATAGCGGCCCAGGTGCAGATGAAAGAGATTTTGTATGGGCATTGGTTGTTGATGATTCAGGAAATGCCTATGTAACCGGTTGTAGTAAAACTGGTTCCCTTATGGATTATGCAACTGTTAAGTATGATTCTGTAGGAAATGAAATGTGGTCAAATCGATACGGCTTGCCAGATAAGGATGATTGTGCGGTAACTCTTGCAGTGGATAATGAGGGAAATGTGTATGTTGCTGGTAATAGTGAAAGCGAAAGTTCAGATGCATATGATTTGACAATTGTTAAGTATGATCGATTTGGTGTGGAACAGTGGATTAAAAAATATGATGGTCCAACCATTGATAATGATATTGTGAACTCTATATTCCTCGATAGACAGGGTGATATATATGTTACTGGATATAGTGAAGAACTCCCAAGCACGCTTTCAAACTACCTTACAGCAAAATTTGACGAGAATGGGAATCTTTTATGGGTTTCACAAATTGGTACACACCAACATCAAAAGCAATATTCCGAATCTGTATGTGTTGATACTGCTGGAAATGTATATATAGCTGGTTATGGTCTAAATATTTCTCCAGCGATACCTGATTATTATGACATAATCAAATACAAACAGAACTCCTCTACTATAATAGTTCCTTTAAATGAAATATTACCGGTTGAGTTTTCCCTATCTCAGAACTATCCGAATCCTTTTAATTCTTCCACCGCCATATATTTCGGTATAACAAAAGCTCAGCAGGTGAAAATTACCATTTACTCCATTAACGGTGAAAAAATCACCACGCTATTAGATAATCACCTGTCAAAAGGATATTATCAAGTGGAATGGAATGGGCGAAATCAAAACGGCCTCTCGGTGGCTTCAGGAATTTATATTTATGAATTACGAGCAGGGAGACAGCGACTGTCCAAAAAAATGTTGCTAGCAAAATAAACGCAATATCTGTTCGAAAATTTCGGATTCTTGCTACAAAGGATTCTTTCGAAAAGCACTTGAATACAATAACACATGAACACATAAACACATGAACACGCAAAAAACCATGGCAAACTCAATCGCAATAATGAAAACCTTCCCCCACGGAGTGCATCCACCGGAAGCGAAGGAAGCAACCAACCAGGTAAAAATAAAGCGTTTTCCGTTTTCCCCGGTACTGATACTTCCCTTAAGCCAGCATACCGGCAAACCCTCCAAACCAATCGTTCGCGAGGGACAGGAAGTGGCGCGGGGGCAGAAACTTGCCGAAGCAGACGGTTTTGTTTCGGTATCGCTTCACGCCCCGGCTTCCGGGGTTGTGCGCCGGATTGCTTTAGCGCCCAACCCGGTGGGGAGAATGACGCCCAGTATTTATTTGCAGCCCTTCCCAGCTTCCTCGCAGGAAGTTCGCGAAGGCGTTCCCTGTGACGTGGAGACTGCTTCGCCGGATGAAATTATCAAGGCTATTCAGGATGCCGGCATCGTTGGCCTGGGCGGGGCGGCGTTTCCCACCCATGTAAAACTGAAAATTCCCGAGGGAAAATCGGTGGACACCCTGATCCTCAACGGCATCGAATGCGAGCCCTACCTGACCACCGACCACCGGGTGATGCTGGAGCAGAAAGAGGATATTTTCATGGGCATCCGCTACCTGCTGAAGGTTACCGGGGCGAAGCGCTGTATTATCGGGATTGAATCCAATAAACCGGATGCCGCGGAAACCCTGCGCGCTTCCATCCCCCCGGGGCTTCCCGCCACGGTGGAAGTTTTCAAAGTGAAATATCCCCAGGGCGCGGAAAAAATGCTCATCAGCGCCCTGCTGAACCGCGAAGTTCCTTCCGGGGGCCTGCCGGTGGATGTGCACGTGGTGGTGGTGAACGTTGCCACCGCCGCGGAAATCGGGCGGCTGCTTCCCCACGGGCGCGGCATCATGGAGCGGGTGATCACCATTACCGGGCCGGGGGTGCACAAAAAGGGCAATTACCTGATTCCCATCGGAACGCCGGTGCGCTATATTCTGGAGCAAACCGGGGTGGATGAAAATATCAGCCGGGTGTTTCTCGGCGGCCCCATGATGGGCCAGGCGGTTTCCAACCTGGATTTTCCCATCACCAAGGGTACCTCTGGATTGGTGGTATTTACCGAAGAAGAAAGCGCCCGCAACAGCAAAAAAATATACCCCTGCATCCACTGCGCCTACTGCGTGGAGGCCTGCCCGATGTTCCTCAATCCTTCCCAGATGGGCATTCTGGCGAAGAAAGAACGCTATGAGGAGATGGCGGAGCAATATCACCTTTTCGACTGCTTTGAATGCGGCGCGTGCTCTTACATTTGCCCCTCGCATATTCCCTTAGTGCAATATTTCCGGGTAGCGAAGGGGATTTTGAGGGAGAAGAAGGCGGCTTCGTGAGTGATCAGGTGTTATGGTGTTATGGTGATAATTAAGTGTATGAAAGTTTTGAGGATTAGAGTATTAATCGGCTGGGATTACATCCCCCCTGTCCCCCTTCAAAGGGGGAAATGAAAG
>PHFX01000097.1 GCA_007618135.1 Candidatus Brocadia sp. WS118 | reverse complement strand
TTACGAGGCCACACCTTTTGACTCCGTTGAAAGAAGTGATAGTAATCCCACGTTCTTTACAGAAATAAGAACAAGGTTGGTAAAAATAGTTAGATCAAATTACACTGGCTTCTTTGAAGCGGAATTAGATACCGGGGTGTATAGTTTCTTTGTAAAAGAAGATTCGCTTTTCTACGCTAATGGAGGTAATAGCAAATATATTCGACCTGCGTATGTGGTTCAGGATTCCATGACGCATATTCAGATAGATATAACTTACAAGGCAGCGTTTTGAATTCGAGTGTTCGAGTGTTCGTGTAGAATATCCCCTTGAACACCATAACACTATAATACAAATTCAGGAGGCGTATGATGCCTCTATCATTTTTTAATTTTCTCCGGTTGAGATTTATCTTCTCGCTGAGTTTCTTCCTGTTCCTCTCACTGCACGCCCAACCGCTTCAATTTGCCCGGGAGCAAATTGAGGTGGAAGTGCGGGGCGGCGAATGCATTTTAAACGGAACCTATTACTTTCGGAATAACGGACATTCACCTTTACGCGCAGCGCTGTATTATCCTTTTGTCATTACCCCGGAATTACCTTTTCCCGATTCGATTCAAATAACTGACAGGCGCAGCGGCCAGGCGGTACAATTCTCCAGCGCCGCCAATGGCATCTATTTCCCGGTTTCCATTCCGCCGCAGGATACGGCGATATACCGGGTATGCTATCGCCAGAAAACGCCTTCCGGTAAAATGGAGTATATCTTAACTTCCACTCAAAAATGGAAACGGCCTTTGGAAGCTGCCGACTTCATTATCAGGATTCCCCCGGAATACCAACTGATTTCCCTTTCCCACGCCTTCGACAGAGTTGTTCCCGACTCCACCGGAGAGAAGGATGGCCAGCGGATGACCTATCTTATTCACAAAGAAAATTTTATGCCGCAAACCAATTTAATCATTCAATGGGAAAGGAGAATACCATGAAGTTTCTCAAAATTTTTATGTTAGTTACAACCTTTCTGCTGATGATCCGCGCCAATCCATTGCCGGCGCCTGTTATCAACGAGCTTATGTTCACTCCCGAGGGCTGGATAATCGAGACGACCGACAGCGGCATGATGAGTACTTTTGACGGCTGTTTCTTAACTTCCCTGACGGATACCGCTTTCTTCAAAGCGGGTATCCCGGCACATTCCAATTATCTGTTAATCATCGGGGACAGCCTGTTAATTACTCTTTACATCAACCCCGCCGGAGACGAGATATGCTTCTTTTTGCCGGACAGCACGATGATAGACGCGCTATGCTTCGGGAATGGTGTGAGTTTTCCCTCTGTTTTCACTCCGCTGCCCGGGCAGTCCATCTGCCGTGAAGATGAAAGTGTTTTATTCTATTTGGATAACACCCCCACCCCCGGCGCTCCGAATGATTTTACCAATGCCATAGGCTATTTGGAAGGCTACATAACCGACTCCACCGGGGTACCCCTACCCGGGATTCGCGTAGAACGAAGATGGGGCCTCCCACCAGTTTACACAGACAGCAGCGGGTATTTTGGTTTTCAAGACCTGGCAACTCTGGAACATCTCACCTTTCACAAACCGGGGCTACCTTTGGGACGGCTCACCGTGCAGGTCTGGCCGGACAGCACTGTAACACTTTTCCTGGCCTGGAATCAACTGACCGGTTTAGAGCCCCAACCGGGCAGTGCTCCAATTGCCGGATTTGAATTGAAGCAGAATTATCCCAATCCTTTCAATCCGACAACCACCATTCGCTATCAATTAGCCGCTGGCGGCGAGGTGGAATTAGCGATTTATAATTTGTTGGGAGAGCGAATCAGAACTCTGGTGAATGCCAAACAACCCGCGGGTGATTACCAGATGGAGTGGAACGGGCAAGATGATGCCAGATTAGAGGTTGCCAGTGGGATTTACATATATCGATTAAAAACAGGAAAGTTTGTAAAGAGTCGCAAGATGCTGTTGCTTCGTTAACTATATAAAACAGGAGAGTTGCCATGAAAAAGTGGATACTCTTTTGGGGGGTAATCAGCTTAACAACTTTTTCTTTAGCGCAAATGCCCTGGAGCGCTCCCGCACCGCTTACCGACACCACTGCCAATAATCTTCAACCGGCTTTTGTTAAGGATATTAACGAATTTGGGGATATTTTCAACATGCTGATATGGCAAAGGGATTTTGGCGACCGCTCGCGGATTTTTTTCAAGTCATTTGAAAATCCTCTAATTGAAATTCCCGTCTCCCCGGATTTAGCGGGCATTTATGCTGCCAATCCTTCGGCAGCGTTCGTTTTTAATTATCCGGATTCAGCTTACGTGCTCATTGTATGGCAATCGAACCGGAACGGAAATGAAGATTTGTTTTCGGTAGTATTTCAAAACGGGCAATTCGACCCCATTGTTCAGATTACAACCGATACCCTGGACGATATTCATCCGGATGTTCGTAATAATTACCTGGTTTGGGAACGGGGGGGAAACATTCTGTTCAGTGAATATTCCTACACCGATTCCACCTGGACTGGGGAAATTGTTTTAGACAGCATGAATGCCAGCCACCCGGTTGTGAGTCACTATTATAATAATGAACCTTTGGTAGCTTATGAAAAGGATTTACTAATTTACCTCAAAGAACGGGTTATTTCGCAAGGCTGGCAACCTTCAGAAGCAATTGTTTCATCCGGAGAAAATCGCCTTCCCCAACTTGTACCGGGGTGGCGGTTCTCCATACTCTGGCAATATCGTCAGAATGAACTCGAGGATTGGGATATTATGAGTTATGATCCCCAGTGGCAGACGACAGGTAATTTGAATTTCGGTCCCGGCAATGAAACAAACGTGCAGGGCGTCGAATTTCTCTGGATTACCAAAGGAGATTTTGATCCCCCTACATTAATTGCTTTTGAAAGCGACATAGACGGCAATCCGGAAATTTACGCAAATGAGCCTCTCTTTGGCCCGCTGGTAAATCTTTCCCAATATCCCGGCGTTGATTCGCTGCCAGCAGTTTCGGACTTTTCTTTTGCTGAGGCGCAAACTCTGCAATTCCGGGTATGGTGCGCCTGGCAAAAGTTTCTGAATGACAAGTGGCAGGTCTGGGGCAGTTTCACGGAGTTAGATTGGGTTGAGGGTATATCGGATCCTTCTTCTTTGCAGGAAATAAATTCCTTTAAGCTTTTTCAAAACTACCCCAACCCCTTCAATCCGGTAACGAATTTGCGATTTCGGATTGCTGATTTCGGATTAGTTGAATTGAGCATATTTGACATCACCGGGCAGCGGGTTCGTACCCTGGTGAAGAGCAAAATGGCCCCGGGAAATTATACATACCAATGGGATGGGAGGGATGATGCCGGAAGTGAAGTTGCCAGCGGGGTTTATATTTACCGCTTAAAAACAGAGAATCAAATTATTTCCAGGAAAATGGCTTTATTGCGGTGAAAGCGGTGTTCGGGTGTTCATGTGTTATGGTGTTTTGGTTTTGTAGTGTTTTAGGCTTTGAGAATTCGCGGTCAAATTGATGTAACCATAACACTAAAACATTATAACATTATAACATTATAACACTATAACACTTGAACACCAGAACACGCGAATACATAAACACACAAACACATTATCCGAAAGGGGGATTTTATGAAGAAGTTATTTAGCCGTATCGTCATGCTGTTAATTTTTGCAGCGTTTTTACTTCCCAAATCCCATGCCCAGGTGGTGGGGTTTTATCCCGAGGTGGATACACTTTTCGTCGGCGGGGGGTGTACCACGCCGCTTATTATTTGCTCCCTGGTTCCCTCGCCCGTGGCGCAGGATAGTATCAAAGTAACGCCGGATTGGAATACCTGGATGTGGTATGAAGACGAGTTCGGAAACGAGCACTACATCGACTATGGCTATTTTTTGGTGGATGATGCCCCAAACCAGTTTGAGTACGAAGTATGGTATATCCCGGAAATATGGCCGGTTTCCGGGCCGGTGGCGGTTCCGCTGGATTCGGTATTTTTGTGCGAG
>PHFX01000096.1 GCA_007618135.1 Candidatus Brocadia sp. WS118 | reverse complement strand
GAGGTGGAGAGGGCGGAGAATGACAGCCCGACCCAGTTGAAGAATTTTATTTTGTTGATCCCCAGGGGGGTTTTGAGATAGCGGGATGTGACGATGTGTTTTTCCCGGAGGGAATCGAATTGATCGATTTTGTTATCGTTATCCATCGATATTGACCTCAGATATAAATAAAAAACCCCCTGCCTATCATCCAACCGGCAAGGGTTGAGGCCACCAAGGTGGGGGCTTTGAACGATAGAACAGGGGATTTTGATTACCTCAACAACCTTGCCGAGGTGAATATCGGCAAATTGAGGTTAATAATCAAGGAAATTTTTTAGCAAGACACTTTTTCGACACGGAATTATTAGCGTGTCTTAGGGTGTTTTCTGGTATTTTGGGGATTTTTGACACGCTTTTGGCTGATGCTCAAGGGTTTGTGTGTCTTGTAAATATTGGGTTTACCTCCTATTTGTTTTGAGCGGGAGACGGGGTTCGAACCCGCGACCCTCAGCTTGGGAAGCTTTTACATTTTTTGTGGGGGGCTGGGTAATCTCCCGATAATTTTGTGTTTAAACTCCCCTTTATATTTTAGTGTGTCTTGTTTGACACTTATTTGCCAGTTTTATTTTATGCTGTGATGAATATAATACCCGATGGGTTTAAGATGTTACAGGTTTTTTTCTATTTTGCGGGCCTGCCTTACTATACGGGTGATGGTTACGGCCAGATAGTGATTATCCATTACGCGGCGGTCGGTGTGGCCGAGGATGTTCTGAATGTCGTCTTTGGTCATGCCGGCATCGTATAGGTTGGTGGAGTGGGTTTTGCGGAGGTCGTGGAATTTGCCGTTGATTTTGCAGGCGATGCGGGCGCGGCGGAACATTTGGCTGATCTCATGGGCGGTTTTGAAGCAGAAGAATACTTTGCCGTTGTTTACCCGTTCCTGGAAATCCGGAAGGAGCTTTGTGTTGATAGTGAACTTTTGTATATATTCATCGATGCGGTTATACCAGGCGCGCATTACGTCTAAGGCGTATTTGGCGTTATCGTACAGATAGATGACGCGGGTTTTGGGTTTTCCGTTGCGGCCTTTTTCGTGCAGTAAAGCGAGGGTTGCGAGATCCCCGTCTATTTTTTCTTCGAAGATATCTGACTCATTAAGATTGGCGATGCCGCCGGCGCGGGCGCCGGAGCCCAGGGAGAACTCGAAAGCGGCGCCATGACCGGGGGGTTTGCCGGTGTAGTATTCCCGGAGGCGCTGGATTTGAGAGGGCAAAAATATGTTGATGTTCTCCCGGGGGTTTTTTATTTCCAGCGATGGCAGGGGGGAGAAGGGGTTGCTGTGCCAGAGCCCCTCGCGCATGGCCCAGGTGAAGGCGGGGGAGATGGCGCGGAGGATGGCGGATATGTTTTCATCTGTACGGGGAACGACGGGTTTTAGGTTGCCGTGTTCCGTGGGGTTGTATTGTTCATACGATGTTATACCGAGTTCAATTTTTTTGGGGAGGTTGCGGAGGCGCTTTACGAATTCCCGTACGGTTTCCGGGGTGATTTCTTCCAGGTTGAAGTTGCCGAGGAGGAGGCGGAAGAGGTGGAAGGCGGTTTCGTCATTCTTATATGTGGCGACGCTGAGGCGGCCGGCAGCGATGCGGCGGCGGCGTTCTTCCAGCCATTGTTTCTCGAACTGGCTAAACTTTAAGGCGGGGAGGGATTCTTTCCATTCTACATCCTCGTAAACGCCGAGGGCGATGCGCATGTTGATTTTATCCACCTTCTCGAGGACCAGGGCGCGGTGCTGGGGGTTGCTGCTCTCTAAGGATTTCTGTTCGAAATGTTTGCGCTTGCCGTTGCTGTAGCGCACGATGATGCGGGGTTTTTTGCGGCTTTCTGAAAAGTTGGCTTTGGCGGATATGGGTTTTACCATTGGGTGATTGGGTGATTAAGTGATTTAGTGATTTGGTGATTGGTTGTAAAAATACACCGACATTATTAGAAACGTTGTGCAGTACAAAACTGAACTTAATATGTAATATTTTGATGTTTTATTTAGAGATTCACTCATGAATTTGTAAGCATCAATCTCTTTGACTTGATCTAAGATTTGTGTGGATTTCTTTTTATTGTTTTGATAATTACCTGCAAGGAAAAAAACCATTAAAATTACATATTCCAAAATTGCCCTTAGCCCCAACTGCACAAATACATACGCCACAAAGATTCCAAATACTACCAACAATGGCAATGCCCAAGCCGCAGATTTGTGGTAGGTGCTGAATTTGTAAATCAACATGAGAAGGAAATTACTAATAGAGAAGAAAATTAAGAATATTACGATTGAAAGTATCATCCTTGACCATCCCTGTTATGTTGTTTTGACTCCGTTGGTTATTTCTAAATGGATTTTGCCGGGGAGCATGATAACGATAAACTCCTGGCCCTGGGGGTTGATTATTTTTTGGGTGATTAAGGGGGCAGCGGCGGCATTGGTTTTTTCCAGCACAATAATTTTGGCGTAATGCTCCGCACACTGGAACAGATCGTTTAAATTGTGAAGCGCTCCATCCTTAGAATAAGGCATTGTTGATCCCTCCTGACATTATAAAGGTTACTGTTTACCAAATATAATTTTGCCGATCTTTATCCAGGTGCTGCGCTTTTGCTCATCCGCGTTCAGAAAGTTCTGTATGAGTTCTTCGGCTCCTTCCATGTGCTTAATCATTTCGTAAAATTCGGCCAGTTCTCCGGTGAGGTATAATCCTTCGGGTTCACTTACCTGGTTGTTTTCTTCGGTTGGTTCTACAAAGTAGATGCAATTGTCTTTCTCTTGAATTTCTAAATTAAATGCCTTAGCAATGGCACGTAAGGTTGCTTCCTGGGCGTTTTTGGTTTTTCCTTCTTCGATTCGTCTCAATGTTTCATAGTTCAAGCCGGTTTTGTTTGACATTTCCAATAGACTTAAACGATGTTCTTTTCTTATTCTCTCAACCTCCTCTTTGAGGTTTTCATAAGCCAATTGATTCCTCCTATATAGTTATTTAACCTACCGAATATATGAAATTTATGAAAAAATTTTAAATGTACTTATCCGATTTATTCCTAAAAATTTCTATAAATTTCTAAAAAGTGCTTGACAAACAAAATTAATGTATTATATTTCTATCGAAAATTTACTAAAATATTCGAAAAGGATGCCGATGGATAATATTACTAAGACGGATTCAAAACCTAAACGTACTGCTATTTCGGTTTTTTGGAATACCAGGCAGATGATGAGGGATTTTGTGAGTGAGATACAGATAAGCGTTACGGATGATGACCTGGTGCGGATTGCGATGAAGCGGCTGATTGCGGATTATAAACGCGAGGGGCTGAATGTGCTGAAGGAGCCGGGGAGTAATGGTACGGCGGCTTAACTGTAAGATTGCAAGAATTCAAGATTACAAGACCTCCTCCCATCCATCCTACCGATGAACCGGCCGCCGCCGAGTGATGCCGGCGGCGGCCGGGGGATTAAGAAGAGAGCAGGCAGGGGGCAGTAAGCAGGAGGCAGTAAAAGATTAAAGGAATGCAGGATGAATGACCAGTTGAGACAATTGATGTGGATTATGCGGGCGGGGATGGTGATTATTGTGCTGATCGCTTTTAAGGAGCCGCTTTATTTATCCGCGGGGTTTGTGGTGTTCTGCCAGCATGAGATGTTGCGGCGGGGGTGGTGATGGGGGAGAAGTATTACATACCGGTGGGGATTGTTAAGTATTTGTGGTTATGCAGTGAGGAGTTTTGCGAGCATTGCGAATGCACCTTTGAGCCGGTACGGGATACTCTTGAATGCCCGAAGTGTGAGGGGCGGATGGTGTTTGTGGCATCGATTAAACGGCAGGATTCACGATTGAAGGATGCAAGGGTTATAGAAGGTTGACAGGCGGCCGCTACCGGGCCGGGTGAGATATGACCGAACGTGTTTGTGCAGAGGGTTCCTTTGGCTTGGTTTGGGGATCACACGCACTTTTTGTCGGGATCTCCGCCCGGGACGGCGGGCCTGGTTTAAGGCAAGCGGCAGCAGGCAGGGGCAGT
>PHFX01000011.1 GCA_007618135.1 Candidatus Brocadia sp. WS118 | reverse complement strand
CTTTTCCCCATCAATATGCATAAATCCCTTTGTTTAAGCCACATTTTACCCTATCTCGCAAAAATACTCAACACGATTCATTAACTATTTCCACCTGCTTTGTCTTGTTTTACCTGGCTATTTAGTGTTTCCGTTCAGACACTAAGTAACATAACCAACGGTCAAAGCCCCAATGATAATCGGATGTTTTTATGGGGTTGTTAATGGCATCATAATTTTGAATTGAGAAGCCTTTCCAGGAGTATATCTTCAACATTTTGACGTGAATCTAATATCGATAAAACGTATACGCCTTTTCCCGATATTCTGTAAATGACTCTCCACGGCGATATAATTAATTCACGATATAGTAAGATTCCTTGATCTCGTAACTCTTGAACAGGATGGGTGCCTGGCTCTGTTGGATAGTGTGGTTTGTAGTATAGAGAGAATTTTTGGCGTTATGAAATATGGTTACCATACAAAACGCATAAGTGATCACTAATCAAGATGCGGCCCCAAGTACTTCCCAGGTTACACACTCTTTATTTTGTTGATTTGCCCTGCTCAAAGTGAAGATCAACCTGTTTAAGACGGGTGATTCCTTCCTTATATAAAGCAAACGCTAGGCACAACTGGTTCATAGTATTTCATCCAATACTGGTTCTAAAAACATCTCTGCAATGAAATTATTTATCTTTCATCTTCCATATCCCATTCCAATCCGGACTTGGGGGGCTCTTTGAGAGGATTTCACATCGTTTTGCCATTACTGACCCTATCCCTAAGCCATATTCCTGGTAAATTTTCTGAAAGAGTTCCGCTGCCGTTGCCCATTCTTTTCTGCAATACCTCGAATATGCCTCAGAATATTCTTTCTGGGAGTCTTTTTTCGTCTCAAATCTGGGGTCGTTGTCAATAAGGATTTCAAATAGGGTGATAGGTTCCCGAAAACCCTTTAATATAATCCGGTCAATAAAACGATACGAAAACCTTTGATCGGTAGATATGTAGCCTTCGGCAAATTTAAAAAAACGGTCAGAAATCAAGACCCTGGCATCATACAATTTAGACAATCCTTCAATTCTGGCGGCCTCATGAATACACCGGCCTACGGGATGATCGCGTTTGTCCAATGGATAATAGATAAACGAAACTTCTCCTACCGTAATACCGAAGCCGATATCGATTCTGGGTTTCAAGACACCCACACCCTGGGAATCATTATAGGTGCGCATGCGTTTTGTCAGACGGTAGATATTTTCTAAAATATACTTTGCATTGTCTTCCGGGAAGATACCCATCACACCATCACCATATATTTCCGCATAGGTGTTTTCATGCCCTAAATAGAGTTCTTTATAGGACGTTTCATGAACATCCATAATAAAATCTGCATAGGTAAAGGCTTTTTCTCCTGAACTTTCAATACCACGGTAGACACCTTGTTCAAAATCCATCAAGATATCTGTTGAATCCCTGAGGTCGCAGAACATAACAATCCGCTTCGCCTTTTCATTTGGATATTTAACGGTATAGTGTTCCATTCTCTTTTCCTGTTTTAAGCCGACCACAAGGGATCGGCGCTACCTTTTTCAAAAAAACCAAAGTGTTACCTAAATTCTTATGGCATAGAAAAAAACAGGCTGCCCAAGAATGCGTGTTTTACATGGAATTCTCAGACAGCCTGTATTGCTTACTTCTTCAAGTTTTTGAGGTTTAAATGTACCGCTTCAATAGTATTGCCTTTAACAACATCCACGATATTGCCAAATATCATATTCTTAACCTGCGTTTCCTTCCTGCATGTTCATTTGCATTTTTGAATCAGTGTCGTAGATAATGAATCGATAGGCCTGGCGGCTTCTTCCAGTTGGGCCACAAGTTTTATACTCCCGTCCATAGCAGAAATAAAACGCTCAATCATCAGGCCCACGACCTTGCGCAGGATATCCGGCATGTTTTCAACCTCTTTTTCAAAAAGCTTGGGGTCAATCATCCGCCCTTTGATAGTCAATATCTCATGTAAACAGTTTGTCAAACGGCTATAGACATCGCTAAGATAAAAGAAGTCCTGTGTCATTTTGTCGAGTTTGACGCGCGCATCGGGAGAGAGTTTATTGATGGCTTCCATAAAAGTGTCTTTGGTGATCATTCCTACGACCACATCGCCATCTGCTGTCACAGAGGCGGTTCTTTTTGCCATACCGAAAAAACTCATTTCCCCAAAAATATCGCCTTCCTTTAAGGTGCCAACAAGCACCTGTTTATTGTTGATATTTTTCCAGACCTTGGCCCTACCGGATTGTAAAACATAAGCGTAATATGCCCAACTACCCTCTTCTAAAATAATACTGCCATCCTTTATCTTCTCTGTTCTGCTAATGAACTGTTCCATAAGCGCTCCTTTGCATAATTATTAATTTATGAAGTTACCGAATCGACAGGACATTCACACGCTTCGGTATGGTTTGCTGTCGTTTTCGTTCCCATCGTCGTTGTATCAGTTCGTGATTTTTGATATCTCAGTGAAGGCATATTATCAAAATAATCAACTTTCAAGTCAACACAAATCCTTGAAATTTGCCTGGCACCCTGATAGGCAAGAGAGCAGCCATGAGGGTGTGTACTTGCCGCAGGCCTTACCCTCACAGGACCCAGAACCGCATTCCTGAAACCTGAAGGAGATAATACCTCACCCGTTGCCGCGATAATTTTTTATTTGACAATTTATATTTTTTCTATATCTTAGCTTTGTAATGTTTTATAGAGATTTTTTTTGGTAAAACGATTCCATTTGCTAAGGAGTTTTCCAGTCTATGAGTCCTCTTTCTAAAAATTTTGTGCGCGCAAGCCTGATTTACTTTTTCATTGCAGCCATCCTTGGTATCATCATGATTTCTATGAAGAGCTACCCTGCGCAACTGCTCTTCACCCATGTCCATCTCAATCTTCTTGGGTGGATGTCAATGATGATTTTTGGCGTTGGGTACCACATCTTGCCGAGATTTTCAGGAACACCGCTTGCCTACCCCAAAATAGGCACCCTTCAGTTCTACCTTGCAAACATTGGCCTGGTAGGATTGGTGTGTTTGCGGCCGATTCATCCACTCGCAGAAATTTTTGCAGGTTTGCTGGTGGTGTCTGTCGGGTTGTTTGTGTTTAATATCTGGATGAGCATGATACCGCCTAAGCCTGAACCTGAATAGGCAAACTCTGATCAATTATCTTCCATAACATTAACATTGGCCAATGGTAATAGACAACCAATTTTGTCACACCAGAGGAGCGGTTTTTAAGACCGTAAAATTGTTTAATACTATTTGAACCCTCTTTCCTGCGTTTTGTTGTAAATTTCATTATTGCTCAAAAAAATTTATGGATATTTTGTAAAATTAATGAGATTATGTATTTGTTTGAGCCATCAGTAGTTTTCAACGTTGTGCGGTTTTTATAGAGATAAAATTTTATATAGTTTTGAGGCTGTGCCTCGTTAAAATACCCAAAGGAGATTTCTGATAATGTACACAATAGGAATTGATATTGGTTCTATGTCGACCAATGGAGTTCTGATAAATGAGAAAAAGGAAATTCTTTCATCAATCATTATACCAACCGGCGCCAGCAGTAAAAAGGCTGCCGATAAAACCTTTCAACAAATACTTACCGAACATAAACTGTCTGAACACGATATTGATTACATTGTTGCTACCGGATATGGACGCATCAAGGTGCCGTTTGCCAATGAAGTGGTAACAGAGATAACCTGCCATGCAAAGGGAGCAAACTATTTTTTTCCCAAGGCAAGAACGATCATTGACATTGGCGGACAAGACAGCAAGGTCATTAAGGTTGATGCGAATGGAAATGTCCTTGACTTTGTTATGAATGACAAATGTGCCGCCGGTACGGGCCGGTTTCTTGAGGTTATGGCCAGAACCCTGGAGATCGATCTGGAAGAAATGGGGCCGATTTCGCTGAACGGAAAGGATAATGTTTCCGTAAGCAGTCTTTGTACGGTATTTGCGGAATCCGAGGTGGTGTCTCTCATTGGCGCGGATCACAGAACAGCAGATATTTGCAGAGGACTACATATCTCAATCGCTAAACGCATCACCGCACAGCTTAAGAGGATTGGGCTGGAAGAAGAGATTGTCATGACTGGTGGTGTTGCAAAGAATATTGGCGTCGTAACAGAGATAGAGAAAAATCTTGGTTGTAAAATCAAGATTGCAGAAGAACCTCAAATCAATGGAGCGCTTGGGGCAGCATTGATTGCCCTGGAAAAGGCACGGGCAAAGACCAGCGCCACGGTATCGGTGTCCGTTTCTGTCTCTGGAAGCGACCGGAACGATGTTTCCGTGACAGATTTCTCTGTTGACGACCATACCTTGCCGAAGATCGGGTATTTTTGTTCTTACACGCCGGTAGAACTTATTCGGGCCGCTGGGTTCCATCCGGTCAGAATTAAGGGTTCAGAACAGGAATCGAGCGCTGCCAACGAAATGCTTTGCGGCAATATCTGCCCTTATATCAAGGCTGTTGTTGATCAAAAAATCAATGGTCAGCTGGAAGATTTTAAAGGAATGGTATTTGTCAATTCATGTGACGGGATGCGACGGCTGTATGATGCATGGATAAAACTGGACCAGGGGAAAAAGTCGTTTAACTATATTCTGGATATTCCAAAAAATACCGATGATGCCGCAGTTTTTTATTACGCGAACTTGCTCAAAAACTTCAAAGAAAAACTGGAAACATTTTTCACGCTCAAGATCAACAAGGATGACATTAACCAGAGTATTACCATATACAATACCGTGAGAGAAAAGGTTCGGGTGTTTTTACAAAAGTACTGGAATGGACATCTCGGTCAATCAGGGTATGAGATTTTTTCCCTGTTAAAAAAGGGCGCCAATGCCGTGCCAGAGAAATTTCAGTCCTATTTGACCCATCTGATGAAACAAAGGGAAGACGTACGTGATACACGGGACATACCCAGGCTCTTTGTCTGGGGGAGTATTATGGAAAACGAAAAGATTATGAAGATTATAGAAGACGCCGGTTCCAAGGTAATTGCAGAGGATTTATGTAATGGCAGCCGTTACTTTGACGCCCAAGTTCATGTCAGCGACGACCCTATCCTGTCCATTGCCAGGAGATATATCCTGCGATCTCCGTGCTCCCGGATGGTGAACATCTTTGACAGAATTAATAAAGTGCTGACTACGATGCAGGAAAGATCAATTCATGGGGCGATTTACCACACGCTCAAATTTTGCGACCATAATCTCTTGGATTATCCTATGATAAAGAAGACGTTCCACGAAAAAAATATTCCTCTCCTGCATCTCAATTGTGATTATACCCTGAGCAGTGAAGGCCAAATCAAAACAAGGGTTGAAGCATTTCTTGAACAATTAACCAGTACTTCAAGGAAAGAGTAAGTGAAATATGGCGTCAATTCGTAAATATAAGGAATGGATAAAACCACTCCGTCGTCGTTTTTCTCCGATGTTATTTCGTGAACTTTTACGGTTTATGCGGATATATTCTTTTTTCTTCCGGGGAAATAAAAAGAAAGAACTGGTTTCCCTCCGCGTCCAAACCCGTGTCGGCGTAAGGCATCTCTACAAGGTGTATGCCAACCCGAAACGAACCGTTTGGACGACGATGTTTGTTCCGTCAGAAATTTTGTTTGCCACGGGATTGTATCCTTTTTGCCTGGAAATCGGCGCGGCGCTTTTTGCGGGCTTGGGGCAAAGCTCCCAGGGGCTTATGGAGGCGGAATCATATGGAGTTCCCACGGATATCTGCACCTTTCACCGGTCTGCAATCGGGCATACCTTCCGAGATCTCTTTCCCAAAAACGTCCTCCAGGCTGCCACGACAACGCTCTGTGATAATAACACCAAGACGATGAAGATATGCGAGTCTATGACGGGAAAAGAGACCATCGTCATTGACGTGCCCTATGAGGCAGATGATTATTCGGTTCAATATCTTGCGAAACAGCTTGAAGATTTTGTTCGACGGCTCGAGGAAATCACGGGAAGGAAGATGGAGCAGGCCGCGTTTGAAAAGGCAATTGATTACGCTAACCAAACACGGGAAAAGATGCTCGAAATCAATGAATTGAGAAAAGATCCGTTTTGTCCCCTTCCTGGCAGCAATGCGTTAGGGTTTATGTTTCCGGCATATTTGTTAATTGGCTCGAAACTATCCGTGGAGTTTTTCTCTGCGCTGGCTGCTGAATTACGCGAGAAAATTGAAGAAAACAAGAAGAAAGGAGAACATACTCCCCGAAAAGATTTGATCAAAATTCTCTGGTTGGAGTTAAAGCCTTATTTTAAGGTTGATTTCCTGACGAAATTGGAACAGGAACAAGGGGTCAGGATTGTTTTTGAGGAAACCAATTACGTCTACTGGGACAAGCTTGATCCACAAAAACCCTATGAAAGTCTCGCAAAGAAACTTATTACCAGCCATTACAATGGCCCACTGGAACGCCGTATTGAGATAACCAGGAAACTTGCCAGGGAATATCAGGTTGATGGCGTAGTGGTATTTTCATCCTGGGGTTGCAGGAGAAACAACGCCGCTGTACCCACGTTGAAAAGGGAATTGAACAAGATCGGCTACCCCCTCCTCAGCCTTGATGGCGATTGTGTCGATGACCACAATTACATGCCGGGACAATTTTCCACACGGATAGAAGGCTTTCTGGAGATGATACGGGGAAGGAAAACCGCCGCGAATCTTCCACAACGTGAACTCTGTGAAGTGGGGGTAAGTTAAAAGGTTATTAACCTTCCTGTTTGCAACCTGCGAGGCCTGCCACAACTTTTTCCAGGATACTCACTACGTACGCAAGCCGGTCGTAAACAATTTTTTCAGGAGTGTCTTCCTGCGTATGATACCAGGGATAGCGAAACGGGGCGGTATCAGTCACCATGACGCCCGGATAGCCTTCCTGCCAGAATGACCACTGATCTGACCAGCCAACGCCGACAAGCATTTCAGGTAATACAGCGGCTTCGGATGGAAATTGAGCATGGCGGCGAAACAACTCCACAACCTCACGCACAAGCTTCCGTGATTTGATGTTTCCTACAAACGCGATAAAATTTCCCGCTGTCGGATATATTAAACCAAGTGGACTTACCGGGTAGTGCTGGCTCCCCTCTGCCTCTGAATAATACCCGATGGTCTCAAGGCTCAGCATAGCGACGATGTTTTCATGCCGGTGACGACACTGCTTTGCGTAAACCAAACTGCCCATATCTTTACTTTGAAAATAGGGCGGTTCTTCATTGACGAATGCCACAAAACGGAGCGTTCGCTGTGTTTGTTTACCGGCAAAGGCGCGTGCTAATGCCAGAACGGCCGCCGTTCCCGATGCATTGTCATTGGCCCCCGGTGTATCTTCAAGCGAGTCGTAGTGTCCCCCGATTATCACAATTTCTCCGGGTCTCTCCGAACCGGTGATCTCTACTACGAGATTATAACATGGTCGCCCTTGCAAACCGACCAAATCAACTTCGTAGCCTTGATGGAAAACCTTAAAGCCTGCTTGTTGAAACGACGCCTCAATAAAATCTGCCGCAACACCGAGATTTTTGTAATTCGTCCGGACATTGCGGTCGCCAATCTCACCAGCTAGTTTGTGCACATCTTCCCGCAAAATTTCCCTCAATAATTTTTGTTCCTCTGTCAGGGATGGCATTGGCCCCTGATAGCTTTTGCCTGGCATTCGAAACATAACGAACCACACCCCGCTGAAAATAAGAGCAATAACAGAAATAACGTAAACAAGATAAATTGTAACTATTTAGCTTTTTGAAAAAGGTAGCGCCGATCCCTTGTGGTCGGCTTGTGCGGGGGATAAACCACCCGCGCTACGCATTCCGTTTCGTGTGGATTACATATAAATGTACGGATTTTTCAAAAAGATAAATTGTTACGATAAATTTTA
The DNA here is from genome assembly GCA_007618135.1 of Candidatus Brocadia sp. WS118. Classification (GTDB taxonomy): domain Bacteria; phylum Planctomycetota; class Brocadiia; order Brocadiales; family Brocadiaceae; genus Brocadia. Next base: position 49,829 of record PHFX01000011.1, on the reverse strand, counting down.
TGCCGGCAAGCGTTTCACCCCGGGGATTAATCCGGGGTATTACCGGTTGTTCAACACTATTGGTAAGCGAGATACCCTTTATGAGTCATGGTTATATTTCACTTCTATGAGGCATAGTCCCTTCGCGGGCGCCGTTGGGCCTGCGAATTCCCTGTTCTTTGCGCTTAAAATATCCTTCATACGTTCCACCATGATTTTTCCCCTTCCCACCTCGATAAGAGTACCTACCATGGTCCTTACCATGTTATACAGGAAACCATCGGCCTCAACAGTAAAATAGAGATATTTTCCTTCTTTCTTTATCTCCAGTTTTTTTACCGTGCGTATCCGGTTTTTTTCCTGAAGCGCACTCGTGGTGAAGGAGGTAAAGTCGTGAGTACCGATGAGGTGTTGTGCGGCATCGTGCATTTTATCTGCGTTCAGCAGATACCCGCAGACATAACAAAAATTGCGATTGAGCGAGGTTCTTATCCAGTCATTAAGAAGCGTATATTGATAGATCTTTGATTGGGCATCATATTGGGCATGAAAGGATTCCGTGACATCTGCTGCTCCTTTTACGGTGATGTCGTGCGGGAGATAGAAATTTATGGCGTGAATCAGCCGTTCGGATGGAATAGAGGATGTAGTTTTAAAATTCGCTACCTGACCCAGGGCGTGTACCCCTGAATCGGTCCGGCTGGCGCCATACATTTTAACCGGCTCCTGAACGACCCTCTCTACCGCCTTTGAAAGGGTTTCCTGAACGGTTTTCCCGTTCTTCTGCCATTGCCAGCCCGCATATTGTGTGCCTTCATATTCTATAAGAAGCCGTATGTTCCGCATAGGCTAAGTAAGCATTGTAAAGATGATGCTCCGAACGCAGTTACGCCGCAACCAAATTCCCCTTATCGGTAGGACAAGCGTCCCCGCTTGTCATTATGATGTCAACCGGGACGGTTGACCCACATCAGGGGTTTTAGGGGGTTGCAAAATACTTGCAAAAATTGAAACAAAAAAGATGGGGACAATCAACCAAAAAACACCTTGCGAATATCCATTCTTCCCCGAAACATGCCATAATCTTTTAAGGTATAGGAATTTCAATGTTTTATAATTCCCCTCTTTTGGTAGGACAAGCGTCCCCGCTTGTCATTATGATGTCAACCGAGGACGGTTGACCTACCTTATGGATAAAGGGGTGTGTGAGAGGCATGGTTACACACCCCCAACCCATCCGGCCCATGTAGAGCGACCAGACTGGTCGCCTTACAATAAGGGGAGCTTAAAGTCGCTGTATAAGGTTACATTTATTAGACAGAAAATAATACAATCAATGTTACTTTTTGTGTGTGTTACTTTTGTGGGTTGACATTGTGAGGAAAAATTGGAATACTATCTGAAATTTTTAAAAGGGCTAACATGGGATATCATTATCTGGCGAGAATGAGGAGAAAAATATGGCGATAAAAGAAGGCGACTATCATGTAACTGCAAGTTCAGGGAAGTTATCTGTTTATACTTATAAAGAGGGATTTCTAAGTGCGGTGGCTCATGACCTGTTGATTGAAGTGACCAATTTTCGTGTTGAATTACATGTACCGGCCGCAGGTATGAGTTTAACAACGGTGAAAGCGGAAATTCAGGCCAATTCACTGAAAGTGATATGCGCCATGAAGGATGGTCTGCACCGGCATGATCTGCTGAAGGAAAAAGACAAGGCAGACATTGAAGAAGCCACGTTTAAGGATGTGCTCCATCCGGACAAGTATCCTGCCATTAGTTTTCGTTCCACGGATATCCAGGAAAAAGAAGGCGCTTACCACGTGAAAGGCGAGCTGACCTTGCATGGGACCACACGTCCTGTAGAGATCCATGCAAGGACTACCACAGGAAAAGACCTCAAAGGAAAGCTTGTCCTGTCCCAAAAAGACTTTGGAATAAAGCCCTATAAGGCATTATTGGGAACTCTCAAGGTTAAAAACGAGGTAGAGATTGCCTTTGATCTATCGTTAAGTTAAGCATCACCGCAAGCCGGTCACGGGCATTTTAAATTTGGCAGATTTTTAAAAATTACCTTTATTTTTAGAACAGAAATTTATACAATCACATTTTTTAATTCTACGCAGGAAATCCCCATAAGGATGGATAGCGGTTTAGACGGTGGCCGGTTTTTAATGATTGTTTCAGCGGAAGCGGAATAGGGGTAAACGGTGGAAAACAACAGAAGAAAATTCCTGAAAATTGTGTCACATAGCCTGGGAGGGGTTTTGGCGGCAGGCATCGCAGCGCCACTGGTTGGTTTAGGGATACACCCGTGGCTGAAAGAAACGGTATACGGAACCGAAGATTTTATTAACCTTGGCAAACTGGAAGATTTTCCCGTCGGTGTGCCTAAAAAAATGAATGTTACTTCTTCCAAGATGGATGCGTGGAATATCTTTGAGGGATTGGTTATGGGGTCTGTTTGGGTGCTGCGGAAAGAAGATGATTCTTTGAGTGTGTTTTCGGTAAATTGTCCACACCTTGGCTGTGGTATCAATTGGGGAGAAGACGAAAAACAATTTCTGTGTCCCTGCCACGAAGGTGTTTTTGACTTAAATGGAAAAGTGCTGTCGGGGCCTCCGCCACGTGGCCTTTACAGCTACGAAACGAAGATTGAAAATAATAATGTCCTGATAAATTATAAAAAATTGATATAAAGATAAAGACATTGTTAAAAGGTGATAGATAATCTATGGCAAACAAGCTTTGTGAATGGATAGAAGACAGAACTGGACTAAGCAAACTGTTAAAAGCAGCGTTGGATGAGCCTGTGCATGGCGGGGCAAAATGGTCATATATTTTTGGGAGCGGGCTTGTGTTCCTTTTCGTCCTGCAGGCAGTCACCGGCATTCTTATGGCGAGTTACTATTCTCCTTCTTCGACGACAGCGTGGGGAAGTGTTTACTACATTCAGCATAAGACCTCTTTCGGATGGTTTGTGCGCGGCGTACACCATTATGGTTCGAGCGCCATGATGATCGTGGCCCTGGTGCATATGTTTCAGGTCTTTATTTTTGGCGCGTATAAAAGACCCCGCGAACTGAATTGGATTTCCGGAGTTATCCTGCTTTTATTCCTGGCGGGTTTTGGTCTTACCGGGTATCTTCTGCCCTGGGACCAAAAGGGATACTGGGCCACGCAGGTTGCCACCAATATCATGGGAACGGTCCCGGTGATTGGAAAGTACATCAAGATACTGCATCAGGGAGGCTCTGACTATGGGAATTTTACCATAACCCGTTTTTACACCCTGCATGTATTTTTATTGCCCATTTCGCTCGTCTTTTTCCTCTTTATCCATATAGCCCTTTTTCGTAAACACGGCGTGACCCCGTATTGGAAAATGAGAGAAGATGTGCTGAGAGATCGTGTTGACCCCTTTTGGCCGGACCAGATATTTAAAGATATAGTATTCGCCCTGGGCATGTATGCAGCCCTTGCCGGCGTTGTTTTTTGGACAAGAGGCGCTGAATTGCAGGCGCCCGCAGACCCTGCGTCTAATTACCTTGCACGGCCTGAATGGTATTTCCTGTTCTTGTTTGAACTCTTAAAATATTGTCAGGGGAAATATCTCATTGTCGGAACCGTGATCATTCCTGCCCTTGCTTTGACTTTTTTATTTGTACTGCCATTTATCGATAGAAATACCTCAAGGTATCCATCAAAGAGGATACCATATTTTGGAGCGATATTTTCCGGATTGACCGGGGCCGTTGTTTTGACCGTGCTCGCCATGCATCATGACAGCAAGGACATTCATATCATCCATCAGCGTGAAGAGGCGGAGAAACAGGCTGCCAGGGCGGTGAAATTAGCGGAAAAAGGCATTCCTCCCACGGGAGCCCTATCGATCTTTCTTCATGATCCTATTGCCCTTGGAGAAAAGATCTTTAAGGAAAGCTGTATCGGTTGTCATAAAATAGGGGGAGAGGGCGGTGATAATGGGCCTGATTTTACTAACTTTGGTTCGAGAGAATGGATTGCCGGGCTGTTGAAAAACCCGAAGGACGCAAAGTATTTCAAAGGATCAGGGGCGATGCCTCCCATAAAACTTCCGGATGAATCACTCCTGGATATGGCTGAATTCCTGTTAAGCCAGTCAGTGGGTTTGATTCATCAAAATGCCGAACGGGTAGAGAGAGGAAAGGAACTGGTATTGAAAGGGAATTGCGTCGTTTGCCATCCCATTGGCAACAAAGACCTGAAAAAGATCGCACCAAACCTGACGGAGTATCTGTCGGAGACGTGGTTAAAAGAATTTATCAGGAATCCTGGCGATCCTAAATTCTACGGCACCAGGAATAAGATGCCTGGCTTTGACAAGCTTACCGAGAACCAGTTAGACGCACTTATCCAATACTTAATCAGTTTATCAAAAGACCGGACGCTGGTTTCCGAGAAACTAGGAAACAGGGGGTATGTGTTTGGTCTGACTGCCCCGCGGACTATGATTAATTTTCAAGACAAGTCCTGAGTAAAATCCGGGCACCGATGCACGGAAGTTCAACGGAATTATAACATCCACATCATAGTGCTGCAAAGCCGCAACCAAGTCCCCACTACCGGTAGGACAAGCGTCCCCGCTTGTCATTATGATGTCAACCGGGGACGGTTGACCTACCTCAGGGATTTAGGCGTAGGTTCACTACCTATCTTCCCCCCTATACATCCTCAAAAGATCACCCGTTACTTGTCACGCAACTTGCTAAACATGCTCACTGCGTTATCCGACCATCACGAATCTAAAAGACTATCGTCCAACCCTGCCGTGCTACCTGTTCTCTCTTGTAAGAAACGCCGTCGATCTTGAGTCCTTGCGTATCGAGCAACGTAATAATGCCGCCGTCATTGGACAATTGCGCACCTTCGCTGGATAGCATAACAACCGCAGTTGCACCGGGACTCAGCTCCTGAGAGGCAAGAATAGTCCTGCGCTTATTCTTGTCGGCAATCGAGCGTTGGACGTAGGCATCGAGCTTTTCGTTGAGATCGTTGTCCGGGCCTGGCACGCTATACGGCAGAGGACGCATCTGCGTGCGATGAAACAGGTTGCCACGAATGAAATCCAGCGCAATCCCTCCCGGACGGCGCGGAATTTCGGAAAATCCGTGACTCCGTTCCGATAAGCCAACCGTGAGGGGGTGACGAAAATCTTCTACAATCCAACAGGTACAAAAGCTCGGATGGTGCCAATTGCGACTTGACGTTCACGGCAACGCGATTTGGAAATTCGCCTGTGACTACAAATTCGATCCGCACGCCTGTCTCTGCGTCACGCAGATTTCTACTTCCCGGAGATGCTTGAACATAGCCGCGTCCTATCAACCCCTCATGTAGCTTTGCTAAACCCTCATTTGATACCAAAAGGTCAATGTCTTTAGTAAAACGCCTTACACCATGCAGGATGAGAGCATACCCTCCAGCGAGGCTGTATGGTACGTTTAATTTGTCCAGGCGTTTTGCTAGTCGTTCGTAAGTTCTTTTTAACCTTCCCTGCCCCTCGTACAATCGATCTGCCTCATCTAACACAACATCGAAGGATACCTCAAGTTCGCTTTCATAGTTATGCATTTTATTTTTTTGACATAGCCTTCATTGTCCAATTATTTAGTCCTGTTTTCAACCTCTAAATTGTCGGCAGGGCAGGGAACTAGAGGGATAAAAAGTGGTTTATAAAATCCAAACAACATGGAAACTGTTCCATTCATAAAACAGGGGCTGAAAGGCATCGTCATTTAATCACAAATCAAGGTTTGACCCCATGACTGCCCCCCCATGACCCATGACCTTCATGCTTACTTACGCGCAAGCAAGACGCGTGCGCTACCATTATGGTAGGACATGCGTCCCCGCTTGTCATATAATTTTACCTTATTCATCCGCCCGTATTGTCATAATGACAAATTATCGTGTTTAAAAAACTTTCGTATGTCACATCACAACAGGCTGTCAAATAATTTACTTATTCCGTAATCATGTAAAATTCAGGGAAGGGCCAAACTGTAAATTAAGAGCCATTGGTTGCAGCTACAATGCTTTCTAGAATCTCTAGTTCTTTATTGTATTCTGGTTTGTTGTCATGGTAAAGTATAGAGGTCAAATACTACCGCTTCCAAATCATGCAATCGGGATACCCAGAGAGAGTCTGCCATGATAGAGTTGTTAAGAAAAAGGCGAAGTATCAGGGTCTATGAAGACAGGAAAATAGAACCGGAAAAAATTGAAATTTTAAAAGAGGCGCTATTGCGATCGCCGTCATCAAGAAATATTAACCCATGGGAGTTTATTTTCGTTGATGACAAAGAATTGCTAATCGATTCTGATCACACGATACTAAATTACCCGTCTTAGATCTATGGATAAGAAGCAGGATAAAAATAAAAAACCAGAGGTGTGGCAACGGCATCGTATCGAGAAAGGACCCCATCTTGAGATTTTGCAAGCGCGCTTCGATTGGCTGAAACACCCCGGAAGTCAAAAAGAGATGAAACGGCTGGTGCTTGAAGCAAATGACTGGGTTAACATTGTCGCTACTACGCCAGATAATGAAATCGTGGTTGTCCGGCAATACCGGTTTGGCACCGAAAAAATAACAACCGAAATACCCGGCGGCATGGTTGACCACGGTGAGGATTCCAGGGCTGCGGCAATCCGGGAACTGAAGGAAGAAACCGGTTATACCAGCGTCAATTGGATTTATCTTGGTTCTGTCGAACCAAATCCGGCAATTTTGAATAACGTGTGCCATTCCTGGCATGCAAAAGATGCCGTTCAAACAGGAGAAATGAACCCCGACGAGGGTGAAGATATTGTTGTTGCCACGCTAACGCTCGATGAAGTGCGGTACGAAATTCAGGCTGGCAATTTCCGTCATTCACTGGCGCTCCTGGCGCTTACAAAGGTTTTTGACGTATGGAAAGGGTAACCCTGCAGCAGGGAAGAATCGTTCGCCCGTTTTGGGTGTGAGCGTGTTTATGACAATTATGGCAAATGCTTCGCCCCTGCTTTAAGGTACAAGGAATTTCAATTACCCCTCCCCCATAATCCCCCCGTTTACGGGGGGAAACAGGGGGGAAGCGCTGGGGTTTATCCCCAGCAATTGGCCGACCACAAGGGATCGGCGCTACGTCTCAAAAGATAAATTCAAAGAAAAAAGTCGTTGGTTTTTGTCTTTTAAAACCCGGCCTAATTCAAGAGCATTGATGGGAAATAATTGTTGAAAGAATTTTTAAGGCGATTTGTAATGCTACCAATCTTCTTTTTCTGCGCCGGGACATCTGCTTCCCGGTTGTATGCGCAGGATTTTTTCGCTATTACCGACTTTAGCGAGGATGAATTGGCTAAGGGTGAACCTGTGGGATGGAAGACCCACAAAGGCATTTGCAGAGAGATCAGGCACAGAATCATTCCTCGTATTGTGGAAATAGAAAATAGAAAGTCACTTTATGTAAATGCCCATGATAACGGCGCAATTCTTTTCAAACCCGTGCATCGTAATCCGAAAGAATATCCCTTTTTGAGCTGGCATTGGAAGGTATCTAACATTATGCCAGAGAGCAGGGAAAAAGAGATTGGCGGCGATGATTACCCTGCCGCTGTGTGTGTGGTCTATGGCAAGACGGTTTTCTCCATACCATACCGGTACCGGATATTAATCTACGTATACGGAAACAACCTGCCGGCCGGAGAGCGGTTTTCAAATCCCTGTGAGGCAAGGGCAAGAATGATTGTCGTGCAGAGTGGCGAAAAAGACACCGGTAAATGGCTTACCTCTAAGGTAAACCATTATGAGGATTATGTGCGCGAATTTAATCAGGAACCACCGGAAATTATTTATGTGGGAATTCAGACCAACGCCGACCGTACTCACGGCAAGGTAGAAGCATGGTATTCAGAGATCCTCCTGAGTAAAAACTGATACCTAAAGGGGTAATTATGCAGCACTACTTCATAACAAGCAAAGTGTGTGTCCTATTCATCGGTATGATGTGCGTAATCGGCTGTGGAAATACTAACGTCAGAAAAATTGATAACAAATTAACCGACACCAAAAAACCCGGCGCAAAAGACACTGCCGGCAATCAGCCCGAGCTTTACTATGAAACCGGCATGGCTTCATTCATTTCAGATGAATATGATGGGAAAATGACTGCAAGTGGGGTTCGTTACGACAGGAACAAACTGACCGCTGCCCATCCGTCGTTGCCATTTGGAACAAAGATATTTATTACCAATCTGGGGAATAAAAAAAAGGTAGAAGTGATTGTTATAGACCGCTTTCAGGGTATCACAGACCGGATTGTAAATGTTTCGTACCGGGCCGGCATGGATTTGGATTTGATAGAAAGCGGAATTGCAAAAGTAGGCATAACAATCATTGAAAAGTCTGAACAGAATTAAATTAGGCCTTCGGCGACTTATTTAAAGAGAACATCGAACCGCAGAACAAGGAATATCGAATCGTGAAGTAAAAATACTTCATCATTCAACATTCCTTGTTCGATATTCGATATTTGGCGTATTGCTTTTCAATGGAGAACGAAGAAGCTCTTCGCTCTGCAACAACTTTGAAATTCCTGTACATTTAATTAAAAAGAGGTGTGTTCTCTATCGCCCTGGTTAACCGAACCGGAAATACCTATGAATCATAATCAATATATCCAACCCCTTCTCATTGCCCTGCATGCCGCAAAACGCGCCGGTGAAGCCATCCTTGAGGTTTATAACTCAGACTTTGCCGTTGAGCATAAGGATGACAAATCTCCCCTGACCTTAGCAGATAAACGTTCCCACGAAATTATCCTGAACGAACTGCAGCAACCACGAACCGCAAATAACAAAGAAAACACCCTGAATAACCCGCTACTACCCGTACTCAGCGAAGAAGGAAAAGCTATTCCTTATGACGAACGAAAAAGGTGGGAGTATTTCTGGCTCGTTGACCCTCTTGACGGGACAAAGGAGTTTATCAAGAGGAACGGCGAGTTCACAGTAAACATTGCGCTCATCCACAAAGATCAGCCCGTCCTCGGTTGTATCTCTATACCGGTACAAGACACTTTCTACTTTGCTGCCGTAAACCTGGGCGCTTATGTGCTCGTAAATAGTAGGATCGTGACTGGTGACCTCACGATAAAAAAACTCCTTGATGCCTCACAGAAACTACCGTTAAACGCCGGTGCCAGAAAATCTGGTTCGCATGACAACCAGAACGTCACAAAGAAACAACCCTCACTTACCGTTGTTGGCAGCCGTTCGCATGCAACACAGGAACTGTCAGAGTTTGTAGATAAAATAAAAGAAACGTACGGGGAGGTAGAATTCATTTCTGCCGGGAGTTCCTTGAAATTTTGCCTCGTGGCAGAAGGCAAGGCAGACTTCTATCCGAGATTTGGGCCAACGATGGAGTGGGATACTGCGGCAGGACAGGCAATAGTCGAGCAATCAGGAGGGAGGGTTGTAGATATCCCCGCTAAAGGACCATTGAAGTATAATAAAAACAATCTGGTTAATCCCTTTTTCCTGGTCAGCGGGCAAGGATTCCAGTCTTCTCTGATTGAGCCCTGATCATGATACCCTTGCGTGGCTCCACCACAACTAAATCCCCCTTGTTGGTAGGACAAGCGTCCCCGCTTGTCATTATGATGTCAACCGGGACGGTTGACCTGCCTCATTGGCGAAGGGGGTTGTAAAAAAACTTGCTAAAAAAAGAGGTTTTTACAGGGTAATACTATAGTAAACGCAAAAGGAAAGTTGTCATTACGAGGGCGCTGGCCCGAAGCAATCTCTATCGTGGGATTGCTTCGCGGAGTTTACACTGAGCAAAGCGAATGTGCTCGCAATGACCAGTACGTGTCAACTTATTTCATGCGTTTACTATATAAGTGCGTAAAACCTGCATTTTGTGAAGAGAGTTCAATTCTGTTATTCCCGGCCGCGTGTTGCAAGAGGGACATCACGGGAAGAATTCAGGGCGTGATACCGATGGGTACAGAAAGGAAATATTTGGAAGATTCGAGTAATACTTGTATAATGCCGGTTTTCATTTTTATTCGTACAGCGTAATAATGAATAATAACCTTTAGACCAACGAAGGAAGGAGAGATACCATGCAATATGAACATCACGACCTGGTTCATGAATTCCCTGAATATCGTGAAAAAATTCATACTCTTAAGATGACCAATAGTCACTTTAAAAGGCTCTTTGACAATTACCATAAACTTGATAAGGAGATTTACCGGGTTGAAAATGATATTGAACCCGCCTCAGACACAAAGCTGGAAGACCTTAAAAAACGCAGGCTTGCTTTAAAGGACGAGCTTTACCATATACTAAGGCAGAACACGCACTAAAAATGGAGGTGACAAAAAAATATGGCATGCTTCAACCATCGGCCAGCGCACGAAGGCAGTTCGGGCGGTGTTCTTTATCGATCCAAATAGCAAGATCAGGGCGCTCATTTACTATCCTATCCGCTTTCAAATGGGCGCAACTTCCAGGAAATCAAACGGCTTTTGATCGCTCTGCAGACTGCTGACGCAAACAAGGTTGCTACGCCTGCTGACTGGCAGCCGGGCGATGATGTGATTATACCGCCTCCGGGTTCCTGCAGTGTTGCCAAAGAGCGTATGGGGCAAAAAGACAAGGATGTAAAATGTTCCGACTGAGCGTCTTTCCTTGCGAACCCCTAGCCTCACCATTGTTTAGCCCCGGTCCGCGTCGGTCTTTTCTGAAGGCCAGTAGTAGGCGTCCGGCGTATTCCGGGCGCCGAAAATGGCTGTGCCGATGCGCACCATATTTGCGCCCTCTTCAATGGCAATCTGGTAATCGCCTGACATGCCCATGGAAAGGTATTTCATCTGTACCCGATCGATGGCTTCTTTGATAAGCGTGTCGTGTATTTCCTTCAATACCTTGAAGCATTTGCGAATTTTTACCTCGTCTTTGGTAAAGAGACCAATGGTCATGAGCCCCAGGATCTTGAGCGTATCATATTTGGCGGTCTGTTTGATTAAAGGAATTGCTTCTTCCGGTGCGACGCCATATTTGCTTTCCTCGTGTGATGTATTGACCTGGACCAAAATATCCAGGGAACGGCCTTCCTGCTGGAGTCGCTGGTCCAATTTCTCAACGAGAGACAGCCGGTCCACGGAATGGATCATGTCTGCAAATTTCAGGACGTCCTTGACTTTGTTCGTCTGAAGGTGTCCGATAAAGTGCCATTCCGCCCCTTCTCCTTTTAGTACTTCGTATTTTTTTAATGCCTCCTGCACCTTGTTTTCCCCGATAATATGCCCTCCGGCATGGATGGCTTCACGGATCCGTTCCGTCTCTACCGTCTTGGTGGCCATTACCAGGATAATATCTTTGGGGTTTTTGCCTGCCTTTGAGGCTGAGGCAGCGATATTTCGCCGTACGTGTTCCAGGTTTTCTTTAATCGTCATGGATTCTCCTGAAATATGTGGAAAATAGTATTCTTGAACAATATCATATCCGTCACGAATAATCAAAAAATAAAGTCGAAAAGGCATTGTATCCTTGAAGAGGAGTGAAGATGTCAAATGCGAAAGATACCCGTCAACAGCCAGCGGCCTTTCTTGTATGCGAGTCGGATCGTTCCGTATAGGAGCTTTATAAAATCTCTGTTGCATTTGGTGTTCAAACGGTGTACCTTGAAGTACGGGAATTTTAATTGCCGTTTCCGCTTTAGAAAGAGGAAACACACCCCAAGCCCCAATGGTAGGTCAACCGTCCCGGTTGACATCATAATGACAAGCGGAGACGCTTGTCCTGCCAATGAGGGGAGATTAAAGTCGCTGACAAAGGCGGACTAATTCAATGTACAGGAATTTCAATTACCCCCCCCATAATCCCCCCGTTTACGGGGGGAAACAGGGGGGAAAGTAGCCGAAGGCCTAATTAAATGTTTAGGAATTTCAAAGCTGCGGTTGTAGAGCGACGAGGCTCGTCGCTCTACATTGAAAAAGTTACCAAAGACATAATTTATCAGAGCAGCACGATGACACCATAAGCACAGCAGATGATCTACCAACCATTTTTCAGGAAGGAACGTTTATGAGCAATATACAACGCAGTTTCATTGCAGATACGGTGCTGGAATTTGTGCCTCGCTTCTTCCGTCTCATCGTAGTGGTATTTCCTGGAGTCTTGGCGTTTGGCTGCTTTACCTGCGGTTCGTCCCCACTCTTTTCAGGAGACAGGATATACTGCCAGGCTACGGGTTCCGTGCCTTATCTTTCCCAGGCCGAAGTTAACCATCCGCAACCCGCTGCTGATGCACCGATCGTCGTAACCGGCCTGGCTTCACAAATAACCTATAATTCTGCAACAATCCAGGGAACGGTAAATGCACAGGGGTTATCAACGACCGTATGGCTTCAATACCGGATTGTCAATGGCCCATCGAAGAGCACCGGCGCAACGCAAACCGTGATTGGAACAAGCGGCACCGAGATAAGCATCAGGATCATTGAACTGCTTCCGGGCGCAACCTATTATTATCGCCTCGTGGGAAAGAACGACGCGGGCACGTCGTATGGAAAGGAGATGTCATTCACAACCGTCGACATCAATTCATCAATTGCAGCAGAAACAACCCCACCCATGGGCGCTATCAGTATTAACGATGGCGATCATTGCACCAATTCCTTAACGGTTGCCGTGAACCTTTCTGCCACTGATAATACCGGGGTAACGGGTTATTATCTCTCGGCAAGCGCTACGCCACCTTCTCAATATTCCACCGGCTGGACGTCAATACCGTCAACCATGGAGTATCTGGATGAAGTCTCATGCACCTTAGATAACGGCGACGGCGACACCACCATGTATGTCTGGTATAAGGACGCTTCCGGAAACATATCGGATACCGCCAGCGACACCATCGTTGTAGATACAACGCCCCCGGTAATCACGATTCAGGATCCAACCGCTGATCAAACCTATACGACTACCAGCGAAACCGTGAGCATCGGCGGGAATGCGTCGGACGAGATAAATGAAATAAGCAGCGTCGTGTGGACGAATAACAGGGGAATGGGCAACACAGAAAGGAATGTGGTCAACTGGGTTATTCCTCATGTTGCACTGGTGAAGGGGGATAATGTAATAACCGTAAAAGCTGCCGATCGTATGGGCAATACGGGAATAGCAACGATAACAATAACCTATACCACGGGCAACAACGCGCCCGTCGTAAAAACAGGATTTGCAGCGCGTATAACTACGGATTTGGCTACTTTGAGCGGAACGGTGCATGCCATGGGATTAGCGACAACGACGTGGTTCCAGTATGGTACGAGCAGTGGGCATTACAGCAGCATGTCGCCTGTCCAGGATATGGAAGAGATCGATCATGATAAACCGGTAGGTAACCGCATAAGCGGATTGGAGGCAGGCACGACATATTATTACCGCCTGGTTGCTCAAAACAGTGCAGGGGCTGCTTCTGGAGGCGAAATGACATTTACAACGCTACCCCTGAAAGGCAGGATTTTTGGAAAAGTCATACGCCTTCAGAAGGGAGAACCGCTAGAATCTGCGAAATTACGGCTCAAAGGAATAAAGGCGCGGAAGAAGGGGTTTCATGTGATTTTTTCTGATGCACACGGACTTTTCACCTGTGATAATTTAGATGCAGACACGTATGATATTACCGTAACAAAAGCGGATTGTAAGACGGTTACCCAGACGGTAGAACTGAAAGAAGGCGAGGAAAAGAAGATTGAAATCGCCTTGCCAGGCACAGATGAAGGCAAAGAAGATGCAAACATTCCCAAAACCGATCAACAGAAGGCGAACTAACGGTTTAAGGAATTTCAATTACCCCCCATAATCCTCCCGTTTACGGGGGGAAAGAGGGGGGAAGTTCGCCGAATGCCTGATTCACACCTATTTCAGAGACTTCTTCCTCCACTCATCATATCTCTTCTTCATTTGATTGATATGTCCCGGTATATGCTGCTCGTATACTTCCAGCCAATCATCCAGGGTAACGGTTTTGTTCTCCTGAGAACCAACCGACTTTAACCAAACCGGTTCAGGCAACGTCTTAATAAGGTTGTACGAAGACAGACGAAGCCTCCTGAATAATTCCAATGCCGCCTCAGTGCTTTGGTCCTGATAATGAAATGCCGCAGACCATTTGTCCTGATCATAGGCTGCAATAGATTTCCCGGGTTCAGCAATCAATTTTCTGCATTTGACATAGGCATTCGCCTCGCTGTCGGCAATATGAATGATAATTTCGTGGATGCTCCAGCGGTCAGGCAAAGGTTTAAATGACCACATCTCCCTGGGAAATTGTTTTAAAGCCTCAGTAAGCTGGACGTACCCCTTGCCATACGATTCGATTTTTTGCATCCGTTCTTCTTTTGTCATTACCATCTCCCTTATAGTATTACTCTGTAAAAACTTCTTTTTTTAGAAAGTTTTTCCACAACCCTATTTACCCCTTATCAGGAGGTACAGTATGTTTATGAGAGAAAGATTGCTTCGCTTTGCGCGCAATGACAACATACAGTATATCATCAAAGGCATGGCCAGTGTCATTGCGAGGGTCTTTTCTGAAGCAATCTCCCGCTTTCACAACGGAGAATTGTTTGCGGCTTCGCTGCGCTAGGTTGTTTTATTGCCAAGAAATACAGTATTGATATTTTCTCCAAAAAGTCTATGATAATCATAAAAAAAGCCCCTCGTTTCCGAGAGGCTTGGTAGGTTTACCCCTTATTTAGGGGCTATCCTGCGAAGTTTTCTTCTTATTGTAGAAAGCAGCGCAGGCATTTGTGTGGTACAATGTTTGCTATTAAAACATAATCCAGGAAAAAGTCAATGGAAAAATGGGAGGAAATAATGGAGAAAATACCTAATTATACCCTTGGCATTGACATGGGAACCAATTCCATCGGTTGGGCGGTAGTTGGGCATGATGATAATTTAAAGCCAACTGGTTTGATTGCATGCGGCACGCGTATATTTCAGGAGGCCGTAGATCCTAAGTCAAGAATCCCAAAGAATCAGGCACGTCGCGCCGCACGTGCTGCACGCAGGCTTGTGGTAAGGCGTAAGATGAGGCTCAGTAGTGTGCTCAATATTTTATTAAAAACCGGCTTGCTTCCAAACAACGTCGACGAGCGGGAGAAATTATTCGCCGACAATAAATCTTTCGACCCTTACCAGCTCAGGAAAAAGGCGCTGTATAATAAGCTTACACCTTATGAATTTGGACGTGTGTTATATCACCTTGCCCATAGGCGTGGTTTTCAAAGCAATAGAAAGGTGTCATCCAAAGACGATGGTGAGGTAAAAATCTCCATCAATTCTCTGCATCAGGAGATAAAGAATGCTGATTGTCGCTCACTGGGGGAATACCTCGCAAGCCAGCCAACCAAGCGTAACCGCTATACAGACCGCTCTATGTATCAGGAAGAATTTGAACTGGTTTGGCAGGAACAGCAAAAACATTATCCCGATTTGCTAAATCAGACACTTAAGGTATCCATTCACAAGGCCATCTTCTTTCAACGTCCACTCAAAGTTCAAAAATATCTGGTAGGCAAATGCACCTTAGAGCCGTTAAAAAAGAGAGCAAGTCGGGCATTGCTTGAAGTGCAACGATTCAGAATACTGCAGGACCTGAATAATCTTACTATCAAGAATCCAGTTACCCGTGAATACCGCATTCCCACAAACAATGAACGGGGAAAACTCCTGGAGCTATTGGAAAGACAGAAGACCTTAAGCTGGAACAAGGCGCGCACCGCGCTTAGACTACACAAAGGAGAGATTTTTAATCTCGAAGAAGGAAAAAAGAAAGAACTTATCGGCAGTCGTACGGCTTTCGCATTGCGCTCCATATTGAAAAAACATTGGGATGAAATGAAGCTGGCAAAGCAAAACGACCTTATTACCGACATGCTTACCATTGATAACGAGCGAGGCTTTCTAAACCGTATGAAGTCCGAATGGGGTTTCGACTCAGAAACTGCTGAGGAACTGGCTAAAACAGAACTGGAGCCAGGTTATGCACGACTCTCTCTCAAGGCCATACGGAAAATCATTCCGCATCTTGAGCAAGGAATGCCTTATGATAAGGCGTGCAATGCCGCAGGCTATAACCACAGCATGCTTAATAAGCAGGCCGCAGGAGAAAAACTTGGAGCGCCGCCTTATCTGCGAAATCCGGTGGTGCAAAAGGCATTGTATGAGACACGAAAGGTCGTCAACGCAATTATCCACCGTTACGGCAAACCCACAGTCATTCGCATAGAAATGGCGCGAGATATGAAGCTGACCCGGCGGCAAAAGGAAGAATGGCAAAAAAAGCAAAAGGAAAATGAAAAAATCAATGATAAAGCAAGGGATATTTTACAAAACGAGTTTGAGATTCAAAACCCAACCAGGGCAGATATTCAGAAATATAATATGTGGATAGAATGCAGCATGACATGCCCTTACACCGGCGCTATTATCAATCGCGAAAAGTTGTTTTCACCGGAGGTGGACGTTGAGCATATCCTGCCGTACAGCCGCTCGCTTGATGATTCGTATATGAACAAAACGCTGTGCATGGCATATGAAAACCGTGCCACCAAACACAATAGAACGCCTTACGAAGCCTACCATACCGATGCACAAAAGTACCCCGCCATTCTCCAGCGGATTAAAACACTTCCCTGGCCAAAGAGGCGTCGCTTTGAGCAAAAAGAGATTGACACCGATAAATTTGTCGAGCGTCAATTAAACGATACGCGTTATATCTGTGTTGAGGTAAAAAAATACTTACAACAAATCGGTGTGAGAATTGAGATCAGCAAAGGTGAAGCAACCGCCGCTCTGCGCCACCGTTGGAATCTTAGCAGGATTTTGTCTGAGGATGGCTCCCTGGAGAAAAATCGCGCCGATCACCGGCATCACGCTATTGACGCTATCATTATTGCCCTGACGTCCACAAGCTTGTTTCAGAAACTTTCGAGTCTCTCTGCACAAAGTGGTGTAGCCCTGAGTGAAAGCGGTTTTCATCTTGAGAAACCATGGTCATCGTTCTATGAAGACGTGGATAAAAAAGTCAGGCATATAATCGTATCTCATGCGCCGAGCCACAAGATAAGTGGCGCTCTGCATGAAGGGACTGCGTACGGGTTTAGTGAGCATGAAGAATGCTTTGTGTATCGTAAGCCTTTGGGTGTGGATATAACTTTAGCTCAAATACTAAAAATTCGTGACAAGTATGTCAAAGAACTTGTTATCGCACGACTTGAGAAATTTGAGCCAGAAATTAGAAAGGCTATTGATGAAGCAATACCTAAAAAGTCGCGATACAAAATTACGGATAAACAAGCAAAAGACTTGATAAAAAAAGCCTTTGGCAACTCAGAATATCCATTGTTGCATAAGAATGGTAAAACGCCCATTAAGAGTGTTAGAATTGTGGATAACACTTTGAAATCCAACATGCTTGCAGTTAAAAATGAATCTGGACAAGCATATAAATACTATCCGTTTGGAAACAATCATCACATAGAAATTATTAAGCATACAAAAACCGGAAAGCGTGACGGCATTGTTGTAACAACGGCAGAAGCTGCACGACGCGCCCGCAACAACAAAATTCCGATAGTGCAAAAATTACCCCCATGGGAAAAAGAAGGAACAATATTTGATGAATGCTGGGAATTTGTTATGAGCCTTGCCATCAATGACATGTTGATGCTTGACAAGGATAATATTAGACAATATTTCAGGGTGCAAAAAATTTCTTCAAATACACAGATTTTTTATTTAAGCCATGCCGCGGCTACACTTGATGAATCAACCAGCAAAATGCCGAATGCTTTTGAATACCGCAAAGTAATAGTTGATGTTTTAGGTAATATTATAGCCTGTAAAAATGATTAAACGAATCGTTGAAATCAGCAATCCTGCGCGGCTTTCCCTGAAAAATCGGCAAATGGTGGTTGAACGCGAAGGGTTTGACTCAGCTACAGTTCCTGTAGAGGATATGGGCGTTCTTATTTTAGACCATCCTCAGATCACTCATACCCAAGGGCTTCTTGCGGCTTGTGCTGAAAATAATGTCGCGTTGTTAGTCTGCAGTGAGAAACATCTGCCGTGCGCTATCCTCTTACCGCTGGAAGGAAACAGCCTCCACAGCAGGACTATCGCGCAGCAGGCGCAGGTTACCGAACCCACCCGCAAGCGTCTGTGGCAGGCAATCGTACAGGCAAAGATTCGTGAGCAGGCAAAGGTATTGCTCAAGGCCACAGGTGACGGCAACCCACTCCCGGCTTATGCCAAGAGGGTCAAAAGCGGGGACACTGAAAATGTTGAGGCTCAGGCATCCCGCATCTACTGGCAAAGGCTCTATGGCCCGGCATTCCGCCGTGACTTTGATGCGCCTGGCATTAATCGTCTTCTTAACTATGGGTATGCAGTGATACGCGCGTCAGTTGCCCGCGCAATTGTCAGTACGGGCCTTCATCCCTCCCTGGGACTGCACCACCACAACCAGTATAACAGCTTTTGCCTTGCCGATGATCTGGTTGAACCGCTGCGTCCTGCGGTTGATATGAAGGTATATGAACTGTGGAAAAGACATCAGGGCGAACCGGCGCTGACACCGGAAAACAAACGGGCGTTGTTAGAAACCTTGAGCGCAGATTGTGTCATGAATGGCCAACGGCTCCCTTTCATGACCTCGTTACATCATTACGCCGCAAGTGTGCGAAAGGTAATCTGCGGCGAGCATAAGCGTGTGGAGATACCTAGATTATGAGCTTTGGAGGTTATCGGAGTATGTGGATAATCGTCATGTTCGATTTACCCACTGATACGAAGCATGCGCGAAAGGCTTATCATGAATTTCGGGAGGAATTATTGAATGACGGTTTTACTATGCTGCAATTTTCCGTTTACGCACGCCACACCCCAAGCGAGGAAAATGCCGCGGTTCACGAAAACCGGGTAAAGGCATCTCTGCCGGAAGACGGAGAAGTAAGGCTGTTAAAAATCACAGACAAGCAATTTGAACGTATGAAGGTTTTCAATGGAAAAACGCGAAAGGCAACAGAAAAGGCGCCCAAACAACTCAGTTTTTTCTGAATCGTTCGGGCACATCACAAGGAAATACAACAGGTTACGGAGAGGGATTGTACCACACAAATGCCTGTCCGCAAGCCACAACTTCAAATACTGTAGCTGCAAATGATCTCGAATTGTACCACACAAATGCCTGTCCGCAAGCCACAACCTACGGACTCAGACACAAAATCAGTTATAGTATTGTACCACACAAATGCCTGTCCGCAAGCCACAACAAGAAGTGGGTAAATACCAGACTTGCCGAAAATTGTACCACACAAATGCCTGTCCGCAAGCCACAACCAAAGGCACGAGTCGTATAGAGCAGGAATACATTGTACCACACAAATGCCTGTCCGCAAGCCACAACCATTCGCCGCAAGGTAAATCCGTTCTTCTCATTGTACCACACAAATGCCTGTCCGCAAGCCACAACCCCGAATCAGCCCGATTGTTGCGGCTGAACAATTGTACCACACAAATGCCTGTCCGCAAGCCACAACTAGTTTCTTGCAGCAACACATGGGTTACGAATTGTACCACACAAATGCCTGTCCGCAAGCCACAACTCAAGCGTCTTGCGGGTATCGTTAACACACTTAATGATTAATTCTACTCGTTGACTCATGGATATTTTTGTGTTAAAATTTTCGCATGGATGCCATTTTAGGTTTTATTGCTTTTTTGCTGACACTTCATTCACACCTGCAATGCAAACGCGCATTTGGCAAATGTGCTTTGCTGGATCACAAACCACAGCCAAAGCCTGATATATCCTTTTCCGCAAAAAATTTATACAAAGAACCGCCAGTGATAGCGCTCATCGTCCTGGTAATTTTTATTACCCTTACTCAATTCTTTGCAACTTCTTAATTCGAGCACGTAGCGCATACTCGCCCTAAAGCTCCTTTCCAATAGTTTCTGCACTCAGCCAGGTCTTTCCCCTTACAATATTCGCCGATCGATTTCGGATTTCAAATTCTCTACCCTGCCGACACCTGACCCCTGATCCCTAATCTCCAGAAACGCCAGCACGGCCTCACGGAACGTTATGTTACGAATGCAAGCCCTGAGATAGGGTTCGCATTCGGCAAGGGTGTATCCCCAGAGGATGGCGTCCCGTCTGGAGATGTCTCCATGGGAGATGATGACGCACATATCTTCGATCCAATCTCCACAGGTTTCATGTCCCGTGGTTCGGGTTTCTGTTTTGGCGTCAGTTTTCCCATGATCCCCGACAGTCCGCTCAAAAGTGAGATTGTACCACACAAATGCCTGCCCGCAAGCCACAACCCAAATAAATATTTTCGCAACATTTTAGTATTTTGGAAAATGTAGCGCCGATCCCTTCCCCGATACTATTCGAGGACAAGCGTGGTCGGCTCCATTCGTTAGCAATATTGGCGGGGGATAAACCACCCGCGCTACGTATTCCGTTTCTTGTGGATCACCTACAATGGAAGGATTTTTCAAAAAGCTAAATTGTTACATGTTTTCAAAGAAGAGTTTGTGAATGTAGGTGCTGGAGATACAAACGGTCTGCGGGAAAAATGGTAAAGACTTACAGGTAATTTGGTTGAGACTGTGCTGCGCTATGGTATAATAAATGACATTTACGTACCGGACAATTATCTGCTAAACATGCACTTATGGGGAGGAAGAGGCACATGAAGGCAATTTTGTCGTTCGTTGGAGTGGCAATGCTCTTTGGTGTTTTTAGTGGTGTAATACAGGCTCAAAAACTCGATAAAGGAGTAGGCCCGTACGGGGAATTCTGGAAACCAATCCCCACCCAGCGGTACTGGGCGCCTGACTACTTTTATTCACCGCCGGAAGAACCAAAAGGGGTCTATGCTGCGGATGAGTGCACACTCTGTCATAAGGCGTTAAATCCGGGGTTGGTCAAGGCATGGGCAGAAAGCAGCCATGCGAATCTGGATAAGCTGCTGGACTACCAGAAAGAGAAATTGGCCGAAATAGAAAAAACCCTGGGGAGGAAACTCACGAAGGTGGGATGTATCGATTGCCATGGCAAGGTGGGAGCGGAGAAGCTGGATCATGGAAAAGAGCTCGTTATGCCTAGTTCCGCCATGTGCGGTGAATGTCATAAACAAGAATACCAGGAGTTTGAATCAGAGAAGCAATACGGTATTCCTGACTGGAAACCAGGCAGAGAAAGCCATGCAAAGGCTTATGATGCCAACCTGGACGTGGATGTCTGGGCAGCGGTAGATAAGAATATTGTTCAGGGCTGCGATATGTGCCACAGCATCCAGCACAAGTGCGATAGCTGTCATACCCGGCACGCCTTCAAGGCCTCAGAGGCTAGGAGGCCGGAGGCATGCCAAACATGTCATAACGGACCTGACCACCCTGATATTGAATATTACCGGGACTCCAAGCACGGCTCGATCTATTTTATTGAAGGACATACCTGGGATTGGAGCAAACAACTCAAGGACGCAAATTATATCTCTCCCACCTGTCAATCCTGCCATATGTATTATAAAGGGCAGTATTCCCATAATATGGTCAGGAAGGCCATTATGGGCGAGGGAGATGTCTTGTTTTATGACAATGTCTTGAAGGGGGTCAAGCCAACAGATTATATCAAAAACAGCAAGGAGTTAATGGCACGGCGTGAGGCGTGGATTGAAGTCTGTGTAAAGTGTCATTCTCCGCGATTTTCCCGTGATTACCTTACCTCTATGGATAATGCCTCGGATTCCGTTTTCCAATACGTGAGCGATGCCTATGCCACCATTAAATCTCTTTATGAAGAGGGCGTACTCTATCCTATGCCTGAAAACAGGCCAAAAGCCCCTGCCTCCGTTACGGAAAAGTATCCCGATCTCCTGGGCGGTTTTTACGGGGAGTTTTGGGCGAAGAACGGAAATCCAAGCAGGATTGAAAAGGACTTCCTGTATATGTGGGAAAACGATGCCTTTCTGGTCAGAAAGGGTCTGGCGCATATGAATCCCAACGGCTTTACTTATCTCTCGTGGTCAAATTTGCTCAAGAAATACGTAGATATACAGAGCGAGGCAAATACCCTGCGGCGATTAGCTGCGCTGGAAAAGAAGAGAGTACGGGCGCGACTAAAACCGAAAAGCAAATAGTGTCTTTCAAAATATATTTTTACATTTTCGGCAAAAAACGTAGCGCCGATCCCTTGTGGTCGGCCTGTGGCGGGGGATAAACCACCCGCGCTACGCATTCCGACTCGTTCGGGTTAGGTATGAAAGGCGCCTTTGCTTCGAAGTGATGATATGGAAAATTTTACCCAATGGCATCTCAGTTTCGCTGGCATAGAAAACGTCTGGTTGCGTGCGCTGGTCCTGTTTCTGGCGATTACGGCACTGTACTTTTCCTGGCACGGCATCAAGGCTATTCCTTCACGTAATAAACGGATATTGCTTTTTGCGCTCCGTTTTCTGGCAATGGCGCTTTTTGTTATGCTTCTGCTTCAGCCGCAACTGGAGCAGAAGGAGGTCCTGAAGTTAAAGAACAAGGTCGTGTGTCTCTTGGACAATTCGGAGAGCATGACGCTCAAAGGAGGAGATACCGGGATTACCCGGTTTCAGCTCGTCAATAATTTTTTTCATGACAACGCCTCGTTTATTGAAGAATTGGAGAATAATTTTGATGTTGATTACCTATCCTTTTCTGATGCCCTGAAAGAGGTTTCGCATGACGATGTCGAAAAGGGTTTTGCGCTTGATGGTACGAACACCGATATCGTCCAAACCCTGAAGCTCCTGAAAAAACGCTATGAAGATACATCGGTCAAGGGATATTTCGTTTTTTCTGACGGCGCTGACACGGTAGAACTTCCTTCAAGTCTGGATAAAATTGAAATCATTGCAAATCTTACCAAAGACCTGTCATCTCCATTTTTTACTTTTTCTCCGGCCGGCAATATGGAGGCCAGAGATATTGCCATCAGCAAAGTTTCTTATGACGGTTTTACTTTTGTGCGAAGTCCATGGAAGGCGGATGTTGTTATCAAAGTTCATGGATATAAAGACCTCAAGCTCCCGGTTACCCTAAAACAAGGCAATGACATTATTTCCTCGAAGGTCTTTGATGCGGGGAATGAAAGCGAACTTCATGTCGACCTGTCATTCACACCCCTTACGACAGGCACCTTTCTCTATACAGTCTCTTTCCCCGCCCAGCCTCATGAAGCAATTACCGAAAACAATCAGGTCAGTTTTCTCGTAAAGGTGGTGCGCGATAAAATCCGGATTATGCATGTCTGCGGGCGGCCATCGTGGGATGAGCGCTTTTTGAGGCGGGTATTGAAAAGTGATCCCAATATCGATCTCATATCCTTCTTTATTCTGCGGACACCAACGGATGTCTCCGAGGCAAGGAATGACGAGCTCAGCCTCATTCCTTTTCCTGTAGACGAGTTATTTACACAGGAGCTCAATAGTTTTGATCTGGTTATCTTTCAGAACTTTGACTATCGGCCGTATGACGCGGCAGTCTTCCGGTTTTCACACTACCTGTCGAATCTCCGGAAATTTGTGACGGAACAAGGCGGTGGTTTTATGATGATTGGCGGTGATATCTCGTTTTCACAAGGAGGGTATGACGGTACCCCTATTGATGAAATTCTTCCCGTAAGCCTCAACAGCGGGAAAGACACCATCGACACAGCACGATTAAAGGCAATGCTGACCCCTGATGGCCTGAAACATCCGGTGACTGCGCTTGATGTCAATCCGGACAGAAATACCGCTATCTGGAAAGACCTTCCGGAACTGGATGGATGCAATGTGACCACGGAAGTGAAGCCGGATTCCCTCTCCCTGGCGATCTATCCGACAAAGGGAAACCCGCCGCTGGTTTCCGTCCGGGATACCGGCCGGGGCAGATGTATGGCTATAACAACTGATTCTTTATGGCGATGGAATTTCGTGTCCATGGGAAGAGGCGGCAGCAACAGACATTACATAAAATTTTGGCAGAATTCCATAAAGTGGCTCATCAAAGACCCCACCTTAAACCCCATCCATGTTATCGTAAACAAGGAAACGTTTTTACCGGATGAAGAAGTGCCCATCAGAATCGATGCCGTGGGCGGTAATTACCAACCCCTGGACGGTGTGCAATTAGACATAAGCATCACCAACGAATTTTCCGGGAAAAGTATATTCTCAGGAAAAGGTGTTACGGGCGCTGATGGTCAGTATCGGTTTGTCATCAAAGATAATACGGAAGGTTACTATATTATTAAAGTGGCAGGAAAGAAAGAACAGGACGAAGTTGGGCAGGATTATGCCGTTTTTAATATCGCGTTAAAAAATAGGGAATTTAAAGATACTTCTATCAGAAGGGATATCCTTGCCAGAATAGCCGAGGTTTCTGGCGGAAAATATTTTGAACTTCCCATAAAAAATATCGGGAAGAAATTAACGATTGAAAATCCCGCGGTTGTAAAACTTGTCGGCAAACGGCAAATTTCTTTGTGGGATAATGGTTACCTCTTTATGGCAATACTGGCAATCGCTTCTGTCGAATGGTGGGTAAGAAAACGGAGTGGATTAAGTTGAGGCAAGAAAACGTTGTTGAGGCAAAAAACACTTGCAAGAAAGGATGTAATGTAGTATATATATATTTTTCGATTCGATACCATATCAGGACGCTATTACCTTTTACCGAAGAGGTTTTGTTTGATAATAGCGATTGACGGCCCCGCTGGTTCCGGAAAAAGCACCATTGCCAGGATGCTGGCAAAGCGGCTGGGCTTTAAATATCTCGACACAGGAGCTATGTATCGGGCGCTCACGTGGAAAGCATTGCAGCACGGAGTAGACCTGAAAGACGCAAATGCCTTATGCCAGCTTATGGATCAAACTGCTATCGAGCTCCGGAGCACGGGCGACGGTTTGCAAATCTGTATCGATGGGGCTAACGTAACGGAAAAGATCCGATTGCCCTCGGTTACAAACAACGTTCATTTTATATCGAATACACCTAGTGTCAGGCAACGCATGGTAAAACTCCAGCGAACACTTGCCTCTGAAGGGAATATTATAGCAGAGGGAAGGGATATGGGCACCGTTGTTTTCCCGCATGCAGAAAAGAAATTTTTCCTGGATGCTGAGATTGAAGAGCGCGCCAGAAGACGGCATGGTGAGATGAATTTGCCGGAGAACGAAATTTCCTATACCGATGTCATAAAGGATATAGAAATACGCGATAAGCGGGACACGACCAGGGATAATTCGCCCCTCAGGAAGAGCGAGGACGCAATTTACCTCAATACGACAAAAATGCTGGTTGAAGAAGTGATCAGCCGGATACTCAAAGAACTTGAGTCTGTTATAAAAAAATAGGCTTGTGAGAAGCGTATAACTGTAATCTATTTTATAAACCTTTTATTTTTTTCATTTTTATTTCGGAGAAATCGTTAAATTATGGATCGGGATATTTTAAAAGAGTATAATGTGAATTTAGCCGATATTGAGCGGGAGGTCGAAGCAATCGTTGGAAGCGAGGATACCAAAAAACAGATAGAATCCACCTACTATGATTCTATTCAGAATTTTGAGGTAGGCTCGGTTCTCAAGGGGCGCATCCTCAGTGCTCTTGGTGATAATATTGTCATAGACTGTGGATATAAATCCGAGGGTATGATACCCAAATTTGAATTTGACGATCCATCTGAAATAAAGATAGGTGAAGATGTAGAGGTTTTATTAGAAGCGGTAGAAGACGATTCGGGACTTATTAAATTATCCAAACGGAAAGCAGACCGTATTCGTGGCTGGGAAAGGGTTATTGCAAAGTATAAAGAGGGCGATATTATCACCGGCCGGGTTACAAGAAAAATTAAAGGCGGGCTGCTCGTAGATATGGGCGTACCGATCTTTTTACCGGCATCCCAGATCGATGTAAAACCGCCGGGAGACATTTCTCAATACATTGGGCAGGAAGTTACCTGCCGAATACTGAAAATCGATGAAGCGCGACAAAATATTGTTGTTTCCAGAAGAAAGCTTATCGAGGAAGACCGTGACAAAAAGAAACAAGGCTTGATGTCGGAGATTGTTGTTGGGCAGATCAGAAAAGGAGTGGTAAAAAATATCGCTGACTTTGGTGCGTTTATTGATTTGGGTGGCCTGGACGGACTTCTCCACATTACCGATATGAGTTGGGGAAGGATAAGTCATCCCTCGGAAATGCTTGCCATTGACGATGAAATCGAGGTGATGATCCTTGGCATTGATAAAGAAAAGGAAAAGGTTGCTCTTGGATTGAAACAAAAGTCTCAAAATCCATGGTTACTCATTGAGGAAAAATATCCTGTAGGCTCTAAGGTAAAGGGTCAGGTCGTTAATATCATGTCGTATGGCGCATTTGTAAAACTGGAAACCGGCATCGAGGGCCTTGTGCATATTTCAGAAATGTCCTGGACCCGCCGCATTAATCATCCATCGGAAATGGTGGCAATCGGAGATATGGTTGAGATTATCGTCCTCAAAATAGACAAAGAGAAAGAGGAAATCTCCCTGAGTATGAAACAGACGGAAGTGAATCCCTGGACGGTTATTGAAGAAAAATATCCGGCAGGAACAAAGATTAAGGGTCGCGTTCGTAATCTGACCAATTATGGCGCATTCATTGAGATTGAAGAAGGGGTGGACGGATTGCTCCATATATCCGACATGTCATGGGCAAAGAAAGTAGGTCATCCGTCGGAAATTGTTAAAAAGGGAGACAAAATTGAAGCGGTGGTGCTTTCTGTCGACCGGGAAAAAAAGAGAGTTGCGCTAGGTCTGAAACAACTCTCCGATGACCCCTGGGTAAAAGAGATTCCTGAGAAATTCAAGGTAGGTGACATTATCACCGGCAAAGTTACGAAACTCACCAATTTTGGCGCGTTTCTTGAGCTGGGGAAAGGGATCGAAGGGTTGTTGCATATCTCGGAATTGTCTAGCGAAAAGGTTAATAATCCCGCTGATATTGTCAATATTGGTGATGACCTGGAAGTGAGGGTCATCCGCATTGAACCTGAGGCAAGAAAGATCGGGCTCAGTCTGAAAAAAATGTCTGATGCAGAAGGAAAAGGCGACGTGACAGCGGCTTCAAAGGGAGATTCTCAAAGGCAGTCAGATGGTGAAGCTGCGGCTCCTGAGGAGCAGAATTCGGACGCTGCAAAGATCTCGTGACATCACCAGAGAAAAAGAAGGAGGCATCCTACGGAGTCTGCTTTACAAACATACCTGAAAGAAATTAACCAAATTCCGTTATTGTCTCCGGAAGAAGAAAAAGAAATAACAAGAAGGGTGGCAGAGGGAGATGAAAAGGCGCGGGAGAAACTGATACGTTCTAACCTGCGCCTGGTTATTAGTATTGCGAAAGAGTATATCAACCGGGGGCTTTCCTTCCTCGATCTGATTGAAGAGGGGAACCTGGGGCTGATACGCGCAGTTCAGGGATTTGATCCTTCAACGGGATATAAATTCAGCACGTATGCAACATGGTGGATTAAGCAGGCAATCCGAAGGGCTTTGACCGATAAGGCAAAAATGATCCGCATACCCTCCTACATGTCTGAAAAAATATCCCGGCTCAAAACCACTTCTACGCATTTGTTCGACAAACTTGAAAGGACGCCGACCTATAACGAGATTGCGGAAGAGATGGATATTACTGCAAAAAAGGTTGAATCAATCGAGCATGCAACACGCTCAACCGTGACCCTCAACAGAGCAGGTGTTACCGGCTCAGATCTTATCTGGGCATTGAGTAATGTTTTGCCCGATGAAAGGACACCCGCGCCTGAAGAGGAAGTCGAGGAAATGTATGAAAGGGAAATCCTGGAAAAATTCCTCGAGATTATCGGTAAAAGGGAAGCCACGGTAATAAAACTGCGTTACGGACTGGTGGATGGTGAGCCAAAGACCCTGGAAGAAGTCGGGGCGTTATTGCATTTAAGCCGTGAACGTGTCAGGCAAATAGAGAAAGAAACTATCCAAAAATTACACTATATTTTGACAAAAGAGAAATGATGTATGAATGATTTAAAAAATTTGGTGCGCGATGTGCCTGATTTCCCTAAAAAAGGCATTATCTTTAGAGACATCACCCCTCTCTTGCAAAATCCAAAGGGATTAAGGACTGCCGTTGAAATAATTTCTGACTATTATAAAAATAAGAAGATTGACATTGTCGTTGGCACTGAAGCCCGTGGTTTTATTTTGGCGCCTACCGTTGCTTTTAACCTGGGCGCAGGATTCACTCCGATCAGAAAACCGGGCAAACTTCCTTGCGAAAAGATAAGTATGAATTACGCACTCGAATATGGCACAGACGTGCTTGAAATCCACAAGGATGGGATCAGAAAAGGACAAAACGTCCTTATGGTGGATGACTTATTAGCTACCGGAGGAACCATGTCAGCCTGCTGTAAAATGGTTGAATCTCTTGGCGGGAACATTGTAGGCTGTGCTTTTTTGATTGAGCTAACATTTCTCAATGGCAAAAAAAACCTCAACCCCTACACTATATTTTCGGTCATAAAATACTGAGAAACACTTCCGGCCATCTGGTTTTTCCCAAAACCGGAAAGATCAAAGATACAGGGTGCAATTATTTCAGAATTATTTCAATCGATTGGCCATCCTTCCATATTTGATTGAACACGGTTACATTTTTTAATGCATCCATTACCTGCTTCTCAATCCACATTATTACATCACTGTATCCGCAGCTGAAACACCTAACCATCCAGGGCACTTTTAGCGTTTTTACCGTGACTGAAACAGCTTCTCCATCACAATTTGGACATTTGGTCGAGGAGATCACGGCTCTATACTTTTCTCCGATTTCTTTATTTGAAAAATGTTCTGACATCGCTGCACTCCTTAAGAAGGGTTTTGCATATCAAATTTATACCATACTCAACAAACCATATCAAAGAAAAGTTTCACGCAATCTGATTTTCATAATTTTCCTCGTGAGTTTACAATTCACATTATTTTCGCATGCAAGAAGCATTGAATTGCGAGCCCTTACAAGGAAATCCGCTTCATATACTGACATAGTGTAGCTGGTTTTTGCTTTGGTTTCAAGTAATTTGTTTTGCTCAAGTTCCTGGCAGGAATAAGAAAAATCGTAACAATTTAGTTTTTTGAAAAAGGTAGCGCCGATCCCTTGTGGTCGGCTTGTGCGGGGGATAAACCACCCGCGCTACGCATTCCGTTTCGTGTGGATTACATATAAATGTACGGATTTTTCAAAAAACTAATTTGTTACGGAAAATCTAAAATATCTTGAATCAGTATTTTCATTCGGGTATGATCTTTTATCATTTCATCGTACAGGGTAGCCGCAATAAAATTGACCATTCCTTGCTTCCTTTCTTTGCAAGGAGGGAACTTCATCGTGAGTCTTTGCCATGGGCTCTCAGCCTGGATCAAACGGAATTTCAGACGTATGCATGTTTGAACGACAAAGGGAAGGTAGCCCTTGTGCTAAAAAGTTTTACCGGGTAATACGATGCCAGGTATTCCATGAAAAACACATCCTTCGATTTTAAATATCATGGTTGGCTGGGTATTGGATTCATCTGTTTTGTTGAACTCTGTCTGTTCATCCAGTACCGTATTTCCTTTGCCTATAAGGTCAGCGTCTGGGCAACACCTTTGTGTTGGCTAGGTTATGTGATGCTTTTAGATGCGGTTATTTACCGGCTGAAAGGAAATTCGCTCCTGTGTAACCGGAGGCGGGAATTTTACCTCCAGATGCCACTCTCCATTGCCTTCTGGCTGTTATTTGAATTCTACAACCTCCACCTGATAAATTGGGAATATCACGGACTGCCTGAAAACAAGATAGAACTCTGTATCGGAATGGGATTGGCTTTTGCCATGATCATGCCGGGGATGTTTCAAACCACAGAACTCCTTGAAACCCTGCAAGTATTTGATCGTTTTCGGATTGCTCATCTGCGGGTTTCCAACAGGATTATCTATAGCAGTATTGTCCTGGGTTTCTTTTTTATCATGGCGCCGTTGCTCGTGAGCAGGGACTATGCCCGCTATCTCTTCGGACTGGTATGGACGGGATATGTGATGATTTTCGATCCTATTGTATATTGTAGTAAAGGGGATTCATTGCTGAAGGATTTAGAGGAAGGCAGACTTTCGCGGATACTAAGCCTCTTCACATCCGGTTATATCTGCGGTTTTCTGTGGGAATTCTGGAATTACTGGGCTGCATCAAAATGGGTGTATACCGCCCCTTTTATGGAGGATGTAAAAATCTTTGAGATGCCCGTAGCTGGATTCCTGGGATTCGGTCCTTTCGCATGGGAATACTTTTGCTTTTACCATTTCTGCAAACTCGCGGGGCGGAAACCGCAGGCGTAACAATGAATACCAGGTACATGCCTGAGAATTTCAATACGAAAGGGTGTTGTGGATAAAACTGGACGACGAGGAATTATCATGTTTGTTGGAGGAGCAAAGCATATGCTATTCAGAGTATAAGAGTACATACGAACGAAGATCAGCACATGTTTCTCCCTCACGGGTGATTACAAAAAAGTCGCCCAACGCCTTATAAAACGGAGGAAACATATGTATCCATCAAAACTCCGAAACAAAGAATGGTTTATCATCGGCTCGTTTGCGACCGGCGTAAGCATCCTTTTTGTCATGGTTACATGGAATACAAAAAACGCCCGGCAAACGGCACCGGTTCATGAAATTAAGCCAGGGGAATTAACTCCCTTTGAGCACCTTACGGAAGCCAGGAAGGCATTAGCTGACGGATACAAACCGGGCGAAGACCAATTGAAAACTTCGTGGGGAAGAGTTTATGATGCAAGGATACATTTAGGGGCGGTTCAAAACGATTCTCCGGAATATGCCGAAGCACAAAGGTTGATGGATGAAGTAAAACAGAGAGAGGCAGAAATGGGAAGGGTATCGGAGGTCTTAACCCAAATCTGTTTGAAAAAACGGCGTGAAGAAGTTGCAGGGAAACTGGAAAAGTATTTTATGGATAAGGAGATGTACGTTGCTGTGAAATTAGAGGGGGAAGAGGAGACGATTTTACGATTGGAATATATCTTCTGGTCGCGCCCCCTCGTATATCGGGTAGTGAATGGCACGGGTCTTCTCCCCGCCCTTAAAAATATTGGATACCTAAAGGTGATTTTCGACGCCACACATGATTATTCCTGGACGTATGATCTGGAAGGTGGCAGCGGGGAATAAAAGGAATAGGAGAATCTCCTCAAGAGACGAAGAAGGGAAAAATAGGGTTCAGAAGAAAATACGAAAGCTGAGAACTTTTATATGAAAATTAAAAGACGAGAATAGGGATAACGTGTGAGAGTTCGCTGACACTGTCAACAGGCAACTGTCAACTACCAGAGGCCACTGACACTGTTCACTGACACCTCTTTTGACGGCAGAACAGTGAGGGGATTTTTAGGGAATTTGTATAAGAAAAGATATATAATTTTGTAGTTTTTCCATATAAAAAAGTTAAAGTAAAAAATAATCATTTGGAGGTAAAAAATGACAAAGGCAAACATTGTAACAATAGAACACCTTGAGGTGAAAAAGAAAAGCATCAACATGATTAAAAAGGCTTTTGACGTAAAGGAGAACAGAGAAGCCATACAAATTGCAATTGATGCTGTTGCAGGAAATTTGGAGATCAAAAAGTTTTTTGAAAAGCATAAAGGCTTAAAAATTAAAAAGGTCTATGACTAAAAAGATATTATGCGCAGGCAGGGGAAATTCTCTTCAGACTCAGGAATATAAAAGGCTATGACATAAGAAAATCCGCTTCGATAACCAATGATTGTTTGATTGCTGCATCTGTTAGAAGTATTGGGGGAGTACTGTATACTCAAAACAAAAAGGATTTTCAGGCAATACATGATGTTTTTGATTTCAAGGTCTCTTTTGTTTCACAGAGAGATTGACTGATGGCATAGGAGTCGAAAAGACAGAAAGCTGCGTGACTTGTGGACTTCACTGACACTGTCAACCAGCAACTCTCAACTGCCGGAGGCAACCGACACTGTTCACTGACACCGACACTAATTACTGACACTAATTTTACGATAATTGAAAAGACAGAGATATGGGTAACGTGTGGAAAGACTATAAATGGTGACGACTCAGCATTGCGTGCGCTGGGCGTATCACCGGTTACAATTATGGTTGGTGTTTTTTAAAAACTCTGTTTTCTAATTCATAAATTTGTAGATAAGTAATAATATTGTTATAATGTAAGAAAAAACATTAATAGGAGGAAAATATGCCAATTGCAATACTAACATCAAAAGGACAGATGACAATACCAAAGGAGGTAAGGAATGCCTTAAACCTGAAGCCTTCTGAAAAGGTTATTATCGTTGTTGAGGGTGACCATGCTGTTATCAAACCTCTCAGGGGCAACATCCTTGATATTGGCGGCGCTGTGCGAATAGCCGATAAAGAAAAACCAATAGATTTCAAAAAACTCAGAGAAGATGTTAAAAAAAGGGTTGCCAAAAAGATAGCTACGGGGAAGTAGGCTGATGATGAAAAAGTTTGTTGATACCAATATATTCCTCAGATATTTAACCAAAGATGACCCGTCAAAGTATGCGAATTGTAAAGACATCTTTAGAATGGCAATGGAAGGCAAAATAGCCCTTGCCACCTCTGGAATGGTAATTGCCGAATTAATATGGACGCTTCTCTCCTATTACAAGGTACCAAAAGCCGATGTTGTTGGAATGGTTTCTATTATAGTTAATACTGAAAACCTGTATATTCCCGACAAAGACATTATTGCAGACGCCCTTGTCCTTTACGGTAGGAGAAATATAGATTATATCGATGCCTATAATGCAGTTTGCATGAAACATTATGATTATAACGAGATATATTCTTATGACAGAGATTTTGATTCAGTTGAAGGTATAAAAAGAGAAGAACCGTAACTGAGTTGTAGAGTGAAAGAGTTAGGGAGGCATAGAAGACTGACAACAGATACCCGATGACAGAAATTTTCTGGCTGCTGACATCTGACAACGGATAACTGACACTGACTACTGACACTGTCAACCGGCAACTGTCAACTGCCGGAGGCAATCAACACTGTTCACTGACACCGACACTAATTTATGATAATTGAAAAGACAGAGCTATGGGTAACGTGTGGAAAGACTATAGATGACTTTATGTTTCAATTAACGAAAAAGAATACATTGGGCTTTTAAGGTACCAATTTGGCACATAAAAAAAAGGACGGCATAGTAAATATCTCCCTCTAGATAGAGGATTGGCAGAGCTTTACGGTGTTGAGACAAGGGTTTTAAATCAAGCTGTTCGAAGGAACAGCGGCATGCAAGCATTTGTAAAACTGAGAGAAAGTAAAGGATGAAAAGTTATACCACCGGACATAGGGTGATGGAGGTAAAATGATACAGAAGAATGCCCTGGTAAGTCTTCTTAAAGGTTACAGAAAGGCAAATGAGCTGATAGCTGAGGAAAAGAAAAGGCGACTTGCACATTTAACAACAAAAGATTCGCTGCGCGAATACATCGCACTTTGCGAATTAGCTGAAGAGGGTGTAAAAAGTGAAGACATTGAAAAGCTACAGAAAAAGAAGATAGAATTCCTGCTGAAAAGAAGGAATCTTCTTGATGGGGTTAAAAGATGACTCCTCAGGTAAAAGCCATAATGGAGATTCATGAGTTTCTCACACGAGAAGGTATACCGTATGTTCTTATAGGCGGAATCGCCCTTCAGTGGTGGGGGGAACCAAGATTTACGCGTGACGTTGATGTCACTATCCTTGTAAATTCAAGAGATGAGGAGAAGGTTATAAAAAAGATGCTGACTTGTTTCTCACCGCGTATTACAGACGTCCTTGAATTTGCCCTTAAGAACAGGATATGTTTAGTGAAAACTAAAGATGGCTATGAAATAGATATTTCCCTTGGTATCCCTGGTTACGAGGAAGAAGTTATAAAACGGGCAGTTGGATGTAAGTTAGAAAAGGGATATGTAGTAAAAATATGTTCAGCAGAGGATCTGATCATATACAAAGCGGTTGCCGGAAGGCATCAGGACCTTGGTGACATAGAGGGAATAATCTTAAGACAGGGGCGAAGGCTTGATATAAATTATATCAGAATACGGCTTAATAAATTCTCTGCCATGTTAGAGACTCCTGAAATTAAGGAGAGATTTGAGGCGCCATGGAAACAACTGATGGAGGAAGAAAAATAATTTTTAAGGAAAACCCGTTAGCCACTCTCAACCGGCAACTGTCACCTGCCGGAGGACACTGACATCGACACTGATTACTGACACTTATTTTATGATACATGAAAAGACAGAAATATGGATAACCTATGAAAAGACACTGAAAAGGAGTTCCTAAATGATACAAGGTTTTATGAACTATCTCCATAACTCTTCAACTCCTTAACTCTCAAACTCTTTAACTCAATAATTATGCAAATCGTCATCAATCTCATAGAACACAGCCTGTGCCTGCTGGTAGAGTTTCTGGTCCGTAGGGTTTGCCATGCCCTGGAGCTTTGTCCTGTTGAACGCATCAAAGAGCGACGTGCCCAGCATACGGGCTGCCAGTTGCTGTGGTCTTGTAAGTGTCTTGCCTCGTTTCATTCCTATAACTTTGCTGTATATGCCGGGTAATTCTTTCAATGCCTCCTGAACGGTTTGCTCATGGGAGACGACTTCCTTCGAAATACCCTCAGCCTCATTGATCGTCTTCACCGTAGCCGCTATGAGCGTCTTAACATCCATACCGGTATCAAGCCGGTTGAGGTTCAGGGCAAGTTCTTCCTGCGCCTTGAGGATAATCTCTTCTGGCGTAAGCTTTTTAAGATCACCGAGGTTCCTGATAAAGTCGCTGGCGGCGGTTTCATACTTACCCGGGGCGCCGCCTTCGATCTTGATAAGCTTGTAAAGACGTTCAATTTGTGCCTCAGTCTCGGCAAGTTCCTGTTTGTACTGTTCTGCGTTCTGTTTATAAACAGCCTCCTTAACCTTTGCGGTAACGAGCATCTGTTCTATGGACGCCGTGTCTTTATTCTGGATGCCGACGCCTCCTATGGCGCTTTTGTAGAATTGTTTTACGGTATCCTCTGACCAATTGTTTTGCTTTGCCACGCCATCAATCTCCAATGCGTCTTCTAATGATAGCTTGCCGGTATCCACGAGGCCTTGCAGGACTGGCATGACCGTTGGCGCGCCAACTCTTTCTATGCTGCCTTCGTCTGGCTGTGGTATCTTGTCAAAGACATCGACCTCGTAGGCAATGCCATCTTTAATGGTGTAGTTTCCCTCTTTATCGATTTCCGACACCAGGAATTCTTCACCATTGATTTTGAATTTGTCGCCGACGTTGAGGTCTAATTCGCCGACGGTCACCTTGGGCAGTTGTTCCCTTACGTAGTATTTCTGTGATTCTATTGCTTCCGTTTTTGCATTAAGTAAACTTTGGAGGACTTCCGTTTGTTTTGGGGTGAGGGTTTCGTTGCTTTTTGCCTTCTTAAAAATGTTCCTGACATAAGCCTTGGATATGCCCTTGTAGTAATCATGCAGCTTGACAAAGTATTGGGGGTTTGTTGATTGCGTCCTTTTGTACTCAATGGCTTCGTCTGTTTCTTTTTTGAGTAGCTGGGGTGCTTCGCCCATAGCCAGTTCCTCTTCCATATTGCTAACGAGGGAGAACTGCTCAGGGGTAAGTGTTGCCGGAACAGGCTTGACAGATTCAGACTTGACAATCTCAGAAGATGGTGGTATAATTTTCTCTAGTCTGGATGGAGATCCCTGGGATTGCCGAAGTCCGGACAAAGCATTGTTCCCCAGGTAGAACAATGCACTCCGTTTTTTCCCTTCATATTCATCATAACTTATATCTGCTTTATTCCCTTTTGAGTCAACCAAACCCCTTTTGCTTACAACTTCTTTTTCTGTTTTGAGTAATTTTTGTTTGTAATTTTCTTTTGCCTCAAAGTGTGTCCATCCTACAAATTTTCCATTGGCATCAACAGATACAACTAGTACATGATGGGGTGTTTTGGAAGTACCCGGAAACTCCCTGGTATAATATATTCTATCTTGCCCATTAATCTCACCAAGGATTCTCTCGTCATAATTTTTTATTGTATCTGGAATCTCTCTAACCAATTCCAGATATCTCCCTGAATAAAATTCCTTCTTTTTGTCTGGACTAAATTTGGTTAAAAAATGATGAATATACTCTTCTTTACTTTTGCCTTCAGGTAGAGCAAACGAGATCTTTTCTCCTAAATCGGTAATAAACTCTTTTCCGGTAGGGAACTCATTGTATGCGGTAATTAATTGTTCTCTCTGCTGCTTCGTTGTTTTCGCCAACTCGCCCTGCTCTTCTCTTTTTACTAAAAAGTCGTTATAGTCTTTATAAACTTCTTTCGTTGGTGTGGTTTGTTGGGTTCCTATTTGAGACTGTGGGGCAGTTGCATATTCTTCTGGTTTTACTCCCGGCACCTCCTCCTTGGCCGGCTGTTTTATTTCCGGTGTCTGTTGTGTTTGCTGGTCTGCAGGGGCCTCTGGCGTTTGTTTTATTTGCTCTGTTTGCTGCACATCACTCCGTATCCCTGCGACAAAAGGCTGAACAACCCCCGTTGCGCCGAGTGTGGTAAGAGCTGCTGTGGCTGCCGTGTCGAGTAATGCACCTAAATACTCCTGCCGTGTATGAGTCTTCCCCAATATAGCCTGATCTACTGTGGTCATTTCCACCAGGGTGGCCTCGACCTCGCCAGGTATATCTGCTACCAATCCCTTCATGAGCCGGTCAACGAATTTTAAACCAGGACGTCCGAGGATTTCCAATGGGGTCTTTTCTGTGACGTATTCCGTAGCTGTTGTAATTCCGCCTGCCGCGAATGAACGGGGTATGCTGTAGCCTTCTTTCCTGACTCCCAGATATTTATCAATGCCCGCACCGGCGGACATAGAGGGCAGTGTGCCAAGTCCTGTCGTGCCTGCGTACTGGCTCAACATTTCAGACATGGTACGGATGGCGCCATTGATATATTTTTTATACCCTTCGCCCTTTGCCTGGAATCTTTCCTCTATGCCCTTTACGTCTTCATACCTACGTTTAAAGAAGTCTTCGGGGACGATCTGGGTGAAGGCTGCCAGGGGAATGGCCTGCGGTACGCTTTTTATAATATCTTCCGCCATAGCTCCTGCGCCCCAGAATGTCCTGGGGAATGCAGTCGTGCCTTGCACTACCGATTTGCCTATGCCTGCAAAGAGGCTGTCGGTGGGATCGACGTTGGGTTTCGTGTTTCGAGTTTCGTGTTTCGAGTTTCCAGTTTCGGATTTTGAATTTTGCGCTTCGGATTTACCCACCCCTCCCCCTTCCTGGAGGGGATTTCTATTGTCCCCCTCCGGAGTGGGTTCCATAACATTCCCCTCCTGGGAGGGGGCAGGGGGTGGGTTTTCCTGCAGCCCATAATCCTTCTTAATCTTCTCAGCCGCGTCAAGCGGCTCCATCTTCTTGTCAATGATGTAGGAGTGGAACACCCTGAGCCACTTCGCTTTTTCTTCCGCAGGATCAACCGATAGATCATCTCCGAATTGCTGCTTGAAATCGACGTCAAATAACTCACGGGCTGGTTTATAGTTTGGCCTGTTAGCGATCTCCTGATTGCGCTGGAGTTCTTCCAGCGCCCTGGTCTTGTCTGAAACGGATATGCCTTCTGCGGAAACGATATCGCTCTCACTAAGACTATATGGATCAGCATTGATACGAAACATGAGATTATTGAATCGGTCGGGATCAACAATCTTGGGCTGGCTTAGGGCGCGAACCACCTTATCATAATCTGCCGGGTCTTTGAAATTACTCTTGAAGTCAGGAGAATTTATCACATCGATGCCAAGCCGACCACCAAAGGCATCCTGTACGGATGTTTCCATGAAATTGGTGTAGGCGTCCTTTTCAACCTTTTGCTGTGCCTCATTGAATTGCCTGATGGCCTTGCTGGCCGTTCCAATAAGCTCTGATTGTGTCAGCGGGTCAAGGAAGGGGCCTGGGCTGTCCTGGAGCTTTTGCATAACGCCCTCAGGGTCATTCTGAATGGCCAGAAGGTAGCCGTCACGGGTAATCTGTTTTCTGAACCGGAGGGATTCGGCTGCGGCGTCATTCAGACCGATAAGGCCGGTGTGTTTCTGCCGCTCCAGGAGGGCATCATATTTCTGGATGGCATCGTAGCCTGCTTCAAAATCTCCCCGCTTATACCCTTCCAGGGCAGTATTACTGAGAAGTTCTGCTGAACTGATCCGCTGGGCATGGCCGATATCTACCTGTTTGCCAATCGCGTCCGCCTTTGCGCGCATCTGATATTTGACAGACAATTCTTTGATATATGGCTGGAGGCCACGAGCTGCGTTTTTTGTCTGCCTGCCAAGCACGTCTTCGTTAATGGCATTGGCGCTTTCTCTGAATTTAGATTCAAATAGAACGGGGTCTTGTTCTTCAAGTTTATGTTTCTGGTATGCCTCGTCCATTCTTGTCTGGAGATCGGCCAGTGCATTGCTGATGTCAATGGCCTCCTGCGCTTTTTGCTGTCTGATCGATACGTCCGAAAGGGTGTTGCCGAGGTTGGCAAGGCTATTGCCTGCACGTCTGATGCTGTTGCCGACCTCGTCGGCGAAGTAGATAGGGGCGAAGCTGCCGCCGGGGAAATCTTCGCCGCCGGGAGGCAATGTCGATTGTTGATATTGGGGTATTTTGGCCATAGTTATGTTTTAGATTTATCCCACGTGGCAATACCACTGCCAATGCCGGTCAGTAGTGTGCTGCCTGCGTTCCAATACGATGCTGTCCTGGCTGCTTTGCCGGCGCTTTCAAACATGCCTGCCTGCATCATGAAGCCAAGCTTCCTGGCGTCTGCCTGCTTGTAAACATTCAAGATATCCCTTTCACTCTCGCGGATCGTCTCCGCCATCACCAAAAGCGGGGTGCCTTCAAGCCTCACACCCGATGCGGCGTAAGCTGCCCTCTGGGTGGAAAAGAGTTCCCTGGCCTTGCGCCTGATGACGCCGGCCTCGGCGCTTGCCCTTTCGTCCTCAACCTCTGCCTGAAGTTTGGAGAGCTTGGCCTGTGTATGCGCAGCGGCTGCCTGCTGGCTGCCTGCCAGGAGATTGCCAAAGATTGATGTGGCTGTGCCTGCTATTGATGCGCCTCTGCCGATTGCTGTATTTCTTATACCCTTCACCTTTGGCCTGGAAGCGTTCCTCTATGCCTTTCACATCTTTGTACCGGCGCTTGAAAAAGTCTTCAGAGATGATCTGGGTGAAGGCGGCCAGGGGGATGGCCTGCGGTATGCTCTTTGTGATGTCCTCCAGCATGGCGCCAGTACCCCAGAATGTCCTGGGAAATGAGGTCGTGCCCTGGACGATGGATTTACCGATGCCAGCAAAGAGGCTGTCGGTGGGATCGATGGTTCTGCCCTGCTCACCACGGGTTACAACCCCCTCTTTGTCTCCCCCGTTTACGGGGGAGAGAGATTCCCCTCCCTGTTTACGGGGAGGGTTAGGGTGGGGTTCTTCCTGCCCTGCTATCTCGTAATCCTTCCTGATCTTCTCCACAGCATCCAGGGGTTCCATCTTCTTGTCGATGATGTACGAGTGGAATACCCTGAGCCACTTTGCCTTTTCTTCCTCTTCCAATATCCCGCCGAATTGCTGTTTAAAGTCGATGTCGAATAACTCACGGGCTGCCTTGTAGTTTCTGGTAGGGTGGGCATTGCCCACCCTCTCTCTTCTAAAGATTAATTCTACTCGTTGATTCATCGGTATCTTTCTGTTATAGTGTTGAGCATGGAAGCTATTTTATTTCTTATCGTCATTGTTTGTGCATTGCGATCGCATTACGCGTGCAAGCGGGCATTTGATAGGTGTTCTTATCTGGATCAACCTAAGGTGCAGATTATCTACCAAAAGCCGTTATATACGCTTGCTGGCCAGGAATCTTCCTGGTTAGGGCTTATTGTCATTATAATCCTTATGCTTTTCGCGCATTTCTTTTGTTAATTGGGACAGGTTGCACATATCCGCCCTAAAGCTCTCTCCAATACTTTTTACATTCATCCACGTCTTTCCCCTTGCAGTATTCGCTGACCGATTGTCTGAATGCTGATTCCATCAAAATCGTTTTTTACGATGCCATGGTATTGCTTGGCACTCCCGGCGTTAACCAGACGGAGAAATAAGTGCGAGTTATTGGTTGTCGCATCGATGACAAGATATACTGGATTACCACAAACCGATATGACCTCTCTGCACTTTTTTAGGGTTTTACTTTCAGAGATTGAGAAAAACTGGAATCCCGTTGATAAATCGTTACTGGTACAATAAAATGAAAAAAAATTAACAGGGTATTTGAGGTTAGGAATTTTCATTTTATTTAAATGGTTTTTGGGGAGACACGGACAAACTTCGGTTGTCCGTGTTTAACTTAAATCCACATATTTTATCATGGTACAAATTATTCCCCTCCTGGAAAGGGATTCGGGGGTGGGTAAGGCCTCGTTTCACACGGAAACACAAGAAATATTTGAAATAAATAAACATACTAAAGGAGGTCAAATATGCACAATATGAAATCACACCTTATAAAAGCCTTTTTGTTAACCGTAGGTATTTTTGCTGTCTCTGGATTTTTTTCAGGCAACGCCTCCCATGCGAAAACAGCGAAGGAGATCGATGTCATTGTGGATACTTCACTGGACCGTTTCCGTAAGGAAGTAAAGGGTGCAGAAGAATTTCTTGCGAGTGCAAAGGGCGTGCTGGTATTGCCAGGGGTCATCAAAGGAGGATTTGTCATTGGCGGTGAATATGGCGAGGGAGCGCTGAGAATTCACGGAAAGACCGTTGATTATTACAGTATCGTTGCCGGCTCATACGGATTCCAAATCGGGGGCCAAAAAAAAGACGTTATCCTCGTCTTTATGCAGGACGAGGCCATGAAGAAGTTCCGTGAAAGCTCTGGCTGGAAGGCAGGGGTTGACGGATCAGTCGCCCTGGTAAATCTTGGGGCGGCAGCTTCTATCGACACGACGAAAATCAAGGAGCCGATCGTCGGGTTCGTTTTTGGCCAGAAAGGTCTGATGTACAATCTAACGCTGGAAGGCTCGAAATTTACCAAACTGAAAAAATAAGATCTTTTAATTAGGCCTTCGGCAACTTTCCCCCCTGTTTCCTCCCGTAAACGGGGGGATTATGGTGGGTAATTGAAAATCCTGTACATCAAGTTAATTTGACGATGGTAGGGCGAAATGGGGCGGGCGATGGCGAAGGTATGATGGTGAACGAGATAAGAGACAGATGGCGGTATGTGGCCTGGTTGTTTGCAGGCATGATGATTTTGTTTTGGAAATTAGCGGATATTGTCGGACTCCATCGGGATGAAGCGGTATTTGGCCTGTTTGCCGAAATGATCAAGAATGGCGCGAGGCCGTTATACGGTATTTTCAATTACTATACGTCCCCGGTTCATGCGTATTTACTGGCTATCGTTATAAAGATATTCGGGGATTCCATCTGGAGTTTGCGGTGTTTAGGGCCGGTTTTTACCCTGATAACCATAATCGCGATTTTCGATGTGGTACGGCAGTTTTCTGCCGTCCGTGCGCGATGGATTGCCTGCTTTTTGATAACGTTTCCTCCGATCGTAATCTTTTCGCGACTCTGCGGTGAAGTATTTGTCTTAAATCCTTTCCTCTTCTTCGGAACGATCTGGGTGTACGTAAGGATGTGCCGGAGCCGGAAGCGATATATCCGCAGGATAGGATTCCTTCTTGCGGGTTTTCTGCTGTCGCTCGGGGTATGGAACCACATCATATTCCTGCCCAGCGCCATATCCCTCATTATATGTTATACGCTCTTCCTGTGGCCTGGTTTCCGGCAGTTTTTCGTCAACGGAACCTTCTGTTCGCTCGGTTTTCTGATAGGCTTAGTGCCCCGAGGTATTTCAGCTTGGATTTTCGGAAATGTCTTTTTCCAAAAAAGGCCGGCGATTCCTCCGTCTTCGTTGGCATCTGCGCTGTTAAATTTTTGGTATACCCTGTCAGGTGATGGGATGTATGCACGTTTTTCCGGTGGAAGCGTTGTCCCCTTTGCATGGGGAATTCCTGGAAGCGTGATGGTCGTTTGCGTTACCTTTTGGTTGTCAAGGCATAATAAAAATGAAAAGAAGGTATTTTGGGGAATATGGGTTTTTCTCATCCTTAACTTTATAGGAATTTGGCGGATTACCCCTTTTGGTTCCATGGGTTCGCGCCTGTGGTTGATCCCTGCATGGGTATTCCCGTTGTTGTTCGGGGTATGGATAGCAAACCTTCAAACAGGGAAGTGGCGTATGCTGGGCAGCGTAATCATTTCAGTCAATATCATATTACTGATGGTAAATTACT
Source organism: Candidatus Brocadia sp. WS118 (assembly GCA_007618135.1). Classification (GTDB taxonomy): domain Bacteria; phylum Planctomycetota; class Brocadiia; order Brocadiales; family Brocadiaceae; genus Brocadia. The sequence continues at coordinate 7,233 of PHFX01000011.1, read as the reverse complement.
ATATACCAAACAGCCATTCAAACGGTGTAATCAGCCCTTCGGTCTACGTTGGAGGTAAATACGACAACACGTGGGATTATTATGATCACCGTGAGATTGTTAAAAAACTTGAGCAGACGAAGGAGGAGTATATATTCATTTCGAATATCAATGTATTTACGATCTATTATTTAATGCCGGAAGAGCAACGGCACCGGATAAAGTTGCTGTGGCCTTTAGAGCAAGGTGGTATGGGAAGCACTCCGGAAAAGCAAGGGCTTTACCGGAGATTTAGCTATCATGGTCCCATGCCCCCATCAACGCTTTTTGTTTTTTATGATAATGACGCGGATTATCTGGACCATTTCTCCAAGCAAGGGTATTTCCCTTTAACAACATTAGATAACGAACTTAGTCTTCAGGGATTTAAGGTCTTCCGCTTAAAATGAAGACCTTTTGCCATTGCGGTGTTCCTGGATCATCATTGTGCAAGCTTGATGAGGGCTCGCAGTTGCTCCGGCGTGCCAGGTGCAAAGATTAGAGCATGGACAGGGCTTTATAATGTCTCCAATCTTCATCTCGTATATCCTGGGTTTCCCTGAAAAACTTTTTGAATTATGACATCAAACCATGATAAGATTAATGCTAAAAGGGTGGGTTGCCGTGAACAGATGGTATCTCCTATCGCGGCTACGCTATAACCAAATCCCCCTTATTGGTAGGACAAGCGTCCCCGCTTGTCATTATGATATCAACCGGGACCGGTTGACCTACCGCAGGGGCGAAGGGGGTTGTAATGAAACACACGATGTATGATTTTTACAAATATATCTTTTGTGTGGAGAAAACATGAGGTATGGAAATGATAATTACCCAGGTACTTTTGAAAAGCTTATTGCTGGGCAGTTTAACGTTGTCAGGCACCCTTGTTGTGAGCCAGGCGAAGAACCAACCGGTTATTCCGGCTCAAGGCAAGGATGTTGTGACGCTTGGAGGCGGTTGTTTCTGGTGTATTGGGGCGTTTTTTGACGAACTGGAAGGCGTGGAACGGGTAGAGTCCGGTTATTCAGGAGGCTGGATTGAGAATCCAACCTATCAGCAGGTCTGCACAGGAACTACCGGGCATGCGGAGGTAGTACAAATCACGTTCGATCCTAAGGTCATCTCTTTCAGGGAAATTTTAGAGGTCTTCTTTACGATGCACGACCCCACGACCCTGAACCGGCAGGGGGCGGATGCAGGTACGCAGTATCGTTCAGTTATTTTTTACCGAAGCCCGGAGCAAAAGGCTATCGCCGAAGAGGTTGTCCGGGAAATTGAAAAGGCACAGGTGTGGGAGGCGCCCATCGTGACCGAGATAGCGCCGTTTAAGGCCTTCTATAAGGCAGAGGACTATCATCAGGAATATTATAAACAGAATCCTGGGCAGGGGTACTGCCGTGTCGTAATTGCGCCGAAGATGGAGAAATTCCGCGAACACTTCCGGAAAAAGCTCAAGAGAAAATAGACTAATGAAAGGCAGGGATTATGAAACACCTTGATCCAATATCTCATGTTATGACTACCAACGTAAAGACCGTGCAGATAAGCCAAAAAATGAGCGAGGTACTCCGGATATTGTCGGAAAATCAGATCCATCATGTCCCGGTAGTAGATGGCAAAAATCTTGCGGGTATGATCAGCGCGACCGATATTATCCGGCAGAGCATCACCGTATCCAATGCAGACGAATGGTCAATTGAACAGGTCATGAAAAAGAGCCTCGTTACCATAGAGATACATGACACCGTGCGCAAGGCTGCACAGCTTCTCAGCGATGGAATATTTCATTCCCTTCCGGTAATTAACAAGGACAGGCATCTCGTGGGGATTATTACGAGTACTGACCTGATCCGATATTTGGCGAAATGGTGCTAACCCGTAGCCTGCATGCCAGTCGGGTGTTTTTGGTCTGGGGCGATATCAGGAAAAAACAAACCCACAGCTTACTGAGGAGTATTATAAGTAGATGCTGTGACATTGTTAATGTCTAAAACATGCGATTAAAACTCATTTGGATAGGCAAGGATAACCAGCCGAAGCTAGAACCGCGCATTATTACCGGAGATACTTATAATACCACGTACAAAACGGACATTTTTAAATCAGAGGTACATATTAACGTATTTAATTTTCCAAGATAAACGCCGAAACAAAAGGAGGCAAACTTCCCTGTATCAAAAGACTTTCAGAATATTTAGGTGATTCTTATTTCAAACGCATTCCTTGAAGGTAATTACGTCGATAAGGTAATGGTAAACATGAGCTTTGAAACATTGGCAAGGAGATCGTGAGATGAAAAATTTTCTGAGAACAGTTGCGATAGGGATACTGTTGATTTTAGGGGAACAGCGCCGGCAGGCCGGTATCCTTGAAGATGTTATGGAAGGCAAGGCCAGGGTTGTTGACCTGACCTATCCCCTGAATGAAAAAAATCCCTACTGGCCGGTGGGAAACTATACCCCATTCCGATATGAGGTCATTGCGAATATAAAAAAGGACATGGTATTTTCCGGCAGGTACAGTACCCCCGAGCATCTGGGAACTCATATCGATGCCCCCAACCATTTTGAACTGAATCAGCCTTCGGTGGATCAAATTCCTTTCGAACAACTGGTTGGACCGGCTGTTATGATTGATATAACCGACAAGGTTGAGCAAGATCATGATTATGTGCTTTCGTTGTCTGATATTGAACAGTGGGAAAAGGTGCACGGGCAGATACCTGACGGGTCGATGGTATTATTACATACCGGCTGGAGTAAGCGGTGGCATAATTTTGAGGAGTATAAAAACAAAGACATTCAGGGATGTATGCATTTTCCTGGTTATTCGAAGGAGACTGCCGTCTTTCTCATAGAAAAGCGGCATGTCAGGGGTATCGGCATTGATACCCTGAGTGGTGATTGCGGAAACTGCTCGGCATTCCAGGTGCATCACGCGATAAATCGTGCGGGAAAATTTATCCTTGAAAATGTGGCCAATCTTGACAAGTTGCCGCCCAGAGGATTTACCCTTATTGTGGCGCCCATTAAGATTGAGGGGGGATCAGGAGGACAGTGCCGTATCTGGGCCTTAGCGCCAAAATAAGCAACCATATTCAGGTACTAGCGGCGAAATAAGGTGCATCGCATTATCTTGTAAAATCTTCTCTTTTTAGAAAGTTTTTTACAACCCCCTTCACCGCTGAGGCAGGTCAACCGTCCTGGTTGACATCATCATGACAAGCGGGGACGCTTGTCCTACCGGTAAGGGGATTTGGCTACGGCGTGGCTGTGCTGAGAATTTTTTCTGTAAAATGAGCTGAATCTATGGTACATATTTATCCGAAAGCTGATTCCGGATTTCTCCGTGAGAGTAAAAATTTAGTTTTTTGAAAAAGTAGGGGCGAAGCATTTGCTATCATTGGCATACATGCATTCATACCCAAACTGGCAAATGCTTCGCCCCTACACGGTGTGGCAAATATCGTTATTATTGGAATTTTTCAAAAAACTAAATTGTTATCCGGTAACTCATAAAAGGCATATGAAAACCATACGTGTCAATCTATCCTCAAATAGTTACAACATCTCGATAGACAAGGGGCTCCTCCCGGAAATCGGGGATATCCTGGTGCAGGAAAAGAGCCCCTGCAAGACGCTCCTGATAACGGATAAAAACATCGAACGGGTTTACGGTAATGTTGTATCTGAAAGTCTTTCCCGAAAGAAGTTTGATGTCAGGCTTATAGCATTAAAACCGGGAGAAGATCAGAAGACCCTGGATACGGCCTTGATGCTGTATGATGCATGCTTTGATCATAAGCTGGATAGAAATTCCCTGATCGTTGCGTTAGGCGGAGGTGTCGTAGGTGATATCAGTGGTTTCGTTGCCGCAACCTTCATGCGGGGCATTCCCTTTATTCAGGTGCCCACTTCACTCCTTGCCCAGGTCGACAGCAGTATCGGCGGCAAGGTGGCCGTGAACCATCCAAGAGGGAAAAATATGATTGGAAGTTTTTATCAGCCCAGGGCGGTGTTTATTGATACGGACACCCTGTCAACCTTGCCGGCCGTTGAACTGGTGGCGGGACTGGTGGAGGTCATCAAATACGGCGTCATCCGGGATGCTGAATTGTTTGCCTTTCTGGAAAATTCCCTGTATGACATCTTGCAATTGAATCATAATGCCCTCAGGAACATTATTGCCACCTCCTGCAGAATCAAGGCAAACGTCGTAGAAGAGGATGAAAAAGAAACACACCTGCGGGCTATACTAAACTATGGGCATACCATAGGGCATGCCATTGAGACCATAACCAATTACACACAATACCGGCATGGGGAAGCAGTAGCCATAGGGATGCTGTATGCCACCAGAATTGCCCTTGAAATGGGGTTAACCGATACCACGGTGCTGGAACGGCAACTTTCTTTAATTAAGAGACTGGGGCTGCCGCTTCATACCGGATTAAAAGCCGAGGATATTGTAAGAACCCTCTACACCGACAAAAAGGTTATTTCCGGTAAACTCCGGTTTATCCTTCCGACGAACATTGGCGAGGTCATTATATCTGATCAGGTGACTGAGGAGATTTTATACCGCGTATTAAGCAAACCTCTTTAGCGAACAGCAGATTGTTTGGATATGTCGGTATTACAAATTTAATAACAATTTAGTTTTTAAAAGTAGGGGCGAAGCATTTGCTCGTATGGATTATGAATGCATTTATGCCAATTAGAGCAAATGCTTCGCCCCTACACTGCGCGGCAAACATTGCTATTATTGAAGATTTTCAAAAGGTTTTTAACCTGCTTTTTTGGTAACACTTTAGTATTTTGAAAAATGTAGCGCCGATCCCTTGTGGTCGGCTTGTGAGGGGGATAAACCACCCGCGCTACGTTTTCCGTTTCATGTGAATTACTTATAAAGGTACGTATTTTTCAAAAAGCTAAAGTATTACCTTTTTTGTAATTTTACCTCCCCTCAATCCCCTTCTTCGCAAAGAGGGGATTGAGGGGAGGTTTCCCTGGTTGTGGCCATGTCATGCTGCTGTATCCGCGTTTTACCTTTGAGAGGAAATAACCGTGACGGAATTTGAAGCCCTCTTGCGCCTGAATATGACGAAGGGGATCGGGATAAGGACATATAAAACACTTGTCGAAAGATTCGGTTCTTCAGAGGCAATTTTTGACGCCTCAAGGACAGAATTAGAGGCAGTGCCGGGCATTGGCCCGAAGCTCGCAAGCGCCGTTGTTGAGGAGTCAAGAACTATCGATATCGGAGCAGAAATTGATTTGGCCAGGGAGAAGGGGGTTCAAATCCTGCCATATACCAGCGAGCAATATCCGAAACATCTCAAAACCATCTATGATCCGCCGCTCGTCCTCTATGTCAGGGGCAACATCCTGGAAACCGATATCCTTGCCCTTGCTATTGTGGGAGCGAGACGCTGCACCTATTACGGGTTGTCGCAGGCGGAACGTTTTGCCCGGCTCCTTGCGCAGAAGGGACTTTGCATTATCAGCGGCATGGCGCGCGGCATAGATGCTGCTGCACATCGGGGCGCCATTGGCTCCAAAGGACGCACTATAGCGGTGCTCGGCTGTGGCCTTGGAGTCATTTACCCCCGGGAAAATATTGAACTGGCAGAACAGATCGTTCAACACGGCGCTATCGTATCCGAATTCCCCATGAAGACCCCGCCCGATTTCCGTAATTTCCCGCCGAGAAACCGGCTGATCAGCGGTTTGTCACTGGGGGTGCTGGTGGTCGAATCGTCCTTGAAAAGCGGTTCCCTGATAACGGCACAGTGGGCGCTCGAACAGGGAAAAGAGGTCTTTGCCATTCCGGGGAATATTGACAACATATACAGTCGTGGCACCCACAAGTTGATTAAGGAAGGAGCCAAGCTTGTTGAGGAGATTTCCGATATTATTCAGGAGTTAGGGCCGCTTGCGGAAACCCTGAGTGACGGCGAGGCATCTGTGGCAGACGACCCAAGGAATCTTTTGTTAAACTCCCAGGAAAAAAAGATCTTTTCGCTCCTCTCCAGCAGCCCGAGAGACATCGATGAAATTATCCGTATTACACAACTTCCCACCTCCGTTGTGACCAGCACCTTACTGATTCTTGAAATAAAGAAGCTGGCAAAACAACTCTCAGGCAAAAGATTTGTTAAGGCATAAGAGCTGTTTTTTGCGCCGAATCGGTCGACTGAGCGTTCGTCTGAGCTTACCCCGACATTGTCAGTTGCCGAAAACGTCAGCGTAACGCCGGTATAATTTTGTACTACGTTAGCTTTTTGAAATGCATATTTGGTAAAACCCGTATAGATTCTTCATTCCGCTTCGCTTCATTCAGAATGACAGTGTATACATGTCATTCTGAGGCCGATAGGCCGAAGAATCTCTTAACTGTACTCAGATGGTCACGACATAAGGGTTTTGCCAGATATGTCACGATAACTGCGATTTTTCAAAAAACGAAATTGATGCTTCACGTTGCTTCAAACAGATATTTCTGGACAAAAGACATCATATTCATTAGAAATAGTGAACATGAAAATTTGTTATGAAAAATTTACTATTTGTGTATAAAGATTATAAATTAGGCCTTCGGCAGCTACTTTATATCTCCCCTCTAAAAAGAGGGGCCGGGGGTGTGTTATGACATTATGTACACACCTCTTAATCCCCTCTTTTTAGATGGGACTTACAAAACTTTGAAATTCCTAAACATCAAGTAGTAGGGCGTGCCTCGCCCACCAAAAAATAGGTAATGTGAGCGAGTGCGTGATGTTTGGCGGGCGATGCCCACCCTACCCGGTTAACCCGATTTACAAAAATCGGGAATGCCCCCCTGTCTTACTCACTCACCTTTACGGACACGTTATCTCTCAAACCATCTGCAGCTTGGAATCTGACCTTTGCATTACCGGTCTTCCTGGCTGTGATTGTGAACATTGCCTGACCGTTGGTATCTGTTACAGCGTTTGACGGCGAGACCGATACGCGTTTCTTACCATTCCTAACGGTAGCAGTTACCAGTATTCCGGCCTTTGGTTCGCCATTCCCGCATGTTACCGTTACCGTCTCGCCAGCACTCCCTTCTCTCAGGAGTTTCAGCGGTTCTGGTTTGGCATCCAGATTGGTTGCGTTGCAAGTTGGTGTTAATGTAAAATTGAAAATGTTTTTGCCAGTTTGTGGATTCGGGGCACCTTCTTCCACTATT